>NZ_VUMN01000003.1 GCF_009696165.1 Stecheria intestinalis | reverse complement strand
ATCTGGCTGATATCTAAATGTTAAAGGAAGAACCGTTTCAGATCTACTTAATGCAAGCCCTTTATAACTTCTTGTTCAGACATACTTAATGCAATACTGGGGTTGCGTTAACTTTTACAAGTGAAGTCCGGAAAATTTTTGAAAAATCTTTGTTGACTTTGGCATAGGGGCGCGGTATTATAACTGAGCATTCGGTAAGAGTTGGGCCTGTAGCTCAGGTGGTTAGAGCGCACCCCTGATAAGGGTGAGGTCGTTGGTTCAAGTCCATTCAGGCCCACCATTATTCTTACTTGATTGTGTATGGGGTTATAGCTCAGCTGGGAGAGCACCTGCTTTGCAAGCAGGGGGTCAGGAGTTCGATCCTCCTTAGCTCCACCATCAGAAAGACATCCGCAAGGGTGTCTTTTTTCTAAATTAGAAAAGAGACCTGATTATGGCAAAAGAACTGACTCGCGTGGAACAGATAGAGCGCAGCATCATCAAGACCTACAAGACAGACCTCTGGGCACCATTTCTCACTTCCATCAACCGCTATGAGCTGATCCAGCCAAATGACCGCATCGCCGTATGTATCTCCGGCGGCAAGGACAGTTTCTGCATGGCCAAGATGTTTCAGATCCTTTCCAAGCATACCGAGATCCCCTTTGAGACTGAATTCCTGGTCATGGATCCCGGCTACAGTGAAGCCAACCGGAAGAAGATCGAAGAGAATGCAGAGATCCTCGGAATTCCGATCAGGATCTTCGAAACCAATATCTTTGCAGTCGCAGATCATGAATCAAAATCGCCATGCTACCTGTGTGCGAGAATGCGCCGCGGCCATCTCTACAACCAGGCAAAGCTCCTCGGCTGCAATAAAATAGCCCTCGGCCATCATCTGAATGATGTGATCGAGACAACCGTCATGGCCATGTTCTACAGTTCCAAGCTGGAGACCATCATCCCGAAAGCACACAGCGAGAACTTCCCGGGCATGGAACTGATCCGGCCGATGTACTGCGTCAAGGAAAATGCAGTTATCCGCTGGGCTGTCTCGAATCAGCTCGAATTTCTGCAATGTGCCTGCCGCTTCACGGAAAACAATGCAAATCTTCATGAAAGCACCTCGAAGCGCAAGGAAGTCAAAGAACTCATCCGGCAGCTGAAGAAGACCAATCCCGAAATTGAAGACAATATCTTCCGTTCCCTCCACCGGGTTCAGATTGAAACTTTCCCGGGATATAAAGCAGACGGAGCAATGCACAGCTTTCTCGAGAATTACGAAGGCAGAAACCGATTCCCCGGCTACGGGAAGAAAGATTCATGATTCATGCATGCAGGGCAATGTCCTGCATTTTCTTTTTCTCCATGATCAGCTTCCATTTACTCCACAGTTCTGAAACATTTCTGCAGGCATCCCATTCCATGCTTTTCTGATAGAATGAATCCGGCAGAACAATATGAAAATCCAGGTACTGACAATTTTTCCGGAATTATTCGGAAGCTTTCTGAAAGCGCCGCTGACCGCCCGGGCGATCGCAAACGGAAGCCTTGAGCTGAAGATCATTGATATCAAGGACTACGCTACCGGAAGCTTCCGGCACATTGATGACAGTCCTTATGGCGGCGGTGCCGGCATGATCCTGAAATGCCAGCCAGTGCTCGATGCCCTGCATGCGGCGGAGTCGCCGGATTCCTGGCGGATTCTGCTTTCTCCTTCCGGAAAGCCGTATGATCAGAAACACGCTCATGAACTTCTAACGAAGAAAGACCTGATTCTGATTGCCGGTCATTATGAAGGCTTCGATGCAAGAATTGAAGCAGAAGCAGATGAGTGGATTTCAACCGGCGACTACATTCTGTCCGGCGGAGAGATTCCGGCCATGACGATCATGGACTCCATGATCCGGCTGCTTGGCGGAACGATCCGGGCAGCCAGCACAGAAGAAGAATCTTTTGAAGACGGACTGCTGGAATACCCGCAGTATACCAAGCCGAGAATCTATGAAGGAATGCAGGTGCCTGAGGTGCTGCTGAGCGGCAATCATGAAGCCATCCGCCGCTGGAAACTGAAAGAATCCCTGCGAAGAACTCTGGAACACAGACCCGATCTTCTGAAAGACCGGAAACTTACCAAAGAAGAAACAGAACTGATGGAGGAACTGCAGAATGAACTCAGCAATCCGCGAGATTGAACTGACCGATATCGGAGGATTCCGGATCGGCAATGCAGAATGGGAAGAAGCAGGAACCGGATGCACGGTCGTGCTGGCCGAACGCGGTGCCAGAGCTGCGGTCAGCGTACGCGGCGGTGCTCCTGCCTCAAGAGAAAATGCCCTGCTGAACCCGCTGGCCGCAAATGACATGATCCATGCGGTGCTCTTATCGGGAGGCAGTGCCTTCGGCCTGAACGCAGCCTCCGGAGTCATGCAGTACCTGGAAGAAAAAGGAATCGGCTTTCCCACTGGCGGAGGTCCGGTTCCGATTGTGTGTGCTTCCTGTCTCTATGATCTGGAATTCGCTGAAAAAGGAAAACGCCCGGATCCTGCCCTTGCCTATGAAGCATGCCTGCATGCAGGAAACTTCCGGGAAGGAAATCATGGCGCAGGAACCGGTGCGACCGTCGGAAAGATTCTCGGCATGGAACATGCCATGAAAGCCGGAATCGGCTGTGCCGCCTTCCAGGCTGGCGATCTGCAGGTCGGAGCACTGACTGCGGTCAATGCAGCAGGCAATATCGTCAACCCGGAAAATGGAGCCTTCGTAGCCGGAATTCATGAAGCAGATGGAACGATGATTGATGCCGAAGAAGCCTTGTGTGCGCTCTCCGCTGGTTCGCTGCGCTTCCACGAAAACACGACGCTAACGGTCTTATTGACCAACGGAAAGTTCTCGAAGACGGAACTGGCAAAGCTTGCGGATATGGCAAATGACGGATATGCGCGGGCAATCCGTCCGGTTCATACGATGGTCGATGGAGATTCCATCTATGCAATGACGAACGACACCGTCAAAGCTGATCTGAATATCGCCGGCGTCCTTGCCGCAAAGGCTGTCAGCAGAGCGATCGTCTCCGCCGCAGAACATGCCGAAACGTCAAGAGGCATCCTCTCCTGCAGCGATTTCAGGAGGCATGCATGAAGATCATCGAAGGAACCGTTCCGTTTCACGGATATCAGACCTGGTATCGTCTCGTCGGCGAATGCACCGGAAATCAGAAACCGCTGGTGCTTCTGCATGGCGGGCCAGGCAGCACGCATAATTACTTTGAACTGCTAGATTCCCTTGCGAAGCAGGGCAGAGCCCTGCTGATGTATGACCAGCTTGGCTGCGGCAATTCGTACCTCGATGGTCATCCGGAATTATGGAACTTAGATACGTGGGACGAAGAGCTCCTGAATCTTCTGGACCGTCTTCACATCACGGAATATCACCTGCTCGGCCAGTCCTGGGGAGGCATGCTGGCAATGGGATTTCTCCTGAAACATCAGCCGGATGGATGTCGATCCGTGATCCTGTCCTCCACGCTGAGCAGTGCTTCCTTATGGGCACATGAACAGCATCGCCTGATCACCTTTCTTTCAGAAGAAGAACAGGCCGCAATTGCCGAAGCAGAAAAAACCGGAGACTTCAGCAGCGAAGCCTACCAGAAAGCAAACGCCCGCTTCATGGTCCAGCATTGCGCAGCCGTTCCTTCCGAAAATGATCCCGAATGCCTGCGGCGTCCGAAGAAGTCCGGAAGTGAAGCATATCTCTATGGCTGGGGTCCGAACGAATACAATCCGACCGGATCGCTTGGTTCCTTCGAGATCACAGATCGCCTGAATGAACTGCATGTTCCTGCGCTGATCATGAGCGGAACGAACGATCTCTGCACCCCGTTGGTTGCCAAGACGATGTATGACCATCTGCCGGATGCAGAGTGGCATCTCTTCGATGGCTGCCGGCATATGTGCTTTGCCGAACACCCGGAAGAATATCAGAGCATCCTGAATCGCTGGATGCTCGCATACGACTGAAACAGGAGGCTTCTCGCCTCCTGCTTTATTAATCCAGAATGGTCAGTTCTTTCGGGTAATGATTCAGCACTTCATGCCCGTTCTCCGTGATCAGAACGAGATCTTCGATTCTGACTCCGGTATCGCCTGCCAGATAGATGCCAGGTTCAATTGAGAAGAAGTTTCCGGTCTTTGTCAGATTATGATTTGCGGAAGAAACATCTCCGTATTCATGATCCGCCAGACCGATGAAATGGCCCAGACGATGATTGAACTGCGGTCCGTATCCGCCCGCCGTGATCAGGTCTCTTGCTTTGGCATCCACATCACATAACGGAATACCCGGCTTCAGCATCTCTTCTGCCTGCTCATTTGCCTGACGGACAAGTTCATAAATCCGCTTCACCCGCTCATCCGGTTCTTTCTTCCAGTAGAACGTGCGGGTCATATCAGAACAGTAATCATTCACGACACAGCCGATATCAAACAGGACGCAGTCTCCTTCTTTCAGAACCGTCTCATCCGGCATATGGTGCGGATCTGCCGCATTGGCACCGAAGCTCACGATCGGATCAAACGAATATCCGGAAGCGCCGAGAGACTTATAGATCTTCAGCGTCTGATCAGAGATCTCAAGTTCCGTGACTCCCTCATGAACGAGTTTCCGGAACGCTTCCATCGCGAGATCATTGATCCGGGAACTCTCCCGCATCTTCGCCTGTTCTTCCAGATCCTTGACTGCCCTTGCCTCATCTACTGCAATCGAGCTGTTCACCACTTTCTTTGCTGCACCGGTTTCCAGAAGCGGCAGCAGGAATCTCGACTCCATGGTCTTATCGACTCCGAGCACCTTTTCCGGATCCAGTTCTTTTCTGACCAGCGGAAGCACATCATCGGTATCCGAGAACCACACCTTCCGAACACCGATCTCTTCATCAAACCAGAACAGACGATTGATAAACAGAACCGGCTGCTCATTCTTCCGGATCAGCAGGGCAAGAAACCGTTCTCCTGGAAAGACCCACTTTCCGGTAAGCCAGAAGATCGCCCTTGGCTCGGTCACCAGCATTTCTTCTGCACCAATCTCATTCAGACGATTCAGCACACAATTCAGCCGTTCCTGATTCAGCATCAATGATTACCTCCCGCAGTTTCTGCCTGCAGGTTTCATTGTATCACTGAAGGCAATCCTAACCTCCCCAGGAGATACTCGTTTCTCCGCCATCCGATCCATGTGTTTCCGTCACCGTCTCCACGTCGTAGTAATACTCTTCTGCCGGGGGTTCATAAGCCGGAGGCACATAAGCAGGCATCGTCGGGGTCTGCACCGGCACTTTCACAGTCGGGACCGGCGTCGGTTCAGGCGTAGGCGACGGTTCTTCGAGATCAATCAGATTCACTTTCAGTACTGCTTCTGCACGATTGCCGGAATGATCGCTGACGGAATAGATCACCTCCTGTTCCTTCTCTTCACTCAATTCATCCGAACAATCAACTTCATCCGTCAGATCTCCATCCACCGCATCACAAGCCCGATTCAGCCACAGCCTGCAGCTGAATGGCGCCCCGCGGATCGACTGTACTTCTTTCAGCTTCAGAGCAATCTCCGGAGGTTTCTGGTCTTCAAAGACCACTCTCAGAATCTGCTGAACTTCCTGATTCTTCCATTTTGCCTGATATGCCGCCATCCGATTCTCAGGTCGTTCTGCCGTCATCTCCTCCGGAAGAATCAGCTCTGCTTCTTCTGAAACTTCCTGCACATACTTCTCGGGATGAAATGTCTCGCCGCATGGAATTCTCACTTCTTTTGCCGTAAGCTCCAGCTTCAGTTCTTTCTTCTCCGGAATCCCCATCCCAAGCAATATCGCAAGCGAACCAGCAGACCCGATCGCTGCCAGCATCTTGAACGGAATCTTCCGTTTCTTCTTTTCAGGAATCTCAGGAATCGCATTCTCTTCATCTGCGAAGATCTCGTGCATTTCCCTTGCCGGAATCCAGCTGACCGCAGCCTTCTGAATCAGCTTGCTGTCTTTGCCCGCTTCCAGAGCCAGCCGGATCTCCTGCATCTGCAGATAGTTGAACTCATGGCGTGCATACAAGCCGATCTGTTCTTCACTGAGCCCGTCTTTCCGCCCTTTCTCGATTTCTTCCTGCTGCAGGCAGGTAAATGCACGTTCTTCGCCCATCAGTCCCTCACAGCCGCCTGCAGCACATAACGGACATCTGCTCCGTTCAGATTGCAGGTCACCAGCGTCACAATGCCAAGCCCTTCATCCATGACTCCATCCCGCTTCTGAATCAGATACGGAACGGTATTCAGGAACATCTCTTTCCGCTGTTCTTCCATCGGCATGCCGGCATCCGCCCAGCCAAGATACACAGACTCTTCATCCAGGTCATACTCTCCAAACGAGACAACCACACAGTTCTTCTTGCCTGATTCTTCCGTCAGTGTGAACTCCGGATGCCGTTCAAAGTAGTTCTGATCCGCAAACTTCTTCAGAAACGTGAAGTTCCAGTCCTTCGTCTTGGACGCATGCCCGTAGATCACGAGATTATCCGGTTCATACGTCATCGCATCCGTGAACACACTTCCCATCGTGTCATATTCACCATACAGGTTATGCTTCATCACCGATGCATCTTCCTTCACCGTCACAACCGGAATCGTCCGGACTGCCTCATCATCCCGGAACTCCAGCACATACTTCACATCCGGATTGATCTTCTGCCAGTCCCTCAGCGATTTCGGTTCTGCCTCCGCTTCCGCAGCAGTGACATATTCCTCTGCTCTGGTAACCGGAAGATTCATCGCTTCCGATACCGTTTCCTCAGCATCCGGCAGCACATTTCCTGACAGGATTCCGGCAGCGACTGCCATCACTACCTTCACCCAGGGGCGCAATGTTCTTTTCCTCATTCGGTTCCCATCTTTCTTCGCTTCAGAACCCGGCGGACCGTTGTCGTCGTCTTTGCGTTTGTACGATGATTCACCACCGTATCCTCATTCGTCTCGGAAGTAGGCACGATGACCGTACATGCATCACCGATCATGTAGCCAAGCGGAGAACGCGTCTCGCAGATCCGGATCCGATGTCCATATCTGAGATCCGCAAACGAAACCATGCCTTTTTCTACCTTCCGCAGTTCTGTTTTTCCATCTGCCTCCACCACATACGTTCCTTCTGCCAGCCCTGTGAATACAGCTCTTCCATCCGCATCGGTATATGTTCTGGCGGCAATCTTCTGCGGATCATTCTGCGGATGGACTGTCACTTCTATTCCAGCCTTTCCGCTTTCAGCATCCGTTCTCTTGTTCTCAGAAGACAGATACCAAGAATTTCCGGACTGATCAGAAAGCGTCACGCCGCTGATGACTCCGTTCTTCCGGATCACTTCTTTCACCGTCAATGTCTCTTCTGCATTCCATTCCATCGCTCCGGACGTCTCTTTCTCAATACGGAACCGCTGTCCATGCAGAGAACAGATCCCATTCTGCGGATCTTCAGCCAGCCAGGTTTCAGTCCCATACCGGAACGTCTTTCCCTTCTCTGCCTTTGCGACAATCTCATAAGACGGAAGCGGAGCCGTATGGCGGATCATCGCTCTGACGGTGCTTCCTTCTTTCAGCGACAAAAACTCCGGACGATTCATCAGCTCCTCAAACGTAACCGGAACTGTTTCTCTTTTCATCGTTCTGCGGATGACAATACCTCCGCTGATCGCCTCTCCAAGATCAATCTCGCCTCTGCTTATCTGATCCGAAGACTTTCCGATCGAGATCGGAATTGCAGCGCTGTCTCTTGGATCCGCTGCCGTCGCACGCACGATTCTGCGTCTGTTTGAAGCATTGCCGAACAGATCTTCAGCCGCTTCTGTTTCTGCAGACAGAATCCGGTAGAAGCGGAGAATGGACCGCGGCTGCTTTTCAGCAATCCGGAATACCGCACCTGTCTTCAGCTCTTCTGCCTGTCTTGTCAGATCGCTGTACAGAAATGGTGCCGAAGCCCCGACTCCCTGCTTCGGAATCACAATCGTTCCTGCCCAGGTCTCTCCCTGCTGTTCTTCCAGGATCACTTCAGTTTCCTTCACATCCCTGATCCGATAGGTATGAAGCTTTCCATCCGGTCTGGAAGGCCATACTGGAATCAGATCTCCCGCTTTCGTTTCCGGCGGAAGGTCGGCAAGCGAAAACAGACTATCTGTCTTTTCCTCTGCCCCATCTGCATACGTGATATCCGTCGCATGGAACCATGCATTATCCAGCAGTGTGCGCTGATTATCCTGATCTTCCTTGTAGACCCGGATGCTCAGTCTTCTCAGCCGATTCGTCCAGACTGAGTGCAGTTCATCTTTTTCTGAGGAAACCTCCAGATTCAGAATCTGGACCGGATCCATACTTCCGTATTCATATCCCTTCGGACACTTAGTCTCAACCGCAAGATACGTTCTGCCCCACTTGAGTCCCTCAATACGCAATCTGCCTATCATCTGCTCTGCAGGCAGTACCGTGAATGATTTCTTCTCATTCTTGAGGGACACATACCAGTAAGTCCCCGGCGCAAAGTCAGAAAGATCTGCTGCCCCGTACACATCCGTCGTCCGCTCTCCCGCCTTGTTCTTCAGATTCTCATCGCTGAAGAATTCAAGCTCCACTCCCGGAATCGGTGCCTGATGGCGGGAAGAATCCAGAATCCGCACATACTGATGTCCCGTCTTTCCGGAAAACAGCGGCAGTGCATCCAGATCCTGCTCCTCCTGATCATTGCAGAACAGAATCCGTGTTCTGCTGAGTACGGTTCCATCCTGCTTCATTGATACCAGGATCGCTGTGCCGGTTCCTTCGGAACGGATCGTCTCGTTCTCTGCATTCAGATACACATTCGTATCTGCCTGTTCCAGTTTCCACCTATCAGCAGGACCAAACTCCTTCAGCAGATAGTCTGTGCCAGCCCTGCGTACATGCATGCGTTCTGTTTCGTGAACTGTTCCTTCCTGCTTTTCCTCGATGGTATAGCTCTTATGGTTCTCCAGATCCGTGAGCCTTGCGATTCTTCCGGTTCCGTGTTTGGAAGAAATAGATACCAGCTTCATCCAGCGGCCTTTCAGCTCATAGACATCGCCAGTCACCAGTTCCAGGGGCAGCTGCTTCACTTCCTCGAGATACAGATCCTCTCCTCCCTCTTTTCCGGAAGTGATTCTTCTGGTTTCTCCTTTATCTTTGAGGACAATCTCCTGTTCTGAAATATCTGCAATCTCCCAGATCCGATCATCCAGGCAGAGATGATTTCCCTTCTGCTTTTCCTGATGCAATGCATGTTCCAGATCCTGCCAGACATACGCATCCGGTTTCTTCACACGCAGGCGGATCGGATCTTCACCATGAATACGTGCCGTCTGATTCTGATCAGAAATCACTTCAGAAAAACAATGATAAGTATGTCCCGAATCATCAGAAATCACCTGTTCGAGATTCGTTCCATTCTCTTCCGAAGAAATCGTCCACGTTTTCCCATTCACCTGAAGGCTGGTCTTTCCGATCAGATCCTCTGCCTTCATCGGCGCATCTTTCTCATAGAGATACGAAACCCGGAACGGCGCTGTCTCCTCCACCAGATAGGAAATCTCATCTTTGGCAATGACATCCCCGCTCTTCAGCATTCTCTGATAGGGAATCGAGAATGTATTACCTTCTGCAGCATTCTCCGGCTTGAGATCAGCGTAATGCAGCGGCAGAATGGATTCCTGTCCGCTTCTTGCGATCCGCCATCTTCCATTCCTTCCCTGAATCACCGCTTCCCGCTTCTTCTCATCCATCGAAAGAATGGTCCAGGCATTTCCATCTTTATCTTCAAACAAAGACCCTTTCTCAGCATGCAGCGGAAGCGCAGTCCAGATCAGGCTGCACGATTCTTCCGGGGCAATCCGGAATGGCATCCGGAACGGATCTTCGTTCCAGGAAATGTCATATTCCGCTTTCTGCATTCCATCAAGATGGAATACGACGGTCTCATCAATCCTGCGGGAGGCATGATCCGATGGAACCGATGGATGCAGATGCACCGTATAGGAAACCCCATCCGAAATCACCTGCACTTCAAGATCATTGTCTCCATGCAGAGCAGCCGGTTTCAGATTCTCGTTCCAGTGCATCGGAACTGCCGTCAATTCCGCAGATGGTTCCGGTACGCTTGATTCTGAGGGAACCGGAGAAGCAGGAGCTTCTGACGCCGCCGGCACCTCAGAAACAGATGGCTGCGGTTCTTCAGAAGGCTCTGGAGTCTCTTTGGCAGGAATCTTCTGTTCTTCCTCAGACAGAGTTCCTGCATGCACGTATGCCCAGTCGCTTTCATTCAGATCTTCCCATGCAGGTCCGGTATATGGAATGGTTTCCGTACGGGACATGGTCTTGCTGAGCTCATCTCCCTGCATGCATGATACTTCTGCATAAGAAAGATCCGTTTCCTGGCCAGCCTGCGTCCCCTCAGCTGTTTTCTTCAGCACCGTTCCGCTTTCAGAAACATGGTAGGAGTTTCCTCTGCTGTCAGAGAGGTCATATTCTGCCGGATGCACAGCCTTCACTTCAAACGTATTGCGGTCTTCAATCTCCGCAGGAAGATCGCTCTGACTGATCCAGCGAGGCTTTGTCAGAACATATTTCTTTCCATCAGTCTCCACAATGATTTCCCTGGTGCCGATGGAGGCAACCGCAAATGTCTGAACTTCATCGGAGCCGGGAATCTTCTTCGAGAACTGATCTCCGGTATGAAGCTGACGGAGATCAGGCAGATCGCTGATGCAGGGAGCAGGATCATCCAGGTCAACCCGAAAGATCCGTTCCCGATGGAGCGTCACCTGATGATCAGAAGGATTCTTCAGCGCATAAGAAATTCCATCCACGGTTACCCGCTTTCCTTCTTCCATACCAATCCCGTATGCTGCAGCACTCTCTGCAACATGCGCATAGGAAGGTTCCGTCGATTCTGCAGCCAGTATATCTTCTGATGGATCCAGATCCGATACCATCACCAGATTGCCGCTCACCCGTTCGATTCTCAGATGATACGCAGCTATTTCATCATCTTCCGGGTCAAATGTCCCATGCATGTTCACGATGCGCTTCAGATCAAACGTTTCTCCTGCTTCAAGCCTTTCGGGAAGCTGATACCTGGAAAGGATCCGTTCCTGATGTTCTTTCTGTTTCTGCGGGGATGCGTCCACGATCCATTCGGAAGGCGTTTCCTGATCGATGTCATACTGCCAGCCATTGAAGCGGAAGTTGTTCAATGTTCCCTGATCACTATGTTCCAAGAGCTGCCTCGCAGTCAGAGAAGGAGTATCTGCAGGCATCCTCTCCGTGATACCTTCCGGAATCTCCTGCCCCGAAAGATCCAGATCGCCGATTTCATAAACCGAGATTTCTGCTTCATTCAGGTTCCGTTCCGGATCTTCCTCATCCTGCTTGATGAGTTCCAGCGTTACGTCTCTTAACTGATTCACGAATACATACGAAGCAGTCGTTCCGCCCTTACCGGTCTTTACGATTGCATGTTTCCGAGCCACCTGAAAGCGATCAGAAGCAGAGCGCTCCTCGATCCAGAACTCATGTTCTGCCGGAAGATCACGGATTCTGACAACCCCATCCGGATCTGCCATGCAGATCATCACGGTACCATCCGGGTTCTTCCAGGCTTCTCCTTCGGTTCCGTCTTCCTTCATCATGCCGAAGCAGAATTCGGTTCCGGCAGTCCAGGAACCGGATCTTCCGTATTCATCTGTCTTGCGGATCTCAAGATCTGCTGTTTCTGCCGTCACCGCAAGCTGAAAACGAGGAACCGGATTTTCAGAACCAGCCGCAAACAGCCGCTGGGAATGATCAGGCCTCGTGTAGAGCAGGATCCCATTCTGCATTGCCTGCCATTCTTCCGGTTTTCTCCGGAAGGTCAGAACTGCATTGCGAAAAGATGGATCTTCGATCTTCAGCAGCAGCTGATCTGCATTGGAAACCACCGAAAGACCAGGATGCGCTTCTTCGGATTCTTCCGAGAAATGTGCCAGCATGCCATGGTCATCATTCAGTTCCAGAGGCATGGCGTAGATCATTCCGTAGGTACGGATTCCATCCTCGCTCTCCGCAAAGGAAGGAACCGTATCATAAGACTCCGCAAGATCCAGAATCCGGTTCATGATCGCATCCAGATTCTTTCTTCCTTCTGTTCCTTCACTCGTCCCAAGATCCGGACTGCTGCGGAAACTTAGTGATCGGTTGATCGCATCATAAGATTCTGAGCCAAGCACTTTCCAGATCAGCATCTGCGTTGCTGCATATGTTTCTGCATCTGAACCGGTCAGCGGATTTCCATAACCGAAATAGGCAATCCGCTTGCATAGGGTCTTTTTCTCTTCCGGCAGAAGATCCCATACTCCGGACTGATAAATCGGTCCTCTTTCTCCCTGGATCTGCACCGTCACTTCGGGCTCGATGCAGTAAGCCGGTTCCCCATCGAACTTCAGAATGGAAAGGAATTCTTTCTTTCCTTTCCGTTCTGGAGTCAGAGCATCAAAGGTTGCCGCTCTTCCTTCACAGATCAGCTGACTTCCTGCCGCAAGTTCTGCGGGTATTTCTTCTCCTGCGGCAGGAGGTTCAGAAGGCTCCGATGTTTCGGCAAACACCCTGAACCCTTCTGCAGGTACCAGCATGCATAATGCCAGCAGTACTTCAAAGATACGTCTCATGCATTTCAATCTCCTCATCTAATTCATAGAGAGAAGATTCTGCGTTCCCCGGAGACTGATTATTGATTGTTCAGAACAGAAAAGCCTGCATTTCTGCAAGCTTCTTGTGGCAGTGATGTTTTCAGAATGATCAGTCAAACATGTAGACCTGGGTGGATTCCAGTTCGTTGATCTTGAAGGTGACAGTGTATTCTGGGGCCTGGCGGTCAGCACCGGAATAGTCCACATTGAATTCTCCGTTATTGTAGGCATCATCACTATATTCGAGAGTCTTGACATCTGAAGTCTCAACATGGAGCACATAGTAGGAAGAGCCGTGGATCAGAATCGTTCCGCGGTCGCCGACATTGATCAGGTTGGAAATCGTGCGCCCATCCGTCATGACAACCGTAATGGTATCGCCATCTACTTTCCATGCATGAATCGTGGACATGGAAGGATAGCCATCCGGGCTGACACTGATGACTTCCGCAAACGTGGTGGATTCCGGTGCAGTGTAGCCTTCTGCTTCAGAATCTGCCTTCGTCGCAAGGTCATTGGACAGAGATTCAAGTTCACTGATTGCGGCATCATAATCGCTTCCGCTGAGATCCGTACGGGTCACAGAAGCAGAAGATACTGCATCTACGCTCTCTGCAGAAGCAGAAGCGGCAGGAGCAGCAGTCGCAGTTTCTTCAGTAGCTGGTTCAGAAGCTGCAGCAGCGGCAGTGGATGCCGCAGCAGAAGCAGTCGAACCGGAGGCAGTATCCGCAGAGCTGCATCCGGCAAGTGTGATCAGTGCAAGCATAACAAGTAATGTCTTTTTCATCTTCGTTCTCCTATTAATTGATGTTGCGTAAGCAATAATAGTACATTTGTACTAATTGTCAATATCGTGAAAAAACATGCCGTGTTATCATAGTGTTATGTCAGACAGATACCAGGACATCCTGAATACAGCTCTTGATCTATTCAACAAGCATGGATATGAGAACGTGACCATGCGGATGATTTCAAATGAGCTTGGAATCAGCCCCGGGAATCTGACTTATTATTTTCCGAAAAAGATTGATATTCTGACCGCATTATTAAAAGAAATCCGGACCACACCGGAAGAAGAGAATGCAGAATCTCTGGATGATCTGCGCAGATATCTTTTCAACATGGTCGAAGGCGTTCAGCGGGAGCAGTTCTTCTTCTCGATATCGGATCTGCAGCGGCTGGATCGGAAGTTCTTTGAAGAGAACCGCAATGCGGTCAATCATTTCAAAGAAGTTCTTTTCCGCATTCTGGGAGAACTTCAGCAGAGAGGTATTCTGTCGAAAGACATGAGTGATACCTGGAAGAAAGATTACATTGAGATCATCATGCTGAGCCATCTTTCTTGGGCTCGGGAAACCGGGAAACAGAGTACCTATACGAATCTCTCGCTTGAGGAATTCATAGACAGTCAGATGCGTCTGCTGGAGCCATTTGTGATGCCGAAATAATTCAGATCAGGCATACCTGTGTCCAATGATTCAGTATCAAATAATACCGATATTTCCAGTCAGCAGTAGATATTCATCTGTATGCCACAAGCTGTAACTTGTCGAGCTTAATATTTCGGATCTTCCTTAAAGGATTGCCCTGGCCATTCTGCAGCCATTTTCCCAGGCCGAAAATCATTGCGTATCTCATTACAATTTTTCAAAAATTGGCGGAAAATTTTCCACTTTATAACCATTTAGGATAAAAAACGGCTCACTATCCACTTGTTAACCGCAATCATTGCCTTTTCTTTGCATATGGCAATGATTTTATTCCGCTTTTCTCATTAGCGGCACATAGGTTTCGGACGGTGTGAACCCCACTGCCTGGAATAGTTCAATATCCTTGGTTCTTGTGTTATGAAGCTTCCACTCCTTCTTGTCTTTTACCATCCGCATGTGCCTTGCTTTCAGCAGAATATCAAATGCTGAAATGCTGGTTTTATTCAGAGACACAACACCGCTCCATTCAAGCTGGAATGAATCAGGCCAGTTACCAGGATAATGAAGTCGAAACGTTTCTGCACATCATAATCCTGCATCTTCAGCGCATTGAAGTCTGCATCGTTTTTGATGTAGTTATGATATGTCTCAATTGACCAGCGGTCTTTGTAATCTGCATATACCTGCGAAGCTGGTTCCTCGTCGTTGGTCTGCAGAACATACACACCCCACCAGTCGCAGTATTGCTGGTATCCTTCTTCTGTGTATTCGGTTTCTCCGAATGTTACGTCTCTAATATGATGTCTATTTGCAGCCCTGGTTGTCTGTCCCTGGGCTGCTCTTTATATATGAATCCATCATCATCGAAGAGGCAGTTGATGATGTCATTCACTTCGAGGATTCTGATTTCGGTGAATACCCATGCGAACACACATTCAGACGCTGGAAGTCATGGGAAGAAGAAAACAGACAGCAGATTGATGGAAACCTGAATTCCATCGCTTCACACTTTGCCTCATTCGGATCAGGCCTTCGGAATGGAGTCGTTTCATTACTCGAGCACTTCAGGAAACGCACCGGCGGATGGCTTTCAGAAATCTGCCGGGCGATCGTCAATTTCGGGTCTTCGCTGCCAAAAGGCAGCACACCTGTTCTGTCAGGATGTCCTGCCAAATCTGAACTACCCTTTTCTCACAAGGAGGAGCAGCACAATGAGCAGCCCGAAAACCGAAGATTGGCAGAATACAGAGGCACTGAGAAGATTCCAGATGATAGCCCCTCTGATGGACCAGACCCTGGACTCTGCCAAGAAAACAGCGACCCGTAGAACGATTGCCGAGGATAACGGCATATCGGTGAAGACAATCCGGAGATATGAATCCTCCTTTCGAAGTAAAGGCTTTTCAGGTCTGATGCCGAAGTCACGGAAAGGATCAATAGACCGTCGTCTTCCGGAGAATTACTCCGAGTTCGTGCAGGAAGCGATTATCTTGAAGAAAGAAGTGCCTTCAAGATCTGTCAGTCAGATCATTACCATCCTGGAGGGAGAAAGAAAAGCTCCGGAAGGCGTTCTGAAGAGATCTACGCTTCAGCGTCATCTGTACGCAGCAGGATTCGGAGAGAAGCAGATGAAGAAGTATCGCGAAGATCAGCGGAGCACGGCTGCTGTGAAGCGATTCTGCAAGCCACATCGGATGATGCTTGCACAGGCAGATATCAAGTACGGAGTAGGAATCCTGTTTTCCGCAGTATCGCTTTTATTGAGCTCTTCCTTTCGCTCTGCCTCCCGATTGCTCTGTTGAACATTGAAATCGGTAAATTTGCGTTCAACTTCAGCATCCACTGTATTGGTGATTGTGCTATTCAGACTCTTGCGATCGGACTTGTGCATATCGTCACCAAAGTGCTGCTGGGCAGTTTCAATCAGCGGCTGGACAACCTGTTCATGAATAGCTTTTTTGATCTGATCGAGCTGCTGATGCGTTTCTTCTGCATCCTGTTCGCCAGGGTTTCCAAGAGTAGAACTGACAATTTCATTAACACTGGTTCCGTACTTCTTTTCGCCGAAAATATCTGCAGCTGTCCCGATAATAAGTGATTCCTTTGGGGCTATTTCCCCGTACTCATCGAGATCCAGGCCTTCGCCCGGGTTATCTGGCAAAGGTTCCTCATTCTTCTTTGGCTCATTGGCTACAGGGAACTGATTGATGATATCCATGACTTCCTTAGGGGCACCGAAAATATTGCTTATATTCTGGAACAGGAAATTAGACATGAAGCCACGCTTCACTACTTCCTGAGAGCGGATCTTCCTCGGTACGCTTAGTACTTGCTCCGCATTCAGCTCGATCATCTCACCATTTTCATCTTCGCCAAGAACCGGGAAGAAGTTCAGCAGCTTCCGAATGTGTTCCTTCCGCTCAGAAGTGGTACCGTTACCTGACGCAGTACTGCTGTACAATCCATTCGCAAACTGCTCATAAATATCAAGAGTTCTTGCCGAATCAAAGTCAAACACATAAGCATTCTCCTTGCGAAGAAAAACACGCTTTTATTCTTTCTTTGAATACTGCATGCCCAGATACGGATTCTGCGCCCGGAAGGCTGCCTGCATATATAATGCTGATGATTCAATATTGCTTAGAATCAGTACTCCGATCCACTCAGGCACTGTAACACCGGTGGTCAATTGGCCTACCGATACAGTGATGGTTCGATCAGCAGGCGCAATACCTTTTTCGGGATTTCCATGGATTGCTTCCATGACTTTTTCAAAAGATTTCTGATTATCATCGTTTTCATCAACCCTGCCATCGCCTACTGCCGGTATAATCGTGTAATTTTCAAACACAGGATCTTCGCGCAGAAGTTTGATAAGTTCTTTCGCAGAATCTACTCGGTCTAGTAACCACAGGGTATGCTTCAACTCATTGCGCAGCTCTGGCGTAGAGAACGGGAATTTCTTTTGCGTTGTTAAGGCTTTAATGAGCTGCTTTACTGCATCCAGGTGCACAAAATGTCCGGATTCATTCGTCCGGAAAAACTCATTGAGATCAAATGCGTATTCTTCTGTCTCCCGTTGATATCTAATCCCTGTTCTATCTGATCGCGGGCAATGTCCGACATTCGGTAAGCAAACAAGTTGAGCTTTGGCATTTCCTCATAAGGATTCCGTCCCTCGCCCTGCCAGTTTTCTTTGGCTTCCTGCTCATCTGTGTAAGTCCAGTTGAAAATCTGATCCTCGGAAAATTCGTTTGATGCCAGGGCCTTGAAGGGAGTTCCAGAGAGATAAAGCATGTGATCTCTATGCACGTAGTTAAATGCAGTATCCGTTTTAAAAGTATTTACACCCTCATGTGATTCATCAATAACAAGGACGTCCCAATGCGTATCGGCAATATATTTCAGCTTGTCAAACTTTCCGCCAAAATAATTTGATCCTCTCAGATCCTGCAAAGAGACAAAAAAGAGAAGACTAGGCACATTTGGTAAATTGCTGCTTGTCCTTCTGTTCGTGGCTGTTGTGACATGGATCTGCGCAGGTAAAACCTACACGACCGCAGATGGCGAGACGGGGGTTGTCACTGTCGCTACCTTCAGCCAGATTTTAATGGCACCGATCGCAGGCTTGCATAATGCCGGCGATGTCATCGGATTCGTATTCTGCCTTGGCGCATTCCTTGCTCTGGTCAATGCGACCGGCGCTCTGGAAACGGGCATCCATCAGATGGTAAAGAAGCTGCATGGCAAGGAAACAAGACTGATCTGGATCCTCATGTTCCTGTTCTCGATCGGCGGTACCACCTATGGTATGGGTGAAGAGACCGTCGGCTTCTACATCCTTCTTGCAGCGACAATGACCGCTGCCGGAATGGATCCGATCGTTGGTGCAGCGACAGTTCTACTTGGCGCCGGCTCCGGTGCTCTGGGTTCGACAATCAACCCGTTTGCGACAGGAGCTGCAGTTGATGCGGCACGTTCCGTCGGCGTTGAAGTCAACATGGGCACCCTCTATGTGGAAGGTATCATTCTGTGGCTTAGCACATATTTAATCTCCGCTCTGTTTGTAACAAAGTATGTGAAGCATGTCATGGCGACCAAGGGCTCGATTCTGACTGCAGATCAGCTGAATACATACAAAGCAGCTTACGGCCACTCTACAGAAATCAGCACAGACGAAGCTCTGAACGGCCGTCAGAAGGGCTGCCTCTGGATCTTCGGAATCACGTTTATTGTCATGATCCTAGGCTTCATTCCGTGGGGATCGCTGAATGAAGGCGCCTACAATGCCATGGCATGGACAAGCTTCCTGACAGGCAACCAGCTGGGTGATTGGTGGTTCGATGATGCGGTTACCTGGTTTGTATTAATGGAAATTATCATCGGCCTGATTGGCATGCCGGATCGTTCTAAGCTTTCCAGCACGATCATTTCCGGTATCGGCGACATGATTGCTGTTAACCTTGTCATCGCTCTGGCACGTGCTGCGACGACTCTGATGAGTGAAACGGGTCTTGGCTCCTGGATCGTTGAGGCATCGGTCAATGCTCTGGCTACGTCAGGTATGCCTGCAGGTCTGTTTGGCTTCCTGGACTATCTGCTCCATATCGGTCTCAGCTTCCTTGTTTCTTCTTCCTCCGGTCTGGCGGCACTTTCTTCGCCGATCGTTTCCCCGATCGTTGCGGGTATGAACTGGTCTGTTGAGACATCCATTATGTGCAACGTTGCGGCAAATGGTCTCGTCAACCTCTTTACGCCGACCTGCGGATTCATCATGGGCGCCTTGCTCTGGCAAGAATTCCGTATGATGTATGGCTGAAGTGGGCGAGAAAGCTTCTTCTCATCCTTGGTGTTGCGGTCGGTGTTGTTCTTGCCGTCTGCATGATCATTCTCAGCTGAGCATCGTGGTTCAAACACGGACAGGCGGCATTCTTCGGAATTGCCGCCTGTTTTCTCTCCTTGGATCGGTTAAAATAGAAGGAGAATTTTTTTCGTATGATTAAACAGGCATCCATGCAGGACAACTCGATTTCGGATGTTGATCCATCGTCGCTTTGTTCCTTTGATTATGAAGCAATCGAGGCACCTACCAAAGCCCTGATGCACCAGGCGGCAAGGTCCCTTTATTTTAAAAACGGCAAAGGAACGATGGTTATCGACGGTACGGAGTACGAAATCAAGGAACATACCCTTGTCGCCATCAGCCCGTGGATGATCACCGACATTACAGCCGTAGAATCAACGCTGCAGCTGATCAAGATTGTCTACGATTATACCTATATCAAAAATCTGTTAAGCCATATGGTCGGCCTGGCGGATAATGGCAGTGACATGCTGGGACATCTGAATATGCAGCCGTGCTGCAGCTGGACAGTCTGCAGGCACAGGATGTTGAGAATATTCTGGATCAATTGAAAGGCGAGCTTGGCGTCGCCAGCACGCTGGAACACATTCCCAAAAAGCCGCTGGGCTTTCTGTATACAAGCAACAAGATCATTGAACTGATGATTCTGTATTACCGGTTCATCCGCCAGTCCAACGGCAGCGGCCAGACGGAGAAAAGCACCGTTCCGGGAAATGATTCAATTTTGAGCTATATCTATGCACATTCTTCAGAAAAACTGACACTTGCCAAGGTTGCGGATGTGTTCTATATGTCAGAATCTTCCCTTTCGAAGCATCTCAGGGAGCTGACCGGTACGAGCTACTCCAAGCTTCTGAATGCGATCCGGATCGAGAAAGCTTCTGATTATCTGATTTATACGGATCTGCAGTTGGAAGAGATTGCCTCGCTTCTGGGCTTTGTCGATGCCTCACATCTGTCCAAACACTTCACGTCAAAAGTCGGGGTAACACCGATCCGCTACCGGCGCATTTACAGTAAGGTGGAAACATCCTATTCCCGCGATTCCCGAAACATTGCGTTTTCCATTACCAATGATATCTACAAGAACTATAATGATGAAGATCTGGCAGCGATTCAGACCGCTTCCAAATACGGCATCTCTGTTGCGGAAATGAACCGGGCCCTGCTGTATTATTCGGAGAAAAACTTTGAGACGCTGCTGAACTTTGTCCGTATCAACAAGGCTGCGGAACTGCTCGTTTCAACAACAAACCCGGTGATTGATATTGCTGTATCGGTCGGCTACAGCAATGTGAAAACATTCAACCTCAACTTCTATAAGTTTGAGGGCATGAATCCGACGGAGTTTCGTGACAATGTCACCCTCCAGCATGAAGACGGAACAGAAGTCCATGTTCGTAAGAAACGAAAGACAAAGCCGGCAGCACCCATAACAGATCACAATCAGTAAGACACAGTAAAAAAGGAGCGATGATATGCAGAAATTTATTGTTGATGATGCCTTCTGGAAGATTTTTCCCGATGCCCGTATTGCCGTACTTTCTCTGAAAGATGTCGATGAAACGGCCCGCCTCAGTGACGAAGAAATGAAGGAAATCGCTGCCCTGCTGGACAAAGCCAACAAAGAGGCTGTGAAGTATGTCCCCAATGAGACAATTTCAGACAATCCGGTTGTTCAGGTATGGCGGCAGGCATATCAGAAGTTTCCGACGAAAAAAGGCGCAAGATGCGCGCTGGAAAATCTGTTAAAACGTGTTCTGCACGGTAACCCGGTCGGCTCGATTGTGCCGTCGGTCGATCTGACCAATGCGGTTTCACTGAAATATGCCTTCCCGATCGGCGTCGAGAATATGGATGCTTTTGCCGGTGATCTCCATCTCGGTGTTATGGACGGGACGGAAGATTTTTTGCCGATTGGCGAAGCGGTCCCGGAACCGCCGCTGAAAGGGGAAGTCGCCTATCGGGATGATGCGGGTGTCGTCTGCCGCTGCTGGAACTGGCGAGACGGTCAGCGAACGCAGGTGAACGATGATACAACCAATGAGTTTGTCGCCATGGAATGCGTGGAAGAGGACCGGCTTGAAGATCTGCAGAAGGCTCTGGACGAGCTGGCAGAGCTGCTGCCGAAGTACCTTGGCGCTCAAGTGATGGCTCGAGCAATTGTCGACCGGGACCATCCCGAGGTTGTTCTGCGCGAAGAGGTTCCACAGCAAAACAAAGCAGAGGAAAGCAGACAGGAAGTATCTCAGCTGCCCAAGGCGCAGCCGGATGATTCAGGAAGTTACGATGACTATACGCGTACAGAGTGTACAACGACCATCCGTGATGTGAAGGATGACTGGTATGCATTCAACGATACTGTATTTTATGGTGATAAAGGCGGAATGCCATCCGATTCCGGTACGATCAACGGGCAGAAGGTGGACGGCCTGAAATGGGAAGGTGAAACGCTCTGGCATCATGTGGAGGGAGCCCCTCTGCAGGATCCGATTGTCATGAAGGTTGATTTTGAACTGCGCTATGCCCATACAGTTCCGCAGACGGCTCTGCATATTCTTGACAGTTATTACCGCAGAAAGGGAATGCTGATTACTTCGACAGGCTGCTGTGAAGACAATGAATACTATGATCTCGATGTGGCTGAGATTTCGCCCCGGGACTGGCAGGAACTGCAAGACTATATCAACGAAGCCATCCGCAAAGATGCGCCGGTCCATTTCCATTATGTGAAGGGATCGGATTATCCGGATCCGGAATATCGTAAGTTTGAAACTGTGCGGATTGTGGAAATTGAAGGGCTCGATGAACAGCCGTGCGGTACGCCGCATCTGAATCATACCGGTGAGATTGGCTCCTTTGTTCTGCTTGACTGGGAACACCGTTCCAAATCAACTGTAAGAGTTTACTTTACGGCGGGCAATGTGACGCGCTGGCGGCTGGTTCAGTATTATAAACAGCTGAATCGCCTTGCCCAGATGCTTTCAACAAGTAACGAAGATCTGGAAGAGAAGGCGGCGGCCGTAACGGCAGCGAACAAAGAGTATAAGAAGCAGATCAATGATCTGACCCGTTCGCTGATGGAACATGAGGCAAAAGACTATGCCGAGAAGCCGGAGAAGGTCATTGAGCTCACCGGCGGGGACAGCGATCGTCTGCGTCCGCTCTCTCAGGCTTTGATGCGTGTCTGCACAGATACGAAAATTCTTTATGCGGCCAATGACATGATTGACTTTGCGATTGTTTCCCGGGAAGGCAGGGCAAGAGAGATCCTTGAGATCCTGAAGCCGGTCCTGAACTGTTCCGGCGGCGGCAGTCCGAAGATTGTCAGCGGGCGAACGTCGGTCGACCTGGAAACGTTTAAGAAAGCGGTGGAAGAGCTGCATCTTTGAGCGGAGCATGATGATGAAGATTTTTGTGGATGAAAACCTGGTCGGCCATGGCATCGAAAAGGTTGTTGTTGCCAAAGCGGGAAATGTACAGGTGAAGGCGCCGCTCGATCCGGAAGTGGAAGCGAAGATCAAGAATGTTGAGCAGGAAGTGCTCGATGGGAAGAAGGACTGGATTCTTAACGATCCGATTACGCAGGGGTACGAGAATCTTGTAACCTCCTGCAACCGCAGTATCAAAAAAAATCCGCCGACGGTGCCGGACTTTATTGCCAGCATCAAACGCAGAGGAAGCCTGCCGCATATTAATACAGTCGTCGATATTTATAATCTGGAGACGCTGATTTCCGGTGTTGCGATCGGCGGTCATGATGTGGATAAGATTACGGGTACGCTGCGCTTCATGATCTGCGGTCAGGAAGACAGTTTTACTTCCATCGGCGGCAATACGAAACATGTGGCTGGGACGGATTATGTCTATCGCGATGATCAGGGAATCATTACCTGGCTCGGTACCCGTGATTCAACGTTCTATAAGATCGATGATGATACGCAGAATGTTCTGTTTGTGATTGCGGGCAATGCGAATACAAGTGTTGATCTGCGTCTTGCGGCACTGGAGCGGATTCATCAGGATCTGCTTAAGTGCATGCCACAGCTGACGTTTGCCACGGTCATTGCCGAGGCGGGCAGAGAAACGGAAATCGAATGAGGATCGGGGCCTAAAAAATCCTGCAGTCTCAGGCTGCAGAATGATGCGATTCGAGTTCGAAGTGATAGCGGACAATGCCAAGATCGATGTGCGTCCATGCGCCGATGCCTTAGTTTGCGGACGGCTCCTCTGTTTCCGTGAGATAGACCTGGTTCATTGAACACTCCTGAATAGATTGCACGGTTAATTGTGACATAGCTGATTTGCATCGAAGCGTGTTCCAGCTTTAATCTGCCCTGTATTTCTTCAGGCGACCATTGATGGTTGAGAAACTTGTCTTTTACATATTCGAAGGTTTCGGGGTTCTCCAGAATTTTATGCCGCCTGCATTTCATACGGTGTTCCTGATATATTTCCTCTGCCACTGCGGGAATATATTCGCCATTGATACTGTTACGCTGCAGTTCCCTTGAAACAGTTGCCTTATTTCTGCCCAGACGCTGTGCGATTTCAGTAATAGAACAGACTATGGCACGAAACTTCAGAATCATTTCTCTCTCTACTAATGTAAGATGTTTATTGCAGCACATGGTTATCCTTTCAATGTTGTCTATGCAAACCTCATTGTAATGGATACCTTGTGCTGCTTTTATTACTCATTTCAGGTTGTTGCAGCTACAGTGTATATGCAGAGCCACTTTTCAATATTTGGCTTCGCGCAGCTATTCTTTTGAAAATTTGTGTATTGTGTGTGTATATTGCGCGTATATTACATACCGCATTTTAGACATTCAAATAATGAAAAAACTCGCAAAATATGCGAGTTTCCAAACGTTCTGATTAACGCTTGCTGTACTGCGGAGCGCGACGAGCTCCTTTGAGACCGTACTTCTTTCTCTCCTTCTCACGAGCATCACGTGTCAGGAATCCAGCCTTCTTGAGGACCGGACGATAATCAGCGCTAGCTTCGCACAGAGCACGAGCAATACCGTGGCGCATTGCTCCAGCCTGGCCAGCATAGCCGCCGCCCAGAACGTTGATCTTGATGTCGAACTGTCCCTGAGTCTCAGTGAGAACCAGCGGGCTGTTGACAATCATACGGAGAGTAGCCTGCGGCAGATATTCTTCAAGAGACTTGCCGTTGACTGTGATTGTGCCTGTGCCAGGAGTCATAAAGACACGGGCCGTAGACTTCTTACGACGTCCAGTTCCTTCGTAAGTTACTGTGTTCTTCTTTTTCGTAGCCATTTGTCCTTACCCTTTCCTTACTTTGTGATCTTCAGCTCCACAGGCTTCTGAGCTGCATGCGGATGTTCCGGTCCTTCATAGACGAACAGATGTCCGCGCATGACATCTCCCAGCTTGTTGTGCGGGAGCATGCCCTTGATAGCCTTCTCAACCCACTCAACGGTATACTGCTCACGCATTACCTTTGTGGATCTCACACGCAGTCCTCCCGGATACATGGAATGAGAATAGTAGAACTTCTTCGCATCCTGATCACCGGTAATCTTAACCTTGTCTGCATTGACAACAATTACGTAGTCACCGCAGTCAACGTTCGGTGTGTAAGTCGGCTTGTTCTTGCCTCTTAAAACAGTTGCTACCTGGGTTGCAAGACGGCCCAGTGTGCAGTCAGTCGCATCCACAACATACCAGGTACGCTTGACTTCACTTGGCTTGATCATCGTAGTCTGACGCATCATAATCAATTTCCTCCAATAGATACATGTCTTTACCGGGGACTTGTATTCATTTTGGCAGGTGCCGTATCACATTCTATTAAATACCAGTGTCAAAGTCAATTCCAAATGCAGTTTTTCGCCTATGAAATCCGCATATTTTCAGCGGCGTACCTTCACTTCCCGTAAGAGGAGTCAGACTCGTCTTACGATGCCTGATCTTCCGCGAAAATCAGCTCAGCAGACTTTGCCTGTTCGATCCAGATCATCTGCTTCTTCAGGTCTCTGCGATCGATCATCCACAGCTCTGCAGCGGTCCAGAGAGAAAATGAACCGATCACGGAAACAAGTTCCGTGAAGAATTCATATTCGGTAAGTTCAAGGAAGAAATACAGTCCCAGAAACAAAGATCCGATCAGAATCATCTTCCAGAACCGAATCAGGTTCGCATCCAGGTCCCACTGAAGCTCAAACTGCTCAACCTGATAATGTTCGCGGACCAGATTCCGGATTTCTTCCTGTTCTTCCTCAGAACATGCTCTGCCATGGAACTCAATGCGCAGCTTCACCACAGAAGGAATCAGGTCAGACTTCCGGTCGATGCAGTCGAAGATCTCCTGATTCAGTTCTTTCTGTCCGCCCATCGTCAGCGGATCCAGGACCTCATAATCCTCCGGAATCCGGATCAGAATCCGTCCTTTTCCATCGGAATCGATATATTCCTTCCGGACATAACCTGCCATCTTGGCATTTCTTGAGGCATTGCTCTCAAGATTGACTTTCGGAACTCTTCTGATCATGAATCACCAGCCTGCAGGGCTTTCCTGCAGATATCTCCAGCTGAGGAACCAGCTGTTCTGCTTCCTCAGCATGTTCTGCATCCGTTTCGAGAACTGCTTCTTCCTCCAGGATGCGGAATTCTCCGTAAAGTCTTTCCTCATGCCGATCCGCAAATGCATAGGCACCAGGAACCATCTGATCTCCATCTTCCGGAAGGAACTCCCGGACTACGGACTGATTCGTCTCCGCAATCACCTCGAAGTAATTCACTTCCATAAGGGTCAGTCCTTCCGGCTTGGCATTACGGCGAGCAACGGTCTTGGAGCGTGCCTCCAGAAGGATCTGAATCTGCTCTGGCTTCATTCTGCCTCTTCCGCATTCCAGCAGCGCTGCCGTCATCATCCGTACCATATAGCGCAGAAATCCGCGGCCCCGATACGAAATCACCAGTTCTTCTCCTTCCATGGAGAACGAGATGGACTCTATCGTCCGTACCTGATCCGGCGTCTCTTTCAGAGAATTGGAATTGAAAGACGTAAAATCATGGGTTCCGATCAGATACTGCGCTCCCTGCTTCATCGCCTCCACATTGACCGGATACGGGCACTGATAAGCCGCATCCTTGCGGAATACATTGTATTCACCCAGGTTGATTCGGTAGTCATAGCGCTTATCCCGCACGCAATAGCGGGCATGAAATAGATGAGATACTTTCTCGACCTTCCTGATATGAATATCTCCCGGCAGGAATCCATTGATAGCCCCCTGCCATTTCCGTTCACTCATATCGCGGTCAGTATCAAACTGAAATACCTGACCCCAGGCATTTACCTTTGCGTCTGTTCTGCCAGCCGCAAGAATCGGCGTATGCACTCCGATAATCAGTTCGAVAGCAGACTCAATCTGTTCCTGAACTGAATCCCCATGACGCTGAGACTGCCAGCCGCAGTACTTCGCACCGCAGTATTCAACCGTGCACTTATAGCGGATCATGCAAAATACGAAAGCCAGATCATCAGGCCAAGCACTGCCGCCGAACCGAAGAGCAGAATCCAGTCATTGCGCTGCATCTTCAGAACCTTGTAGCGCGTACGCGGCTCACCAGGAGCATAGCCTCTGGCCTCCATGGCATTTGCCAGATCTTCAGCTCTCTGGAAGGCACTGACAAACAGCGGAACAATCAGCGAAAGAATCGCCATGATCCTCTCTTTCAGCTTTCCTTCCTTCATATCAACACCGCGGCTTTCCTGGGCCTTCATGATCCGGCTGGTTTCATCAATCAGATCCGGAATAAACCGCAGCGCAATACTGATCAGCATCGCAATCTCATGCGAAGGAACTCCGAACCTCTGAAACGGCTTCAGAAGATCCTCAATTCCCAAGGTCATATCAAGCGGCTTCGTCGTCGCTGTCAGACACGTCGTGATCATGATCATCAGCAATAAGCGCACCACAATATACAGCGTCTGCGTGATCGCATCCATATACACCGAAAACCCGAACAGCGTAAACGCAACATCTCCCGTCCGCACGGCCAGGCAGTTGATGATCAGCAGAAAGATCATCATGAACATCATCGGCTTCATGGACTTCAGAATATAGCTGAAACTCAGCTTGCCGATCAGGATTACCGCACTGACCGTCACGAAGATGATCAGATAGCCCAGCCATCCCGCCGGAAAGAAAATCGCCGCCAGCATCAGCAGCATCGCACCGATCTTCGCCCGCGGATCCATCTTATGGATCGGCGAATCCAGAGGCATGTATCTTCCTAATGTGATATTACCCATGATGCTTCACCTGCTTTGCAATGCAAGCCGCAAGTGCCTCCAGCGTATCGGCAGAATCCGGAATCTCAAATCCCTGTGCTCTGAGCATGTCCCGCATGCGGATCAGCGCAGGCGGAAGAATATCCATCTCTTCACACGTTCTGCTATCCCGGAAGAACTCCTTCACCGACGTATGAATCCGCGGGGCCCCGTTTGCCATGACGATCACTTCATCAAAATAACGGAATACCTGCTCCATATCATGTGTAACGGTCAGAACCGTAATGCCCTTCTCCTGATTCAGCCGCTTGAACAGCTTCATCATGGAGATGGTTCCCTTCGGGTCAAGACCAGCCGTCGGCTCATCCAGCACCAGCACCTTCGGCTCCATCGCAAGAATTCCTGCAATCGCAACCCGGCGCTTCTGACCGCCAGAAAGCTCCAGCGGCGACCGCTGCTCAAAGCTTTCATCCAGGCCGACCAGCTTCAGAGCCATCCTCGCCTTCTTCTCCGCATCTTCCAGAGACACGCCGAAATTGCGCGGCCCGAACGCCACGTCCTTGAGCACGGTCTCTTCAAACAGCTGATACTCCGGAAACTGGAATACCAGACCGACATCCCCGCGAAGACTCTTGAGACCCTTCGGCTCTGTTCCTGCTTCAATCGTGCGATCCAGAACCCTCACCGTTCCTGCACTCGGCAGTAAAAGCGCATTGAGATGCTGCACGAGTGTGCTCTTGCCGGAACCCGTCTGGCCGATGATCGCAGTCATCTTTCCCATCGTGATATCCAGGTTCACATCCGTGAGCGCAACATACCGGTAAGGCGTTCCGTCGCTGTAGATATGACTTACATGTTCGAATGCAATCGGCACAGTTCGTCCACCAGTCCTTCCATCGTCAGCGTTCTGCCTACGTTGACGCCATCTTTCTTCAGTTCCCGAATCAGCTTGACACTGAACGGAAGATCCAGTTGAATCTCCTCCAGCTTCTTTTCCTGACGGAAAATCTCTTCCGGTGTCCCGGTCATCGCCACATGTCCTTCATGCATGGCAATAACATAATCACTGCTCACCACCTCATCAATATCATGAGTAATGGAAAGAATCGTCAGTCCTGATTCCTTATGCAGTTCCATGATCACTTTCTTGATTTCTGCTTTTCCCTGCGGATCCAGCATTGAAGTCGCTTCATCAAAGATCAGAATATCCGGATGCATTGCCAGCACGCCGGCAATCGCCACCCGCTGCTTCTGACCCCCGCTGAGATGCGTCGGCTCGCTGCCCAGATAGTCCGTCATCCCGACCTTTGCCGCATACGTATTGATCAGATCATCCATCTGTTCCTGCGGAACACAATGATTCTCCAGTCCGAAGGCTATATCATCCCTGACCGTAGAACCGATGAACTGATTATCCGGATTCTGGAAGACAATGCCGATCTTCGAACGGATGGCTCTCAGATGTTCTTCATCCAGCTCCATCCCTTCGATCTGAATATCTCCGCTCTTTCTCTCCAGCAGGCCCGTAATCAGCTTTGCCACCGTGGATTTGCCAGAGCCATTATGACCGACAATCGTCGTATAAGTCCCTTTTTCCACGGAAAAAGACACCTCTTCTACTGCATTCATTTCCTGATCATAGGAAAATGTCAGATTTCTGACGTCAACAATGCCCATTCCAAGCGTCCTTTCCCATCTGCTCAAAAGCTTACTCATTATAGCAAACGCCACAGTAAAAACCATGCAAAAGCCTGCATTTCTGCAGGCTTCCTGACTTAAGCTTCGATGTTGTACCCCTCGTAGGACCCCTTCAGGCATCCTACCTGATTCGCTACGTTGAAGATATCCGAGAGAATCGCACCATTCTGCGTGAACATCTTATGCACCGCCAGGCACTCCTTTTCGCCAAGATCCTTCGCCTCATAGCCATTCTGCTCCGCAATCGTGCGGAACTGACCCTTCAGATCCTCGCTGTCAAACAGCGCTTTATGCGAAATCGTCACCAGCGTATCTTCCGGATACTCCGTATTGAAGGCATCATTTCTCTTTAACTGCTCCTCGATGTAATCCAGGCTCAGATACGGATACAGCTCTGAGATTTCCTTCACTTCCGGGGCATATTCCTTCGCCTCTGCAGAAGACTCTTTCTTCTGCTCAGAAGAATCCTCATCATCCGAGTCAATCTCAATGAAATTGACGGAATCATCATCGTCTTCTTTCTGCTCCGGTTCTTTCTTCTTCGAAACCGTCTTCACTGCTGCTGTCACAGCGATTGCAGCACCAGTCGCAGCCGCAAGCGCCAGTAATCTACGAAACATATTATCAACCTCTCTATGGAAGACATTCTAGCACAGAGCTGTTCTGAAAAAACAGCGAATTTCCGCCTCAGTGCTTCAGCAGATAAGCCAGAATCTGAACCGCATTCGCCGCTGCTCCTTTGCGGATCTGATCCCCGCAGCAGAACAGCGAAAGCCCGCCGTCAAACACCATATCCGGCCGCAGTCTTCCGACATACACCTTATCCTGGCCAGACGTATCCAGCGGCATCGGATAGCCATCCTTCAGATACACATCTCCCTCAAACTGAGAAATCGCCTCAGCAGCAGCTTCCGCCGAAACCGGCTGCTCGCACTCCACGCTGACCGAAATCGAATGAGACCGGAATACCGGAACTCTCACACACGTGCACGTAACTTTCATTTCCGGATTGTGCAGAATCTTTCTGCCCTCATTGCGCATCTTCAGCTCTTCGCTTGTATAGCCTGCTTCTTTCTCACTGCCGATCCACGGAATGCAGTTATAAGCAATCTGCGCCGGGAAGACCGAAGGCTTCACTGCCTTTCCTTCTGCAATGTCCTTCACTTCCTGCTCCAGTTCGTCAATGCCATGCATGCCGGCACCAGATACTGCCTGATACGTAGACGCAATCACCTTGCGGATGGGGCTGATCTGATGAATCGGCGCAATTGCCATCAGCGTGATAATCGTGCTGCAGTTCGGATTTGCAATGATGCCATGGTGATTCAGCGCATCTGCTCCATTGATCTCCGGAACAACCAGCGGAATATCCTCTTCCAGGCGGAACGCACTGGAATTATCGATATAAACGGCACCGCTATTCCTGATTGCCGGCGCCCACTTTCTCGACGTATCAGCGTCGACTGCTCCGAGCACATAATCCAGTCCTTCCAGCCATGCTTCATTGACCGCATGCACCATCAGTTCTTTCCCTGCAAAAGGCAGAACCTTTCCTTCACTTCTTGGGCTGGCCAGCAATATCAGATCATCGGAGATGATCTTCTGTTCTTCCAGGCACTCCATCATCTGACGCCCGACTGCGCCGGTCGCGCCAAGTATTCCGATTCTCATTACCGCGTCCTCTCTTCCGAAATGAATCTCCGGTAGATGCACCGGATTGCTTTCTCAAAATCCCGATTCATAACACCGACCACGATGCACAGCTCATCCGAGCTCTGGCTGATCGTCTTGATATTGATCTTGTTATGGCCAAACTCTGACAATAGTCTTCCGGACATGCCCGGCTGTTCCTTCATCGCTCTGCCTACCACTGCCACCAGAGCCAGATGTTCTTCGATCCTCACATCCTCCGGATGCAGTTCTTCCTTGAGCCTTCCGACAATGTCATACAGGCAGTTCTGAACTGCTGAGGAACTGACCAATACTGAGAACGTATCGACCGTCGTCGGAACCTCTTCGATGCTGACATGATAGTCTTCAAACGCCTGCAGCATCCTTCTGAGAAAACCTACTTCTGCCGATGCATGATTCTTCACGATCGTGATCGACGTGTAATCCTTTCTGCCCGTGATGCCCGTGATCGCATGCGGCGGATCCGTCCGATCCAGCTCACTGCAGTCATTCAGAATCATCGTGCCCGGATCATCCGGCGCATTCGTATTCCGGATATTGATCGGAATATTCTTGGACTTCACCGGGAACACCGCATCATCATGCAGCACATTGGCCCCCATGTAGCTCATCTCGCGCAGCTCATTGTAATTCAGCCGCGGAATCGCAACCGGATTCTCGACAATTTTCGGATCCGTGACATAGAAGCCGCTCACATCTGTCCAGTTCTCATAGACATCCGCATTCATCACATTGGCAATCACCGAACCGGTGATATCCGAACCGCCCCGGCTCATCACCTTGATGGTGCCATTCGGCAGACTTCCATAGAAGCCCGGAATCACCATGCCCTGGCCATCCGACCGCTCTTCCAGCAGCTGTCCGGTCCGCTGCAGATCAATGTCGCCATTGTAGCGGAACGCAATCACATCCGCCGCATCGACGAACTCATAGCCAAGATACTCCGCCAGGCACTTGCTCGTCAGATACTCACCGCGGCTGACCAGATAATCTGTCGACATTCCCTTCTTCATATAGGAACGGATCGACGCAAACTCCTTCTCCAGATCAATCTGAAGACCGAGTTCTTTTTTGATTCCATAGTACTTTTCTTCAATCTGGGAGAAAATGGATTCATACGAAACCCCGAACCGTACATGCGCCTCGCAGAGATACAGCAGATCCGTGACCTTATGATCCTCCGAAGAAGACTTTCCGCAGGCACTGCTCACGATGAACTTCCGGGAAGGATCAGACAGGACAATCTGCTTCACCTTCCTGAACTGCTCTGCATTCGCAACCGAAGAACCGCCGAATTTCGCAACCTTGATCATGCCTGCACCTCCGCAAGAAAGAGATCCGGATCCGCTGCCTGATTCAGAAGCCCTTCGAGCTTCTTCCATTCCACCTGTTCCGTGATCAGACAGTTCTGATCCAGCTTCTCTGCAACCACCTCTGCAAATACTTCCGGCTGCTTCGTCCGGATATAATAGACACCCTTGCGATCTCTGCAGTTCACCGTTTTCTTCTTCAGATTGCGGGATACTTCTTTTCTTCCTTCAGATACATCAATCAGATCCTGCACCACAGCATGTGCGGTCGGAAGACTTCCTGCCCCCTGGCCCACAAAGCCAGCTTTCCCTAGCGTCCGGCTGAACGATTCAATGCCATTGAGATTGCATGGAATCCGGCTCAGGTAATCGCTGTCCTTCACGAAAACCGGCATCACCATAGCCATTACCGAATCGCCATGATCTTCTGCCCATCCGATCAGCTTGATCGTACGGTTCCTCTCTTCGGCATGAAGCAGATCTTCGCTGTGAATATTCCGGATTCCAAACGTCGGAATGTCCGAAGGATCCACCAATGCATCAAAAGCCTGCGCACAGGTAAGCGCCACCTTGTAGCGGACATCGAACCCATCGATATCATCGCCCGGATTCCGCTCCGCATAGCCAGCCGCCTGCGCGCCTTTCAGCATTTCGTCAAACTCTTTCTGCTCTTCCTTCATGGCCGAGAGAATATAGTTCGTCGTGCCATTGAAAATGCCCCGGAACGAATCAATCGGTTCAATTCTGCGGATCCGCATCAGATTCTCCATACACGGAATTCCGCCTCCGACTGCAGCCTCCATCCGAAGCATCACATGATTCTTTTCAGCAATCTCCATCAGCTCGCTGTAATACGCAGCCAGCATCTTCTTGTTGGAAGATACCACGGACTTTCCATATTCCAAGGCCGTCTTCACATACGTATGAGCAGGTTCCAGCCCGCCCATGCATTCCGCAATCACCTCAATTTCCGGATCATTCAGAATCTCTGATACTTCTGTCGTGATCCGGGCTTCCGTCACTTCCTGCCGGGTGCGTACCAGCATCTTCTCCACTCTGAGATCCTTTACTTCAGCACTTCTGCCGCTGTCGATAATCTCAGCAACTCCGCTTCCTACAACTCCATGTCCGAGCAATCCGATCTTCATAGCAATCCCCTGTATTTCTGAACTGTGCTCAATCCAAGCACAGTTGTATTCAAAACACAAACATAGTATCATACAGGAGTTATCCCTTCAAGGAGAATTCAGACATGCGATATCAGAGTACCAGAAACCACAGTATTTCCGTCACCCCGCAGGAAGCAGTCCTGCACGGCCTCGCCGAAGACGGCGGTCTGTTCGTTCCATCCGAACCCCTGCCTCTGTTAAAATCCGAAGACTATCTGAACAAGAGCTACCAGGACACTGCTCAGAACGTCCTTTCCATCCTGCTGGACGGCTATTCCAAGGATGAACTCCATCGCTCCATCACCAGCGCCTACGATACGAGATTCAATAGTACTGACATCGTTCCGCTCACCAAGGTCAGCGACGGCTGGCTTATGGAACTCTGGCATGGCCCGACCAGTGCCTTCAAGGACATCGCCCTGACCATCCTGCCCCATCTGCTTTCGGAAGCCTATGGCGAAAAAGGAAGAGACGATACGATCGCCATCCTCACCGCAACCAGCGGCGATACCGGCAAAGCAGCCCTCTCCGGCTTTGCAGATGTTCCGCATACCGCCATCACGATCTTCTATCCTTCGGATGGCGTCTCGGAAATCCAGAAGCTGCAGATGCAGACAAGCCGCGGCAATAATGTCATGGTCGTAGCAGTCAGAGGAAACTTCGACGACTGCCAGCGCATGGTCAAGGAAGCCTGCCGCAGCAAAGCAGTGCTGAACGCCTGCCATCATGTGACCATCTCCAGTGCCAATTCCATCAACATCGGCCGGCTTGCCCCGCAGGTCGTATACTATTTCACTTCCTATTCAAAGCTTGTAAGCAATGGTACGATCCAGGCAGGAGATCCGGTGAACTTCGTCGTTCCGACCGGAAACTTCGGCGATATCCTGGCCGGGTATCTTGCAAAGCAGATGGGCCTTCCAGTCAAGAGACTCATCTGTGCCAGCAACTCCAACCATGTGCTGACGGATTTTCTGAATACCGGCACGTATTCTGTCCATCGCCCATTTCATCTGACGATGTCTCCTTCGATGGACATTCTGATTTCCAGCAACCTGGAACGCCTGCTTTATTTTGAAAGCAAGGATGATTCCTTTGCTGCTTCCTGCATGGAACAGCTGAAGAACGAAGGAAGCTACACGATTCCCGAAGACATGCTGAAGAATATCCGCAGCATCTTTTCCGGATACTGGACCGATGAAGAATCCTGTCGCAAAGAGATCAGAACGCTGTTTGAGAATGAACACGTCCTGATCGATCCGCATACCGCAGTTGCCTATCATGCCATGCATGAATACCAGAAGGAAACCGGAGATCAAATTCCGTGCATCGTTCTGTCTACGGCAAGCCCGTATAAGTTTGCGAAGGATGTGCTGAGCTGCATTTCTTCCCAAGTACCTGAAGATCCGTTTGCGGCCATGCAGAAGCTGTCTTCCCTCAGCAATACGGAAATCCCGGCAGGCCTTGCCGAACTGAAAGATCTTCCGATCCGGTTCCATACCGTCATCGAGAATCAGGACGGCATCTCCTTCATCACGAAACGCATGGAGGAGCTCTCACATGATTAAGTTCCGCGTTCCTGCCACCAGCGCCAACCTCGGCCCTGGCTTTGACTGCCTCGGCCTGGCATTGAACTTATACAACACGTTTGAAATCGAACCTTCGGATGAACTGATTCTCGAGAACACGGAACCTCGTTTTGCCAATCCGGATAATCTCTTCGTCCAGGCATTCCGCAAAGCCGGCGGGAAGAATCTCCATGTCCGCTTCGACTGCGACATTCCTTCTTCCAGAGGACTTGGCTCTAGTGCCGCCATGATTGTCGGCGGCATTGCCGCAGCGAAGCTGCTCGGAATTCCTCTTACAGGGAATCAGATCTTTGAACTCTCTGCGGAGATGGAAGGACATCCTGACAACGCAGCGCCATGTATCTATGGCGGGCTGACTGCCTGCATGATCCGCAGCAACGGTCTCTACCTGACTCGGAAGCTTCCGCTTTCCGAAGTCTTTCACTTCACCGTTCTGATTCCGGACTTTGAAGTCTCCACGCATCAGGCAAGATCGATTCTCCCGGAAGCTTATCCGAGAAGCGTTGCAGCCGGAAACGGAGCGCATGCTGTTCTGCTCACCGAAGCATTCCGTACCGGTGATTTCGAGCTTCTGAAAGAAGCTTCGATCGATCAGCTTCATGAACCATACCGGAAGACCCTGATTCCTCATTTCGAGGAAGCCAGAAAGATTGCCGAATCAGATACAGATGGGAAGCTGCTGATCAGCGGTTCCGGTTCTACCTGTCTGCTCATCAGCACAAAGCCGCTCTCCGAAACTGCCGCAGCAGAGATTTCAGGACTTCCGGAAGAATGGAAGATCCTGCCGCTTCAGGCAGCTCATGAAGGAACTGAATATTTCGAGGAAGGAACATGGAAAAAGATTATCTGATCGTTTCCAGAAAGATTCTCCCGGATTACCTGGACCAGGTGATCCAGGCCAGAGATCTGCTTTCTTCCCATGAAGTTTCCAGCGTGACCGAAGCCGTGAAAAAAGCAGGCATCTCCCGCAGCACCTTCTATAAATACAAAGACTATGTCTACCGGGCCGAAGAAGATCTCGGCTCCACGCGGAAAGCTGTGTTCTCGCTTCTTTTAAGGCATGAGGCCGGAAGTCTTTCCGAAGTGCTGACCGCAGTCAGCGAGCATGGCGGCAGTGTGCTGACCATCTCGCAATCCCTGCCGGTTGCCGGCAAGGCAAGCGTCTTGCTCGCACTCGATATCAGTTCGATGTCCTGCAGTCTGGAAGAATTAATGAAGCTCTTAAAATCCATGAAGAGCGTCTGTTCCGTGCATCTTGATTCGATGGAATGAGAACCATACCTGTGATAGAATTCTGACGCAAGGAGAAATCACATGATTGTTATTGAAATGGAAAACGGGCATACCATCAAGATCGAACTTGATGAGAAGAATGCACCGATCACTGCTGCAAATTTCCGCAAGCTTGTCGAAGAGCACTTCTATGACGGACTGATCTTCCACCGGGTCATCTCCGGCTTCATGATCCAGGGCGGCGACCCGACCGGAACCGGTGCTGGCGGATCTGATGAAGAGATTCCGGGAGAATTCGCTTCCAACGGATATCCGAATCCGATCAGGCACGTGCGCGGCACGATCTCGATGGCAAGAACCATGGATCCGAACAGCGCTTCCAGCCAGTTCTTCATCATGCACCAGGACGCTCCGTATCTGGATGGCCAGTATGCTGCATTCGGACATGTCGTGGAAGGCATGGAAACCGTTGACGAGATCGCTGAAACCGACACCGACGCTTCCGATCGTCCGAAGAAGACGCAGCGCATGAAGCGGGTCTACATTGAAGACTGATCAGCAGAACAATTCATACGAATCTGAAAGGAACTGCAGCGCAGTTCCTTTTCTTCTGCTATGCATGCATATAAAAACCTCTGCCGCAGCAGAGGTCGATGATTCAGAACGAAATCTCCTTGTTCTTCGAGAACTTCATGAACAATAAGAGCGAGATGATCGTGGTTGCGGTGAGGATCGTGGCATACGCAGCAGCGACTCCATAGCTTCCTCTTGTGACGTTGATATAAACCTCCAGCGTCAGTGTGATCGTCTTCAGGTTGTAGAGGATGATGGCTGTGGAAAGCTCGGTGATGATCGTGACCCACGACAGGATCGCACCTGACAGAATGCCATTGCCCATCATCGGAACCGTGATCTGGAAGAATGCTTTCATCTTCGAAGATCCGAGCGAAATCGCAGCTTCTTCGATCGACATCGGAATCTGCTGCAGAATCGCAACCGAAGAACGGATCGTATACGGCATACGGCGGATGACCAGTGCGATGACCATGATCACGGCAGTTCCGGTCAGCACCAGCGGCTTCGAGCTGAATGCGATGACCAGCGCAATACCGATGACCGAACCAGGAATGATATACGGAACCATGGACAGCGTATCAATCACTTCATTCGTCTTGTTCTTTCTTCGAACGACGAGATACGCAATCAGAATTGCAATGATCACGGTGATTGCAAGTGCTTCAATGCCGATGATGAACGTATTCGGGATTGCCCGGTCTGCCGACGCAAAGGCGGTCCGGTAGCTGTCCAGCGAATAGCCATCCGTGAACAGCTTTCCGGAAGTCTTCTTGAAGGACGTGTACATGACATATACCTGCGGCATGAAAGCAATCAGCACGACTGCCCAGGCAAAGAAGTTCATCCAGAAGCTCTTCGCTCCGGAAGCCGGATGACGCTCAATCGGATGCAGCGCATTCATTGTGAACTGGAATTTGCTGTTGGCATAATTCTGAATCAGGAAGATCACCGTCGTGATCACGATGGCGATGACACTGACCGCAGCACCGAAGCTGTGGTTCGTTCCTACTTCGGAGAAGTATGCATTGTAGATGATGACCGGGAATGTCCGATAGCCTTCACCGATCAATAGCGGCGTACCGAAATCCGCAAATGCACGCATGAAGACAAGCAATGCACTCGCAAGAATGGTCGGCATGCATAATGGAATCACCACGGTGAAGAACCGCTTCACACTCGTGCAGCCGAGGTTTTCCGACGCCTCCAGCAGCGACTGGTCGACGTTCTTCAGACCGCCGCACACATACAGGAATACAAGCGGGAACAGCTGCAGTGCCTGCACGAGGAAGATCCCCCGGAAGCCGTAGATCGTCGGCAGCGTGATCCCGATCGACTTGAACCATCCGGTGATCAGACCGCTTCTTCCAAGCAATAGAATCCAGGAATACGCACCGATGAACGGAGCCGACATGCTGCAGAGGATGATCAGAACCTGCAGGACACGCTTGCCCTTCAGGTCATACATCGTATAGAAATAGGCCAGCGGAACTCCGATCACCAGCGAAACCAGCGTGACCATGAAGCTGACTTTCAGAGAATTCCAGATCGTCGAGGTGTAATACTTCTTCGCAAAGAACTGTCCGAAATATTCCAGGGTGAAGTGTCCGTCCACATAGACGGCACTGATCAGAAGACGGATCAGCGGATAAATCAGGAACAGGGCATAAAGAGCCAGAATGCCCCAGGAAATTCCTTTCCAGATATCAAAGGACTTCCGGGCATCTGAAGACTTCATTTCCATGGCGGTCATGAAGCTCACGCACCTTTCTTCAGAAGATCCAGGTCATTGACGACGCCGGTCATCAGACTCCTGCTTCCATCCTCATTGAACAGATTCAGTTTTTCAGTCTTCAGAAGCAGATGCACATCCGTGCCCTTCTCAATCATGGAATCAATGCTCGATTCCTGAATGATGACAGCCTTCTCTCCATCCATGAAATGCACGAAATACGTCGTATCAAGACCGAGGAATACCGCATCATCCACAACTGCTTCGACACCTTTTCCACCATCGGAAGGATCCACAACCATTTCTTCCGGACGGATCGAAGCAATCACATCCCGGTCATAAATTTCCTCCGGGCGGATCGTGTTCATCGGCACTTCAAATCCTGCCTTCAGCTGCAGATACGGAACTCCATCCCTGACAGCCAGATGCGCCTTCATCATATTCGTGCGGCCGATGAAGTTTGCGACAAACTGGTTGGCCGGACGCTGATACAGGTTCTTCGGCGTTCCTACCTGCTGAATGTCGCCATGATTCATGACCGCGATCCGGTCGCTGACCGCCATCGCTTCTTCCTGGTCGTGAGTGACATATACCGTCGTGATGCCGACACTGTGCTGAATTTCCTTGATGACCGAACGCATCTCGACACGCAGCTTCGCATCGAGGTTGGAAAGCGGCTCATCCATCAGCAGCACATCCGGCGTGATGGCCAGTGCTCTGGCCAGGGCAACACGCTGCTGCTGGCCGCCGGAAAGACGCTCTGGCATCCGGTCACGGTACTGATCAATCTGCATCAGCTTCAGGAATTTATCCGTCTTCTCCTGAATCTCTTCTTTCGGGAGCTTTCTCTGCTTCAGGCCGAAGGCAACATTCTTCTCGACGGTCATATTCGGAAACACCGCATAGTTCTGGAACACCATGCCGATGTTCCGCTTTGCCGGATCCATGTCATTGATCCGGACATCATTGAAATAGAAGTCTCCTCCTTCAATGGAATTGAAGCCGGCAATCATCCGAAGCAGCGTCGTCTTACCACATCCGGAAGGACCAAGGAGGGTGAAGAATTCACCCTCCCTGATATCCAGTGATAAGTCGGAAATGATGGTATGATCGCCGTATTTCTTCACGGCATCCTTGATCCTGATATTCACACTCATATTCGACTCTCCTGAAAAGAAATGATAAAGCTTACTCTACACTGCTCGTGAAGATATCCGTCCAGCGCTGCTGCCACTCAGCCTTGTGCTCTGCGCAGTAGTCAATGTCTTCATACGCAACGTTGATCTCAGAGAACGGCGTCATCAGATCAGTCGTATTCTGAATGCTCGTATTTGCCGGACGAGCAGTCGTTGTCGCAATTGCCTGCTGTCCTTCATCACTCAGCAGGAAGTCGATGAACTTCTTCGCATTCTCTTCGTGCGGAGCACCCTTGATGATTGCAACCCCTGCCGGCAGCCATACAGCACCCTCAGACGGATAGACCAGCTTCAGGTTCGTAGCACCATCTACCAGCAGACCAACGCACGGATCTTCATAAGAGACACCGGCAGCATACTCACCATCTGCAACTCCCTTGTAGATCTTGGAAGAAGAATCAAGCATGATGCCATCCAGGTTCTTCGCAAATTCTTCGACGAACGTCCATGCGTCCTCATCATATTCGCCAGGAGTTCCCATAACCAGCAGCATATTCGTGAGCTCTGCCCATGCACTGGAGGAGTTAGCCGGATCTCCCATCGCGATATGTCCCTTCAGTTCCGGCCACAGCAGATCTTCATACGAAGTGAAGTCATCCGGATTCAGGCCGAGCTCTGCAAAGACATCCGTATTGACTAAGAGAGCTGCCGAACCATCGAGACAGTAATGGGAAATGATACCTTTATAATTCTGATATTCCTTCGGAAGCAGCGTATCATTCGGAGACGTATATTCTTCAAAGTTATCCGGATACTTCTCCAGCTGCGAAGGATTCATTCCGCCGAACATGACATCACCCTGCGGATTCTCCTTTTCCGAATCGATACGGGTCTGCAGGTCACCGGTACCAGCAGAAATCACTTCCACCTTGATTCCGGTCGCCTGTTCAAACGCAGGGATCGTTGCATTGATCAGAGAATCCGTATTCGGCGAATAGACGACAAGGGTATTATCTCCGGAATCTGCTGCAGCAGAGCTGCCTGCAGAAGCAGTATCGGAAGACGAACCTCCGCATCCTGCCAGGCTTACAGCCATCATGAAGCCAAGAGCGACACTCAAAACGCGTTTCATTATCTTTTCCTCCCTATTTTTGAATGCAAACGCTTTCTGGTTTCATTATCACACGGTACCCTGCAAGATTCAAACATTTTGTGAATTTCAGGTAAAGATATATTTTCATCGGCCATTTCTTTACAATCCGTCAGAAAAAGACTCCTGCCGAAGCAGAAGCCTTCAGATATGTTCTTTCTGTCTCAGACAAGTCCCTGGGCGATCATCGCTTCCGCAACCTTCTCGAAGCCGGCGATATTCGCACCGACTACGAAATCGCCCGGACATCCATAGCGTTCTGCAGCCTCAGAACTCTTCAGGTAGATGCCTCTCATGATCTCCTTCAGCTTGCCATCGACTTCTTCAAACGTCCAGGAAAGACGCTCGGAGTTCTGCGACATCTCCAGTGCAGATACCGCAACCCCGCCGGCATTGGCAGCCTTGCCCGGCATATACAGGAATCCGCTGGAAACCCGTGCTGCCTCATACGCATCTACCGCATCCGCATCAGACGGCATATTTGCGCCTTCCGCGACACACCAGCATCCATGTTCAATCAGAGTCTTCGCATCCTTGCCGCTGATCTCGTTCTGAGTTGCGCACGGCAATGCGATATCGCACTTCACGCCCCATGGCTTCTGACCCTCAAAATACTGAGCTGTCGGTACCTTTTCCAGATATTCCCTGATTCTGCCGCGATGACCCTGCTTGATCTCCAGAACGACATCCAGCTGAATTCCATCCGGATCATAGATATATCCATTCGAATCAGACATCGTGACAACTTTTGCTCCAAGCTCCTGTGCCTTCCTGCATGCATACTGCGCGACATTGCCGGAACCCGAGATGACAACCGTCTTTCCAGCCAGTTCCTTTCCGGCACCTCTTACCATTTCCTCGGTGATATACACCAAGCCATAGCCAGTAGCTTCCGGTCTTGCCAGAGAACCTCCGAAGGAAAGACCCTTGCCCGTCAGAACCCCCTGATACTGGCCGGTGATCCGCTTGTACTGACCATACAGATAGCCGATTTCGCGTCCGCCTACGCCAATATCGCCTGCCGGAACATCCTGGTCCGGGCCGATATACTTATACAGCTCGGTCATGAAACTCTGGCAGAAACGCATGACTTCGGCATCTGATTTTCCTTTCGGATCAAAATCAGAACCACCCTTTCCGCCGCCGATCGGCAGTCCGGTCAGGCTGTTCTTGAACACCTGCTCAAAGCCGAGGAACTTCAGAATCGACTGATTCACGGACGGATGGAACCGCAGTCCTCCCTTGTACGGACCGATCGCAGAATTGAACTGCACCCGGTAGCCCAGATTCACATGAATCTTGCCGGAATCATCCTGCCACGGAACCCGGAATGTGATGATCCGCTCCGGTTCGGTCAGCCGCTCCAGCAATCCGTTCTTCCGGTACAGTTCCTCATTGGCATCCACGGCTGGTGCAATCGATTTCAGCACGCGCTTGGCTGCCTCCAGGAACTCCGGTTCGCCCGCATGTTTTGCGGCAAGTGAAGCATATACTTCTTCAGAATACGACATGTACTAATCCTCCCTCTTCTGAATTGGTTCTTCTTTCATTTCCCTCTCGATCCACGCCATCAGGAGATTCACGATTTTCTCCTGCTGCACCTCGCTCAGCGGCACGCCTTTCGGAACCCGGTACCACTTCTGCAAACAGCCGCGGCAGCAGCACGCACATGCATGCTGAGCCGGGAAGACCGGATGTCCATGCGTCGGCGTCTGCCGGCCATCATGAAGCGGGTATGCCGGTGCCAGCCGTTCCCGCACAAAATCCCTGCAGTGGCTCCGGATGGTATCCATTCCCTTCTTGCGGACATATTCCTTTTCTTCTGCATTCAGATGAAACGACGCCCGGAACGAAGACCTGCTCAGTTTTTCCAGAGCCTCATCGATTGTCTGCATGCACGCCGACCTGTTCCAGCGCAATCAGCGCCGCTCCGATCGAGCCGCAGAGCTGTGAATCCVGAGAGACGAAGATCTTCTCTCCGAGTTTCTCTTCCAGGCACGCGACCACCCCGGCATTCTGCGCCACTCCGCCCGTCATGATAAACGCCGGCTCCATGCCGATCCTGCCGCCAAGCAGCGCAGTTCTGGAAGCGACCGAGCGATTCAAGCCATGGATGATATCTGCGGCCGAAACATTCTGCGCTACCAGGCTGACCACTTCGGATTCCGCAAATACCGTGCACATGCTGGAGATCGTCACTTCATTCTTCCACGAAAGGCCAAGCTCAGACATCTCGGCAAGCGATAACCCGAGTGCTCTTGCCTGCATCTCCAGGAACCTTCCGGTTCCGGCTGCACACTTGTCATTCATCACGAAATTCTTCACTGACCCGTTCTCATCAATGCGGATCACCTTGCTGTCCTGGCCGCCGATATCAATGACCGTGCGGGCATCCGGATTCAGGAAGTGCGCCCCTCTTGCATGACACGTGATCTCAGTCACGGAAGCCGAACCGACACCGATCGTCTCCCGGCCGTATCCTGTCGTCACGATCGCACTCAGTTCTTCTTTCCGGATGCCTGCTTCACGCAATGCCTGTTCCAGCGCTTTCTCCGCGCCGCTGGCCGCACCTGCTCCGGTCGGCAGAATCGCTCGTCCTAGAATTCTATGATTCCGGTCCATGACTACCGCATCTGTGCTTGCGCTGCCGCTGTCGATTCCTGCAACATATACCCGATCAGGATCACTGACCCGGATCGAACTGATCTGACTCATTCCAAGCTCCTCCCGGAACGCCTCCAGCCGCGTCTTCAGCTGTCCGCTGTTCTGCCTTGTCGTATCCGTCTCGATCTTCAGAATCGGAAGATCCGGATTCTTCTTTTCTTCCATGTATTCAAAGCTGTAATAATCGCAGAACTTGATCGTATGGAAGATTTCTCCTGCCGGACGTTTCTGATACTCCGGATTCTTTCCGCCCCGGTAGCACATCCGCATGCATGCCTGATCCTGATTCAGGAGCGCATAAGCATACCAGTGAAAGAAGGAAGCTTCGCTTTCCGCTTCTCTTCTGAGATAGCGATTTCCGGTACACGTATCATCGATCAGTTCAATATCCGGAAACACTTCACCGATCTCTTCTTTCAGAACTCTTCCCCCATGAGCGCCGATCAGCCGCAGAAAGGAACCGGAAGGCTCCTTCCGGGGATTCTTCTGCTGCTTCTGATATGCGTTCACCGCTTCTGAAACCTGAAACGGTTTCCCGGAATACTCCTGATAAGCATCCTTCAGGCGGATCAGTTCCTGCTCGAACAGCTTCAGTTCTGCTTCGCCGTTCTTATGCGGAAGCGGCAGCAGATACAGGAATCTGACGGTGCCTGATGCTTTCAGCACATCATAGACTCTTCTTGTCGCATCACAGCAGTCAGTCAGAATCACGCACTCAGCAGACAGTCTTCTGATTTCTTCAATTACCGCCTTGGCATAGCTGCACATATTCGGATGAGAACATGAATCCGCACACTCAAACCCTTCCGGAGAAGGATCGAGCCGCTGGCAGGTTTCCTGGAACCCCGCCATCAGTTCCTCTGGCACATATCGGCATGAGGTATAGATCATTTCATCCCTCCCAGCATTTCCATGAACGCTCCTAACCGGGTGGAAATCTGCCCGTCTGAGGTATTGGAGCGATCCACTCCGTCCCCATTCAGAATCAGCGTCGGAAATCCCGCCGCCTCCATCTGCTGCTTGATATACGGAGAAGCACCGCACGTCTCCTTGCAGCCCCAGTGGCAGAACAGCACGACGCCATCTGCAGAAACCTTCTGAGCCATTTTCTCCGCCGCCCGGATCCGGTCAGATATCGGACCGTTATACGGATCATAGACCAGACGTTCTGCCATGAAGCGGAACGGATCATCTGTATGATAATTCTGCCAGACATCATAGCTCAGCTCGGTTGCCGCAACGTGCTGGTCAGGCCGGTAATTCAGCAGTTCCTGGGCACTCTTCTGCCAGAACGGATTCGTATGCATCCAGAGAATCCGCTTTCCCTCATCCAGAGACACATGCTCAAAATCTTTTTTCAGAAGCCGGGAATACTCCAGCGCTTCCTCGCTCCCCAGCGCATTATGCATCATCAGCGCTTCATATAATTCCGATGTCAGATCGCCTGGCAGATATCTCGTCTTCCGCAGCGGAATCGTCTTCTGAATATTCCGGATCGTTTCTGCACTGCGATCGGTATACATCTTCAATAAGCCAGGATCAAGACGTTTTCCTTCCCGCTCTTCCAGGGCAGCGGCCAGTTCCTTCAGTTCCTGCATGACATACTCCACGGAATATTCTTCCTTGCGGTATGGAACCTCCACATAAAACTGGGGTGTGCCCATCTTTTCCGACAATGCCCGGAAGGTCAGATTATTCGCATCGCAGGCAAGCGAAGTATTGATGATATAGCGAGTCGAAGGAAGCACTCCAGTCAGGGCTGCTCCCATCACGACTTTATGATAGCTGCAGTACGTATCCGCAATGCCAGCTTTCTCTGCCGCCTCTGCAAATGCCTTCTCGGCACCTGCCCCATTGAGATACGTGGAAAACATCTCCGCGCAGATCGGCGAAATACCGAACGCATGCAGCAGCTCGCATGGCATGAAGATGCTGACCATCGCTGCGTGTTCCGGATGTGAGAAACCGTCAACCATGAACTTCATGCATGCATCAGCCAGATACTGGCGGGATTTCGGCTTACGCTGATCCGGGAAATGATGCTGATACCAACCGAACAGCTTATAGGCCGCAAGGATCTCTTTCCGGATCCGTTCCGGATGTGCTTCTGCATTCTTCCCGACGTGAACGCCGAACTGATCAATGATTTTACTCATAACAGTTAAATTTTACCGTATATTGCTCCCGCACAGCACCAAAATGATTGTCTACTCAAATAAACCGAAAGAGTTTATCATAAAAATAAGAGGAGGATCACGGCAATGGAAAAGCAGACACCTGGTTTCGAACACCTGCGGCAGAATGTGTGCACCATCGCGTTATACGGCCATGACCAGCCTTATTTCTTCCGCGGAACACTGGTTCTCAGGACTTATTATACCGATACCCGCACGCACAAGATCGATGCCCTGCGCACTTCAGCCTACGCAATGGACACGATGTTCTATGAGACCAATAAAGTCATCCGTTCCGCTCACCGGGAACCGTATTCCGAAGCAAGGCACCTCGTTACCGCACCCGCAGACATGCTAGGCAATCCATATCGGATCTTATACAACCGCAGAGCGCTTCCCGGAACGATGGAAGACAATTTCATCGTGCTGCTGCGCTCACATGATCCGGAAGCCAGAGGCCTGGCGATTGTCGCCAAGCTTCAGGAAAACGGCACCTTGACATGGCTGAGAGAAGATGAAGCCCGTCAGGTCCAGAAAGTTCTTTCTGCAATGATGAATTATGAGGAGGAGTAACAATGGCATGGTATTGTCCGAACTGCGGAGCTGAAATTCGCTCCGGTGCACATTTCTGTCCGAACTGCGGGGCAAAGCTGGATGACTGGGAGCCGAACAAGAAACAGTACCAGTATCAGGAACAGCCTCAGCCCGAACCGTTCTATCAGAACACTGACAGCAGGGATTACTTCACGGACAATTCGTTCATACCGGACAGCAGATGGCCGGTCAAATCAAAAATCGCCTACGGAATCCTTGCGATTCTGCTCGGCGATATCGGCATTCAGTACTTCTATATGGGTGAAACCACAAAAGGAATCGTCAGCATCTGCTTCTGCTGGACTGGCATTCCTGCGCTGATCGGCCTGATCCAGGGCATCGTTGCCCTGTGTTCCAGCGATGAAGAGTTCATGCGCAAGCATCACGTCATCACCGATACCTGGCGCGGATGAGAAAAACTGAGTCTGATGAGAAAAAGAGACCCGTCACGGTCTCTTCTCGTTTCTGATGTCATTCAGCAGATCCTTCAATGCCTGCAGACACGCTGCTTCTCTGGTCTCCTGCCGGCTTCCGGAGAAATGATATTCTCTGACAGCGGTCTTTCCGGATACATAGGTTCCGATATAGACCAGTCCGTCTTCTTTATTCTCCATCCCGGTCGGGCCGGCATTTCCGGTGACCGACACACACGCCTCGCATCCCATGCGCTCTGCTGCTCCGGAAGCCATCACGGCAGCACATTCTTCCGAGACGGCACCGACCGTATTCAGAATCTCTTCCGGAACTCCGGCAAGGATATGTTTCTCTTTCGTCATATACGTGACTAATCCCCCTGCCAGCACCTCCGAAATTCCCGGAATGTCTCCGAGTGCTGAAGCAACCATCCCGGCTGTCATGGACTCACACGTGCACACCGACCACTTTCTCTTCAGCAGTTCTTCCTTAATCTGTTCCGCAACCAGATCTTTTTCCATCTGCATTACCCTCTCTGATAAGTAATATCCGGATTCTCCGTCTCCATCCTGCTTTTCAGCATGGCAAGCACATCTGCTTCAGAAACACCAAAGCGGGAAGGATACAGAACCCGGTACTCATGACCATCCCGATCCCGGAACGAAACGAGAAATGTATCTCCGCCATTCTGGCCGGAGATTCCATGCGTTTCCGAAGGCTTTGCAATCCGGATGGAAACAGAACTCAGTTGCTTCATCCGGATCAGGAATAAGCCTGCCTGCTCCTGAACCAGGACATACCGATTCAAGAGCAGCGCATTGCCGAACACTTCTCCATTTGCGGCATCCTGTTCCAGCTGGGAACGATCTGAAGCAGAAATCCTGTCCCATGATTCTTCTGCTCTCCGGAATTCCAGAAAATACGGAATCAATATCAGCAGAAGAACTGCAGTCACCGCAATTGCCGGAATCAGCTGCTCTCTCAGAAACAGAACCACTACGATCACAATTGCTGCGGCAGTCACATTTCTGAGCGTGCTCGAAGATTGCCATGAAGCAGCACCTTCATCCAGTTCCCCGATCCGATCTTTCAGGTTCGGATATTCATCCAGTTTCATGTCAGCTCTCCATTGCATGCTTCATCTTCTCTGCCGCCATAGAAGCAGCAGCGTCTGCCGCTTCGTCCTGCGGAAGAATCAGATTGATCTTCCTGACCGCATCTGTAAGACTGCTCAGCGTCCTCTGAAGCTCACGCTCCGATTTCAGAACTGCTTCATAGTTTCCGCTCTCAGAGATTTCCAGATACTGAGCAAGAATCTGATCCAGATACGGCAGATATCTGGCATAAAGCTTCTTCAGTTCTTTCTCCCCGCTGTCAAACAGGTACTGGGTTTCTTTCAGAGAACCAAGCACGCTGATGAGACTTCGCAGACTTGTCTGCACGTTTTCGTTTCTGATCTTCGCAGAATACTGCTCCAGCAGACGGATCTGTTCAGCTGCCTGATTCAGCCGTTCTTCTTTATCTGTCATAGCTTCCAGTTTAATAGTTCTTCAAGGTTCTGCAACCGGCAAGCTTCCGGCAAGCTCCCGAAAAAAATGGGCCTTGCGTGTATTGGCAGATTAGGTTAAAATATTACTCGCACCTGGCGGTTATGGTGAAGTTGGTTAACACACTGGATTGTGGCTCCAGCACTCATGGGTTCGAGTCCCATTAACCGCCCCTTTGATTAAGAGCTGTGTGAAAGCGCAGCTTTTCTTTTGCACTGAATGAGAAAACCGCCCGGATTTCTCCGAGCGGAGCTCTTCAGGATCATGATTCAGTTCAGTCCTCTGACCCGGATCACGTTATCGATTTCCGTGATCTCATGAAGGATTTCCTTGCTGATCTTTGCATTCACATCAAATACGGAATACGCAATCTCACCGCGGGACTTGTTGGACATGTTCTCAATATTGATCTGATCTCTGGAGAATACCGTCATGATCTTTGTCAGCATTCCCGGAACATTCTTATGAATGACGCAGACCCTGGATTCTCCGTTGCGTTCCAGATATACATTCGGCATATTCACGGAATTGCGGATATTGCCATTGCGCAGATAGTCATCCATTTCCTTGGCTGCCATCTTCGCGCAGTTGCTTTCTGCTTCGATGGTCGTTCCGCCAAGATGCGGCGTCAGAATCACATTCTTCGTATGGACCAGACGTTCCGTCGGGAAATCAGCCACATATCTTGCAACCTTGCCGGACTCCAGCGCCCGGATGATCGCATCTTCGTCCACCACTTCGCCGCGGGCATAATTGATGATGCGAACCCCGTTCTTCATCACCGAGATCGTCTTATCATTGATCAGTCCTCTTGTCTCTTCATTCAGCGGCACATGCAGAGTCAGATAATCGCACTGCTTCAGCAGTTCATCAAGGCTCGATATCCGCTGCACATGGCGGCTTACCTTCCATGCGGCATCTACGGAAAGATACGGATCATATGCCAGCACTTCCATGTTCAGATCCAGGGCGATATTCGCAACCAGGCTTCCGACATTGCCCGTTCCGATGACACCAAGAACCTTCCCGGCATATTCCGGACCTGCAAACTGCTTCTTGATCTTCTCCATTCTGGTTTCAATCGGTCCTTCGCTTCCATCATAGGAATAGACCCACTTCATGCCATCGAAGATATCGCGGCTCGCCATGCCTAATGCAAAGACAAACAGTTCCTTGACGCCATTCGCATTTCCGCCCGGCGTATTGAAGACGACGATTCCTTTCGAAGTGCATTCTTCCAGCGGGATCGTATTCACGCCGATTCCGGCTCTGCCAATGCACTTGAGCTCCGGATTGAAGGGATACCCATGCAAGTCGCTTGCCCTGACAAACAGCGCATCCGGATTCTTTTCGCTGTCACTGAGCTCATAATCAGGAGCGGACAGAATCTCGCGGCACGAAGGTGAAATGTTGTTGAGTGTTCTGATACGGTACATCTTTTCTTCCTTTCCGGCAGGGATACTCTGATCCCACCATCTTCTATGCAATGCGGCCATGAATCCTGAGGATTCAAGCCGCTAATTCTCGGCATCGAACTTCTGAATGAACTCTGCCAGTCTTTCGACGCCTTCCATCGGCATTGCGTTGTAGATCGAAGCCCGCATGCCTTTCACGAGGCGATGTCCCTTCAGATTTACCAGCCCATGTTCTGCAGCTTCGGCAACGAACTTGCTGTCGAGATCGTCATTTCCGGTACGGAATGTCACGTTCATATCTGAACGTGATCCCGGCAATGCATGGCAATGGAACAGATGAGAATCATCCAGCACCTTGTACAGAAGTTCTGCTTTCTGGTGCTTCTTCTGTTCCATGGCCTCCACACCGCCCTGGCTTTCCAGCCATTCCAGCACGAGACCGACCATATAGATGCACCAGCATGGCGGCGTGTTGTACATGCTGTCTTTCGCAATCAGCGTCTGATAATTCATCATCAGCGGCGTGATTGGCAGCGCATTGCCAGCCAGGTCTCTGCGTATGATCACAATCGTCACCCCGGCCGGGCCGACATTCTTCTGCGCACCCGCATAGATGATTCCATACTTCGAGATATCTACTCTTCTGCTCGTGATCTCGGAAGACATATCCGAAACTAGCGGAACGCTGCCAGTATCCGGCACATACTGCCACTCTGTTCCATAGATCGTATTATTTGCACAGTAATGGAAATATGAAGCTTCCGGATCCAGGTGCAGCTCCTCCTGAGCAGGAATCCGGTTATGCCCGGTATCGGCCGTCGAGCAGACAATGGAGACGCTCCCGTACTTCTCTGCTTCCTTTGCGGCAACCTCGGAGAAATGTCCGGTGATGGCATAGTCTGCCTTCCCGGTTCTTGCCATCAGGTTCAGCGGAACCATGGAGAACTCCGAAGATCCACCGCCCTGCAAGAAGAGAATCTCATAATTCTCCGGCACATGCATCAGCCTGCGGAACCGGTTCTTCGTATCCAGGAAGATTTCCTGGAACATCTTCGATCGATGGCTCATCTCCATCACAGACATTCCGATGCCATGATAGTCCGTGATCTCGCTGCCTGCTTTCTGCAGCACTTCCAGCGGCAGCTGCGAAGGCCCGGCCGCGAAATTGAATACTCGTTCTTCCGGCATATATTCCTCCCTGAACTTTNCTACCATTATACTTGCCTTTTCTGCTTCCGTGCCGCTTTCCCATCACGTATCTGCTTCCGGAGTGCTGAAAACATCTCTGTTCAAGCCATTCTGCGTACGGAGATAAGTATAGATCGGAGAATCTGTCACAAGTGAAGCCTCAGAAGCAGAATCATAACTGCGGCTGGAAGAGAACAATCTGATCTCTCCGGCCTCATCGCAGGCAGATAGCACTTCCATGTCTTCTGAGCGCACCGCCAGAATTGCCAGATACGGCGTACCAGTTCCAGATGGATCATCGAGATCAAAGCCATTATGATCCTTGATGGCAATGACCCTGACATTCTGAAACAGACATCCGGTTATCGTACTGCTGTCCCGGTTCAAGATCGTCGCAAAGAGATCCACCCGCTGCCCAGGCACAACCGTTCCGCCAAGTCTGGCCAGATCCGTTTCCAGAGAATACGCTGACTGCCCTTTCCTCAGCTGCGCAGTCGGATAGTCCGGGAGATCTTTCAGATCTTTGAGCATACTCCGGTAGAATACCGAGCCTGCGGGAATCATTCCCTGGATCTCGGTATACTTGCCGATGATCTGATCTTTATCGCATACAGCCTGATCCAGCAGATAGTCTCCCGCAATCTCTGCTTCAATCAGATCTTCCTCACTGATCCTGGTCCGCGGCGGAATATCTCTTGCGGCAATATATGTCTTCGTCAGCTTCAGCATCTGCTCTGATCGAAGTTCTACTGCCGCGAAAAACAGGATCACGAGCACAAACCCCGATACTGCAATTCCAAGAATCTTCAGAGTAATTTCTTTATTCATACCTGTCCCTTCCCTCCTATTTATCCGGTTTGCATATCTCCTCCCCAGAAACAGTGAGAAAATACGGAAAAGAAGGAATCAGGTATGAGCGAAGAAGAGATCATAAAACGCATCGAAGCAGGAAGAAATTTCGCCCGCAGTTTCATCGATGAACTTGAAGACTTCGTCAGCGATCAGGACCTGAAGAAGCCCCCATGAGCAAGGAAGCAGTATCCCTCCCCGTGAACTATGAAGATCTGAGCATCACGAATGACTTCCTGAAGGTCATCAATACTCGTTCCAGCCACCGCATATTCACCTCCGAAGGCCTCAGCCTGCTGGAACTCTCCTATCTTCTCTGGTGCTGCCAGGGCGTGAAAGGATTGTGCGGAAAGCGCTATGCAACCCTGCGTACGGTTCCTTCCGGAGGTGCCAGACATGCGTTTGAATGCTATCTGGCCATTCAGAACGTAAAGGAGGCTGAAGCCAGGCCTCTGGCACTATCTGCCAATGACGCACCAGATTGCATTTTTAAGCAGTCCTGAAAATCTGAAACAGCTCATCGGAGACAGTCTTTCCAAGCAGGTACGGGCCGAGAAAGCAGAGTGACGCTATGGGCCATATGCCCACGTACCGATGCTAATGGACAGCGGCCATGTCTTCGAGAATCCCTATCTGGCCTGCACTTCGGTCGGCCTCGGCGGCTGTGCGATTGCAGCAGTGGATGGAACGGTTGCGGATCAGGCCTTCTCCTATGGCATTGAAGAAGAAACGATCTTCTACGCGATGCCGGTCGGAGCCATATCAGAACAGGATCAGGAAGAAGAAAATAACTTCTATGCCTTCGTGAAAGAACAGAGTTTGCACCAGATTGCTAAAAAAAAGAGAATCTCGGATCTGAGATTCTCTCTTCGTTTTTTATGCAGCTTTCGGGTGATCCTTGAGGTATGCCCGGATGGCATCCTTCTTATCAGGCTTGCTAGGCTTGCAGCGATCAATGTCTGCATCGCCGTCTGCAAGTGCTGCAGCCATGCCGTCACATCCGGCAAATCCGCAGCCGCCGCAGTTATAGCCCGGCAGCATCGCGCGGATGTCTTCCACACGGTGGTCAACTTCGACTCTGAACTTGGTAGATGCAATGCCGAGAATCAGACCGCAGACTGCGCCGAGAACCAGCATGAGCAATAATGCACTGAACATGGTTACTTTTCTCCTTCTTTCGCTTCGATTTCACTGCGTATCTCACAGTTTGCAATACCGCATCCCTTGCAGTCAGGCTTCAGATTCTCACATCCCTCAGGAACCGGGGTGGCTTTATTCTTCTTCATCAGAACAACATTCAGTCCGATCAGCGCCCCCATGATCAGAATTGCGATCAGTGTGTTCATAGCGCTTATGCCAGTCCTGCAAATGCAGAGAATGCAATTGCCATGATGGCAGCCGTAACAAAGGCAATCGGATTGCCCTGGAATGGCTTCGGTACATCGTTGCCGGAAAGCCGTTCACGGATCGTTGCGAAGATGACCATGACCAGCATGAAGCCAGCCGGAACCGCGATGGAATTCACCATGGTCTCAATCAGCGTGTACTTCTGCGTGATGTTGTCCAGAGCGACATAGAGAACGCAGCAGTTCGTCGTGATCAGCGGCAGATAGATGCCGAGAGACTTGTACAGGGAAGGAGAATTCTTCTTGATGTACATCTCAACGAACTGAACGAATGCAGCAATCAGCAGGATGAAGCTGATCAGCTTCATGTACTCCAGTCCCATCGGCTGCAGTACGAAGTAGTACAGAACCCAGGACAGAACAGAAGCACCGAAGATGACGAAGATGACAGCGATGCCCATTCCGATTGCGGAGCTGAGCTTCGTGGAAACACCCATGAACGGGCACATACCGATGAACTTGGAAAGAACGATATTGTTTACCAGCAGTGCACTCAGGAACAGTGTGAACAGATTCATATTACTTCGCAGCCTCCTTTACCGGAGCAGCCGCAGCTTTCTTCGCTGCCAGTGCAGCCTTTTCAGCAGCAGCTTCCTTAGCATCATTCTTGTTCTTGTATGCAGCAACCAGAGCAGCCAGGACCGCGAAGGTCATGAATGCACCAGTCTGGGTCTGGAAGACACCTATCTCATATCCCTCCGGAATCAGACGGATCGAGAACAGCACTTCATTGGTCATCGGATTGGACAGTGACAGCATGCCGGTGCCGAGCAGCTGACGGATAATGGACATTGCTAACAGGCTGAACGTGTAGGCAAGACCCATCATCAGTCCATCTCTTGCGGACTCTGCGACACTGTGCTTGCATGCATATGCCTCAGCTCTGCCGAGGATGATGCAGTTGACAACGATCAGATCGAGGAAAGCTCCTAATGCGGTATACAGCGAAGAAGCATACGCCTGCAAGAACATGGATACGATCGTGACAAGCGTTGCGATGATGATGATGTAAACCGGGATATGAATATCATCCGGAGTAATCGGCGCAACCAGGGAAACGATGATGTTGGACAGCACGAGGACCACGATAACGGAGAGTCCCATGCCGAGCGCATTATTCAGATTCGTCGAGATTGCCAGGGTCGAGCAGATTCCGAGGAACAGTCCGAAGACCGGATTGTTGTAGATCAGCTCAGACCAGAAACCTCTCTTGTTCTTCTTCTCACTCATTGCTCACACCTCACTTTGATGCATTCCATAAGTTCCAGGCAGCAGTGATTCCATTGCGGATTGCAGTGGAAGTAAGAGTTGCACCGGAAACCATCGGAATATCATCACCGACTGAAATCGCAGTATAGTTGGCAATGCTCTCATCCGTGAAGCAGCGCTTGCCGAAACCGTCTGTTTCATTTTCAGACAGAACAACGAATCCGGAAGTTGTTCCATCATCGTTGATGCCATAGAGGAAATCGAATCCATCAGAGTTGTAGCCGACTCCATGAATGGAATATACGGTTCCCTTTCCTTCTGCAGTATAGACTGCAGTGATATAGCCGGAATCATCTGTGAAATCCGTGACCTCTGCAAAATCAGCACCCGGATAAATCTGTTCCAGGCTGCTCTTCACTGTCGCAAGATTTGCTTCAGCGATAACCGGAGCAGTAATGGAATTCACCGCGCCGAGCAGAAGACCGCAGATTGCACTCATGACGGCCAGAAGGATCACTTTGTACTGAACAGAATCCTTATTCATATTCGATACCCTCCTCAGTTGCCGGCTGCCATCTTCAGGGCAGCAGACGCCATGCTTGCAATCGAATCGGAAGTGAACGTTGCTCCGCTGACGGAATCAACACTGTCATCCAGTGTCTTGCCCGCATACTGTGCCAGAGCACTGTCACTTACAGCCGCATCGCCGACTCCGGCCGTATCGCCGAAGTTCGTGACGGTGATAGAAACGATGCTGTTATTCGAAGGATCAACTTCAATGTCAGCTTCATTCTCGGAATAGGAACCGCCCATGTTGTTGATCAGGCCGAAACCCTTAGCCGTGCAATGATAGACATTGTCGCCAGTCAGTTCGCAGCTTGCTTCGTTATCGGCAAAGTCACCATTCAGCGCAATGCCCGAAGCAGAGGAGCTTCCGGAAGAAGCACTGTCCGAAGAAGCAGCTGCTTCTGTTGCTGCTGCCGGAGCTGCTGCTGTAGAATCTTCCTCTTCTGCAGAAGTCTTCAGAGAAGCACCGACACCGAGCGTTACCGCGAAGAAGCATACGCAGGTGATCAGAACATTCTTGCGGAACTTTGCAGCATCCTTGATCTGGTTGCCGTCGAACAGCTTATCAATTGCCGGTGTCAGCATATTCATGAGCAGGATGCCGAACAGAACGCCATCTGCGAAGTTGGACTTCCAGCGGATGATCATTGCCAGGCTTGCTGCACCGAATGCGAAGACGACACGGCCAGGCATCGATACCGGAGAAGTAACAGGATCGGTTGCCATGAAGACAGCCCCGAACATCACGCCGCCAGCCAGCACGTTGTAAACAGCTGCCTGAGCACCGCTGCCGGTGATTGCGCCGACAATCAGCGACTCGACGAATACGGTGACGATGTAGGTCACCGGAACCTGCCAGTCAATGTCCTTGCGCCAGATCAGGAACACGCAGCACAGCAGAATCAGCAGTGCAGACGTAGAACCGATCGTGCTTGCATACTGGCCGAGGAACATATTTCCGAAACCGCCGTACTGGGAAGCGAATTCTCCGACCCAGCCGGATGCCTTGGCAACCGTCGTCGGCGTAGCGGAAGTAACGAAGTCTTCACTGTAGCTGCCAGCGAAGTTTGCCATGATGACTGCTTCACCGAACGCAGCCGGGTTGAAGATATTCTGACCGAAGCCGCCGAACACAAGCTTGCCGAAGAATACTGCAATCACCGTGCATACGATCATTCCGTAGTAGGAAACACTCACTCTGGAGATCAGCGTCAGAATCAGCGCTGTCACCCAGGAATAGGAAGTCAGGATGCCCTGTCTGATATCCTGCTTCGTTGCCTTGAAGTAAACTGCATCCGTGCAGAGTGCAGCAATCACCGAACAAGCAGTCAGAAGGACAATGCGCAGGCCATAGGAAGCACCATAGGCACCGCAGTAATAGATGACTGCAAATACCAGAACCGCGAGCAGGCATTCCGTGAGATCCTTCATGATTCCGGAAGTGCTCTGGGAAGTACGGTAGTTCGGGGATGGATTAAACGTGAACTTCATCTTCGTCTTTCCCCCTTATTTCTTGACCAGAGCCATATATCTCTTGGCTCTGCGGATTCCTTCCGTGACATCCAGCTTGGACGGGCATACATATGTGCAGAGACCGCACTCGATGCAGTCCATGACACTGAGCTTCTTCAGGGAATCAATATCCTTGATCTTCTCGCAGTTATTGATCCGCACCGGCTCAAGTCCGGACGGGCAGCTCTCCGTGCACTTGCCGCAGCGCAGGCACTTCACAGAAAGCTCTTTCTCCGTCTTCAGAACTGTCAGACCATTGTTGGCAATGCCGATCACGAACTGTTCGTTCGGAATCGTGCGTCCCATCATCGGTCCGCCGGCAATCAGCTTCACGTCTTCCGCAGTATATCCGCCGCATGCCTTGATCAGCTCAGAAGCAGGTGTTCCGACTGCAGCTTCGACATTCTTCGGCTCCTTGACGCCATCGCCGGAAACCGTCACCATCTTGCGGGTGATCGGCATGCCGTTCTGGATCGCATTGCCTACTGCAATCGCCGTAGAGACATTGTCCAGAATGCAGCCAGCCTCAGCCGGCAGCTTGTCATAGCGCTTGCCGGTCATCTGATAGACCAGCGTACGCTCCCAGCCCATCGGATACAGATCCGGAACCGGAGCGACTTCAATCTTCGTCCCCTCGAAGAGCTTCTTCAGCATTTCGACTTCTTCAGTCCAGTGGCTCTTGATGCAGACGACTCCCTTCGGCGCATTGCTGAGCTTGAACAGCGCCAGCGTGCCGATCTTCAGAAGTTCCTGATTTGCCGAGAGATTGGCAAGATCTGCCGTCAGATACGGTTCGCACTCCACTGCATTGATAATCAGAAGATCAATGTTCTCCGGCTTGGTGTACTTGTTGAATGTCGGGAATCCAGCTCCGCCAAGACCGGCAATACCGGCATTCTTGACGAAATCCAGAAGCTGCTCCCTCGTTGCAGCATCTGCGTCGATCGGCTCAAAAGCCCGTACAGCAGTATTCTTGTGATCATTTCTGATATGCAGATGATCCGTCGGCTTCAGTGCTGCAGACATGCGTTTCTCAACGCCTACCACAGTACCGGAAACAGGCGAGAAGACAGGTACATACCAGAAACCGTTGGTCGGTTCCCCGATCTTCTGACCAACCTTGACTTCATCTCCCGCCTTGACTAACGGCGTGCATTCAGCTCTTCCGTTAACCAGCGGAACATAAAGGTCATCAGGGTCATTCAGATTCAGAACTTCCTTGTGTGCAGTCAGTTCCTTGTGACCGTCCAGATGTTGATGCATAGGTCCGGTTAAAAATGACATATACGTTTTCCCTTCCTCTTAAAAACAGAAGCATTATATCATCATTTATAAGTGCAAAACAGCTTCGAATCCCGCTATTATGCTATAATTCTCCCGCTATGAAAAAAAAGAATATTGTGAAAACATTAGTTTGTCTGACGCTGCTCTCCGGATGCGCATCCGGCACCTCAGCAAGCCCCTCTGCCTCTGCAGAAGACGAAGTGAAGAACTACAGCAATGCCAGCATTGATGATGGATTCGATACCGTCATTCAATTTCAGGAAACGACGACCAAGGAAATCTTCGACTCTCATTTCAATGATGCCCTTTCTCTGTTCCGCCGCTATAACGATCTGTTTGATATCTACAACACCTACGATGGCATGAACAACCTCAAGACGATCAACGACAATGCCGGCATCCAGCCGGTTGAAGTGGACCCGGAGATCATCAGCCTGCTTCAGGAAGCGAAGGAATACTATGATCTCTCCGGCGGAGAATTCGACATCACGATCGGATCCGTGCTGAATATCTGGCATAACTACCGCGAAGACGGCATCACGAAGAATGAAGCTGGCGAGAAAGGCGATCTGCCTTCTGATGAAGAACTGCAGGAAGCAGCCAAGCATACCGGCTGGGATTATGTCGAGATTGATGCTGAAAACAGCACAGTCTATATCACCGATCCTGATGTCTCTCTGGATGTCGGCGGCATTGCCAAAGGCTACGCCACTGAGAAAATTGCCCAGGCCCTCGAGCAGGAAGGCGTGGAGCACGGCGCTCTGAACGCCGGCGGCAACACGAGAACCATCGGCGAGAAATACAACGGCACTCCCTGGAACATCGGCATTCAGAATCCAGGCGGAAGCGGCAGCCTGCTGGCCGTCGCCCAGTCCGGAACCATGTCCTTTGTCACCTCCGGAGACTATGAGCGTTATTACATCGCTTCCGATGGCAGGAGCTACTGCCATATCATCGATCCTGAGTCTCTTTACCCCGCTACCCGCTACCACAGCGTCACGATCATCACACCGGATTCTTCCGCAGCCGACTGCCTGAGCACCACGCTGTTCACCCTCTCCTTTGAAGAAGGAAACAAAGTCCTCGAGGAATATCGTTCCGCTCACCCGGACACCACGATTGAAGCAATCTGGATTATGGATAAGGATAAAGCCGTCGACAGCGAATACAGCCACGAGACCGGCGACTACTACATTGCCTATACCGCAGGATTGGAAGGAGCGATTACATGGCAGTAATTCAGGAAGTACTTCTCGACACGATCACCGATACCGCCAAAATTCTTCCGTTCCTGTTTCTGACTTACCTGCTGATGGAGTGGATGGAACACGAGACCGGAAACAAGATGATCCGCTTCCTGGAAAACCACCGGAAGACTGCTCCGCTTGCCGGAGCCCTCTTCGGGCTTGTACCGGAATGCGGCTTCTCCTCCGCTGCCAGCAGCCTCTACACCACCGGCGTCATCTCCGGCGGAACGCTGGCTTCCGTCTATCTCAGCACGAGCGATGAGATGCTGCCGCTGCTGCTTTCTTCCGGAGCCGGAGCAGGCGTGATCCTGCCGATCCTGGCCGTGAAATTCATCGTCGCATTAATTGCCGGATTTGCTGCAGACCACTTTGCAGAGCATAAGAAAACCGATATCGAATCATTCTGCGAACGCGAGCACTGCGATTGCGAAGACGGAATCCTGAAGTCTGCCGTCATGCATACGCTGAAGATCACCGTATGGCTCTTGGCGGTCACCTTCCTGATCAACCTGATCATGGACAGCAGCGGCAATGAAGTGATGCGCACGCTGATTGTCGGCCATCCGGCAGTCTCTGTTCTGACCTGCACGCTGCTCGGCATGATTCCTAGCTGTGCATCTTCGATTCTGCTCACGACGCTCTATATGGAGAAGGTCATCTCCTTTGCGGCAGTGTGTGCGGGACTCCTTGCCAATGCCGGCGTCGGCATGATGGTGCTCTTCCGGGTCAATCCGAACATGAAGCACAATATCAAGATCGTCATGTATGTCTGGGCAGTGTCCTTTGTCACCGGCCTGATTCTGAATCTGTTCTGAGGTATCTTATGAAACCTGATATGGAGACCATCAGCGGACTGATCCGGGAAGCATCGAGTTTCTTCCGCATCGATCCGGAATCTTCTGCCGAAGCCAAAGGCTACGGCAACTATGTCACTGCCGCAGACCGCGGCATTGAATCTTTTCTGAAAGAAGAACTGAAGAAACGATATCCGGAAGTTCAGCTCCTCGGCGAAGAGCAGGATAACTCTGATCTAGATCTTTCCGGCTCTGTCTGGATCCTTGATCCGGTCGATGGCACGATGAACTTCATCCGCGACTATGCCCACAGCGCAATCTCCCTTGCCTATGCAGAACACGGAACTATCATGCAGGCCTGGGTTCTCGATCCGTACCGGAACGAACTGTTTACCGCAGAGCGCGGCCATGGCGCCTTCTGCAATGGCAAGCCTATTCATGTCAGCGATAAACTGCACCTGAAAGACGCCATCGTCTTCTGCGGCACCAGCCCCTATCATCGAGAACTCTCCACCTGGTATTTCGACACCATGCATGCAGTGTTCGATTCCTGCGAGGATATCCGCCGCACGGCCAGCGCGGTACTCGACTTAGCATGGACCGCCTGCGGAAGAGCAGATGCCTACTTCGAGCATGTCTATTCCTGGGACCGGGCAGCCGGAATGCTGCTGGTCGAAGAAGCCGGAGGAAAAGTCACTGACTTCCATGGCAATCAGGCAGAAGTCTTCGGCTTTCGTGAGGTTGCGGCCGGAACACCAGGGGTCCTTGATGATCTGCTGCCGATCCTTCAGAAGGAACCATGTCCCCGGATCATTCTCTGATCCTGGAGCCTCAGTCTTCTTCAGCTTCTCCTTTCCTTTTGCCGTAATACCGGATGAGATTCTGAAAGACCGCTTCCTGCAGAGAAATCCAGATATCCGGATGATCTTCAAAATGAATGAAGGCGATTCCATGCTTCACTTTCCGGATCAATCCGATTCCGAATTCTGAATGAATGACATAGACTCCTTTATGGAGTCTTTTCTCTGCAGCCGAAGCAGAAGATTTCTGTTCGTAGCAATGCCTCCTCTCACGAAACATTTCTGCTAATTCCCGGATCTCATATTCACCCTTCTGATTTTGCAGAAGCAGTTTTTTTCCGCATAGTACAGTAATCCGATACGTCTGCTGATCAGAGGAATAATACTGTTTTTCAATCAGATTTTTATTCAGAAAAGAGTACACGTCTGAACAGGAAATTACTTCTTCAGGGAGGCCTTCCTTTCTTGGATGAGGCAACTTCCCCATCTCTTTATTGAGCCAATAACAAGTATGCGGGATGATCCTCGAACACACAAGTTAATGGAGGGCTTTTACATATTGTCTATAGCAGTGCAAGCTGTTTAGGCGGGGTTAGCCGCCTTTCTTCTGCCCGCATGACGTCGATAGCCTTCGTTATCGCGTTTTCCCTGTTCCTGGATGTAAATTCTCACCGCTTCCATTGTGCTCTGTTTCGTCCCGGTGATTGTATGATTCCATATTTCTGATTCCTTATGCTAAAACACTCTTCCGAATCTGCTATCCTGTCTGCAGGGCGAATATCTATGCAGGTTGTAAGCAGTTATGGCGTACACATTCGGGACAGCTATGAGGCGCTGAAAAGAACAGCGGATCTCTTTTCATATGCCGTTGCCTGTCTGGTGCAGACAGCTCTTGCAAACTGGAACAGTCTTTCTGATACAGACAGTTCGTTTGCACGCCTGAGGATGATGGAATGCATGGTTCATTCTGCTAATGGGTTCTCTTCATTCGACTCCTTTGATCAGAAGTTTCCGAAGTTCCCGTCCTATTATCGGAGAGCTGCTATCATGCAGGCTCTTGGCATCGTTTCTGCTTATCACTCAGCCATGAAGAGCTGGAAAGCATCTGGCTGTAAAGGCGAAGCACCGAAGCTGGATTCCTGCAGGCATCGGATGCCTGCACTGTATCGCGGCAATACCTATAAGCCAGTAATAGACAAAGAGACTGGCGAAGTGCTGCCCTACCTGGCACAGATTAAAGTGTTCCGCAATAACGACTGGGTATGGGATACCGTTCGTCTTTCAAAAACGGATGCGGACTATCTCGAAAAGAGAAGCAGAAATGCAGAGATCTCAGCTCCGGTACTGGAGAAGAAACACGGATGCTGGAAACTGAGATTTGCAGTGACGGAAACAGTGAAATTGTCCAAGAAGCCGGTATCGGAGCAGAAGATCTGCGCTGTCGATCTGGGTGTTAATACAGATGCGGTATGCAGTGTCATGGACTCAAGGGGTACTGTCCTGGCGCGTAAGTTCATTATGCGCGGAAGAGAAAGACTCCTTGAGCAATGCCCTGCATCGGGTATCTGTATTTCAGTCTCTGCATGGATCACATGACTCCGGAAGGCTCTGGAATATTGCAAAGCGGAGAAATAAGAACCTTGCGCATCAGGTCGCACGAGAGATCATGAACTTTGCCATTGCAAACGAATGCGATGTCATTGTCATGGAGTATCTTGACACCAGGGGAAAGAAACGCGGCAGTAAGAAGCAGAAGCTTACGATGTGGAAGCACACTGATATTCAGAATACTGCAGAAAGCCTTGCCCATCATTACGGAATCCGTGTTTCACATGTCAATGCGCGGGGAACCAGCCGCCTTGCGTATGACGGAAGCGGACGTGTGAAACGAGGAAGAGAAGTATCCGAAGATACGCCCTATGACGTCTGCGTATTCAAAAGCGGAAAGACTTATAACTGCGATCTTTCCGCCAGTTACAACATCGGTGCCCGTTATCTGATTCGCGTGCTGTTTATGGAATCACCCGATCTTATGACAAAAGTCTCTGGGATCGGGAGTGGAACCCAAAGGACGTTAGCTGACCTGTGGAAGATCAACAGGGCTATGTGCTCTCTTCTTCCTGCAGCAGTCTGACGATCCTGACATCAGTCTGAGAAACGTTAGTGCAGATGGGTCCATAAGCTTCGGCTTGTGTGCTGTGCTGTCACCGAATCGTTTAGCAGACGGAAGTCTGAGGGCACACAAGCCCTTGGAAGCCCCGTCTGTAGTGCATCAGCACTTAGGCGGGGAGGTTCACTCCGCGGCAATATCTGCTGATAAATTCTTCGTCTCTCATTCTCCTTAAGATACCTTTTTCTGAAGATCAGCTATATTCACAGCCATCCGGCGGCAGATGATGGAAGAATGACCACACGAATGGCAAGGTAATCAGCGAAGAGATTGCTTCCGAAACTGCCTGGGCCATTTCCAGACCGCTCAATCCGAAACAGCTTGTGAAGATGATAATGACTGGTATCAGAACAATTCCGCTGCGCAGAGATGCCAGGAAGGTTGCTGTCTTTGAAATGCCAATCGACTGGAACAGCATATTCCCGTACATGGACATCGGCATGAACCAGAGCGACAAGCATTGCCATCTGAGTGCTACTCTTCCGATCGCAGTCACTTCCGGATCATCCCGGAAAATGCGGACCAGCGGTTCTGCATTCAGATAGCCGAGTACTCCGAGCCCCAGCATGATCACAAAGCCGGATTTCAGCGCATAGTCGAATCCCGCTTTCACTCTGCTGTAAAGCTTTGCGCCGAAATTGAAACCGCTGACCGGCTGGAAACCCTGACCGATGCCGATTGCGATGCAGAACAGGAAATTCACAAGGCGAGTACAGATCGAGATTGCCGCAATTGCCGCGTCTCCGTAAATTCCAGCATAGTTGTTCAGCACCATCGTGGAAACAGAATTAAGTCCCTGGCGAGCAAGGGAAGGCAGACCATCCTTGACGATTGTTTCCACCACGGAGAAACGATGAGTGAAATACCAGATGCTGAAACTGCTCTGTGTCTTTTTCTGCAGATACGGAATCAGCAGGATTCCCATCGAAATATACTGGGAAATCGTCGTGGACAGACCTGCTCCGGCAATGCCCATGCCGCATACTCTTACAAAATAGGCATCTCCGAAGATATTCAGAATTCCGCCCGCAGTAAGGCCGATCATCGCATAGAATGCTTTTCCTTCATAACGCAGGATATTATTCATGACGCAGCTTGATGTCATTGCCGGTCCGGCAATGAGAATATAGAACGCATACGTTCTGGAATACGGAAGAATCGTATCTGTGCTGCCCAGCAGTCTCATCAGCGGATCCATCCAGATCAGACCGACTGCCATGAAGATCAGCCCGGCAAGAATAGACAGATAGAAACTTGTGGAAGAAAACTCTCTGGCTTCCTTGATGTTCTTCGATCCGAGTCTTCTGGAAATATTGGAACCAGCTCCATGTCCGAACATGAATCCGAAGGCCTGGAAGATCGCCATGAGCCCGAATACTACCCCGGTTGCACCGCTGGCTGACGTTCCGATCGTTCCGACAAAGTACGTATCAGCCATGTTGTAGATATTCGTCACCATCATTGAGATGATCGTCGGAATACTGAGACCAAGGATCAGCTTTCCCACAGGCGTTTCCGTCATCCGGCGAAATTGTTCTTCTGCCTGCTTCTGATTCGTGCTCATCTGCTGACCCTCGCCCACGCTCTTGTTTCAAGCAGGTTCTTCAGCTCTTCCATTGTCCTTGCAATGCGCTCTGCTTCGCCGAGCGTTTCTTCTGCTCCATAGCCCCAGCTCACGGCAATGCATGGAATATCAATCGCATGAGCCCCGCGGATATCAGACAGCGTATCTCCGACCATGACTTCACGTCCGCTGCTGCCCGTCTGCTGCAGCAGATACCGCAGCACATCTGTTTTGCTTTCGCGGGAATGATCAAGACTCGCCCCGGCAATGCGGATAAAGTAGCGGGAAAGATCAAACCGATCCATAATTTCCTTTGCAAGAACTTCTGGCTTCGAGGTTGCCACATACAGCTGATACCCCTCGTTCTGAAGTTCTGAAAGCAATTCCGGAATGCCCGGATATACCTGATTCAGAAACTTTGACCCGTGTTCATTGTAATCAATCCGATACTGCCGGATCGCTTCATCTATCTGATCAGCCGGAATGCCGAACTGCGGGAACGTGACTGCCAGCGGCGGGCCGACAAACAGCCGCAGATGCTCCTCATCCGGGGCAGGTACCTTCATCTGCTCAAATGCATATTTCACGCTTTTCATGATTCCTTCCCCGGAATCCGTCAGCGTTCCGTCCAGATCAAACAGCACCGCGTCTTTCATGACAAGTCCCCTCTCTTCTGATGCAGAAACGATAATACAGCCCGCCTGAACATGCAAACAGAATTGCACGATTTCAGAAGACTCCCGATATAATAGGAACATGCCAGTGAAAAAGCAATCCCGGAATTTCTGGATCTATGTCCTGCTTGCATTCATTGCTGCAGTCGTTCTCCTGTTTGAGGTTTACTATCACTCAAGCCATACTGTCACCATGCATGCAGCGTGCGGTGCGGAAAATGCGCAGGAAGGAGATACCTATTATGTGTATCACCTCTACGGAAATCAAAGCCACATCAATGAGATCAGACTGGAAATCACAAGAAAAATCTCAGAAGAGGTCAGCAGAGATGAAGCTGCTGCTGCAGAACAGGCTATGGAGATCTCCGGGGAGAAGATCGAAGAAATCCGGAACTCAGAAGCTGTAACTGTTTCTTATGAAGTCACCAGCAAGGAGAAGGACCATCTGCTGCTTGTCACGATCACGATCCTGCCAGAGTATCTGGCTTCTTCTGATTACGATTATCTCAATGCCAACAACCTGATCCTGTTCGGAACCATCAGGTGGAATACCGTTACCATGCAGGAAGCTGCCGGAATCCTTTCTTCGGAAGATTCCCTCAGCTGCACCTTTGATTCCGATCTTTCAGAATACAAATAAAAGAGTTCCGGAATCCGGAACCCTCTGATCATTTCATTATTTCTCGTAGCCAGGCTTGCCGAGCAGATGGAACATATTCTTCTTGTAGATCTCAACACCAGGCTGGTTGAACGGATTGATATCCAGCATGTAGCAGGTCATTGCTGTTGCGATGAAGAAGAAATAGCAGAGATATCCGAAGCTGTATTCCTTCATATCCGGAACCGTGATGATCAGGTTCGGAACATTGCCGGACTCAACATGAGCCTGAAGCGTTCCTTCGCATGCCATCTTGTTAACCCAGTCTAGATTCTTCCCGGCCAGATAATTCATCTGGTCGCCATTCTGCGGATCACTCGGAATCGTGACATCCAGAGTGGGCTTCTCAACCTTGAAGATCGTCTCATACAGGACTTTGCTGCCCTGCTGGATGAACTGGCCCAGGGAATGCAGATCGGTAGAGAACGTTGCAGAATCCGGCAGGATGCCCTTTCCGTCTTTGCCCTCAGACTCACCGAGCAGCTGCTTCCACCACTCGCTGAGCATGCTCAGCTGCGGTTCATAGGTCACGAACATCTCGACATTGTAGCCCTGATTCTGCAGAATTCTTCTCGCAACTGCATAGCGGTATGCGGGATTCTTTTCCAGATCATCGGTATTCAGTTCCTGATAAGCAGCCAGCAGTCCTTCCATGACCTTGCGGATATCGATTCCCATCAGAGCCATCGGAACCAGGCCGACCGGAGTGATGACAGAATAGCGTCCGCCGATATCATCCGGAATCACGAAGGATTCATAGCCTTCCTGATCTGCCAGTGCCTTCAGCGTGCCTCTTGCCTTATCTGTTGTGGCAATAATGCGCTCCTTAGCACCCTCCTTGCCATACTTCTGGTCCATGAACTCTCTCAGCATGCGGAATGCCAGAGCAGTTTCAGTCGTGGTTCCGGACTTGGAGATGACATTGACCACAACATTCTTATCCTTGATGTGGCTGAGTACCTGGCTCATATACGTGCTGGAGAACGTGTTGCCTGCAAAGATGACTTCCTTGCCATTATCCGGATACAGACCATTGATCATCTCGATGGCGGCACGGGCGCCCAGATAAGAACCGCCGATTCCGCATACCACCAGCGTATCGAACTTGCCATCCAGCTTTTCAGCAAGCTTAACGATCCGTTCAAACTCATCCTTGTCATAATTCACTGGCCAGTCAACCCATCCGAGAAAGTCATTCCCGGCACCGGTCTTCTCGTGAATCATCTTGTGAATTCTGCTGACTTCATTCTGATAGGAACCGATATCTTCTTTCAGAAATCCGTGTGAAGCATCAAACTGCATTACCATCTGGTATCTCCTCCTTCTGCTTCTCTGATCCATTCCGGCATCTTTGCCGCAATTGAACTGAATCCCAGTTTCATCGGCGGCAGACTTGCCCGNCGGTTCATTGAACGATGATGTCCCCTCATCCTGGTACGATGCAAAGCTTTCAGAGAAAGCCTGGTCTGATTGGTCTTGGGATCATAATCTATGATCTTGACCTTCACGATATCTCCGACTTTCACGAATCGGCTGATATCGCGCACATATCCATCACTGATTTCTGAAATGTGAATCAGGCCGCTGGTATTCCGATCCAGTGCAACAAATGCACCATAAGGCTGAATGCCAGTGATCTTTCCTTCCACAATCTGTCCGGTCTGATAAGTCATCTTGCGTCCTTTCAACGAAGCCATTGTACCACACTGCATTTTTTCATGTGATATACTTCTCATGAGGTAATTCAGATGATCAAGACGATGTATCCTTTCTGGTCTGCAATTCTGTCGGCTGTGATTGCGCAGGTTCTGAAGCCGATTATTCATTATATTTCAAAGCATGAATGGAAACTCTCCCTGGTCAAAGCCAGCGGGGGCATGCCCAGTTCCCATTCCGCTCTCGTCACAGCCCTTGCGCTGTCCGTAGGCATCCAGGAACACTTCAGCTCCACGATCTTCGCAGTGACATTGACCTTTGCGGTTGTCGTAATCTATGATGCTGCAAATGTCCGCTACTACAGCGGCCAGAACATCAAAGTCACGCAGCAGCTGGTCAAAGATGTTCAGGACAACCTGCACACCAGGTTCCAGAACCCGATTTACAATATCAAGCTCAAAGACGTGCTCGGCCACAAATGGGTAGAAGTCGTTGCCGGCATGTTTCTGGGCGCAATGATTGCATTGCTGTTTCATTTCGGGTTATAAATGTGTGGTGAAAGAGGCAGAGCAATGAGTGAGAGCAAAACTGAGATAGATGAAACGGCAGCAGCGAAAGAATCTGCGCCGGCAGAAACAGCACCATCTCCGGATCTTCTGGAGAGAATCGAGAAAGTGATCAATAAGATCCGTCCGTATATCCAGCAGGATGGCGGCGACGTCCAGCTCGTTGATTATAAAGACGGGGTCGTGACAGTTCGCATGCTTGGCGCATGCGCCGGCTGCATGTCCATTGATTCCACGCTGACCGATGGCATTCAGGCAATCCTGATTGATGAGATTCCGGAAGTCAAAGAAGTCAAGCTGGATACCACATTCACTGGATATGGCGGCTTCGGCGGCGGCGATTATTCCTGGTACTGAACAGAATGCCTGCAGGAAAAACCTGCAGGTTTTTTTCCGGTCTTCCAGATTCTTTTCCCTGTTTCCGTAAAATCCGGAAATTTCCTCGAATTCCGGAAATTTCTCCGAAAAATGTAATAATTTTCCTGTTTTTTTGTAATTATTTGAATTTTTTCTTACATCACATTCCTTTTCTGATTGACTCACAGACCAAGGAAGACTTTAATAATCTGCATAACAGGGAGGAATCGAAATTATGGAAGCACCGTTTGAAGAATTCGGATCACTGGTATTCGGCGAAAAACAGATGCAGGAGCGTCTTCCAAAGCCGGTATATACCGCCTGGAAGAAAACGGTATCCAGCGAAGGGACACTGGACCGGCAGACTGCTGATTCAATTGCACACGCAATGAAACGCTGGGCTCTCGAAAATGGAGCAACCCATTATACTCACTGGTTCCAGCCGCTGACTGGCGCAACTGCTGAAAAGCATGACGCCTTCGTAGAACCAGGACCTGATCATGAACCGATCACGCATTTCTCAGGCAAGAACCTGATCAAAGGTGAGCCTGACGCTTCCAGCTTCCCGAGCGGAGGCTTAAGAGCAACGTTTGAAGCAAGAGGCTATACCTACTGGGATGTAACCTCACCAGCTTTCATCAAAGATGGCGTGCTCTGCATTCCGACTGTATTCGTCTCCTATAATGGCGAATCGCTCGATAAGAAAGATCCGCTTCTGAAGTCCATCAAGGCTCTCAGCGATGCAGCAACCAAGGTCGTCAACCTGCTTGGCGAAAAAGACGTCCGTTCCTGCAAGCCTTATGTAGGACTCGAACAGGAATACTTCCTGATTGACCGCAAGTACTTTGAAGAACGTCCGGATCTGCGCCTGACTGGCAGAACTCTGTTCGGTGCTCCGGCAAGCAAGGGCCAGGAACTCAGCGATCATTACTTCGGATCCATCCCGACCCGTGTTGCGGAATTCATGAAGGATGTCAACAAGGAACTCTGGAAGCTCGGCATCTATGCCAAGACCGAACATAATGAAGTCGCCCCTTCCCAGTTCGAACTTGCCCCGGTATTCTCCGAAGCAAATACAGCTGTCGATGACAACCAGCTCACCATGGACATTCTCCGCAAAACTGCAGAGAAGCATGGACTTGCATGCCTGCTCTATGAAAAGCCATTTGATGGCATCAACGGATCCGGCAAGCATAACAACTGGTCCATTCTGACCGACAATGGATCCAACCTGTTTGCACCTGGTGAAAAGCCAGCTGAAAACATCCGTTTCCTGACCTTCATCTGCGCATTCATCCGGGCAGTTGATGACAATGCTCTGCTGCTCCGCATGAGCGCAAGCTCCGCAGGAAATGATCACCGTCTCGGTGCGAACGAAGCTCCGCCGGCAATCATCTCCGTATATCTCGGCTCTTACATTGAGCAGATCCTCTATGGTCTCTATATGGAGCATCCTTCCCAGAGCAAGAACCGCGAAGCTACACCGACCGAGTTCAACCCGATCAGCGGTCTGTCCTACATTCCGCATGACAACACCGACCGCAACCGTACTTCCCCGGTTGCCTTCACCGGCAACAAGTTCGAGTTCCGCATGCTCGGCTCCTCGATGTCTGCAGCAGTACCGAACATCGTTCTCAACAGCATCATGGCAGAATCTCTGAATGAGATTGCTGAAGAACTCGAAGGCATCAAGTATCTGCAGGATGTCCGTGCAAAGGCACTTGATATCTGCCGCAACATCATCCACGATCATAAGCGCATTCTCTTCTCCGGTGACGGCTATTCCTCCGAATGGGTCAAGGAAGCGAAGCGCCGCGGACTCCCGAATGTACGTTCCTTCGTGGAATCCATCGAAGTCCTCGAAGACAAGAAGACCGTGAAGATGCTGACAGACCTCGGTGTCTATACCGAGAAGGAACTGGCAGCCCGCGAAGAAATCTATCGTGAGCAGTACATCAAGCAGATCGGCATCGAAGTCCGCACGCTGCTCTCCATGACCAGAAAAGATATTCTGCCGGCAATGACTGCAGATCTGAAGTTCTACTCTGACGCTGACGCTGCAGCAGGCAAGGCTGCTCCGGCTTACCTCAAAGCAAGAGTCACAGAGCTCAGCGAGCTCATCGATGAAACCTACAAGGCTTCTGAAATGCTGGAAAAGGACTTCACCGAAGTCAATGCAGCAGGCATCACCAAAGAAGCAGGCAAGAAGATGTACTATGACATCTGCCCTGAAATGGAAAAAGTACGCTCCTTCATCGATAAGTATGAAGTCATCGCTACTCCTGATAACTACAAGCTTCCGACTTACGAAGATATGCTGTTCTCTCTGTAATAATGATTCTTAATGACCTCCCTCCTGAGAAAAGCCGTGCGATCATCCGCACGGCTTTTCCTTGTTATTATTTAACTGATGCTGCTGCCTCTTTCAGAATTCTGATTACTGTATCAGGACCGCTCCTGTTAGGATTGATCCGGATCATCCGCTCTCCTAAAGAAGGATCACTCTTCAGAACAGTACCGCTGCAGCGATAGAACATCGGCGCAAGCTCATACTTTGACTCTGCGCCAACCGGATTCGGAAGTGCTCCGAGCTTTTCAGCTTCCTTCAGTACCGCATGTGCAATTGGCTGATCAAATTCCACCAGAAGCACCTTGGACTGAGAATTTGCAATGAATGCATTCCTCACTTCCGGAACTTCATGATTCTGGAGACGGCGGAGAATTTCTTCGTCGCTTTCCGCCTGCACTGCCAGCAGAACCGGCGCAGTTACAAGTCCTCTGAGAACATCCATTGCTTCATGTCCCTGCGTCTGTGAGCCGCCGGAATAATGCATCTTGCGGATGATGCGGATATACTTCTCACGCCCGACAATGCAGCCGATTCCTTCCGGCCCCTGCAGCTTGAAGGTAGAGAAGCAGGAAAGGTCACTTCCCAGTTCTGCTCCGATGGAATGAACTTTCATCACTGCATAGTTATCATCGGTGACAATCGGAATGTCTTTCTCTTTCCGGATTGCCTTCAGTACTTCCGCAATGTCATAGGAATCATCCAGTTTCTGACGCGAATACTGAACCAATGCAGCATCGATATCCGGATTAGCTTCCATGACTTTGTGAATACTGCCCAGATCATTGAAATCAGCTTCAACCGGAACAAGGCCGAACATTTCAAACGAGGTTGCGGTTGTGGAATAGACCGGTGCTTTATGAACCAGAATCTTTCCCCCAGGATGAATCACCGAAGACAGTGCATAGCGGATTGCATTCGTGCCGCTGCCTCTGACCAGGATGCAGTCTTCGGTATGAAAGAACTCTGCAATTGCCTGTTCTGCCTTCCGGGTTGTAACCGGCATGTTGTTCTGCTGATTTACTCCCAGATCTCCTCGTGAGAGACTTTCTGTTCCCGTGAAATGATGCGTGATGCATTCCACCATGCGGAACTGTTTTTCTTCTGCTTCACGCAGACTGATACTTTCCAGTGGATAGGTTTTCATTTTGCCTCCCTCAGTCGATCTGGTATTCATCCAGGAAATAGTTGTTCAGATTCAGGAAATAGCGTTCAATCAGTTCATCATGAATCTCCGGGAAAGATTCTGCTGCCTCTAGCATGCATGCAATCTTCTCCGGCACGGATTCGCACATCAGAAGCACTGCCATTCCAAGCCCCTTCTGAGGAATCGCCAGCGCAGTTGCCCCGGCAATATTGCAGACCCGGACATATCCTTTGCAGGACTTCTTCTGAATTTCTCTGGTGCGCTCATCGAAATGTCCGAACAGAGAGTCTCCGAATCCTTCCAGATCAATCGGTCCCTCTGTAACAACCATCACATCGCACTTCGAAAGCTGTTCTCTGAGATAAGGGACAAGCTCTGATCTTGGAGCGAGCGGATCCATGACTGAAACCACTTCCGACTCCAGTCCTTCATACTCCTGATCCGAAAGAACTTTTCCGCAATGAGCCCCAGCCTCAATACCGATGGAACAGGATATAGCCTTCAGAAGAATCTCTCTTCTCCTTGCCATGAAACCGATGGAAGAAGGCGCAGTCATTCCATCCGTATTGGGCTTCAGAGGGCCGCACACCCGATCTTTTTCAATCAGTTTAGAAATGAACCCATAAATATTCACGGAGATTGCAGGTGCAAGAACCGAGCCTCCGCCATCATTTCCGATGCCAAGATCATTGATTCCTGCAAATACATTCACTGCAGTTCCGGAACTGGAGCCAGACATCACATGTCCGGAGATCGGATTGATCAGCTGCGTGTCCACAGCCCGGCCGGCTAATTGCGACTTCTTATCGATCGTATGCAGACCGAATCCATACTTCTCAAGCTTGTGCATGAGAGAATTCGGAATCGTCGCAGTATTCTTGATGCCCGTGAGAATCGAATCCGGAGAAGGTTCCAGAACCCGGACGACTGAACCATATGGATTCAGCAATGCCACCCGATGCTGGAGTTCATACGTCTCTTTCATCAGTCTTCGCGCTCTCCGAGATGATTGAACTGCCCGATGATTCTCGGATTTCCCGAAGACAATCCTTCCACCACTGCAACTCTGCTTCTGGTCACAAAGATCTGCGTCCGGAAGCACATGATTGCAGTATCTCCGACTGCTGCATTTCTGCCTAATTCAAAATGATAATCAATAGAATCATTATCAGGTGCAGAAACAGGGATCAGCTGTGCATTCTCAGAAGAAATACCTACCAATGCCGAAGCAAGATGGCCTCTTCTGTAATGTCCACCGCCATAGCAGTATGCATGGTCTTCATAGTTATGAGAAACTTCTGTCACATAAGCATATCCGACCCGCTCCGGCTGATTGCTTGCAGCATGCAGCGGAGTAGTACCGGTCAGACCATGACCTGGCTCTGCATTGTTTCCGCCCAGTTCATGAACAAGACTCATTGATGCACAGCAGTTTGCACTCGGAACATTCACCACATAATCTTTCAGCCCATGTGCCTCAGCAATCGCTCTGGCACGATTCATTGCTTTCATATTTGCGGTCGGGACAATCGCATGCTGTTCTGCATCATAGAGCAATGCAGGAAATACCGTGAGCCCTCCGAAGCAGACATGATCCAGGGAATCAATTTCCTTCAGAACATCTTCCAGACGATCTGAATGGAAGCCAGCAATCTGTCCGCTGTAAAGTTCGCTGTCATCATCGGTGATCCGGATCAGCAGAGGCTGTACCATGTTAAGTCTTTCAGCCGCCTCATTGATTTCACGGATTTTCTCCAGTGAATAAACAGTTACCACACGAGGATGCGAAGCAAGAATCTCAGGCAGTGCAGCCTTAGGCGTCTGAACCAGATGGCCGACATTGCCGATCGGAATCTGGTTTCGGATCATCGTTATTGCCTCGATGAAGTCTACGCATACCGCCCCTTCATACCCGATCTCCATCAGCCGTTTCGCAACGATAGGATTTCTCCCGATCTGCTTCAGCATGAAGAACAGATGTACCTGATTCTTCTGTGCTTCCTCCAGAATCTTCTGAGCATTGTCCGTAATCGTATCAAGATCCAGGAGATAGGTATCCGGAAGAATCAGACCATTCTGATGTGCATAGAACCCATAATCCAGAAGTGCCGGGTTATTTTCTTTCAGTTTTGTCAGAAACATCCGGATCACTTCCAGTTCTTGTTATTCAGAATTCTGGCAGGATTCTCCGTCAGAAACTTATGGAGCACTTCATCCGTGACTCCAGCCTGCTTCATCAGCGGAACGACGGAATTCATCACCGCAGTATATCCCCACTGCCCCGGATAGGTAGAAAAGTAAGTCCGGCGGGAAACATCATTTGAGAATACGAGATGATCCGCATAGCCCTCATCCGCAATGATCTTTGCGTTTGCGGCCCGCTTCTCATCCGGCATATAGGCAGATTTTCCGCATGTATCAAAAGCAATATTCACACCGCGCTTCAGAAGATTGCGATGATATTCCGGATCATCCACTAGATCCTGATGACCGATCACCACTTTATCCGGGTCCATTCCTTCAGAAAGGAGAATATCAACAGTCTCCTGTGCTGTAACCGGACCGGTATGCGTGGATACCGCACAGCCGGTACGCACAGCAGCTCTTCCGGCAGCGATCAGGCACTTTCTTTCTTCCTCCGTGAATCCGTCTTTCGAAGAAGCAATCTCAGCGATGATGCCTGCTTTCACGCCTGTATCTCCGATGCCTTCAGTCAGTTCCTTCACATAGATGTCTGCGATTTCATCCGGAGTGGCATCTCTGAGAAATGCCGGGTGAAACGGCTGCAGATAGAAACCTGTTGAGCAGACAATCTTCAGACCTGTATCTTCGGAAATCTGCTTCAGCTTTGCTGCATCGCGGTCCAGATCAATCGTGGAAACCTCAACTGCCGCTTTCACGCCGAAGCCCATCATCTTCCGGATCTCCGGTTCCACTTCTTCACACGTATCGATACGTGAGAATCCATCATGGCGAACTTTATCCAGGTTGACGATGAAATGCTCATGCATCATTGTCAGTCCAAGATCTTCTTCAGGAATATCTCCCAAAACGGTACGAATCATTTCAAATCCCTCCTGTAGTCAATAAACGGCATCTTCCGGACAAGCAAGCCATCAGATGCCGTTTCTGCTGAATCTGTTTATTCCGGCTTACCGGATGTCTTATCTACAAGTGCCTGTACAATTACCGGGACAACCTTCTCGGTATGTGACTGCACATACCCGAACGCCTTATGATTTCCAGCGTAGATCAGATGCCGGATCTGCTCAGGCTTCGGCATGTTTCCCTGCCGGGTAACAACGAGGCAGTTTCCATAGCCGAGCACTGCAATTGCAGTTGCCAGCGATCCGCCGCCGCCAGTCATGCAGGAGCCAAGATAGAAATCAACTTCTCCCTTCTTTACCTTCCGGGCAGCGATGGAATCAGGATCTTCAAGCACTTCTACTTCCGGGAACTTCTGCTTGATAATGTTCGCAGTTTCCTTGCTGGATAATCCGCAGCATTCAATTTTCATAACATTCTCCTTTCAGGATTCAGGCAGCTAATACGATCCACCCGAATGCGATGAAGATATTATACAGAATACCTACACAAGCTGCAGACAGCGGCCCGATAGCCGTACGCGGAATCTTCTGGCCAAGCAGTTCATTCATCAGATAAGCACCGCCGACCATCATGATGCCGATGCCGCCCCAGGTAGCATTAGCAGCAAGGAATGAGCCGCAGAGAAGAGCAAGATTCAGAGTTTCTACCATTGCATTCCGGATATGATCGCCAGATCTGGAAAGTTCCGGATAACGGGACAGCCATTTGCCAAGCAGGCCGAGCAGCTGGAGTTCAATGAATTCAACTGCAAATCCGAAGATCGGAGCAAGCCACCAAGTCGGTGCAAGACGTCCGACCAGCATGCAGGTTGTAAGACCAACAGCCTGATAGACACCAGTAGAAAGAGCAGTGGAGACAATCAGCGGAATGAAAGCGATGATGACACCGACCATTGCGATATAGAATGCACTGTAATCACCGCCGATGACACACGGAGCAAGAATATACGGCTGATAAGCCATTGCCAGAGTACGGATGCCAAGTGCGTTCAGAGCACCCTGGATGCAGAGATATATCCAGTTGCTCTTGATGCGTTCAGCATTCTTCGAAAAGATGTTTTCCTGCTCTTCATCATTGATGGTTTCCTGGTTCTTGCTTGCCTTGACAGAGTAGACAACCAGGAAGATCATGCCAGCCAGCATAGCGAAGGAATACGGATACAGAGAAATGCTGACAGTGCCGATCGTGAGTTTGCCGATCAGAGAGCATGCAACATAAATCACTGCTTCCCAGATAGCCGTCTGCAGACCCTTCTTAGCTTCGAACTGATTTGCAATTGCAATTGCAGGATACAGAGCGAAGATCGGAAGAACCGGAGTCGTGATCTGAGTCAGATCATTGAGGAAGTTATACGGCAGCGCAGCAAATGCATTGTTGATCATGTTGGTGCCGAATGCAGCCAGGGCACCATATGCAGCACCGAGAATAATTGCTACGAAGCGATTCGGGGACCAGGCGCCGATGATATCAGTTGCAATCAGGATCAGATGTGCAGCGATCAGTCCGGTACCGATCCACTGAGTGAATCCGGCCAGAACCCATCCGACACCCATGCCGGTGACAACCGCCGCAAATTCCGGGCGGGTCATCCGTCCTTCAATGAATTCCGGGAATACCGGGCGGGCGCCATCGTTGAAGTTAGAAATTCCTTTATGAGCAAGAAGACTTGCCCATGCTGAGATCGCGATCAGAATGATTGCCCTGGTAGCTACCGGGAAATCGAAATTCTGAACAATCGTTGATGCTTGCTCTGCAAGTAATGGATACATGGATTATTTTCCCCTTCCTTTGTTATCAGATTCTTAAGCTGTTTCCGGCCACTCCCCGAGGTCTTTCAGTTTCTGAATCAGATTGTTCAGATGCAGAAGCACATAGTTTTTCTCTGTGCTGCTCAGAGGATTGACCATCACTTCCTGCATCTTATTGAGAATCTCCAGTGACTTCTGATAAGTCGGGAGCGCTGCAAGCTCCGCAAGGTTGTCTTCAGTCAGCGGAGGAACCTCCTCTTTTGTTGTATTGCGCATGCATGCCATGCAAAGATGTGCAATAAACGTGTCCGCATTTTCTTCACAGAGTTTCACGCCATACTCCTTCCGGAACATCTGAATGACATTCTTCACATCCTGAACATCCTGATCTTTTATCATATCGGCATCCCGATACATCTGGAGCCTTTCAGAAAAATCTGTTCTGCTCATTTCTTTTTCCTTTCTGTGCTTCTTTTCCGAAGAATCTGATCCCGTTCTTCTTTCGTCATTGCCCGATACGTCAGAGGTTTTCTCCATGCGGTCAGGCGAAGTGCAAGACCGTTAATGTAATTCAAGAGAATAATGGCGGCTGTAACAGAAATGAACATAACCAGAATCTTCCCGTTTTCTGACCAGTCCCACAGTCCGTAGCCCATTGCCGTAGCTATCACAAAAATAAGAAACGCTCCGCTGTGCTTCAGACGTTTTTCAGCTGCATCATCCAGAGTCATCATCTGCTGGCAATGCGGACACGTCTCAATTCTCTTCGGCTTGTCCGTCTGCCACTCAGTACCGCATCTCACACATTTCATATCTCAAAATACATTTTTTTGTATAATTAGATTATACATATCTGGAGTCCCAGAACAAGTACTTGAAGACGCTTTAACCGAAAAAATAACGATATTCCCGAAAAAAATCATAATTTCTTTCAGAAATCACGAATTTCCGCAAAACATGGCTCAGAATTCAGGCACATGCAGTCCATCAATTTTCCGTATTCCTGATCCAGGTTCCCTGCTCAGATAAATTTCCGGTCCTTTGAAAACACTTCCGCCATGTACCGGATCTTCTGCACAGAGTAAAGGACCATCAAGATCAATCTTGGTAATGCATGTTCTGCTGCATGCAAGATGCACAGCTGCATTCACTGAAACCTTGGCCTCAAGCATGCATCCAAGCATGCATGAAGCACCATATTTCTCTGCAAGATCCGTTATTTCCAGCGCATGATGAATTCCACCGGTCTTCATCAGTTTGATATTCACAAGATCCGCACAGTGATTCCGGAAAATATACTCTGCCTGATCTGGCGAAAAGCACGATTCATCCGCAGCAATCGGAATAGGCGAACGTGCCGTAACAAATGCCATTCCATCCAGGTCATCAGCTTTCACCGGCTGTTCTGCCAGTTCCAGATTGATTCCCTTCTTCTGCATTTCTTCCAGAATTGAAACTGCCTGTTCCGGCGTCCATGCCTGATTGGCATCAATCCGGATCGCAATATTGCTTCCGACAGCATTGCGGACAGCTGCCAGTCTCTTGGTATCAAGTTCAGGATCAATCCCTGCTTTTACTTTCAGTGTCCGGAAACCGCGTCTGATTCCTTTTTCTGCATCCTCTGCCATAGTCTCCGGATCATTGACGGAAATCGTGAGATCTGTTTCCAGCATCTCCCGCTTCCTGCCGAGGATCTCAGCAACGGATTTTTCTTTCAGCTGGCCATAGAGATCATACAGAGCAATATCAGCACAGGCTTTGGAACTGGTATGATGTTCCATGCATGCATCAAGCGCCCGGAAGCACCCGGATAAATCCTCAATCTCCCGTTTCATCAGAGCACTTCTGATCGGGCCATTCAGATCCGCGCAGATCGTTTCCAGGGTTTCGCCTGTGATGGCTTTTGTCGGAGGCGCTTCTCCATAGCCGACATTTCCGGTATCGGTATGCAGTTCCAGAATCACATCCGTGAGCTGATCCACTCTGCGAAGGGCCGTGATAAACGGTGTTCTCAGAGGAACATCAAGAAGATATATTTTCAGGTCAGTGATTTTCATTCTTCGTTTCCGGATGCGTAACCGCCGATCAGATTCAGGTAAGACGTGCCATTTTCAGGTGCTGCTGCATGGAAATAATCGCAGCAGGTTGCGCCATTATCCGACATGGTCTTCCGGGTTCCGACATGCGCATTCTTCAATCCCTTCCGGTAAATCAGAAGCGGAACACACTCTCTGGTATGCCGGCTCGTACCAATATCAGGATCATTGCCATGATCTGCCTGAACGATGAGGATATCGTCTTCTCCAAGCAGAGGCAGCAATTCCGCAAGGCCTGCATCTGCCTGCTCAAGAACTTCTTTATAACGCGTGCTGTCCTGCGAATGCCCGGCAAGATCTGTTTCCTGGACGTTCGTGCAGATAAAGCCGCGGTCCATTTTCTTCACCGCATCAATCGTCAGCTGCATGCATTCCGGAGTCGGAACACAGGAGATACTTGTTCCTCCATCATTTGCCACGATATCCGCAACCTTTCCGATCAGAGTAACCGGAACACCTGCCTTCGTCAGAATTGTCGGAGCCTGAACGTTCTTATCAACCCCGTAGCCGAGGTGTCTGCACTGATACCCGTGTTCATAGCTCTTGGATTTGGCACTTGCAATTCCGATGAACTTTCCCTGGCGGATTTCTTCTGCATTGAACAGATCCTGCATGTTATTTCCGGTTCCGCCGAACACAATCACTCTTCCGACCGTAACAACCTGACGGACGAGTTCTGCGATCTCGCATTCCTTTTCAAACGAGATATAGTCAAGCGGTGCCGTGACGTTGTAGCACATACCGAGGTCTGCTTCGAGATTATCCGCAACCGTCACATAATCATCCGCAACAAGATAGCTCAATCCATGATGTGTGATGATCTCAACCTTATGCCCGTGGTCCTTCAGAATCTTTGCGACTGCATTTACGTGAGTCTGAAAAGGATCTACCGTCGGCTTCTTCGGAAGCGTCCCCATGATTTCCTGATGACCCATGAAGGTGTCTGCACCGAAATGCATCAGCTCGCTCTTTCCGTAATTGGCCTCCGGAGAAAACTTCATGAACTCACTTTCACTGCCATATGCATTCATCAGACCCAGTTTTTCCAGAGTAGGAAGCTTCAGATCCGGATGGTCCTTCAGAATACTGCGAAGCGTATTCGCCTTTTCATCGCCCGGTCTTACCACAGCCGCGTCAGGCATTGCTCCGATTCCGAATCCATCCAGCACGATAATGATAAATCTCTGTTTCATACTGATCCCCCATTTCAAGAAACCACTAAATACATAATTTTGTATTTTCATGACGATCATATTGCAGGTTCCATGAATTGTCAATTTTAAATAGTGCCTGGAATCCTTCCGGACCCCAGGCACTGGCTTTCAGAATTATGATTGGACAATTTCTCTTAGATCAGTAGCTCGGTGTCAGCGTGCCATTCTCAACCATTTTCTGCGTTGTGAGCACATCATCCACACTGACCATCTTCTTCAGAATGGAAACCATTTCCTCTCTGGCAGCATTCACGATCATCACTGCATTGGTATCTGAATCATGCATCTCAGAGATTTTGCGGTAATTGATCTTTGCCATCCGGTCTTTCACTTCATCCAGATTCCAGACTGTAGCATCAATTTCACCGCTCATCACTCTTCCCAGAAGAGAATTATATTCAACCGGAACAAGCTGAACCTCTTTATCTCCGCACGCCAGACGGACCATATTCTCCTGGTCAATGGAAGAACGATCGATTCCGATCTTCATTCCATCCTGGATAACATCGGCATCCGGATCATGGAAAATGATCACATGCGAACTGCAGTACGTCCCATTTCCGAATTCCACCACGATCCGCATATCTGGATCTTTCTTCTGGTACTCTTCCGCTGCATATTTCGAAACAATCGCGAAATCATAGCGATTTTCCATCACCATGCTGATCCGGTTCTTTGCACCGCGCATAAAGGATAGCGCAGCAGGAATGCCATACTGGTTCTCAAGACTTGAAATCAGTCCGGTAGCCAATCCTTCATACTTTTTTGAATAGGGCAGCGGCATCGCCCCGACAATTCCATTTACTCCGATAATCTGCAGCAGAAGGACAGTATTTTTCTGTCTCAGAAATGATCCCAGATGCCCCCGGTTCTCGAGGGTGATCGCATCTGAAGACTCCAGCGTCCTCATTCCATTCTGAATCGTTCCCCTGGCAATATTCAGCCGCTCGCTCAGCTCAGAAATTGTTGGTACTCTTTCACCCGACTCATAGCAGAGAAATACCCGTGAGAGCGCAATCGCGGCCTGTCCGTTCTTTGAAAGCAATTTATCGAAGTATTCCATAACAACCTGCCTGACTACATCTTAGCATTAAGAAACCGATTTTGAAAGGCGGTCAGCTGTTCTTCCGTGATTCCATATTGGTCCAGGAAAAAGGCATTCCGATCAGCGTACTCTGCTTTAACCTTTTTCAGCATTGCTCTTCCCATGGACTCTTCAACACCATTCTCCATCTGCAGTTCATGGGCCAGAGAAGGATTCTTCTTCAGCTCTTCTTCATGGTCCATGAATGCATGTTCAATCCGGCTGCGGAATGATACATTAGAGTAGAGATAATCTTCCATCAGTTCATCTTCTCTGATTCCGAGCGCCATCAGCAGCAGAAAGCTCAGAGCACCAGTTCTGTCTTTTCCGGTTGCGCAATGAAACAGCAGCGGCAGATGCCCTCCCTCCTGCAGCAGAATCCAGAGAAACTCGAACGCCTGGTTATGAAACATCATATTCAGATACAGATCCTTCATATGATCTGAAAGATCCTGGTCTCCATGAACCATGCGACGGATCCCTTCCGGAGAATAATCCACTCCGGCATCGTTCACATCACGCATCCCGCTTACCCGGAAATATTCCATCTCATCCGAAGGAATCGGGTCAGGATCCTCATATACTTCATAATCCGTTCTGAGGTCCAGAATCGTATGTACATTTAAGCATGCAAGCTCATGAAGCTCCTGCTCATTCCAACGAGAAAGATTCGAAGAGCGATAGAAAACTCCGCTCCGGAGGACTCTCCCGTCTTCCGTCTGATATCCCCCGAGATCTCTGAAATTGATCTCAGGCCTCATTACTTTATCCAGTATCATATTTTCCTTCTACATTTTCTGAATTTCCGGATCATAGTCCACGACCCGATCCGTTTCCCTGCATACCGCAAACCAGATCTTCGTGCCGTCTTCACCTGGCTCCGGACTTGTTTCTTCCAGCTGCAGCGGACGGAAGCCGAGGTGCTTCATGATCTCTGCATTTCTCAATCTGGCCGGTTCGTCCTTTTCCATCGAATAATGATATTCTTCCTCTTTAGCATCCGGACCATAGCAGGCAATATCCGGATCCAGAGAAATCACCTGATAGAGAGATGTACTGCCCTCTGAAGTTCTGAGAGCCGCTTCCTTCATCATCTCCATCATCGTCCGGAATATGCCATTCCTTCTGATTTCCTCTGTCACGTACGCATTACAGAACAGAAGAACTTCTCCATTTTTTTCAGACGGAGTTCCACCCGGAGGATACGGGCAGTCATCAAAGAACATCTGCGACACAATATAATGCTCCAGATACATCCAGTCCGACTCCTCGCTGCAGAAGTCATAGAGTTCTCTGCTTTCTAGCAGAGAACCGACGGTACAATGCAATGCCGAGCAATCCGCAAGGATCTGATTCCGGCGGAAAGCTAAGAGAACCATCCGTTCAAGATCCTCTCTCTCCTGCCAGCAGAACAGCAGATAGTCGAGGTCTTCTCTGCTCTCGAGCACAGAATACAGAACTCCTTCCTGATACTTCTTCATCAGAGTCTGAATCGGTTCCGGTCCATAAGAACCAAGCAGATCCATTGCCTGCTGAAGCAGTTCTTCCTTACGATTCATTTCTGCTCCTCATGCGGAATCTCGATCTTCTCAATCCGGAGCTTTCCTTTCTTCACATACCCGACTGCCATCGTGATCGGCTGCGAGAACCTCCGCGGTCCGCAGCTGCCCGGATTCAGAAAGGTCTGATGTTTCTTCTCAATCAGTTCATACTTATGCGAATGCCCATAGATGATCAGATCAAAGTCTTTCAGATCTTCCGGAAGGTCTTTCTTCTTATGCGCTATGCAGATGGAAAGACCGGCAATCCGGAGATTCAGAATCTCCGGCATTCCTTCTGCCCATTCTTTGTCATTGTTTCCTCGTACCGCATAGACCGGTGCGATTTTCTGCAGCTCCTGCAGAATTTCCGGTTTTGAGATATCTCCGCCATGGAGAATGACCTGGCAGGAAGACAGTTCTGCCAGAACTTCCTTGCGAAGCAGGTTATGCGTATCAGAAATAATGCCGATCTTCAGTTCTTCCGCCATGTCCGAAGTTTCCTTTCTGCACCATATACTGCAATGAGCCATACCAGCATCAGCAGACACAATCCCGGAATATAGCCCTGTGGTCCGAATACTGCCGTGATCTGATCCAGGGGCGGAACAGGTTCATTGAGAAACATGAAATTCGTTCCGAAGTGCACATTGAAATAGTAAAGAGGAATGCACACTGCAGCCAGATACACTGCCTCATACCACATATGCCTAAACGCCAGATGAACCTCTTTATGGCGGTAGATCAGAAGCGGATACAGCACGAACGTGAAGTGCGTGGCATAATTCATCAGATTCATGAAGCTGAACAGCGGATATTCCGTCCAATCCGGAAACAGCACTGCCGCAATCGCTCCTGGAAGATTCAGCGTGACTGCAATCTCCCCGAGAAATGCTTTTCCTTTCTTCCCGCAGCAGAATTCCCGGATCAGATAGATGAAGATCGCCTGCCCGCAGAGATGAAAGGGAAGATGCTCGATCCGGAAGACTCCGATGGAGACCAGATAGAAATCCCGGGTTCCTTGCATGCATGCGCAGGCAATTGCCGCCCTTCGGATCATCTTCTGTTTCTGTGCTTCGGTCTTCTGATCAAAGTGATGGCAGAACACGTATTGCAGCGAAAAGAAAACAATCAGACACAGCAGATGCGCCAGGCTGTACTGCCCGTATCCGCTGCCCTCGGTCAATTGCGTTTCATAAGTCCAGAAGTCTTCCATACTTTGCAAAAAGAGCAGACCTCATCTGCTCTTACGATATTCTCAGTTTTTTCGAACGCAGGCGGTTATTCACATGATCGCGGACAAGAACATAGATCACCGAGAACAGCGGCACGCCTAAGAACATGCCGAGCACTCCGAATAACGAACCGCCCAGAATAATGGCAAACATGACCCACAGAGCCGGCAGGCCGACCGAATCGCCGAGGATGCGCGGGCCAAGGATGTTGCCATCGATCTGCTGCAGAATCAGAATGAAGATTCCGAACTCCACTGCCTTATACGGACTGATGATCAGCAGGATGAAGATGCACGGAATTGCCCCGAGGAACGGACCGAATACCGGAATCATATTCGTCAAGCCGACGACAAAGGCAATCAGCGGCGTATACGGCATCTGCATGATTCCGCAGACGATGCCGCAGGCAATGCCGATAATCAGCGAATCAAGTGCCTTCCCGAAAATGAAGCTGTTCAGCATCCGGATGGTCAGTCTGCCTACATAAGCGAGGTAGTCTGCATGATCCTTGGACCAGATGGAATAAGTTACCTGCTTCAGCTGACGCTTCCACCGTTCCTGATCGGCAAGCAGATAAATTGCAATAATCATGCCGATGAAGAAATTGCCGATGCCTTTGACAACGGATACCGAATAGGACAGCAATGTCGCAATCAGGCCGCTGGAGCCATCTACTGCTTTCTTCACCGCATTCAGAACTGAATTCATGATGCTGTCAAGGAGTGCTCCGTACTGAGAATTGGCATTCAGTCCATTTGCCCAGTCTTCCGCAGTCTTCAGATAGGAATCCATAGAATCCACCAGCGTTTTCGCACTGCTGATGATCTGCGGAGTCAGAATGCTGAAAAACAGTACCAGCACTGCTGCAAAGATCACAAAGGCAATCGCAACTGCAGCTCTCCGCTTCGTCTTCGGCTTCAGCTTTGTATTCTTCAGCCATTTTTCTTCGGCAGTCCGCCGGATCGGAACGAGGATGAATGCAATCGCAAATCCCCAGATAAATGGCGATAAGGTGCTCCATAACTTTCCTAAGAACGATGCTACACTATCCCATCTCTGAAAGAAAAACCAGATCAGCAAGATGATCGCGCCGCTAGCCGTATATGTGAGGACATTGTCCTTCATTTCTTCTTTCCAGTTGATTTTCATATGGCTTCATTATATCAGACGAATTCCGGATCTTTGCGTCTGTTTACATTCTGACCGATCTGTATACGGAACCGCGTTGACTTCAAAAAAACAGAATGCCAGAATAACATTGTCTTTTATCAAGAATGAGGCAAGAGGGTCAGCTCGTCGGCCTCATACCAACCTGCGAAGAGACAAGAAGCGTAAGGTGGTAAAGCTGACAACGATAAAGAAAGAGGACGCAGGAGACTCTTTCTCAAAGTTCGTTGAAAAGACAAACATTGAAAGGAGCTTTTTTTATGAGCAAGATGTTTTTCACCTCTGAGTCCGTTACCAGCGGACATCCTGACAAAGTCTGCGACCTCATCGCAGACTCCATCCTGGACGAAGCGATCCGTCAGGATCCGGAAAGCCACATGGCCGTTGAAGCAACCATCAAAGACGATCTGATTCTCGTATACGGCGAAGCCGGCACGAAGGCAGACATCGACTATGAGAAGATTGCCCTCGGCGTCATGAAGGAAATCGGCTACGACGAAGAGTACCATGTAGAAGTCAAGGTCAACAAGCAGTCCTCTGAAATCAACAGCGCTGTCGCTCATGATCAGATCTCTGCAGGCGACCAGGGCATCATGTTCGGCTATGCTTCAGATGAAACTGAAGATCTGATGCCGTTTGCTATTGACGAGGCTCATAAGCTTGCAAAGAAGCTGGAAGAAGTCCGCAGACAGACTCCGTTCCTGCGTCCGGATGGAAAGACCCAGGTCACTGCAGAATATGATAATGGTAAACTGAAGCGCATCGATACCATCGTCGTTTCCACCCAGCACACTGCTGACGTTTCCCAGGAAGAAGTCAGAAAGTGCGTCATGGAAAAAGTCATCAAACCGGTTGTCGATCCGAAGCTGGTTGATGAAAACACCAAGTATCTGATCAACCCGTCCGGTTCCTTCGTTCTCGGCGGAAGCTGGGGCGACTCCGGAACCACCGGCAGAAAGATCGTCGTAGACTCGTATGGCGGATATGCCCCGATCGGCGGCGGCTGCTTCTCTTCCAAGGATCCGACCAAGGTTGACCGTTCCGCAGCATACTATGCTCGTTATGTCTGCCGCAACGTCGTTGCCAACGGACTTGCTCATAAGTGCCAGATCCAGCTGAGCTACGCAATCGGCGAACCGAAGCCGCTGTCTGTCAATGTCGAGACTTTCGGTACCTCGAAGTATTCCAACGAAGAGCTCGAAGCAATTATCGATAAGAACTTCGACTTCTCTGTTTCCAACATCATCAAGGAACTCGACCTGCGCCGTCCGATCTACACGAAGACCACGAACTATGGCCACTTCGGAAAGAAGGACCTGCCGTGGGAGCAGTTCAAGAAGATCAATCTGTAATTGTTCTCTGGGAATTACTTCGGTGATTCCCTTTTCTTTTCTCTGAAATATAATAATGTCATGACTGTTTACAGGATACTGACCCTGAATCTGAAAACAGATCTTCCGTTCACCCGCGGACAGCGTCTGTTCTCTCACCGGATCCATTCAATTGAAGAAATGATCCGCTGGCACGACCCGGACCTGATCGGCGTGCAGGAACTCACGGAAGAGATGCTGCCGCACATGGACAAGCTCATGGAGACGTATACCTTCTACGGCCGCGGCCGCAACCGGGACGGCATCCATTTCGCTGATGAGCGCAACTGCATTCTCTATAAGAAAGACAGATTCGAATTTCTCCATGGCGGAACCTTCTGGCTCTCCGATACCCCGGATGTCCAGGGCTCCCGCTATCCGACCAGCATCTATCCCCGCATCGCAACCTGGGCAGTGCTGAAAGACAGGGAAACCGGAGAAGTATTCACCTTCGCCAACACCCATCTCGACCACCTGCTGACCAACACGAAATTCAAGCAGGTCATCGTGCTCAAGAAGCAGATGATGAAGAAGAATGAAGGATCGTTCCTGGCAATGACCGGCGACTTCAATACGTATCTCTCGTCCAGTGCCCTGCAGGCACTGCTGGATCGCGACAACCCGCTTGATCTGGAAGATACCGACCCGGAAAATGCCGGCTCCACCATCCGGGGCTTCGTGGAAAGCACGACTGCCCACTATCTTCCGATTGACCACATCTTCCTGTCCCGCAGCTGCCATGTCATCAACTCCAGAGTGCTGAAGAGCCTCTACATGGGCAATTATCCAAGCGATCATGCCCCGGTCCTGACCGTCTTCGACAGTCCCGGTGCTTCAAAGTGACCCTTCATGGTCGCTTTTCTTTTTCTCTCCCCCGAAGAAAGCATTTGCCGTATTTACGTTTTGGGCCTAAAAACGAAATAGTTCAAGTATTATATAGTTTGAAAAAACAAATAATGTAGATCAGGAGGAAAAGAATGAGCAACAACAAACTTAAGATCAATCTGAAAGATTGCACCACAACGAAAGAGAAGCTGGTTAAGGTGACACAGCATCTCCTTGCTTCTTATGGATATGAAGCTACCTCAGTTCGCCTGATCGCAGATTATGCAGATGTAAGTCTTTCTGCAATCAGTTTTCATTTTGGATCTAAAGAAAAACTTGTCCACTCCGCTGTCCAAAAAGCAGCTGATGATCTTCGGATCAGCTTCGGCACTTATACAGAAGAAATTAGAAGTTTTGCCAATGGAACTGATCAGGATAGGGATCAGGCTTGGCAATATCTTGATCGATTTCTGGAGGAACACATTAATCATATCTTTAATCCAAAATATAGCTCACTTTATATTGGGCTGGTAAGTCAGGAAAATGGGTTCCCTAAAAGCTGTCAGGGGATTCTTTCAAAAGCAGTTGTGGAGCAAAGTGAAAAAGTCCTGGTACAATTAATCGCACTTGTAATGCCAGAGCCGAATATGTTTCAAGCCGCAATTGCTGCTCGATGCATTATCGCCGCAATCATGAGCTATATGGAAAAACCTATTCTAAACAAAGAATTAGAAAAAGCCGTAGGCGTCAACTTGGAGGATTCTCATGAAGTTGCAGTATTCATGCACCATTATTTCATGAGCAGCCTTCACAGCTTCGTTGAGTCCGCGGCTTAATACACAATAACTACTTTGGATAGACGATCACATTAATACCAGAAGCCTCAGCAATTAAAGTATTATCACAATATAGCTTTGCCTCAGCAAAGACTTTTCTGCTTCCAGGCTCGTTGGAGACCATTCTTCCAAATCCGGAAAGATGGTCACCAACATGTGCAAAATGACGATAATTAACATTAAGATTTGCAGTCACAAGATCCAGCTCCATCTGACTTCTGCAAGCAAATATCATCAGATTATCAAGGATTGACGCAATGATTCCGCCATGAAGTATTGTGTCATACCCAACAAAATTCTCCGTGACTGTCCATTCGCAGGAGGCTTCTCCATTTCTGGCAGAGATTGGAATCTTCAATCCAATCGGATTCTTGACCCCGCATATTAAATCGTGATCATAATTTAACATCTTTTCTCTGCCCCCTAATCCAACTAGAAGATCTCTTTTAGTTTACCCCAATCTTCAAAGAATAGATCAGAATTCATTACTTTCGGACCACCTTCAGGGATAATAGGCTTGAACCCCATATGACCAATAATATCACGTTCAACATCAATTCCTGGAGCAATTTCTGTCAGCACCATACCTTCTTCGCAACGTTCAAAGACACAGCGTTCTGTGATGTATGTAATTCTATTTCCACGATGCAGACATTGTTCAGCATTAAAGGAGGTCTGGACGCAAGTATCAACAAACTTGTTGAATTTACCTTCATGGTCAATAACCAGTCGTCCATTTTCAATGTGACACTGGAACCCTGATGCTGTAAATGTCCCCATAAAAATGGAATGTTTAGCATTTGCAGAAATATTAGGGAAGCCACCAACTCCCGCAATTTTTCCATTCAGATTCGTTGTATTCACATTTCCAAGTTTATCTACTTCCGGCAATCCGAATACGCCAATATCAAGTCCTCCCTGGTCGAAGAAGCTGAAGAAATCTGTCTGATTAACCATTGCAATCGGGTTGAAGTGAGCGCCGAAATCGCCACCCTGAGCAGGAATTCCTCCGACGAGTCCAGACTCAGAAAGCATCATCACCTGAGTATCAACTCCCTCTTCCATAAGGATATTCGGAACCAAGCCTGGCATTCCGATGCCAAAATTGCACTTATTACCCTTACGGAATTCCATTGCCGTTCTTCTTGCAATAACCTTTTTGAAGTCAAACGGAACAGTCTGTTTTGCGCCTTCCATTGGGATCCGAATCTCGCCAGTAAAGGCAGGATTGAAGTGCGTAATATGTGTCTGCATAATCCTTTCCGGGTGCTCAGCAACAACCACATAGTCCACCAGGAAACCAGGAATCTTCACAGTGCGAGGATCAAGGGATCCCGTTTTTGCCACTCTTTCCACCTGGGCAATTACAATCGCACCTGCAGCCTTTGCCGCCAGAGCCAGATCCAGCGGTTCGCAGGGCATGCATTCTTTTTCATAAGTAAGATCGCCATCTTCATCCGATGTCGTAGCTCTGAGCAGCGCGACGTTTAAAGGAGGAAGAGTATAGAGCAAGTATTCTTCTCCATTCAGATCAGGAATATATTTAATGATCTGTTTTCCTTCCTTTTTTGTTTTTTCATTAACCCTTGCGCCATCTACACGCGGATCAATAAATGTTCCTAACCCAACTTTACTTAACAATCCTGGGAATCCTCTTCCCTGTTCTCTCCAGATCTGTCCAACGACTCCAAGAGGAATGTTATATGCTAAGATTTTATTATCATGAATCTGCTGAACCATTTTAAAGGAACATCCAACATGTCCATGAATACTGCATGACAATAAACCATCATGTGCAAGGACATCTTCTCCACGGGTCTTCTTTCCTTCAGGATCCATTCTTCCGAAGTCACCTTGTCCAGCACCATGAATATGCGTAATATTTGCTGGATGACCGGTTTCCAGGAATCGTTTTTCAATTGCCAATCCAATTTCTTCAGGCCATCCGGTCATGCCTTGTACTGCTGACCCTAATACTGCGCCATCCTGAATAAGTTCTGCAGCTTCTTTTGCAGTAATGAATTTTGCCATATTATCCTCTTTTTCTATTTGCCTCTGCCATTTGTTTTAATTCTTCTCTCGCAATTTTACCTGATGCTGTCAAAGGAAAACTCTTAACATTTGCAACTTCAGTTGGTATTTTAATCGTTGCTATTCTCCCTCGGCACAGCTTCATCAGATCTTCTGCTGTGATAGAGATATTTCCCTCAGTGATTAGAAATGCATATACAGCTTCTCCGAATTCCTGATCTTTTACTCCAACTACAGCTGAAGCACTAATTCCAGGAAGCTGGTCCAAGAATTGTTCGATTTCTAGAGGGCTGATATTTTCACCTCCGCGAATTATGATATTTTTACAGCGTCCGCAAAGGGTCAGATATCCTTCTGGAGACACTTTGCCAATATCCCCCGTTTTCAGCCATCCATCAGCAGTAAATGCATGTTCTGTACTTTCATTGTTTCCGAAGTATCCATTCATCATGCATGGGCTTTTAATTACAATTTCGCCTGCTTCGCCTTGATGCAGTGGCTTTCCCGTCTTTAGATCGTGGATTTCCCATTCAACAAACGGCCAGAATCTTCCAACGGTATGCGACACCGCACTGATTGGGTCTGATAAGCACGTACTGCTGATTCCAGGCCCAGCTTCTGTCATGCCATACATCATCATAAAATGATCAACATGCAGCTTTTCGGAAGCTTGCAGAATCAGGCCTTCAGGGCATGCTGCTCCTGCTAAAGCCCATAGCCTCAAATGAGTGCAACAGGATTCAGAAGACTGTTCTGCGCTAGTAAGCACTCTAGTCAGAATCGTTGGAACCGAAGAAATTACAGTGCATTTTTCATGAGCAAGCACCTCAAGGACTCTATCTATTGAGGAAATATCTGATAATACTGCCGTCCCTCCACTGAGAAATATAGAGAGGAAACTTCCAACAGAGCCGAGTGTATGGAACAACGGGGCGGTAATGCAATAGACATCATCCCGCGTCAACTCCATAAAGTGAATATGGGCTGCTGCATTTAGCAGAAGCTTTTCGTGGGTTAGCATGACTCCTTTTGGTGTTCCTGTAGTTCCGGAAGTGTAAATAATAGTTGCCGTATCTTTTGATGAAATCAGCTTATCTCTTTCGGCTAAAATAGAGTCAGGAAGTTTTTTCCCCGCTTCAATTAATTCTTCGAATTGCCAAGCACATGATTGAGGTCTGCTCGCATCTGTTAAAATCAGATGTTTCAAATTTGGCAGCCGTTCGCTATGTAGTTCACCAGGTTTTTGATTTTTGAATTCCGGGCAGATGTTAAACAGCATTTCAAGATGTGAACGATTCTTAATGCCTTGTTTGATAATCAAGAATGAGCATCCTGAATCAGCCAAAAGTTTTTCGAGCATTCCCTCCTTTTCATGAATATTTAAGTTAACTTGGATTGCACCAGTTTTTGAGACAGCTATTTTTGAAATGATACTCTCCCAGCTGTTATTGACTATGATTGCAATTCGATCTCCAGGAAGAATCCCCAGATGAATCAGTTCTTTCGCCAGAGCATTGCTGAGTATTTGAATTTGAGAAAAGGACAATCTCTTATTTGCTGCTGGATCGATCAGTGCAAGATGATCACCCTCTTCTTCAGACATTTCTCTGCAGCATCTTCCAAGCGTTAATCCTGGTGTCCGAAGAATATATGACCATTTATCCATATCATTCCGAGGTTGACATCGCTTTCCGGAATTTTACTAACAGAATAACTAAGATCGTTGCAGCGATTCCAAAAATTCCAACAATAGAAAGAGGAAGACGGAACGAACCAGAAGATTCCATTAATCCAGTGAAAATCTTAGGACCGATAAAACCTCCAAGAGCAAATCCTATAAACATGACACCATAATTGATTGCATTGTTTTTTGGGCCAAAGTTTTCTGCAGTAAGTGCAGGATAGACTCCCATCGATCCCCCATAGCAGGCAGCTATCAGCATTGCTAATAAGATAAATGAAACATAGGAACCATTAACCATTGAGAGTAAAAATCCGCTGATTGCAACAATCACACCCATGATTTCTAGTGCACGATACCGACCGATTTTATCTGATACTGAACCCCAGAGGAGTCTGCCTCCGGAATTCGCAATGCCAATAAAGGAAACAGTATAAGCAACCAATGGAGAATTTTCCCCCAATCCTCCAATCATTCTAGACATCCCCGTTGCGGATTGAATTACAAACAGCCCGGTAGAAGCAAAACATAAGAAAGCAATAACTGCCGGATAGTACCTCTTATCAAGTATCATTTCTTTCCATGTATAGTTACGAATACTTCTGTCTGCCTTCTTAGGAGTAAAGCCTTCTGGAAGCCATCCTTCCGGAGGAGCAGAAATGAAATGACCGCATACAAATGCTACGGCTCCAATCAAAACAGCGAGAACAATAAATGTGCGGGAAATACCGATACTCGCAATCATGGGACGAAGGATAAACGGGAAAATAATAGAACCAAGTCCGAAAAAAGCCGTCGTTAACCCAGCGATCATCCCACGCTTTTCTGGATACCACAAGCCAGGATTGGTAGTCGTAATTCCATTAATCATTCCGATGCCAAATCCAGCTATAATACCAAATCCGAGCCAGATCATGCCAAGGTTTCTAGCAAAACCGACGCATAAGAAGCCAAGCAGCGTAAGAACTGCTCCTATTTTCACGACTCCTCCGACTCCGAATTTTTTCTTCATGGCTCCCCCTGTAATCATGGTAATCGGCCCGATTCCGGTATGGAAAGTAAAGGCAAAAGCTAGAGAAGAAGCAACTACTGCTTCGCCGAAGAGGTTCTGGGATTCAGCCATAAAACTACTCTGGAAAATACTCCAGCAATATGCGATCCCGATAAACATATTTACGATACAGCTGGCAATTAGGACTGTTTTTCTCTGTTTCATGAGATCCATAAAGTTCTCCTACTTGTTATTTTTTTTAACATATTATTGTAAAAATCAGGTAGCAGGTCATGAGTGAATGATACCCATGGCCCGCCACTTCTTTCACCTTTTACTGGAGCGACATACGCTCAACGAGGTTTCCTATCAGAGCTTTAACTTCAGCAACTTTATATTCATTATCTCTAAGAGGAACAGCATCACTTACAGCAAGTTCTCCTGCCTCTTTTGCAAGTTCTTTAGTCGGTTTCTTCCCAATCATGAACTTAGCGACATCGTCTTTAATTACCGGGACAGGAGCAACTGCTCCAAGAACAAGCCGAATATCATCAATTACGCCATCTTTTAGCTTATAAGCGTACGCAAGAGATACAATTGCAAAATCAAGCGAATCTCTTACTCTGAATTTATCATATCCAGTTGTATACCCCTCCATCGGACGAATGCGAACTTCTTTGATCAGTTCGCCCGGCTCAAGCATTTCATATGCTTTCAGCTTCCGAGTAAAGAAATCCTTTGCAGGAATAACCTTTTTCGTCGTGACAAGCTCTGCATCCATCATCACCATTACCGGTGACATATCTGAAGCATTTACAGAGTAGCAGCCACAGTTCATGCACCTCTCGGCTTCTTTAACTGCAGTAGCAGGGTCGAAAGACATCGTATCTTCTTCGGTCAATGACCTTTCTTCCAGAGGCTTTTCAGGAAGTTTATTCGATACGTGATCTGTCACCCGATCTTTTTCAAAGAAGATTCTCTTATTATCAGGAACAGGGATTCCTTCTTTGCTTACTCCTAAATCTCGATTAATGCTAATCGCTGCAATTCTACCTGCATGGATAGCCTGGATAGCCAGGTTCGGGCCGGTAACTGCATCGCCACCTGCATAAATCTTTGGATTATCTGTTTTAGATGACTCAATATCAGCATTGATCAAGCCCCTGGAGGATTTTAACTGGGCGCTGAACTTATCACCAAGGAAGGAGATATCAACACGCTGTCCTGTTGCAAGAATAATGTAGTCGGAGGAAAAGACTTTTTTCTCATTATAGTCGTACTTAGGATCGAATCTGCCAAGCTCATTTCGCACCGAAGTGCACTTCATGGATTCCAATCCAGTCACCTTTCCGCTTTCATCAGTAAGGACGCGTGACAATCCCCATCCGTTGATTACTTCAACACCCTCTTCTTCTGCACGTGCAACTTCTTCAGGAGAAGCAGGCATTTCATTTCTCTGCTCCAGGCAGATAAGGCGAACTTTCTTAGCTCCTAGACGAACAGCAGTCAATGCAACATCCATTGCAACATTTCCGCCACCGCAGACAAGAACCTCATTGCCAATTGCCTTCTTCAGGTACGTATTTACATCAACCAGGAAGTTAAGTCCGAACTCAGTAAGGTTTTCTCCCTCAAGGCCCAAAATCGGCTGTTTCCATGCACCTGTTCCAAAGTACAGTGCATCATATTCCTTGTCCAGTTCCTCAACAGTAATGTCTTTTCCGACTTCGGTGTTCATCTTGAAGACAACACCCATTTTCTTCAGAGCATCATTATAGTCATCGATATATTTCCTAGGAAGACGATAATGAGGAATACCATACTGAAGAACACCGCCTGGTTTTTCCATTCGATCATAGACGGTTACATCATTACCTTCTTTCCGCAGATAATATGCAGCAGTCAGTCCACCAGGACCAGCACCGATAATTGCAACTTTCTTTCCTGTTTCCTTTTCGGGTGCAGGGAAGAAACGGTCCATATGCTCCAGAATATAATCACCAACAGACCGTTCCACCGCATGGATATTAACTGGTTCCCCATGATGGTTCTGATTGCACCTAGTCTGGCAGTTATGAGGGCAGATCCGGGAAGTAATCATCGGCATAGGGCTGTACTTCATGATAAGATTTGCAGCTCCATCCCAGTCATTTTTCCTTAGCAGTTCCATGTAACCAGGAATATCTGTTCCGCCAGGACACTCTCTGGTGCACTGCGACAGGCCAGTTTTCATCCCGCCGAATATCGAATGATATCTGTTTTCCCCCTGAATGGCATAGCATTCTTCTCCGCCTTTACGCGCACAATCCAACCGTCCGCCAACTCCATGAGGATATCTGTAAAACCAGCATCTTACGTCTTGGCAGAGATTGCCTCCAACTGTACCGATATTACGGATCAATGGTGAAGCAACTGAATGTGCCGCTTCCGCAACAGCTGCAGCTTTTTCTTTCAGCAGATCAGACGAAGCTGCATCAGATAATTTTACAAGCGCACCAATTTCAATGGTTCCATTAGTTTCTTTAATATCTTTTCCTTCATCAATGCCTTTTAGATCGACAACTTTAGCTGGATAATCCGGAAGAATAGATTCTTTCATGACTCCTAACAGATCAGAGCCACCCGCCAGAGCAACTGCTTTCCCATCAGAATTTTCACGAATCAGCTGTGATGCTTCTTCGAAGGATGATGCTGTCTCATATTCAAAATTTCTCATTTTTTTCTACCTCCTTCTCAAAGCTTTCCAATTGCTTTCAGGATTACCGCAGGCGTTGCAGGATATTCCTTAATATCAACCCCGGTAGCATTGGATACCGCCATCAAAACTGCTCCTGCACCTGCCGCTCCAGACACTTCGCCAATTCCAAGTGCACGGAACATATAGGAATCAATCTGAGACTCCATAACATATGCATCGTAGGTTGGGAACTCATTAAATGTCCGCCACTTATAATCAAGCAGATTAGACGTAACCAACCGGCCTGTTTCGTGGTCCTGGATGCACTCTTCAAATGAAGCTGTATCGAAGCATGCTGATCCGATTCCACCTTCAAGCTGCATCTCTAAAGCCTTCGGATCCAGAACCTGTCCGATATCAGTTCCTGCTCCAATATGAAGCAGTCTCTGTCTTCCTGTTTCCAGATCTACTTCAACATCAGCAAACACTGCAATACAGCTAGGAATATTGAATAGTTCCATGTGCTTTCCATAACCAACGATACTGAGCTCTTTCGGGCACAATTTGAACATTGGAACCTTCAGTTCAGGAGTATCTCTGACATAGACCATGAAGTCCTTTGTCTCCATCTGGTCAACGGACCGCTTGAAGTAAGTCGCAGCAAGTTCAAGTGCTTTCTTCTTGCATTCTTCAGCCGCAAGAGTAGCAGCCTTTCCTGTTGTAATGACGCCGCGAGATCCGCACAAGCCATAGTTTGAAGGATTATACTTGGAACCTGGTTCCGTAATATAGACACGATCAACCGGCACATTGAGTACCTCAGCGACCTGCTTCACAACATTACTTCTCGTACCCATACCAGATTCGGTAATATCCATTTCGATAACAGCACGGGAAGCTCTCGGATTTCCGACCAGATCAGGGATAATGCGGACAATAGCTTCGGTATTGTCTTCATTGATGTCAGCATTGCCGATGACACCCATACCAACGCCTCTTGCACGCTTTCCATCTTCGCTGACCCAGTAAGGCTTGTTCCAGCCAACCCACTTCTTATCCCATCCGAAGCGATCAGCAGCACCCTGCATCGCTTCAGGGAAGAACATAGAAGAACGGCTCTGCCACCAACGGCCATCACGCCAGATAAAGCGATCACCTGGAGCAATATAGTTCTTCTTGAAAACATCAAGCGGATTGAAATTGCCTGCTTTCATTGCAGTGCACATTAGGCGTTCCAAGCAGCTGTTAAGCTCCTGACCACCATATCCGCGAACAATGCCTGCAGCCTGACGGTTTGTAACCGCAATTTCGCTATCCATGTTCCAGTTAGGGCACTTAGCACAGACGAGCTGAGCTTCGCCAAGACCAACGCCAACCTGTCCCTGAACAGAATCTGCAATTGCTCCAGTATCAACTAACCATTTTCCTTCGACCGCGTTTACGATCCCATCTTTTGTCATCCCGATCTTGGCATTCATTGTGCTTCCAAGCCGGACTTCGTAGCACATCAGCTGCTCAGACTTAGTCATGATGATCTTTACAGGTTTGGCAGTAACCTTTGACAGCATGCATGCAGATAACACTGTTGTCATCATTGACTGCTTATTTCCGTAAGATCCGCCGACATTGAAGGTCCTGACATCGAAGTTTGATTTCGGAATACGGCCTTCTGCCATCAGCTTAAGAATATGCGAGCTTTGAGAAGATGCCCACAACGTGAAATTCTCTTCGCCTGTCCATTTCGCAATTACACTAGGTGCTTCCGGTGCTCCCGGGAAAGGCATCTTGTTAAATTCAACCTTGTCTTCTGCAATATAATCAGACTCCTCAAAACCCTTTTTGACATCTCCGCGGATGATCTGCCACCATGGTCCATCCGGCTGGAAGTACTTAATTCCATTATCAACATGGTTTCCAGGAAATCTCTTATAAAGCTGAGGCGCACCCTCTTTCAAAGCCTCCTCAGCTGAATAAACAGCCGGCAGTTCCTCGTACTCTACATCAATCAAGTCAAGAGCTTCAGTTGCGATTTCAACCGTATCAGCAGCAACTAAAGCTACAAGGTCTCCAACATACCAAACTTCATCTTCCAGAAGATGGCGATGGACCGGCAAGCCCAATCCCCACTGTTCAGGAACATTTTTATAAGTTACAACTGCGCGTACACCTGGGTATGCTTCCGCTTTAGAAATATCAATGGATTTGATCTTTGCATGAGGATAAGGACTTCGCTTGGTCTTTCCATACAATTGACCCGGCACATTATAGTCATCCAGGAATGTTGCATGTCCTGTAACAATGTCTTTTGCCTCAATACGCGGCATATATTTACCGACATGCCTATAATTCGGCTGAACAATATCACGGAAATTCATTTTCTTACTCATTTCCTGCAACCTCCTCAATCTGGTGATGAATGATCATTTTCAGAACCATACGCAAACGGAGATGGGTGCTTGTTCTCACGGACGCAGATCGGATCTTCTACATCATCTTTTGCATAGTGCATTACAGCCGTGGTGTCTTCCGGATTTCCCGCAGCGCGATTCACAGCGCGAAGAACTGTATAATGACTGACGCATCTGCAATAGTTTCCGGACAACGCTTCTTTAATTTCATCCGGAGTCGGATGAGGATTTTTCATCAGAAGAGCTTTTGCCGCCATGATGATTCCAGGCGTGCAATAGCCGCATTGGAACGCATATTCATCGATAAATGCCTGCTGGATAGGATCTAGGCCTTTTTCAGGATCTTCTAATCCTTCAATCGTAGTAATGTCTTTCCCATCACATTCTGCAGTCAGGATCATGCACGAGGTAACTGCATCCCCGTCCATGATCACTGTGCAGCACCCACATGCTCCTTCATTACATGATGATTTTGTGCCGGTAAGTCCAAGCCGCTCCCTCAACGTCGTCAGTAACGTTTCAGAAGGCGGCACCTGACCAAAAGCAGTTCCAATTGAAAAACGATACTGCCTCTTGTTCACTGTCAGGCTTATGTAGTCTTTTTTCATTCCAAAACACTCCTTTCTTGTTTGAATGAAAATACCCTAGTATTGTGAAGACTAGTACGATCGTTCGTCTTAATATTCATGCATACAAGTTGATTTGTCAATACGTTCACGAATATTACTTTTTTAATAGTCGGTCTGTACTGTTTTGCAATTAGAATATGTCTCGCTTTGTTATGTTATGAAGCATAAGATCTTCACAATAAATTTGCCCTTTTATCCTGGCGCTAACAGTTTCTTATTATTTGTCATCTCCTTTATAAGCTTCAATAGGTATGCAACTTGTTGGAGGCTGCCGAAGACCCTATCCTAGAGAGAGGCTAAGGAGAAGGGTCACGGTAAAAGATATTCATACTCATGAATGGTAGCTTCCGTTTCTGAAAGAGTATCAGCATAGCGGGAAAACAATAAAGGATTACTGCAAAGAGAACGGCTTCAATTATGAAGCATTCTACGGCACCTTCGTCGCGATCAGAGAGAAGCCATCGATGATGGCGGTTGTGATCATTCTGAAGTGCTTCCGGTCACAGTAATAGAGCGCACCCCTGAGTTCATCAGGGTTGAGATCAATGGAGTTAATATCTGCGGAAGTACGGATGGCTGATGCAGGGATTGAAAATTGATCAGAAAAGGTCCATGGAAACAGTCTCGAAAAAGTATGCATGGAATCTCATAAAAAGGCTTAATTATAAGCTTTTCTGAGGTTCCCGTGATGTAATAATTACGTGGAAACTGAGGCAGAATTCAAACAGAAATACAGTTCACTCACTGCTGATCAGATGCTTGATGCAATGTATCAGATGTATCTGGCCAACAACATGGATTCCACAGACGTGATCGACAAATACCATGGCCTGTCAAGAATCGAAAACCAGTTCGAGGAAATGAAAGGACCGCTGGATACCAGACCGATGTATGTCCACAAGTCGGAGCACATCTATGCANACCTTCTCATATGCATGATCGCGCTCGTCATGATTCGGCTGATCCAGCGGAAGTACAAGCAAAAGTATCCGCCGGCCAAAGATGACAGACGCAACTGGACCTATGGGCTGACAGGTGAACGGGTACAGACAGCTCTTCAAAAATGGAAAGCAATACAGGTTGGCGAAGATTCCTACTGGTTTGCGGATATCGATGATGAGTAAATCACCAATGCCAGAGCCTAGGTGCGCTCCATTCGCGGTGACACGCGGGACAACAACAAAGGAAAAAAGCTGGAAGCGAAGAAGTCCAAAGAGAAGAAGGGCATCGTGATTCAGCCCCTGATAATTTTTGGCGGCCCGTTTTAACGATAAGGAAATGCATAACGAGCCTGGCAGCGACCCACACCTACTCAAAATACAAGAAAGAAATGAAGGCAAACGTGGAATGGGGCAAGCAGAGGCAGAAAGAGCTTCCTGGGAAAGAGTAATCCGCCTTTAAGCGCACAAAAAAACTATGCTTACGAGGTGGCATAACTCTTTTTGGTCAGGACTTCAGCGTTATTCCCCACCCGGGCCGGCATAATTCAGTGCAATTAATCTCTGCATCTCACCACACTGTCGCCTTATCTCAAATCATCTGGTACGCCGCTTTTCCCATACGTAAAAGGCGTCACCTAATTTCAGCAGTGAATTCATAAATAAAGGAAGACAGCCCATACAGACTATCTTCCATGGAAACATTAATGATTGCTTATGCCTTATGGCTCATCACCTCATGGCAGCGCGGGCAGAGACCATTCTCATCGGCCTCTGTGCTGTAATTCCAGCAGCGCGGGCACTTGGTTCCTTCGGCATGAGATATCGTGATCTTGCGCTCGCTTCCGGCAGTAACGACTGCCTTGGAGACAATCAGCCACTGGGCAGCAACCTCCGGCAGCGTGCCTTCGAGCAGGTCTTTATCTGCCTCTGTGCAGGTGATGGAAACCTGAGCTTCCTGACTCGAATGAATCATGCCGGCATTGCGGGCATTCTCGAGTTCACGGTTCACATCATCACGCAGGTTCATCAGTTCCGTGAAGGTATTCTTAACTTCTTCTGCATTGGCATAATGCTTCACTTCCGGGAACTCCGTATAGTGCACGCTCTCAGCAGAATCATCATTGAAGTGCATCCAGACTTCTTCGCACGTATAGACGAGGAACGGTGCCCAGAGCCTTACCAGGCTGTCGACGGCATTCCAGTAGACCGACTGCACCTGACGGCGGCGATGATCATTCTTCTCGGAGCAGTACAGGATATCCTTCGTGAAATCACAGTAATAGGAACTCAGCTCATTGACCATGAGATTCATGAGCGCCTTGGAAGCAGCTACATAGTCATAGTCCAGAACATCTTTTCTGACTTCTTCTGCCGTTTCATCCAGCAGCACCATGATGTACTGATCTACCGGCTCCAGCTCTTCATACGGAACCATGTCCTTCTTCGGATCGAAATCCTGCGGATTCACATTGCCGAGCAGGAAACGGAAGGTATTACGGATCTTGCGATACTGATCGCTGACCTGCTTGATGTTGGACTCGCCGAGCTTCAGATCAGCCTTGAAGTCGCTCGTCATCGCCCACAGACGGAATACATCCGCACCGTTCTTATTGATGATATCCATCGGGTTGACGACATTGCCCTGGGACTTCGACATCTTCTCGCCTTTGGAATCGACAACATAACCATGAGAGAGCACTTCTCTATACGGTGCAAAGCCATTGACGGCAGTCGAGACAATCAAGGAAGAATTGAACCAGCCGCGGTACTGGTCAGACCCCTCGAAGTACATATCGCACGGGAACTTATCACCTCTTGCGATCAGTTCATTCCAGGACGATCCGGAATCGAACCAGACATCCATGATGTCCTTTTCCTTCGTGAAGTTTCCGTTCGGAGACTTCGGATTCGTATAGCCCTCCGGCAGAAGATCCTTCGCTTCCCGCTCGAACCAGACATTGGACCCGTACTCATCAACGAGATCAGCCACATGGTCGAATACTTCCTTCTCCATGATCGGCGAACCATCTTCGTTGTAGAAGATCGGAATCGGAACACCCCACAGACGCTGTCTGGAAATGCACCAGTCGCCGCGATCCTGGATCATGTTATGCATGCGCTTCTGGCCGAAGCTGTTATGCCAGACGATATGATTGTCGATCTGGTCCAGTACCTGCGGCTTGATCTTGTCGATGGAGCAGAACCACTGCTTCACAGCCCGGAAGATGACCTTCTTCTTCAGACGATCATCATGCGGATATGCATGGACGATATTCTCTACCGCCAGCAAAGCACCAGACTCGCTCATATCACGAATCACTGCCTTCGAGCAGTCCTCGAAGAACATGCCCTGATACTTGCCGGCATTCTCATTCATATTGCCGACCGAATCAACCGTGTTGATCGGAGCCAGTCCGTACTTCGCGCAGACGAGGAAGTCATCGAGACCATGGCCGCCGGCAGTATGAACCACGCCGGTACCATCCTGGTCTTCAACATGATTGCCGAGGATGACCGGGCACTCGCGATCCGCAAAGACGACATGGTGATAGGTGATGCCTTCCAGTTCCTTTCCCTTGAACGTACGGAGGATTCCCTGGTTGGTCAGATTGAACTTGGCCAGCAGCTGATCGACGAACTTCGCAAGGAATACAAGCTTGCCCTTTTCCGTCTGCACTTCCGCATAATCAAACGCTTCATTCAGACAGACTGCCTCGTTGCTCGGGATGGTCCACGGCGTGGTGGTCCAGATCACGAAGTAATCATCTGAATCAAGGATTCCCTTTCCATCCGCAACCTGGAAGCGCAGATAGATGGTCGCATCCTTGACATCCTTATAGATGATCTCGGAATCCGCGACTGCAGTCTCATTGAACGGCGACCAGTAGACCGGCTTGAGTCCCTGGAAGATCAGTCCATCGAGTGCCATCTTCTCAAACGTGCGGATCTGGCGTGCTTCAAAGTGCTTGTCCAGCGTGATATACGGATGTTCATAATCCGCAATCTGACCAAGCCGCTTCTCGGTTTCCATCTGCTGGGCAATCTGGGTATGAACGAACTCATCACACTTCTTGCGGAATTCGCTTGCCGGGATCTTCTTGCGATCGACGCCGAGCTTCTGAATGGCATTCTCAGTCGGCAGTCCGTGCGTATCCCAGCCCGGGAAATACGGGGTATAATAGCCGCTCATGGCATGGGTACGGACGATGAAATCCTTGATGCAGCGGTTCATAGCAGTTCCTGCATGCAGGTTGCCGTTGGCATAAGGAGGACCATCATGCAGAACGAAGGACTTCTGTCCCTCATGATGCTTCAGGAGGTTCTGATAGTAGTTGTGTTCCTGCCACTGCTTCAGAATTCCCGGCTCCTTCTTGGCCAGATTTCCTCTCATCTCGAAATCGGTAGACGGCATGTTCAGTGTATCTTTATAATCCATAGTCTCCCTCCGGACGCACATAAGAAAAGCGCCCTTCTCTTCTAAGGACGCTTAATAGCGCGGTACCACCTTAGTTCATGGCTTAAGCCATGCCCTCTTGAAATCTCTCCTTAACGCGGTGAGAATGCGAATGCTCATGAGGTGATGTCTCCGATGCCATTGCGTACTGCCTTTCACCATACGGCAGCTCTCTATAACGACTTCAGACAGGAGCACGTCCTCAATCAATGCATTTTCTGTTCAGCTTCATTCAGCCAGCGCAGATCAGGCATCTTCGGAAGCCGGAATTCATCCAGTTCCTGAATCATTCCCTCCAGCTTCTTCTTCGTCGAATCTCTGACCGTGTCTGCATCACCATACAGCTTGGAAAGATCCGTCAGGATCAGACGAGCAGTCACCAGACTCTCATGAATAATCGAGTCAGCATTCTTCTGGGCAGTGTCGATGATCTCATTGGCTTCCCGAAGCGACAGCCTGGCAATATTGTCAGCCGCCTGCTTCTGAGCTTCCAGAGAATTCTCCAGTGCCTCATACTGCCGCTGAAGCTCTTTCATGCGGTTTTCCGCATCCTCGAGCTGCTTCTGATAAAGCTCAACCTGTTTCTGCAGCTTCTCCACTTCAGACGCATAGCGATCCATGGCATCATCCACCGCAAACCGATCATACCCATTGCGCATGACTCTGAATGTCGGTCTCGGTGCTGTCATGACGAACGCTCCTTTCCCTGGATGTCCTGCAGGAATTCTGCTACGATCCGATCCTTCTTCGTGTGATTCCGGACCCCCTGATACGTAAAACGGCCGGTCCCCCGGATCGAAATCGTATTGCCATTATCGCACATTTTATCGGGTGCTTCAAGAACGCGATGATTGATCTGAACCTTGCCCTGACGGATCATTTCCTTGGCTTCATTCCGCGAACAATGAGCCAGGGAAGCCACGATCGCATCAAGCCGCTCGCTGGCAATTACCGCTTCAACTTTCTTCGTATAGAACACCTGCACCGGATGTTCCTCAATCCGGTGAAACGACACATTCAGCCTCGAAATCCGGGTGAGATTATCTTCCAGGAACCTGCCCATCTGATCCGAGGTATACAGATAGATGCAGTTCTCCTCCATCCAGAAATCCCCGAAACTATGCCGGTCGATCTGCAGACTCATCAGTGAACCGAGAATATCCCGGTGACCGATCGTGCGGAAGCGCTGATCTGTCTCTGCTTTCAGGCAGACAATATCAGAAAAGTCATCCTCCTCATCTCTGAGAAAGATGACTTTCTTTTTCCGAGCTCCCTCATATCCGCCGTCATATCTGATCAATGCGGATTCGGGAAATTCTGACTGAACTGAGGCAAGTTCTTCTTCATTCAGGAAGAAGGATTCTTCATGCATGTGCCGGCGTTCGCTCTGCTTCTGCAGATCACGAAGACGGATCAAAGCATCCTCTCTCTCATCAGTCATCATCGCTGTCTAACGAAATCGCTCCATCCACTCCGACATTCTTCGGCGTGCAGAGAATCACGTTATGGCCGATCTTCTGAATCGTTCCATCCAGCGCAAAGACAACACCCGTCAGGAAATCAATCGTTCTCTGGGCATAGTCTCTCTGCAGACGATGCAGATTCACCACTGCGGCTCTGCGGCTCTTGAGATGTCTTGCAATCTCTTCAGCCTCTTCGAAGCTGCGCGGTTCAAACAGCACCATCTTGGTATCCGCAGATACCTGTCTGACATTCTGATTTTTCGTTCTCTCGTACTGGCTCACTGGTCTTGTCTCACTCTGCCTGTATTCCGGTTCTTCTTCAGTTTCTTCTTCTTCATCATCGTCTTCATCTTCATCGACAGGTGCGACGAAGTTGAATAATTTATCTTTCAGTCCCATAGTAAAGCCTCCTGCAACCGTGGTTATTATAGCATTCTATCAAGGTGCAGGCAATCTGCCGAATGGCTTTGCTATGCGGTTTCAGAGTGAATCAACTGTATTCTGATCCAGATGGGAAACCAGCGTCACCGCCAGATCTACCGCTGCCCGGTAATCCTGATACGTGCACCAGCAGTTGCCTGAATGAATATAGCGGACCGGGATGCCGATCACGATGGAAGGTACCCCTTCCGGATAGATTCTGCCGCCGTCTGTTCCGCCCCCGGAGCGTACGCTTTCCTGCACGGGAATGCCTTCCTCCACAGCAAGATCGAGTGCCAGCTTCTGAAAATGCGGGTTCGTGATCATTGAGACATCGAAGTGTCTCAGCATCGGTCCCTTCCTTAGCGCTGCCTGCACCAGATAAGGCTCCTGGAACGTATCATCTGCAGGGCATCCCTCAAAGGCAATCATGACATCCGGTTTCAGTGCCTTGTAGTTTGCATAGACGCCGCGTTCTCCTACCTCTTCCTGAACCGAGAAAGCTCCCTGCACGACACAAGGAAGATCTTTTCCCTGAAGCTCTGCCAGCGTCTGAATCTCCGCCGCAACTCCGATTCTGCAGTCAAAGGCTTTGCCTTCAAACAGCTGTCTTCCTTCATCATACGTGCATGTCACATCCGGAACGCCCGGGCTTGCGATTCCAAGCCCCATCCGTTCCGTTTCTTCTCTGCTGCAGGTGCCCGCATCAAGCACCATCTGATCGAAAGACACTGGCTGCAGACGCTCTGCCGCCGTCATGAAATGAGGCGGCTTTGCGGCAACAATCGCCGCATAATCCTTGCCATCACGGTTGCGCAGTCTGAACCTGCTGGAAGGGAAAGAGCTATCAGATATTCCGCCGATCTTCAGAAACTTCATGGTTCCGTCAGGCTTGACTGCCTGCACAATCACCCCGACTTCATCCAGGTGGCTGTCCAGCATGACTTTCGGCTTGCCGGAGTAATCCGGATTCAGCACGGCACGCACATTGCGCATATGATCTTCTTCCGGTTCCAGCCAGGACAGCTCATCTTTCACCAGGTCGCTGACTTCGTCTTCGAAACCGCTCGGGCCGAAGGCATTGGATAATGCGATAATCCGTTCAATCTCTTCCATAGTTTTCCTCCAGAACTTTTAAGCTATTATTGCACACCTAGGAATTCTTTGGGCAGATACGGTACAATGAAAACGAATACAGGAGTACAAACTGATATGGCTGATGCACTGAACGCTTTTCTCAGACAGCTGGTAGACATTTCTTCCGTCTGCCTTGAACTGACCGCAATCATCGTGATGCTTTATTCCGCAATCAACTCCCTGCTTCTCTGGATCCGTGAGAAAGAAGTAGGAGTTTCATTGGAAAAAGGAATTTCCACCGCCCTTGAATTTCTGATGTGCGGCGAAGTGCTGAAAACGACGATTGCCTATGATGTCGAAGACTACATCTCACTCGCATGCATCATCGCCCTGCGAGCTGCCCTCGGCTTTGAAGCAAGCATGGAGATGCGTCACAAGAAGAAAGAAAACGGAATCATGAACGAAGGTTCCGATGAGAAAACGTCTGTCATGAAATAGCTTTATCCGATTCGGTTTTTACTTGGGTATAAGAAAACGTCCGGATGGACGTTTTCTCTTACTCGATAATCGGTTCTTTCTCCATTTCCTCAAGCTTCTTCTCGTATTCAGCTTTCTCACGATCATTCATGAATACGTAATGGCCTGGGCGGATCTCGCGCAGCTTCGGTTTCTCGCCGGACAAATCGCGCTTTGACTCATCATAGATCACGATCTGCTTTGCCTTCTCGATTTCCGGATCCGGCATCGGGACAGCCTGAAGCAGAGAATGCGTATACGGATGCAGCGGATAGCGGAACAGCTCATCAGAAGGGGCGACTTCGACGATGCGTCCGTTATGGATGACAGCGATCCGGTCTGCGAAGTAGCGGACCACACTGAGATCATGCGCGATGAACATATAAGTCAAGTTGTGTTCCTTCTTGAACTGGTTCATCAGATTCAGAACCTGTGCACGAATCGAGACATCAAGTGCCGAAATCGGTTCATCGGCAATGATGAATTCCGGATCCATGACCATGGCTCTGGCAATGCCGACACGCTGACGCTGGCCGCCGGAGAATTCATGAGGATAGCGGGACTTGTGCTCCGGCAGAAGTCCGACCGAACGGAGAGCTTCATCCACCTTGCGTTCCCGGTCTTCTTCATCCTTGTATAGATGGAAGTTATAGAGACCTTCGGAAATGCAGTAGTCGATGGTTGCACGCTCATTCAGCGAAGCAGCCGGGTCCTGGAAGATCATCTGAATATTGCGGACCACCCACTGACGATCTTCCTTGGACAGACGGGTATTGATCTTCTTGCCCTTGAACAGGATTTCTCCGTCACTTGTCTCATTCAGACGGATGATGGAACGGGCGATGGTCGTCTTGCCAGAACCGGATTCGCCTACCAGAGCAAATGTTTCGCCTTTGTAGATCCGGAAGTTGGCATCCTTGACGGCCCGGAAGCGATGCTTGCGGTTATTGTGGAACGTGACTTCCAGGTGCTTGACATCAACCAGGATTTCTCTGCCGTTCTCGTCATACATCGGCTTCACATCAGCCGGAACATGAAGCTGTTCATGCTTATTATCGGTCACCGTAGATCCCTCCCTTCGATGTCAGTGCAAGCATGCGCTGATGAAGATTCTTCACCGCAGCCGGCGGTTCAACCTTCGGAGCTCTCGGATCCAGAAGCCATGTCTTGGCATAATGCGTATCCGAGATCTTGAAGAACGGAGGTTCTTCTTCATAATCGATCTTCATTGCATAGTTATTGCGCGGCGCAAAGGCGTCTCCCTTGATCTCTTCAAACAGAGAAGGCGGGGTGCCGCGGATCGCAAACAGTTCTTCACCCTTCTGGCCAAGCTGAGGCAGCGAAGACAGCAGACCCCACGTATACGGATGTCTGGAATCATAGAAGATCTCGTCGACGTTACCGTATTCGATAATCTGACCTGCATACATGACCGCGACCACATCAGCAACGTTTGCAACAACACCGAGATCATGCGTGATATAAATCGTCGTGAATCCGTACTCATCTGCCAGATCCTTGATCAGGCGAATGATCTGTGCCTGGATCGTGACGTCCAGAGCCGTCGTCGGTTCGTCGCAGATCAGGATCTTAGGATGGCAGGCGAGCGCAATGGCAATGACAATCCGCTGGCGCATGCCCCCGGAATACATGAACGGATATTCATCATAGCGAAGCTCAGGATCATGAATACCGACTTTTGTCATCAGCTCGATGGCTTCTGCTTTCGCTTCTGCCTTGGATTTCTTCTGATGCTTGATGATGACTTCAGAGATCTGGTCGCCGATCGTGCGGACAGGATTCAAGGAAGTCATCGGATCCTGGAAAACGGTAGCGATCTTGACGCCGCGGATGGTTTCCCATTGTGCATCGGTCGTGAATTTGGAGATATCCTTTCCCTCAAACCAGATTTCACCGCCGGAAACTGAGCCGTTTGCATCCAGCATGCCGGTGAAGGTCTTCGTGAATACCGACTTGCCCGAACCGGATTCACCGACAATCGCAACAACCTTATGAGCCTCGAAATCCATGGAGATATGACGGATTGCTGTCAGCACGCGGCCGCGCACCTGGAACTTTACCTGCAGGTCCTTGACTGACAGGATGATATCTTTTTCTTTATTTTCTGACATCGTTCCCTGCCTCCTCAGATCATATGCGTACGCGGATCACTTGCGTCCGCAAGTGTCTGGCCGACGATGTAAAGCGAAACTGAAATCACTGCGGAAATTGTGACCGGAATCCAGAACAGATACGGCGTAGACACCAGATATGGCGAATAGTCACGGATCATCTGACCCAGAGACGCATACTGTCTGCCAAGACCGACTCCGAGATATGAGAGAAATACTTCATAGGAAATAAACGAAGGAATATCACGGCTGATTTCCGTCATGATAACAGAAACCAGATACGGAAGAATGTTCTTCGTGATCATCGTCCAGGTCGAAGTGCCAAGACATCTGCTTGCAAGGTTATATTCGCGGTCGCGGATGATCATGACCTGCACGCGGATGAAGTAAGCAACGCTGACCCAGGATGTGATCGAAAGTGCGAAGATCAGAGACCCCATGCCGGAACCAAGTGCATATACCAGGACCATTGCAATCAGCGTGGTCGGAATATTCGCAAGGACGTTATAGACCTGGATCATGACTGCATCGACACGCTTCGAGAAGCCCCACCACATGCCGACGATAACACCGACAAGGACGGTGATCGCCGTCGCGGAGAAGGAAACGATCAGAGAATTGCGGGTACCTGCCCAGACGGCATCAAACAGAGAGTTCCCCTTATCATCAGTTCCGAACCAGTACGTGGAGTTCGGACGGATATATTTCATCGCCTGATTATTGATGTTCGGAGTCTTCATCGGAGAATATCCTGAAAACATCGGCTGGAAGATGGAAAGCAGGACAACTGCAATAACGACAACCAATAGCATGATCGCAAGCTTAGAACGGAAGAACTGGCGGAATACACTCTTCCAGTAGCTGTACTTCGGGGCGGAAATATGCTCGGAAGCAGAGTCATCAGCTTTCTGAAAGGTAAAGCGATCATCTTTTACATTCATTTCAGACATCAGTCTTCTCCTTTCGCAGTCAGCTGAATCCGCGGATCCACCAGCGTCATCAGAAGGTCACCAAGCAGTACGGCAAGAATGGACAAGGCAGTGAAGATAAACGTCAGTGTGATGATCATATTGTTGTTCATCTTCGTGATCGCATCCGGAAGCATCTTGCCCATGCCCGGAACTGCAAATGCTGACTCAGTGATGAATGCACCGGAGATGCAGAGAATCACTGAAGAAGGAATTCCATTCACAATCGGGATGATTGCATTTCTCAGAATATGCTTGCGGAAGATTTCCTTCTGGGAAAGACCTTTTGCCCGTGCAAACTTGACATAGTCCGCATTGACCTGGTCGATCATATAGCGTCTTACCCACATCATCAGGGAAGGCGTATTGAGCAAGGCCAGAATCAGCGTCGGCATGAGCCACGAACGCACATCCTGGAAGCCAAGCTGCGGGAACTTGTCGGGGAGTCCGAAAAGTGTGCCGATCGAACGCATGAAGAAGATGAAGGCAAGAGAAGGAACTGCAATCAGAATGTTGATATAAGCAATTCCGAGTTTGTCGCGGAATTTTCCTTTATGCTGGGCCATATCAATTGCCAGCGGAACTCCGAACACATATGCGATGATCAGGGAGATGATTCCCATGATGTAGGACGTCGCGATCATGGAAGGCTGCGTATAGCTGGACTCGCAGTCTGCATAATGGTCAGCGAATCTCTTGGCATCCAGACGATCCGGGGAGGCCTTGTAGCGGCAGGTTGTCTGAATAATAGCCGAGTCTTCCGAAAGTCCGGTTTCGAAGGTCTGCGTGACCGTCTTCAGCTCGCCCTGTCCTTCCGAAATCACCTGAATCGTATCAAGGCCCTGGTTCGTCGGATAGGAAGTACCGAAATTGAAGTGGAAGAAGTTCTGATGAATGAATGGGAAGCTCGCGTCAAAGTAGATCTGATACTTATAATTGCAACCGGAGCACGTAATTGCAGGAGTTCCATTATAGGGGTTGGTTCCGATCGAATATCCTCTTGCAAGATCCGGATTCTCATCGTCCTGAATATAACCAGGGTGATCAAACTCAAGCATCTGGGAATAATAATGTCCCAGCAGTTCCAGCCAGTTGTAATCATGGGTCACATACGGATCGCCATTCTTCTGCTTGGCAGTGACATATCCTTTCGCTTCCATCGCTGCGATAGCGTCTGTCTGCTCCTGGGAACCGTTCACTGAGCAAGCAGCAGCTTTCTCTGTACCCTCTCCGTATATCGTCTGGCAGAAATCGCTCTTCCGCTGATAATCCAGATAACCGAGCTGATCGTACTTCTGCAGCATGTACAGCGTCTTGGTTTCGCCTTTCATCTTAGTGAAAGCTGGATCATTGTCAAAAACCTTGCTGCGCGGAATCAGCGTGAAGATCATGACGATAATGATCGACATCACTGCAAATAAGGCCACAATGGACCTCAGCAGCCTCGATAGAATATACTTAGCCATACCAAATCCGTTCCTTTTCCTTGCAAATCATCTCATAATGTCTGATCCCCTCCTGAAACAGGCATTATTAAAGAAAATGTGCTTTGTTATTATATCATACCTGTTTCATAATGCCATGAACCGGTTGTCAGGTTTCATGAGATTGTCCACTCATTCTGAAAATACACTATGCATTTTCTGAAAAGAAAAGAGAGACATTTCTGCCTCTCTTTGTGCTTAATCAGAAGCTTCTCAGTTTGTGCCAGTCAGAACTGCTGCGGTTCCGCCTGTCTGGAAGTCTTCGTAAGCCTTGTCGTAATCATCAGTGGTTACAAGGCCTTCCTGGAGCTTGAGTCCCTTGTACTTGTACTCGGTAAGTCCGGTAGAAGAATAGACACGGCTGAACGGAACAACGTGCGTCACACGTACGGTTCTGGACTGCATCTGGCCCGGAATGAAGAAGCACTTGTCCACCAGTTCTGCATCTGCTTCCGCGAATGCCTTGTAACGAGCATCGAGATCATCATAGATCGCATCTGCTTTGCGGTAGAGCTCTTCATATTCCGCAAGACCTACCTGTTCCTTGATATCATCATCAGAGCCATAGACCGGATCGCCCTCATTTACTGCATCTGCAGTCTGAGAAGAATCGGTCAGACCCATGGACTTCATGTAGTAGCCGGAAACCGGGCTGTAGATATCAACGAAGGACTTCGGATCTGCATAGTCCGGAGACCATCCGGTGAAGGTGGAGATGTCATAATCTGCTTCTGCAGGGCTGTTGCTGTAGTAAGCAATGTTCTTGACCGTATCCTCATCTCTCATAACGAGTTCGATCACGATCTGACCATCAGTTGCAGACTCAACGGAATCCTTGAGAGACTGTGCCTGGTCAACCAGTCTCTTGTTGGTCTCAATTACAAGCATATCCAGGTGAATCGGCTTGTCAGCGCTGATGTCCAGACCATCTGCCTTTGCAGCTTCGAGATACTTCAGAGCTTCGTCCTTGTTATAGAACGGATCCTGACCATCGGACAGATCAATATCCGTACCAGTGCGAGCATCATAAGCCTGCGTTACCAGATCGCCATAGGCAGTTCCATCCGAAGTACGGGCGACATCCGGGAAGTTGTTCATATTGCGGAGCATGCCCTTAGCAAGATCTTCCGGAGCAGAAACCATCAGATAAGATGTACGATCCCAGGAAGCACGGAGTGCCTTGCGGAAGTTCTCATTCAGAATTGCATTGTGCGTACGCTCAGCTTCTGCAGTATCCGTTGCATAGTTCGTGTTGTCGAACGTGACACGGTTCATATTGAAGACAATTCCGAATACGGAAGAGTTCGGCAGAGATTCTGTGGTATATCCTGCATACTTCGTCATGTACTCATCGAAGTTCTCCCACTGAGCAGAGATCGGAGAATAAGCATAGATCCCCTGTTCGAAGGAACGGATAGCAGAATACGGATCAGAACCATCATCATAGATTCTCGTGACTGTCTTCATGTAGACATGATCAGCATCCCAGTAGCTGTCATTCTTCGTCATGACGATGGAAGATTCCAGATCATAGGAAGTCAGAATGTAGCCGCCATTGTAGAGAATGGAACCAGCATCCGTTGTTCCGAAGGAGCAGGAAGTCTGATCCGGAGCACCAAGCTTGCAGCCAGTTCCCTGGGATTCCAGGAATTCACGGTTGACCGGATAGAGAACTGCATAAGTTGTCATGGACGGGAAGTAAGGCGTCGGAGCTTCCAGCGTATATTCCAGAGTCAGGTCATCGACTGCCTTGACACCAACCTTGTCCCATGCCTCATCCGAGTAATCACCATTGGCCATATAATCAGAATAGCCCTTGATGACACCCTGCATCAGCCATGCGGTACCGCTGTTGAATTCAGCACCATGGCGAAGTCCGGCAACGAAGTCATCCGCCTTTACCGTGTCATATTCCTCACCAGTGTTGGTAACCCACTTGACACCATCTCTCAGATGGAATGTGTAAGTCAGACCATCATCGCTGACATCGTAGCTGGTAGCCAGGCACGGTGCCAGGTTGCCATACGTATCATTCTCGAGCAGACCATCCACAAAGTTTGCATTGTATTCATGGTCTTCAGCAAGTGCTGTAACCAGATAATCCATCGACTGGATCTGATACGACGTGTACTCGGTCAGATTGTCCGTGTCAGCCAGCTTGATGTCAGCGGCTGCAGTATCGGACATGTACTCCTCGGTGCCTGCGCTTGCACTTGCTGCTGCGGAAGCGTTTGCCGACGCTGTTGCTGTTGCTGCAGCGGAAGATCCGCCGCATCCAGCCAGAGTGACACCCATCATCGCAGAAAGCAGAACTGCAGATAATTTCTTCATAGCTTTTCCCTCCTGATTCAATTGCTATGGTTTGAGTTTAGCTTAAAGTGTTCAAGAAAACAACACTGTCATTTCACAGAATTTTCACGTTTTTCACATCTGCATCACTTTTTATCCGGAAATTTTCATTGCTTACAGAAAACACATTTTCTCTTATTCTGCCAGATCCGGTGCCGAAAGTTCAAACTGACGCGTGTAAAGACTATAGTAGTACCCTCTCTGTCTCATCAGTTCATGATGTGTTCCACGCTCAATGATCTTGCCATCCCTCACGACCAGGATCACATCTGCATCAACAATTGTGGAAAGACGATGAGCTATCACAAAGGAAGTCCTTCCCTTCGTGACTGCTGAAATGGCATTCTGAATTGCCTTTTCTGTCACGGTATCAATCGAAGAAGTAGCTTCATCCAGAACCAGGATCCGAGGATCAGCTAGCAATGCTCTGGCAAATGACAGCAGCTGCTTCTCCCCGGTTGAAAGCAGATCTCCGCCTTCGCCGACCTCACTGTCGAGGCCATGATCCATCTTGCGGATCACGAAGTCCGCAGAAACCATCTGCAATGCTTTCATGATCTCTTCATCACTCGCATCCGGTTTTCCATAGCGCAGATTGTCCCGGACTGTTCCGGAAAACAGATGCGGCGTCTGCAGCACATAGCCGATATTGGAATGCAGCCAGAGCTGGCTTCTCTCTCGGGCATCTCTTCCATCAATGAGCACCTGTCCGCTGGTCGGTTCATAGAACCTGCAGACGAGATTGACTAATGTGCTCTTGCCTGCTCCGGTCTCCCCGACAATTGCCACATTGGTCCCCTGCGGCACTTTCAGGTTGAAGTGCTCGAGGACATTCTCCGTTCCGTCCGGATACCGGAATGTCACATCACGGAACTCAACATCACCATGCAGCGGTTCCCAGTTTTCCTTCTTCGGATGGAACGTATCTCCGTACTTCTCAATCACTTCCGGAGAATCTGCGACATCAGAAGCGGTATTCATCAGTTTCGTGAACCGCTCGATATTCACCTGGGAAGCAACCAGTGCAGAGATCGTCTGCACAATTGCTTCAATCGGATCCATGAGATTCAGCGCATAGCTCATAAACACTGACAGCGTTCCGATCGACATCACCTGCTCTGCTGTGATCATGCCGCCTCGCCACAGCACAACTGCAAGTGCCATGGAACTCATCAGCACCATCGTTGCTGAAAGCAGTGCACTGTAATGCACCGCATGCACGGACTCTTTCCGCATGCGCTCGGAATCCTTCTGAAAGTCCGAATTGATCACCGACTCCACTGCCATCGTCTTGATGGAACGTACGCCGGTGATGCCCTCATTGAAATTCCCGGTAATCGTCGAATTGATCTCCCGGATCCGCCTGTTCAGAGTCACAATCCGCTTCTGGAACCAGCTGATCAGAAGTACTGCAATCGGTACCAGCAGCACGATCCACGCCGTCAGCCTTGCATTCATCTTCAGCATGATCACAAGCACGAAGATCAGATACGATCCATTCCAGATCAGATCCATGAACCGCCAGGCAACGATTTCTCCGATCCGGCCGGTATCGCTCATGACTCTTGCATGAATGTACCCGACATTATTCTGATTAAAATAAGAGAAAGACAGGGTCTGCAGATGGCTGAAGCTTGCATCTCTGAGATCATGGTCCACACTCATTTCAATCTGGCCTGCCCAGAAAGTGCTGATCAGATTGATGATGACCTGCACTGCGAGAATAGCAATATAGAGCCAGATGAACTGCGGCATCGTATCGAGCGTCTTCAGCGTGATGAAATGATTCAGTGCATACTGATTGAACAGCGGATACACCGAGTCAATTGCCGATGCGGCAAGTCCGAGAATCATCATCGCAATCAGCTTCTTCCGGTAAGGACGCACATAGGGCATCAGCTTCGGAATTCCGAAGAACGGAAGAGAAACCTGCTCTTCTTTTTTCTTCTCGCTCATGATCAGCCCTCCTGTCCCTGCATCTGCAGATCATAGATCTTCCGGTAGATGCCGTTCTTCTCCAGCAGCTGCTCATGCGTTCCCTGCTCGGCAACTCTGCCCTGATCCAGCACGATGATCTGATCTGCCTGCATCAGCGTCGTGATCCGATGTGCAATCAGAATCACGGTTGAAGTATCGCTGCTTTCATGAATCGCGGTACGGATCTTCGCATCCGTCTCCGCATCGACTGCGGAAAGCGAATCATCGAAGATCATGATCGGAGGCTTCCGGATCAGCATCTGCGCAATCGCCGTCCGCTGCTTCTGTCCACCGGACAGCGTCACGCCTCTTTCTCCGACGAATGTCTCATATTTATCTGTGAAGTGTTCCACCGTATCATCCAGATCAGCAATCTCAGAAGCCTGTCTTACTTCTTTCAGATTCGCGGTCGGCTTGGCAATCCGGATATTCTCAAACAGCGTGCGCGAGAACAGATACGGCTCCTGCAGCACCATTCCGATCTGGGTTCTGACCCAGGATGCCTTCATATCAGCAATATCCACTCCGCCAATTGTGATCTTCCCCTTCGAGAGCGAATACATGCGATCCAGCAGATACATCAGCGTCGACTTTCCGGACCCGGTGCCGCCGAGAATGCCAACCGTAGAACCAGCCTTCACAGTGAAAGACACATCATCCAGAATCTCTCCGGCTCCGTTCTCATACTGATACGAGACATGATCAAAGACGATATCCTGAAGCAGATCCGGAGTCAGTGCATCTGGTTTATCCTGTTCTTCTTCCGCATTCATGATCTCCCGGATACGGTCGATGGAAACTCCGGTCTTGGAGAGATCTGCAATGATTCTGCCGAGCATACGCACCGGCCACGTCAGCATCGCATTATAGGATAGAAACGCAATATAGCTGCCCGCCGTCATCTCGCCATGCACGCAGAACACCGCACCAGCCGACAGCACCGTCAGAATCTGCAGATAGGAAAACAGATCGCCGCAGGACCAGAACACCGAAAGATACTTCATCAGTCTGATCCAGAACTTCGTGTACTGATCATTCTGATTCGCAAATCTCGTCTTCTCATACTGCTCTCTGCCGAAAGCCCGCACAACCCGGACGCCCGTCAGATTCTCCTGGGCAATGGCTGACAGCTTTCCTTCTTCGATGTCTGCTTTTTCAAATGAAGCACCGATCTTATAGTAGAAGAAGATACTGTAGCCGATGATCACTGGAATGAAGAGACCCGCATAAAGCGTCAGCCGGCCGCTGATTCCCGCCATGAAGCAGAGCGACATCACGATCATCAGCACGATCCGGAACAAAGAGGTCAGCTGCTCCTGCAGGAACATCTTGATCGTCTCCACATCTGAGGTGCAGCGCTGGATGATATCGCCGGTCTGATGATCCGAATACCAGCTCACCGGAAGATTCAATAGATGTGCGAATACCTGATCCCTGATCCGTTTCACAAACCTTTCCGAGCCCTTCGAATTCATCAGCCGGAACACATACCGGAACATGGACCTTAATAGTGCCAGCACCACGACCAGACCCGCAACAAGAATCAGCACATGCGGTCCATGCATGCCTGCTTTCTCCCAGAGCTGCTCCAGAAACGTCGGCAGCGAAGCCGGCTCGTCACCGATCACCGAGTCAACCGTAAAACCGATGATCTTCGGATTGACCATGTCAAGCAGAGTTACCAGACATGCTGAAATCAGACTCGCGGCAAAATACTTTCCCGAGCCTGACAGAAAATACAAGACCATGCTCCGCTTATTCGGAAAGCGGAGCTTTTTCCCCTCACTTTTTTTCATAGCACCTAATTTAGCATAATCTGCACGATCAATACAGAATCACTTCCCGCAAAGCAAAAAGTCAGACACGAAGTCTGACTCTGTCAACCTGATGGTTACTCTGCACCGGCAATCTGCACATGGCACAGCCGCGTGACTGCCGGAATCACCATCGTATCGTACTGACGCTGTTCTTTCGAACCATACATCTCCTTCATCAGCACATGCATATTTCCGGAAACCGAGCCCCCGGTGACAATCTTTACTTTGCCATCCTGATGCAGGTAGCCAAGTCTGATCTCACCAGCAAGATCACCAGTCATCGGATTCACCTGGAAATCAGAGAACTCCGCAACCTCCAGATAATTCCCGCTCCGCAGTTCTTCTGCCGACCTGCTTCCGCCGCAGATTTCATAGTTCTGAGCCCGGAAACAATCCTTCAGCCCGAGATAATATGCACATTGCTGACTGCCGCAGTACGCCTCAGGCACATTGTTGTTCATCAGCACCAGATCTCTGACGGTTGCACCCTCGCTGTCATATCCGGTATTATGCGAAGAGTTCTTCAGATGAGCTACCGATTTCACCGTGAAACGATCTCCCTTTACTTCCTTCACTGCTTCGGTTCCGATCGCCCAGTCTGAGAACCTCCGATAGATATAATCTGAAGAAAGATGAGCCGTCATATACTCATAGATCTTTGCTGCATCCGGACCAGCCAGCACCAGATCGCCAGATCCAAGAGCAGGCGTCGATACTGCATTCAGACGATCTCTGCCCATCTGCATCGTCTCTGCAAGATCCTTCTTCAGCATCTCTGCATCGCACGTTCCGGACGTATAGTTCCGGTACAGTTCGATTTCATGTCCGTCTTTTCTGGCATTGACAACTACTTCGATCATTGACTCCGGATACACCGAAGTCACATCAATTCCATTGGAATTGATGAATCTCCGCTTCATCGAGCTCGTGAAGATCTCATAGGAATTGATATCCTCACTCTCCGTCTCCGGAAGTTCTGTCATCGTGCGGATGAAATCCTCTGCAATCACCGCAGGATCTATCGCTTTCTGAGATTCCGGTACACCAGAACCAGGATGATGAAGCTCATAGTACGGATTCTTCACCAGCGATGCTTCTCTGCGCAGCTGCGCGATCATATCTCTGACTTCTGATTCTTCCGAACCAGCCGGAATCTCCATTCTTGCAGAACCAACTTCTTTTCCATCTCCGATTGATTCATACACACATACCGTTACATGCTCGGTATCCACAATCCGGTTCTGATCCAGTTCATGACGGATGAAATAGAACTCCCATCCTTCTTTCACCGTATCCGTGACTTCCCAGCCAGCTGCACCGGACTCTTTCAGCAATTCCAGGATTTTCTCATCCATCAGCCTAACCTCGCTTTCGCCTTCAGATAAGGACCGCCGTCAGAAACCTTGACGAACTCCTTATAGCCCTTGCCGCAATAACCCGAACCGAATGCCTGCACATCATGCGCAGCCATTGAGATCGATCCGAGCAGATCCGGTACATATCCGGTCAGCACAATCGGTCCGCATACCTTGCCGGTCAGCTTTCCATCTCTGATTTCATATCCTCTCTGCACAATACACTGAATGCCCCAGTGCTTCGGATCTTCCATGCCGGAATACATGCCAGAGAGAAGATAGCCATGAGAAATCGAATGGATCATATCTTCCATGGAATCATTTCCTCCCTCGAAGATCGTATTCGTCATGCGCGAATAAACCTTATGTTCGAAGTTCTGCCGCTTTCCGTTTCCTGTCGGCTTCGTATGAAGACGCAGTGCACTCAATACATCGCATACGCCGGTCTTCAGAATGCCATGATCAATTTCCACCACATCTCCAGCCAGCGTTCCTTCATCATCAAACGCATACGAAGAAACTTCTTCCAGAACCGCAGCTCCTTCATGCATGGTAACCAGATCAGAACCTACCCGCTTCCCGATATAATCCTTGCCAAGCGCCCGGTTCTTCACAAACATATCCATCTCAACCCCATGGCCGAATGCTTCATGCGCAATCAGCCCGGATACCTCCGGAGACAGGATCACATCATACATGCCAGGCTTCACCGTTTCAGCTCCAAGCAGTTCATCTGCCTGCTTCAGCGCTTCCTTCAGGCACTGATCCATGCCTCTGAAAATCTCCGGTCCTTTTCTTCCGCTGACCGCAGAATAGCCCTGAACGCTCTTTCCATCTCTCATGCCGATTGCAGCAACCATGCCTTCTGAAATCACATAGCTCTGCCGCATATCCCGCTTCTGGCTCATGAACATCTTCGAGATATGGGTTGAAGAAGCATTTGCCACGCATTCGACAATATCCGGATGAGAAACACCTTCCTCACTCAGCTTGCTGAAGAACTTCACCAGTTTCTCAAGATCGCAGTTCTCCGGCATTTCTTCTGTTTCCATCTCTGCAGAAAACTGCAGCGGTTCTTCTTCCATCACCGGTGTCTGATAGACAGCAGTTCCCGTCTTCTGCAGCAGTTCCAGCTGCCGATCCAGATTCCTGCAGATCTTCTCTTCCATTACCTCCGGATGTTCCGGATCAAAGTCGTTGAATGCATATTCGCTGTACAGGCCATTCCTGCATACCCGTACCGTATTTCCCCGCTCCGTCGTCAATGTCTGGTGGCTGATCTGCTTCGATCTCTGCATGATCGATGCCTGAAACCCGACAGAATCAGACGAAAGCACGCTTACATAGTCATAATGTTCCTCCAGAAGGCTGATCAGCTTGTGGATCCCCGGAGCTATCCGGGTAAGATAATCTGAAAAATGAACTTTCATATTCAATCCTTTCAGCAGTGATCTTAACATATATTCCAGGATCTGTTCTGACTCAGGATCCGGATTGAAAACTTGTACCTCCATTCCTCCAGCTATGGTATAATCAACAGGCACACGGAGAAGTACCCAAGTGGTTGAAGGGACTGGTTTCGAAAACCAGCAGACGTGCAAGCGTGCGAGGGTTCGAACCCCTCCTTCTCCGCCATTTAAAAACCGTTCAGAATTCTTATTCTGAGCGGTTTTATTATAGAAAGACTTTCCTTATATTTTCACGGATTGCATCTCTTGCATGGGACATATCCGGAATTTACTGCATCATCCCGGCTGTAGAATTCCACTCGATTAGATGGCTTCATATCAGAGACGCTGCTGCACCAGGAATAATGGAACTTCCTGGAATTGGCATTACCGATATACGGAGCACTTCCAGCATACGGATCATCATAGGTCTGGAAATTGCTTGTACCGCCTCCGGATTGCTCAGTATAAGTCTCCGTCTGAACCCGATCCGCATCGGAATACCATTCCGGGTGATAGGAACAATAGCCTCCCTGAACATAGGATGCATCTGATACCCATCCGCAGTCATCCGGGGTCGGAGTCTGTTCCGGAGTAGGAGTTGGTGTCGGCTCTGGGATAGGAGTAGGTGACAGTGTGGGAGTCGGGGTAGGTGCAGGGGTTGGTGTTGGAGTCGGCTCTGGCGTAGATGCTTCAGCAGTTTCAGGCGTCGGAGTTTCTAATGTGTCAGAAGCTGGTTCAGCGTTATTCTCTTCAGCTGCTAAATCCTGCGAAATTGCTGTCGCGGCAGCAGTGCTTTCCGGTGCAATCGCTGCGGATGCATCAGCCGCCTGCCCTGCACATGCCATGGTAAAGAGGCAGGTAATGCAGAGAACCGATTTAATCAGTCTGCTGCCGTCTGGAATACGATGATGCTTTCCACCAGATAACAGCAATAGTAATGTTCCCAGGATCCCGAGGATTTCTTCTGACAAGGAACCATTGCTGAATCCTGTCATTCCGAGAACGAGAAAACACAATGCAGCTATCCAACGCAGTTCTTTTCCGATACTCAATTTCATTGTCACATTTCCCCTCTATGACTACCTTGATCTTACAACATTACGCTTGACCATGCATGATCATTAAAAACAGAACCATTTCATTTGTAGGTGTTACGCCTCTAATATGATGTCAATCTTCAGCTCAGGTTGTTTGTCCCTGGGCTGCTCTTTATAATGGGCATTAATTGAGAAAGGAAAAGTCCCGGAGTGACCTTTTATCTGGGCGATAAACACT
>NZ_VUMN01000029.1 GCF_009696165.1 Stecheria intestinalis | reverse complement strand
CTATTTTGCTGCATCGATAGGACAGGTATCTCAGGAAACCATTGAACACTATATTGAGAATCAGGGCTAAACAACGTAAAACCGCCCCGTAAAGGGGCGTGGCTTCTACCGAATGACATTTTGTGAATCCGGGTCCCAGAAAAGATCGTCCAGTGTTTTGTCCAGAGCTTTGCAGATGGAGATGCACAGCCGGATCGTAGGGTTATAGTCGCCCTGTTCGATGGCATTGATAGTCTGCCTGGATACGCCGACAAGATCGGCCAGCTGCTGCTGGGATAGATTTTTTTCTGTCCTTACGGATTTAAGTCTAAGGTTTTTCATTGATCCTCGTCATTCATTTTTCTGCTGGAAAGAATTGCTGCGGCAAAGATGATGAGAAACAGTGTCCCCGTGATGATATCGGTGTTGTTACTGGTGAGGATTCCTTCCGGAAGCCCTTCCTGCAGAATCTTTGTAATTCCGATGAAGAAATTGGTGACGCCGAGGATGCATATGACGAGTGCCCATCTTTTCCAGCTTCCGGAAATGCCGAAGAAGACACCTTTCCAGATGGAATAGACGACATAGATACAGATCATCAAAGAACTGACCGTAATCAGGGCAAAACTGCCGTCCATCGGAAGAAGGCGCAGATCAAGCAGAAATGACGCCGCAAACCCGGCAAGCACACCGGTAATCAGTGCATACTTATAGGCAGTTGAGCGAACAGCCGTTTGCCGCTCATCATACGTGACCGGTTTCTGGCCGCGCACAAAATACATCAGAAACAGAAGGATCACAAACGGTAGTGCAAAGCCGGCAAGATATTTCATAACAGTCCTCCAATATGTCAATTATAGCTGACATCTACAGAATAGACGCTGTAGTTCGAAATGTCAAATATATTTTACATTTTTCGGCTCGATCAGGAACAGGGAAGGAGCTGAAGGCACCTGCGGGTGCTTTTTCAGATGAAATTCTCTGCCTTTGGGAGGGATGAGAACCTCGGTTTATAATTACTAAACAATTTGTTTGAAATTGTGTTGATTTTTAACAATGCTCGGATATAATGTTCCTGTTTCGGGATTGCAAACCGATTGTTTACTGATGTTAAACAGAAAGGAGCAGGGGGATGGATATCGGAAAAAGGATCCGGCAGCTGCGGATTCAGAATGACCTCACACTGGAAGAACTGGCCTCACGGACCGAGCTGACCAAGGGATTCCTTTCCCAGCTGGAACGGAATCTTGCGTCTCCATCCATTCAGACGCTCGAAGACATCACCGAAGCACTCGGCACGAATATGTCCAAGTTCTTCGCGGAAGAAACAGAAGAACAGGTCATATTCGGCCCTGGCGATGAATTCACGGATGAACGGGATCAGGAAACAGTGCACTGGATTGTCCCGAATGCCCAGAAGAACAAGATGGAACCGATCATCGTCGATCTGGAGCCGAAGGCCAAGACGGAAATCATCGATCCGCATGAAGGAGAAGAATTCGGATATGTGCTGGCGGGAAAGATCTATCTGTGCCGCGAAAGCCAGCGAAAGGGGCTGGCCGTCCGGAAGGGAGAAAACTTCTACATCCGGGGAAACGAAGCGCATTTTCTTGAAAACAGGGCAGACAAGCCTGCCCGTGTGCTGTGGATCAGCACACCGCCGATTTTCTAAATCATCAGGAAAAGGGGAAGAACAGCTATGGCAAAGAAACTGATTCAGATTCAGAACGTGGTGAAGACATTCGACAAGCAGGTGGTACTGAAGGGGATCACGCTGGATATCTACGAGAATGAATTCGTCACGCTTCTCGGTCCTTCCGGCTGCGGAAAGACCACACTGCTGAGAATTATTGCAGGATTTCTGGAACCGACGGAAGGCCATGTGATCATGGATGGCGAGGATATTGCCGGGGTTCCTGCCTATAAGAGAGACGTCAATACGGTATTCCAGCACTATGCGCTGTTTCCGCATCTGGATGTGTATGACAATATTGCCTTCGGTCTGAAGATCAAGAAACAGCCGAAAGACATTATCGATCAGAAGGTCATGCGCATGATCTCGCTGGTCGGGCTTGAAGGATTCGAACATAAGGATGTCACCCTGATGTCTGGCGGCCAGCAGCAGCGTGTCGCGATTGCCAGAGCACTGGTCAATGAACCGAGAGTGCTTCTGCTGGATGAATCGCTGAGCGCCCTGGATAAGAATTTAAGGAAAGAGATGCAGCTGGAACTCAAGGAAATCCAGCAGGAAGTCGGCATTACCTTCATCTTCATCACCCATGACCAGGAAGAAGCACTGACCATGTCCGACAAGATCGTCGTCATGCGCGAAGGCGCGATCGAGCAGATCGGCACGCCGACTGAGATCTACAACGAACCGGTTAATGAATATGTCGCGAAGTTCGTCGGCGATTCGAATATCATCGACGGCAATATGAAACACGACCGGCTGGTTTCGTTTGATGATGCAGACTATGCCTGCGTGGACTACGGCTTTCGGGAAAACGAACCGGTGGATATCATGATCCGTCCCGAAGACATCAATATCGTCGAGCGCAATAAGGGCCTTCTGAATGGCGAAGTGAAGTCGGTTCTGTTCAAAGGCGTCCACTATGAAGTCGTTGCCGAGACAAGCTCCGGTACATCCAAGACAGTCACGATGCATGTGACGAAGGAACGCGATGTGGTCAATGAAGAAGCCCATGAGCGCATCAGTGCGACTTCATTCCTGATGGACGTTGAAGATGTTCCGAATCTGACCGACAGCGAGATCATTGCCCGGGCCAATGCCCAGGCGTGGAACGATGATGACGAAGATGTCTCCCTGACCAAAGTCGAATATGATCTGAAGCCGGAAGTGGGTGTATACAAATGCACGTTCTCAACCGAGAAGGGCACCAGCATCACGATCAACATCAATGTCGTCAAGCCGAAGGCAGTCGAGGATATGTCCAACGAGGAATCCATCCAGGCATTCGACTTCTACCGCTCCGTGGATGAAATCAAGGAATCTGTTGCCCTGGATACGGATCTGATCCGCTGGGCAGATGCCTATGCATGGAACATGGAAGACAATTCCAGAGTCGAGATCTGGGATGTGAAGTATGACTTCGATGATGAGAACATCACCGAAGGCGACTACCCGATTACGTTCAGCACCCAGGGCCGCGAGCTCAAGGTCGAGACGACCGAGAAATTCGAAGTCGGTCAGAAAATCGGCCTGAAGTGGGATTCGGATGATATCCATGTCATGAAGAAGATGGAGAGCAGCTTATGAAGTCTTTCAGCAAGATGGTTTATCCGTATGTAGTCTGGATGATCATCATGATTATCGTGCCGATGCTGATGATTGTGCTCTATGCCTTCACCACGCAGGGCAACGATGTGCTGACCTTCCAGTTCACTTTATCAAATTTCGCAAGATTCTTTTCCGACAATGTCTTTCCGAGCGTTCTGTGGCGCAGCCTGAAGATGGCGGTCATCACGACGCTCATCTGCATCCTGATCGGGTATCCGGCAGCGTATGCGATGGCAAAGTCCAAGCCTCATAGCCAGGCTGTCATGGTCTTATTGATCACGCTGCCTATGTGGATCAACATGCTCGTGCGTACGTATGCATGGAAGGGCATCCTGTCCGATTCTCCGCTGTCTGCAGAAGTACAGGTCTATATCGGCATGGTCTACAACTTCCTGCCGTTCATGATCCTGCAGATCTATACCGCCCTCAGCAAGATCGATCCGGCTCTGATCACTGCCGCCCACGACCTTGGCGCTAATGATCGTGAAACCTTCCGGACCGTGATCTTCCCGCTGAGTCTTTCCGGAGTCATCTCCGGCATCACGCTGGTCTTCCTGCCTGCGGTTTCGTCCTTCTTCATTCCGAAACTGCTCGGCGGCGGAAGATTCGTGCTCATCGGAAACCTGATCGAAGACTACTTCATCTCGACCGGAGACTGGAACTTCGGTTCTGCAATCTCCATGATCATGGCAGTCATCATCCTGATCTCCATGTATGTCATGCGCAGATTCGATAAGCAATCCCATGAAGAGGAGGCCGACTGATGGAACACGAAACCAAAAAAGGCGAGAAATTCTATCTGTTTCTGATTCTCCTGTTCTTCTATCTCCCGATCTTCTATGTAGTGCTCTTCAGCTTCAACAGCTCGAAGTCGCTCTCGCATTTCACCGGCTTCTCGCTGCGCTGGTATGAACGCATGTTCAGCGACCGCACCATCATGAATTCCATCGGCTATACGGTATTCTGCGCTGTGATCGCAACCGCTGTCTCCACTCTGGTCGGAACGATCACTGCGATCGGCTTATCCAAGAGCCGCAAGACGCTGCGCGAAGCAGTCACCCAGGTCAACAACCTGCCGATGCTCAATCCTGACATCGTCACAGCCATCGGCTTCATGCTGTTCTTTACGTCGCTCAGGATTCAGACCGGCTTCACCACGATGGTGCTTGCCCATATCGCATTCTGCATTCCATATGTGATGCTGTCAGTGACGCCGAAGCTGAGATCTCTCGATCCGAATACGGCTGAAGCAGCCCTGGACCTTGGCTGCACGCCGCTTCAAGCCGTATTCAAAGTCATCATCCCGCAGATCAAAGACGGCATCATTGCCGGTGCACTCGTTGCCTTCTCGATGTCATTCGATGACTTCGTCATCTCGTTATTCACGACCGGCCCGGGCATCAGCAACATCTCGATCTATGTCTATTCGAACGTCAAGCGCATCAACCCGACCATCAACGCATTATCTGCCATCATCGTCTATGTCATCACGATCGTTCTGATCATTGTCAATGTGGTTCCCGCAATCAGGGATAGAAAGAAGAAAAAACATGAAAACGAACTGGAAGCTCATTAAGCTCCTGCTGGCCGGCGCGATGCCGGCGGCTCTTCTGACCGGGTGCGGAAGCTCCGGCACAGCTGTGGAAAATGTCGGCGATGCAGAAGAACTCTTCGGCTGCAGCGTCATCAATGTCTACAATGCCGGCGAATACATTGCCGACAACGTCGTCCCGGATTTCGAGAAGATGTACAACGCAACTGTCAACTATGACGTCTTCGAATCCAACGAAATCATGTATACGAAGCTCATGGGCGGCAGCTCCTATGACGTCATCGTTCCTTCCGACTATATGATCGAGCGCATGATCAGCGAGAAGATGCTGCAGCCGATCGATCAGGATGCGATGACGAATCTCGATCAGATCAATCCGGACGTCCTGGAAAAGCGCGAAGCCTATGATCCGGGCGGAGTCTATTCCGTTCCTTACTTCTGGGGCTCGGTCGGACTGGTCTACAACAAGACGGTCGTCGATCCGGATCTCATCAAGCAGGAAGGCTGGGACATCCTGCTCGATGAACAGTTCAAGGGCAGAATCTATGCCTATGACTCTCAGAGAGACATGTTCATGATCGCCTTCAAAGCCCTCGGCTATTCCATGAATACGGATGACCCGGATGAAATCCAGGCAGCCTATGAATGGCTCCAGAACATGAATGAGACCACATCTCCTGCCTATGTGACCGACGAAGTCATTGACGGCATGGCAAATGGCGATATGGACATCGCTGTCATGTACTCCGGCGATGCCGCATATGTCCTCTCTGAAAACCCGGATATGGACTATATCGAACCGGATCAGGGAACCAACATCTGGTATGATGCGATGGTCATTCCTGCCAATGCAGAATGCCCGGGTCTGGCAAATGCGTTCATCAACTACATCACCGACTACAATACCGCCCTTGCTAACAGCACCCAGGTCGGCTATACAAGCCCGAATCTGCAGGTCATGAATGAGCTTTCCTCCGAAGACGGCGATTATTATGAGAACAGCGCCTATATCCCGAGAGAAGGCTATGACAAGGATGAAGTATTCCATTACAATGCAGAACTGACCCGTCAGCTGGCCGATCTCTGGACCAGAGTCAAGATGTCAGTCAACTGATCATTCTCAGATCACTCCTGGTATCATTCGATGCCAGGAGTTTTTCCATGTTCTGATGGTATAATCAACGCATGCCGAAAAAAAACCTGAACCTGAACGTCAGAAAACTCATCCTTGCCCTGATCGTCATCGACCTGATCATCGCGGGCATTGTCCTGATCCGTCACTATAACCGTCCGGCAGTTATTGCCAATACTGCTTCTGCAGTCCCTTCCGAAACTCCTTTCCCAAGTCCATCTCCGAGTCCATCCGTGACTCCTATCTCTCATGAAGCACTGATTGCTCCAGCTTATACGAGTTCTTCCAGCAAGCTTTCTGCTCCGGATAATACGACCGGTTTTTCCTCCGGCTGGACGGTTCAGACATCAGACGCCTCTGTTTCCTCATCCCTGACCTTTGACACTGACACGATCACGATCAATTCTCCCGGTACTTCCTATGAAGATACATTCTTCTTCCGGGATGGCATTCCGCTGCAGCAGGGTGCAGACTATACGCTGTATTTCAACATTTCTTCTACGGTGAACCGCAAGGTTACCGTCGTGATCCAGGACCTTTCTTCAAATTCAGCTGTGTTCACGAAAGATCTTTCCGTGACCAGCGATCGGACGTATCAGGAGCTCTCGTTCCATCAGAGCGGATCCACAACCTTCAATGCCAGAATTGCCTTTCAGATCGGCAATGACGGCTCTTCTGAAATGCAGGGAGTCCATACAATCACGATTGACGGAATCCGTCTGATCTCTTCAGTCAATACGGAAGCGATCCGCGTGAACCAGGCCGGCTACCCCGCTTCTGAAGAAAAGAGATGCACATTCATCTATGATGCCGGCGATCTGTTCGACGTCGTCAATGCAGAAACGAAAGCGATCGTATATTCCGGGGCCATCGTGAATCAGAAACAGAATGAAAGCACCGGCGAAGTCAACGGGTGGGGAGACTTTTCTGCTGTAGACGAACCAGGCACGTACTATATCCGGTCCCAGATCGGCATCGTCTCCCCGACATTCACGATCTCCGCAGATCCGTATGCGGATCTCTCGGTCTCTCTGCTGCATATGCTGAGCCTGCAGCGCTGCGGCATAGAGACGTCAGAAAGCTGGGCAGGGGATCTTGCCCATGCGATCTGCCATACAGAAACGGCAACGCTCCTCTATACGGACCAGACCGTGAATGTTTCCGGCGGCTGGCACGATGCAGGAGACTACGGAAGATATACGAAGACCGGTGCCAAGGCTGCCTATGACCTGCTGCTGTCGTGGATGCTGAATCCGGATCTCTTCAATGACGCTTCTGGGGGGCCGGATTCCGGCAATGGCATTCCGGACATTCTAGACGAAGCCCGCTATGAAATCGACTGGCTGCTGAAGATGCAGGAATCCTCCGGAGGCGTCTATGCAAGGGTCGTTTCTGAGAGCTACCCGGGCGATACCGTCAAGCCCGAAGACGATCATCTGCCGCTGATCCTGATGCCTGCCGAAACCACTTCTGCCGCAGATGCCGGCGCTGCTTATGCACTGGCTTCCATCGCATTCCAGTCCATTGATCCGAACTATTCTGCTAAGTGCCTGAGTGCTGCCGAAAAAGCCTACAGCTATCTGGAAAAGAATACCGAAACTACGATCATCACGAACCCGGATGGCTATTCCGCCGGCCAGTATCTTGACAGCACCGATCATGATGCCCGCTTCTTCCTTGACATCGCCTTATGGAAAGCTACCGGAAACAGCAGCTACCTGCAGGCAGCCTCTGCTCAGTACGCTTCCGACTCTGCCTGTGCAGAAGGAGCATCCTGGAAAGACAATGGTGCCTATGGCGCCTTCCTGTTCCTGACCACCCCCGAGGCAGAAACTGCCGATGCCGCTCTCTATCAGAACCTGCTTGCTTCGCTGACTGCTCAGGCAGAGCGGCTATCCGGGATTTCTTCTGATAATGGGTACAATACCGCCCTTGCGGAGTATTCATGGGGCAGCAATTCCATTGCAGCGGGGGAGGGGACGATCCTGGCCATGGCTTGGTCCATCACCGGCAATCAGACTTACCGTAATGCGGCCATGGAACAGATCAGCTATCTGCTTGGCCGCAACAGCCTGAATATGTGCTTTGTCAGTACCTTCGGGAGCTGCAGTCCTTCTCATCTCCACAGCCGCATTGCCAATTCCGAAGGCACGATTCTGCCTGGTGCGTTAGCTGGCGGGCCGGATAGTTCAAGGGAAGATGATGTCACCCAGGCATTATCTGCAGATCTTCCAGCCGCAAAGGTTTACGCGGATGACTATGGGGCTTATTCCGTGAATGAAGCAGCAGTCTATTACAATTCCGCCTTCCTGTTCCTGTTGAGCCAGATGCGCTGATCTGCTCATGCAGGAATTGAGGGCTCTCTTTTCGTTGCTTTTTGAAAACTCTTTTCGTATAATAAATGAGCACCAAAAATTACGGATGGTTCCTTAGCCAAGTGGTAAGGCAACAGACTGCAACTCTGTGACCGCCGGTCCGACTCCGGCAGGAACCTCCATTTTTTTCTGAAAGCTGGGGATATGGCGGAATCGGCAGACGCAAAGGACTTAAAATCCTTTGGTGGCAACACCGTGCGGGTTCAAGTCCCGCTGTCCCCACTTTTTTTATTGCTCAGAACAGGTATACTGTCTTTATTATGGCGGAATTGATGATACGGACTACCCTGATCACGCTGGCAGTGATCGTGATCTCGGAAGGAGCCGGCTCCTGGTTTGAAAGACTGCTTGGCATCGATCGGAAGGGCTTTTCTGCTCCGATCGGCTTTGCCGTGCTGATGGCGTGCCTGCAGGTACTTGCCTACCCGGCACAGATCGGGAACTGGTCTTTTCTGTATCTTCTGCTCGTGACGCTGATCCTCTTTGCTGCAGCGATCTGGATGACGTGCTGGAATGCAAAGGAAGCCTTCCGTCATTTCAGAAGGAAGGAAACATTTATTGCCCTGTTTGCAGGACTCCTGTTTCTGTATCTTGCCTCGAAGAATCTGATGGTCTCTGCCGGGATTCCGGGGGGCTACTTCCATTGTCATGCCAATGAGATCGGATCCGGTCTGTTCCAGGTCTATCCCCAGTTTCTCAGAGTTCTGACCTGGCTCAATGAACTGCCCCATCTATTGCATCTGTCTTCCATCCCAGCAGACTATATCTTCTGTGAGATGGTCGGCGGAGGACTGTTATTTGCGGTCATCAGCTCGATGTTCATCGTGAATGTCGTCCGCAGCTTCCATCTGCGCAATCACTGGCTGGAGTTCTCGATCATCGCGTTCATGTTAACGTATGAGAACTATGTGTCCTGGCACTTGAGCACCGCATATCTTGGCACGGCATGGTCGGAGCTGATGATGGCAGAAGGACTGTTTGTGATCTGGAGATGGCATCAGGAAAGCAATGAGCAGATCAAGTATCTGCTGATTCCGGTGCTGATGGCAGGGCTTGCGTTTGATAACGGATTCGGCTTAGCCGGCATTGCCATTCTCTATGGCCTGCTTGCGTATCAGCTCAGAACACGGACGATCCGCTGCTTCTTCGAGCTGTTCAGCAATCTTGCCCCATATGTCCTGTATTCAGCTGCATTGCTTTCGAGAACTTCAGAAGCAGGGGCCTGGATCCTGTTCCTGTTCTATCTGGCATTTCTGTTCTTCCGCTATCGCAAGCCTTTCCGCAGATGGATCACGCTTGGCGAAGAATGGCTGTTCGATCACGGAGATCTGATTCTCTTCGGCATCATTCCGGCTGCCGCTGCCGGTCTCTCGCTGTATCTGAGCATTGCCGAGCCATGGGCAGCAACTGCCTATTCCTATTATTTCCAGGACTTCACGGAAGTAGGGGATGCCAGGGACTATCTGTTCATCCATTCCAGCTGGCTGGAAATCGTGCTGAACATCTTCCGCTGGGGCGGACTGGTCCTGCTGATCATCTTTGCAAAGACCAAGGATGAACAGATCATGCGGATCATGATGATCACGACATTGCTTGTCTTCCTGAATCCGCTCTGCACGCCGTTTCTGACCTATATCACCGGTCCGGCGTTCTACCGGACGTTCACGGTGCTCTTCAATCCGTTTACGGAAACCGTGATGTTCCTGAAGTTCTATCATCTGTTTGAATGGAATGCAGTCGGCCAGTGGATCCTGGAACTGGCGCTGTGCCTGGCTGCGTTCATGGGACTGATCACGATTCTGTTCTGAATGTTCTGCCAAGGGCGATCTGCTCTTGGCTTTTTTTTATATGCTTCAATCATTCCCTGCATGGTAGGACCAATCGGGCTGAAAAAAGGTATTTCTGACTGAAAAAAGGATGAATTATCTTGAATATGTCCTCAATCATCCCATCAATTATTTGATTAAAATAATTTATAAAAAAACTGCAATAATGATGGGATAACTTTATCAATGAAACCGTTTATAACTGTTAAAACCTGACATAAAACGTTTCCATACATCCTATAAGTACTGAAATATTCTGATTTTCATTTTCATTAGTCATGAGACTTTTGAATTTTTTTCCTGTTTTACTCCAATTTTTAGGGGAATGAATTATCATTCAAGTGCATCCGCAAAGAGGATGAATGAAAAAGGACCTGAGATCCTTGAGGAGAACAGATCAGAGAAATATGAAGAAGTTCATGAGAAAAATGATTGCAGCTGCAGCAGCGATGATGCTCAGCTTTACAGTAATCAGCGCAAAGGGAACCACGGTCCATGCGGAAGATGCCATGGGCACCGGCGGAAGAATCTATTTCAATAATGGATACAGTGTTGCATTGAACTGGGCTGATCCGTTTGATGCCTATGCAGTTCAGTCCATCACTGATGCACAGGATTCAGCCGTAGAAGAATCCTATGGTGGATCTACCCTGATCGCGGATCATAACACCCAGGGCTTCGATGTCATCAAGCAGTACGGAGTCGGCTCCACGATGAAGATCATCGATGAACAGGGCAATACCACCACTTATGTGTGCATCAGCTATTATCCGAGTGTCTCCTGGTACAATGGCATCGTGACGCTTCCGGATGGAAGAGATGCCTGGTATGGAGATTCCGCACTCTGGCTGAAGACCTGCAACAGCGACGGAACGAATACCGTTTCCTACTGGACACCGCTCTGGTACTGAGATCATAACTGAAACGGGATCTGACGAAATGTTCAGATCCTTTTCTTTCGCTTTCTGACGCGGCATAATGAAACAGAAGAAACGGGGAAAAAGATTATGCCAGATAACAGACCGCACGCAAGAACACGCGGGGAGCCGACCTCTTCAGGTGCGGTAAACAGACATGGAGCCGGACTGCATTCCGGATCTTCCGGACCGCGCATGTCATCCGGCGGAGACCGGATCTATTCGGGCGGCTTCGGCAGGGGACCGCGCAGATCTTCCGGCTTTTTCATGCTGGTGGTGATTGCGATCGTTCTGTTTCTGATCATGCCCTCCTGCGAAGAGAATACCTATGAGCCCTCAACCCATTACACTTCAGATACCACGACCAGCTCCTATGGCTACCAGCCTCCGGCAGCCCAGCATTCCGACACGAATATGAGCACGCCGGATCTCTTGGTGTCTTCTGAGGCAAGAGCGAAATATACTACTCTGCGCAATGATGGCACCGATGAGGCGACAATTCTCGTCTATATGATCGGAACCGATCTCGAGTCTCAGTACGGGATGGCGACCTCTGATCTCAATGAGATGCTGAAGGCAGAGAAGTCCGATCAGGTACATATTCTGATTGAAACCGGCGGCACAAAGCAGTGGCAGAACAATGTCATCTCCAGTCGGAACAACGAACTGTATGAAGTGACCTCGAACCATCAGCTGCAGCGGCTGGATACGTCCGCAAGCAGGGATATGACTGATCCGGATACGCTGACGGAGTTCATTCAGGATGGCGTTTCCAGATATCCGTCTTCCAACCGGGTATTCCTGATTCTCTGGGACCATGGCGGCGGATCGGTGAGCGGCTATGGTCATGACGAGCTGTATCCGAACGGAACGATGAATGTCTCCGAATTTGCGGATGCCCTGAAGAATGCGAATGTGAAGTTTGATGCGGTCGGATTTGATGCTTGTCTCATGGCCAATGCGGAAACCGCTCTGGCTGCTTCTCCGTATGCAGACTATCTGATCGCCTCGGAAGAAACAGAGCCAGGCACCGGCTGGTACTATACGGACTGGATCACTGCCCTTTCGAAGAATCCATCTCTTTCTACTGTAGAACTTGGCAAGCAGATCATTGATGACTTCATCTCGGCCAATGCCTCGACCGGAGATAAGACGACGCTTTCCATCACGGATCTTGCGGAGTTTGAAACCCTGGTACCGCCTGTGCTGAATACGTTCTCGGAATCCCTCAACGAGGAAATCCAGGCAGGGGAGTATCAGAAAGTCGCAGACGCCCGTTCCGTGACAAGAGAATTCGCGGCTTCCAGCCACATCGATCAGATAGACCTCGTTCATTTCTGCGAGAATCTCGGCACTGACGAAGCAGAAGCACTTGCCGATGCGGTCCGTTCTTCGCTGAAATACAACCGCTCCAATGGCATCAGCGATGCCAGCGGCCTATCGATCTACTTCCCATACACCCGCACGAAATATGTGACCCAGGCTGCCGGCATCTATTATGAGATCGGCATGGACAGCTCGTATACCGAAGCCATCCGTTCCTTTGCAACCCTGGAAGCTTCCGGCCAGATCGTGACCGGATCTTCGACGCCGACGATCTTCGGACTGTTGAGCGGCAGCAGTTCCTATAACGGCAATGATTCCTGGAATTATTCTTCCGGAGATATCCTGAGTCTGCTCCTGGGTTCTTCCTCGGCTCCTGCTTCTTCCAGTTCTTATGGCAGCAGCCTGGAATCTCTGCTTGGCGGAAACAGCTATGACAGCGATCTGCTCAGCCAGTATGCCGCACTGCTTTCGGATCGGGGAACGTTTGATACCTCTGAACTGACGGTGAGTGAAGTCAATGGCAATGCCGTCCTGCAGCTCTCTGAGAGCCAGTGGTCCCTGATCCGTCAGATCACCCAGAACGTCTGGGCAGATGATGGCAGCGGGTATATCGACCTTGGCAGCGATAATGTCTTCAGCTTTGATGACGAGGGCAATCTTCTGGTGGACTATGACGGCACCTGGCTTTCCATCGAAGGCCAGCCGGTATCGTATCAGATGCTGAGCGATGAATATGACGACAGCGATGGATCCTATGTCACAAAGGGAAGTGTTCCGATCCTTCTGAATGACGAACCTGCTTCGCTGCTGGTCGAATTCACCGAGGAACACCCGGATGGAATCGTGACCGGAGTCCTGAAAAACTATGAGGACGGGGTTTCTTCCAGAACATTGCAGCTGGAAGAAGGGGATACGATCGAATTCACCGCTGATTATTATTCCTATGGCGGCACTTATCAGGATTCTTACCGTATAGGTACGCCGATCACGTATGAGGGCAGTCTTGAGCTTGGCACGTACCGGATCAGCGGTCAGAAATGCATGTATACGTATGTGCTGACGGATGTGTACAACAATGAACTGCGTCTGCCGATGCAGAACTGGGAAGGCGAATAATCCGCTTCTGCCGTATAATATTCCTATGAAACAAATTCTGACTCTCCTAATCTGCACGATCCTGCTTGCCGGGTGTGCCAGCAGCGACAGCACTGCAGTCAGCACTTCTGATGACACCAACGGACCGTATATCAATATGGTTCAGTATGAATTCACGACGACTGTCGGCAATCCAATCGATTTTTCCAATATCTCCGGTTATGACGACGTCGATGGATTATTGCCTACTTCGGTGCGGGGCTATGTGAATTATGAGCAGCCTGGCGACTATTATCCGAGCATTGTCTGCACAGACCTTTCCGGAAATGAAACAGCTATTCCGATCACGGTCCATGTGCTGAATACGCCAGCCCCGGTTCCGTCTGCTTCTGCAGAACCTTCTCCTTCCCCGGAAAGCACTTCGTGTCCGGAAGGAAAAGATCCGGATCAGCCTTGCTCGATTGTCTTATCAGAAGATCTTTCTTCGTATCAGACAATCTATGAAGGCGAATCCGGATATGATGCATGTCTCAATGCCGCATACGGAGACGAAACTGCCTGCGAGATCATCACGGCCAATGACGGCTCCTTCTGGGGCTATGGCCTGAAATGATTCTCTGAGCAGAAATTCAGAGCGAAAGAATATTCCGATAGACCATGCGATCATACAGCATGGTCTTTAATGATTCCGGATCATCCGGTACGTGATCAAGAGAAGAAAGATAAGTTCTTGTCTTCTTCATGCGCGCTTCCCATCCGGGTGCAGTCTTCTGATGCACTCCGGTAAACCATTCATACATGGCCATGACCAGGAGCGTCCGCATAGGCAGAATACAGGAATCCTCAATCCAGAAATCTGCCTGATCCAGGGAAGGAACATCCTGCTCAAGCAGTTTCTCCATCCAGTCCAGGCCATCTTCCGAAGAACGCCAGATATCGGTATAGATATAATCAAACTCAGAAAGAGCATCTTTCTGAAACCAGTCCAGCGCATCTCCTTCGATCAGACGAAGCGGAACCTGATCCGGAAACTGCGGCAGCAGGTTCTTGCGGAACATGTCGAGCACTTGAGGAGATTTCTCTACCACGGTGATGGAAGAGACGCTGGGATTCCGCATGGTCATATACACAAAATACCCGATTCCGAGCCCGAAGGTCAGCACCTTGCCATGTGCCTTATGGGCAGGGGGATCATTCGTATATGCTTCTGAAGGGGCACACATCATCCAGTCTTCGTCATTCTGATACAGATAGATTCCTTCGACATCCTGATCCAGTGCCCGTAATTTCATCCAGTCTGCACAGCTTCGATCCGGATCATCCTGGATAGCTTCTGCATTGAACAGATATCCGCCCTCGATCCATTCCTTCTCATACCGGAATCCGCCATCTGATACCTGATCCAGACGGATGTTCTGATAATAAGGATTCTGCTTCCAGTCTTCTGCAGAAAGAAACAGCGAAGGCCATTCTGCTTTCGGACCATCAAATTCTTTCTGTCCGGCAGCTTTCAGCGCTCTCTGCATCTTCTTCTCGGTTTCTTTTGTCACATAGGCATCCAGATAGGCATTCTGTTCCTCGTTCTGAAGATTGCGCAGGCAGCATTTCAGATAGGATAAAATCTCCGGATTCGGTTTCTGTTTCATGGAAATTATGATAATCTGACTCCCGGAGGAGTACAAGATGCGGATCTTAGCAGTGAATGATGATGGAATTGACAGTGAAGGAATCCGGGAATTAGTCAGGGTTCTTTCGAAGAAATACGAGGTGGCAGTCGCGGCCCCGGATACTCAGCGCAGCGCTGCCAGTCATTCAGTCAGCTATTTCATGCATGATCTGCGGGCAGAAAAGAGAGCATTCCCGGGAACTGCTGAAGCCTGGGCCATCAGCGGAACACCAGCTGATTGCGTCTATGCGGCCTTGAATGGATTATGTGCAGAAGACTTTGATCTTGTGATCTCGGGCATCAACAATGGTCCGAACTTCGGCACGGATGTGTTTTATTCCGGAACAGTTGCTGCAGCTGAAGAGGCGACGATTCTCGGCAGGCCGGCAATGGCGGTTTCGCTGAATTCGCCAGCCGTCCACTATGAAGACGCTGCCAGCATCGTTCCTGAACTTCTGGAGCAGTATCTGAATGATCCCGATTGCCGGAACTACACCTTGAATGTGAATATCCCGGACCTGAGACGGACAGACTGGAAGGGGATCCTCGCAGCTTCGCTCGACGGCATCCGCGCATATGGAAGACCGCTAACGATCACAGACAATCCGGATGGCTCGAAGAACCTGCATTGTCCCAATGATACCGATCTTGCCATCCGCAATCCGGCAGTCTGCGGAGATATCACGAAGATCAAGGAAGGGTATGTGACCCTGACTGCACTTTCCCTGGATCCGGAACATTCCGGGTATCAGAAAAAACTTGAAAGCTGGTATAATCACTAACTATGAAACAGCGTACCGCCAGAACCTGGATCAATGTCCTTTTTGTGATTCTCATTGCGGCAAGCCTCGTGCTTGCCTTTATGCCGCGCTCCAGCCGTCTGCAGCTGTTCGTGCCGGAAAAGAGCCAGACCGATGCCAAGGAGCAGGTCCTTTCTGCAGCCGGAATGTATTCAGGCACTGCAGCAGAAGGAGTCAGCGATACGACGGACTCCGGCCAGGAATGCATCACAATTGAGCTTCCGAAAGAAGAATCGGATCAGGATTCCATTGCGGTTGTCAGCCAGAGCCCCGATCTGAATGCCTATTACTACTGGGGCATCCAGTTCATGAAGTACTACAGTGCCAGCTCTCTGAATGCCTATTCCCAGACCACATTCACCCATCCGAAGAACACGTATTTCGAGGATGACATGACCTTTGCCGAAGCAGTCGAGAAATATCAGGCGGAAGGATATATGCTGCTGTTCAGCGTCAAAGGCGACAGCAGAAGAGGCTGGAGCGATGAGATGGAAGAAGCCATGCGCAGTGCCGGCATTGAAACCACGCCGCGCAAAGGCGCGTACTTCAGCGCCTATATCGCTTATGTGTATCAGGGCGAAACGTTCAGCGAGATAGACGATACCACCGTAACTAAATACATCACGATCAACGGCCATCGGATCTATATGACGAGTGCTGGGGTCTACCATGGCAACCGCAGCTCGATCCGCATTGACGGAGATGAATGCAGTGCTTCCGGAAACGGCATCAACCTGACGGTCTATGATCCGGAAACCGGAAGACTCATCGATGCCATTTCCTGGAATACGAATACGTCTGACCCGGTCATGACCAGAGACGACAGTCTCTTCTATACGGAATACACGATTACAATCAGCGGGCAGCTGCTCGACATGTTTGCCGTCAGACAGCAGATTGTGACCATGCTGTTCCGGGATCTGTATCTGCTGCTGGCCTTTGTGCTTGTGCTGATGTTCCTCGATGCTCGCAATATCGAGAAACATATTGCCCTCGGTACTCCGGTGAAGACGTGGACCATCATCCTGAAGCAGATTCCGATTGTTCTGCTCGGAGTCCTGGCAGCAGCTGCGGATATCGGCTATACGTATCTCCGCACGAGCTTCAAGGATGTCTCGATGGAGCAGCTCCTATTCCATATGAATACGAACCTCACCGGCACCAACTGGTCTACCTTCAGCGATCTCTTTGAGGGCATGGGCTTAGGAGCAGGCATCATTGCCGCATCCGGCATCCTGCTTGCCATCCTGTATGTGCACCTCGGAAAGCATCCGGAACAGAAGAAATGGAAATTCCGCATGCGCTCTGTCTTCTGGCTGCGCTGGACCACGGTCTTAGCTGCCATTGTCGCAATCAGCGTCGCCGTCGATTCGTTCTGGTGGAACTACGGGGTCTATGATTACCTCGTCAATTCGAACTTCGATGCCGAAGTCTTCGATGACTATTATGCTGACCCTTCTGAGGTGCAGATCATGTTCCCGGAAGAAAAGAAGAACCTGATCTACATCTACATGGAATCCATGGAAATCTCGGCCGCCGATGAAGCATCCGGAGGCGGAAAGGCATTCAATGCGATTCCGGAACTCACGGAGCTTGCCTTTGAAAATGATAACTTTGAAGGCGAAGAAACCGGTGTTCTGAACGGCGGCATCCCGCTGACCAACTGCACGTGGACGATTGCCGGCATCACGGCTCAGTCAGCCGGTGTCTATCTCGGCGTGGACAACGCTATGGCAAACCGCCGCGGCAGTATGGAGCAGTTTCTGCCTGGGGCGACCACGATCGGCGATATTCTCGAAGAGAATGGATACACGAATGTGTTCATGCTCGGCAGCGATGCCAAGTTCGGCAACCGCAATGAATTCTTCGGCGAACACGGCGACTTCGAGATTGATGACTATTACTGGGCGAAGCGGGCAGGCTTGATACCGCCAGACTACTTTGTCTGGTGGGGATATGAAGACAAGAAGCTGTTCGAGTATGCCAAGGATAAGGCGACGGAACTTGCCGAAGGGGATCAGCCATTCAATCTGACACTATTAACGGTAGATACCCACTTTACAGGCGGCTATCTCTGTGAAGACTGCCCGGATACGTATTCCCAGCAGTACAGCAATGTCATTGCCTGCAGCTCCAAGCGGGTCGCAGACTTCGTGGCATGGGTCCAGGAACAGGACTGGGGCAAGGATACGGTCATCGTGCTCTCTGGCGATCATCTTTGCATGGACAGCCAGTACTATTCCGATATGCCGTCGGGCTATGAACGCAAGACCTATGTCTGCATCATCAATTCCCAGAAAGAAGAAACCGACAAGCGCCGCACGTTTGCAACCATCGATCTCTTCCCGACCACGCTGGCTGCGCTCGGTGCGGAAATCGAAGGCGACCGCCTCGGCCTTGGAACCGACCTCTATTCCGATACTCCGACCTTGGTGGAGCTAAGAGGAGAGGACTGGATGAACAGCCAGTTTGCGATGAACTCTGATTTCTATAAGCAGAAGATCCTGTACGGAAACGACGATACCGACAGCGAATAACAGAAAAAATCCCGCGGAATTCCGCGGGACAGGATTTATAACAGAATCGTCAGCACCTGATATGCAAGCAGGTAATGGCAGAGACTGCCGGCCAGCACGAAGAGATGAAACAGCTCGTGATTGCCGAAGCCAGTCTCTTTTTCATTAGCAAATAATGGTTTCTTTCTGGCATAGATCACCGCGCCAAGTGTATAGAAGATGCCTCCAAGAAGAAGCAGGGAGAAGCCGCTTCCAAGTCCGGTCAAAAGTGCAGGAAACTCTGTGAGGCATGCCCATCCCATCGCGGTATAGATGACGGAAGAAACCCATTTCGGACACGTTACCCAGCAGAGCTTGAAGACGATTCCGAGCAGAGCGATGATCCAGACTGCTGCTAACAGTATGACGCCGCTTTCTCCTTTCAGCACCGTCAGGCAGATCGGCGTATAGCTTCCGGCAATCAGCACGAAGATGCTGCAGTGATCCAGCTTTTTCAGAACCCGATCGATTCTCGGACTGATGTGAAAGGAATGATAGGCAGCACTTGCTCCATAGAGCAGAATCATGCTCGCCATGAAGACGGCATAGCCGATCATCTGCACTTCTGAGGCACCAAGCAGGGAAGNATGGATCAGCAGGACCGGCATGCCTGCAATGGAGAGCAGGAACCCGACAAAATGAGTCAGAGCGCTGATTTTATCCTTTGCGACGAAGATTCCTTCCGGATGATTCAGATTCATTGCTGTCATAAGTTACCTCCTGATCGGTTATTAAATAACTGATTACATTGATAACTATATCGGTTAATAAATAACCTGTCAAGAGATATAATAAAATTGACTTCAGAGATTTCGGAAGCTATAGTAGAACTATGGAAAAACAGGATCTGAATCAGTTCAATCTTCCGGAATACCGGGAAATCCCGGATGTCGGTCTGTATCTGGATCAGGTGGTCAAATACCTGAATGGATATCTGGATCCATATCCGGAACTGCCGGTCACCGGCTCGATGATTTCGAACTATGTGAAACTCAAGCTCGTCCCGAAGGCAATGAAGAAAGCATACAGCCGGGATCAGATTGCGATGTTCTTCTTCATCGCCCTGGCCAAGCAGGTGCTGTCCATCGATGAGATCCGGGAAGCCCTTGCCATCTCTGCGGAATACTGCAATACCGAAAATGCCTATACTCGTTTCCGGGAAGAACTTCTGGAGGTGCTGGCCGGAACGGAAGAACCGGTTTCCAGCAGCCATGAAGAGCGGCAGCTGCTTCATCTGACCGTTCTTTCGATCGGCCATAAGATGGAACTCAGCCAGTGGTTTGCAAAGCGAAAAGAAAAAGTGCTCTGATCAGAGCACTTCCAGAAGTTCCGTCAGCAGGTGATACATCCGATCAAATGCCTTGAGATCCAGGCGCTCTTCCGGCGTGTGGATCTTTTCTTCGACCGAACCGATCGAGATGATATCGCTGTCCGGATGAAGACCGCTCCAGATGCCGGTCTCATTGCCGCCATGCGTTCCCTCGATCACGAGGTCTTTTCCGTAATGTTTCTGAATCAGAGGATTCAGTGCATCTCTTAGGGCAGACTCCGGATGGTAGTTCCAGCCCGGATAGCGGATCAGCACTTCGACAGATGCCTGATTGAGTTCAGATGCAATCCGGATCTTGCGCAGCTCATCGTCCAGTCCGCTTTCATAGAGCGAACGGATCCGGAACAGAATAATCGCCTCGGATTCCTTCAGCTCCATCGTTCCGACATTATCAGAAGTAGCAGGAATATCGAGGGTGAGGTTTCTCTGGGTGACACCATTCGGAACAAGATTCATGAGAGCAATCAGACGTGCCCCGGATTCTTCCGAAAGGGGAGTGACTGCAGGCTTGCATGGATGGAGCTCGAGCTTCATGCCCGGATCCGTCGGACCGTATTCCGTGAATACTTCTTCTTTGAACTTTGCAAAAGAAGTTTCCAGCTTCTCAGTTTCTGCTGTTTCAAGCTGCAGTTCTGAAAACTGCGGAATCGAATTATCAGCAGCGCCGCCATTCCAGTTCACCAGCCGGAAGGGAACCTTCTGCTCCTGCAGTTCTCTGAGGAATCTGGCCAGCAGCAGAATCGGATTTGCATGTTCCTGGTCGATCTCAATGCCGGAATGACCACCCAGACACCCGGAGAAGGAAACCTTCATGCAGGTACCGGAATAGGATGCTCTGTTAACCGGGACATGAATCGCTCCCTTGATGCCGCCGGCTGCACAGCACATCGTCGAAGTCTCGCTGCCGCCATCAAGAGAGATGACTCTGCGCGAGCGGATGTTCTCGGGCTTCAGATGCAGAGCACCTTCTAATCCGATTTCTTCCATGACTGTGAAAACACATTCAAGCGGCGGATGGGAAAGCGTATCGTCTTCCAGGATTGCAAGCATGTAGGCAATCGCCACGCCGTCATCCGCTCCCAGCGTCGTTCCATCAGCCATCAGGTAATCTCCCTCGACCTTCAGAGAGAGGGGATCCTTTTCCCAGTCATGCACCACGCCAGGCGCACAAGCCGGAACCATATCCAGATGTCCCTGCAGCATGACTGAGTCTTCGTGTTCCCTGCCGGGAGAAGCTTCTTTATAAATAATGGTATTGCCCCATTCATCCTGCCACCATTCCAGCTTATGGCTCTCTGCGAACGCCTTGACCCAGGCGGCTGCCGCTGCTTCGTGACGGGAAGGGCGGGGAATCTTCGACAGCTCATTGAAGTACCAGCACCACCGTTTGGAAAGATCAAATTTCATAGTCTGCCTCCATGTCCATTATCATAGCTCAGATTGATTCCGGAAGCTTTCCGTTTGTGCTAACATACTATTGCGAAATGGAGCTGACTGCATATGACTGAAAAACGAAAAGTCCTGCTTATTGAATCACTGATTCTCGGGTTAGCAGGAGCCCTGATCACCGATCTCGGCAATAATCGAAAAGGCATCGTCTCCTCCACCCCGCTCTGGGCCGTCTTTTTATACTATTTCCTGTTCGGATTAGTCTGGTTCTCGCTCGTGAACTGGCTTCTTGGAAAACGCGAACAGAAAAAGAAGAAATGAGAAAGTATCGCGCGCTTTCCAGCATTCTGCTCTATCTCCTGGTCTTCGTGGCAGCGGCAAGAAAAGATCTTGCGGCTTCGGAATTTCTGACTGCGCATGGCTGGAATGCGCTGATTTCGTTCGGCAAGCATGCCGGACCGCTGCCGATGTTTCTCGTACCGGCTTTCTGCTTTCTGGCCCTCAGCCGGATCAGACACCAGAAGCTGTTTCAGGCTGCAGGCTTCATTCTGTGTCTTGCCGCAGGGATCCAGGTTATCGGAATGACCACGATCAATCTGCCGGAACTGATCGGAGCGACTGGTCTCGGGATTCTGTTCTTTGTGCTTCTGATTCCAGAAGCACAGCAGTTTCCGATCGCATCTGAAGCCGGAGCGAAGACGGCAAGAGCTGGTATCACGATGGCCTTCTGGTCGTTTCTGATCATCCAGGCGATGAAGATCATCTGGGGAAGACCCCGTTTCATCTCGCTGTCGGATCCCTCTGTCTCATTTGAGCCATGGTTCCATATCAGCGGACTAGTCTTCACGGATGATCTGTACAAGTCCTTCCCGTCCGGCCATACCGGAGCAGCGGCCATGATCTTCTGGATCACGTTGCTGCCGTATGTCGATCCGAAGCTGAAAAAGGGAAGGCTGTGGGGCCTTGCAATTGTGTATACCGCTCTGATCGCCGTTTCCAGGATCATGGCAGGCATGCATTATATCAGCGACGTCATGGCAGGATGCGCAGTCACGCTGTCCATCTGCCAGATTCTGAGATACCGGTATTTCATTGCACCGGAAAAGGAGATACTGCATGAATAAATTTCAGCAGAAGATGTACCGATTCATGCAGGGGAGATACGGCTATGACAAGCTCAGCTCTTTCCTGTTAGTCTGTGCGGCAATTCTGGATATTGCCGGAACTTTTGCCCGCCTGACGATTCTCGTGCTTGTGGCTGAGGTGCTTCTGATCTATATCATCTATCGCAGCATGTCTAGCAACATGATAAAGCGGTCGAGCGAGAATGCGGCCTTCCTCGAGCACACCAGAGGCATCCGCAGAAGATTCCTGGTATGCTCAAGGAATCTGAAAGATAAAGAACACCGGTACAGTCTCTGCCCAGGCTGCGGCCAGATGGTGCGTGTGCCGCGCCATCATGGCAAGGTGGAAATCACATGCCCGAAGTGCGGACAGACGTTTGAAAGAAGAAGCTGAGAAAGGAATGGACCTATGAAACCGATTGAGATTGATGAATTGAAACAGCTGCAGGAAGAATACCGTAAGAATGATAAGGCAAGAGTCGTGCGCAATGCGCTGACCACGACCAGCATCACTTCCATCTCGAATGTGCTGGAAGCACAGGAAGCTAATCCGTTCTTCTTTTCCGTCGAAGTGCCGACGATGAAGGTGACCAATCAGCTGCAGTCCGGCCGCTGCTGGATCTTCAGCTCGATGAACGTGCTCCGCGAGATCATCGCGAAGAAATACAAGATCGATCAGTTCGAGCTCTCTCAGAACTATGTTGCCTTCTATGACAAGCTCGAGAAGTGCAACTGGTTCATGAACTGCGTGCTGGAGCAGATTGATCAGCCGTATGACGACCGCACGCTGCAGTGGCTGCTTGACAATGGCGTCGGCGACGGCGGCCAGTGGGACATGGTAGTTTCACTCGTCAAGAAGTATGGCATCTGTCCGAAGACGGCTATGCCGGAAACGTACCAGTCCAGCCATACGCATGATATGAACGGACTGCTGAACAAGAGACTGCGGAAATTCGCTTCTGAGGCAAAGGCGCTGAAACCGGAGAAGCGCGAAGAACTGCGCACGAAGGTGCTTGCGGAATGCTATACGCTGATTGCCGACTGCTTCGGCCTGCCTCCGAAGAGCTTCACGTTTGAATACGTGGATTCGAAGAAGAAGTATCATTCGGTTTCCGATGTGACGCCGAAGGAATTCTATGAGAAATACCTTGGCGAGGATCTCGACCGCTATGCGGTCATCATCAATGCGCCAACTGAAGACAAGCCTTATCACAAGATGTATTCCGTGAAATACATCGGCAATGTCGTCTCCGGCAATGAGATCCGCTATCTGAACCTGCCGATGAACGAATTCAAGAAAGCTGTCATCGCGCAGCTCAAGGATGGCAAGCCGGTATGGTTCGGATGCGATTGTGTCAAGGACGGCAACCGTCAGTCCGGTCTCTGGGATGATCAGCAGTTTGACTATGAGCATACGTTTGATATGGATCTTTCGATGACAAAGGAAGAAATGCTCAATACCAGATACAGTGCAATGAATCATGCCATGGTGCTGACGGGCGTCAATCTCGTCAAAGGAAAGCCGACCCGCTGGAAGATCGAGAACTCCTGGGGAGACAAAGTTGCCCATGAGGGCTACTACATCGCCAGCGATTCCTGGTTTGAACAGTATGTCTATGAAGCTGCAGTCGATCGGGAATACCTCACGGGTGCCCAGCAGAAAGTGCTGAAGCAGAAAGTGAAGCTCCTGGATCCGTGGGATCCGTTCGGAACCCTGGCTGACTGAACCATCTGCCCGCATTCCAAGCGGGCTTTTATCTGCTTCCTTTGGGAAAGAAGCAGTGTGATACAATAAGACAGATCGGAGAACATATGAAAGTCGGAGTAATATCGCTTGGCTGTGCCAAGAACCTGGTGGATACCGAAAATCTGCTCGGCATCCTGAAGGCAGGAAACGTTGAGGTCGTGACCTCCTGGAAAGATGCAGATGCAGTCATCATCAATACGTGCGGATTCATCGAGCCCGCAAAGAGCGAAGCGATCTCGACGATCCTTGAAGCAGCAGACCATAAGCAGGAAGGCCTTCAGAAGCTCATCGTCATGGGCTGCCTGGCCGAGCGCTACAAGCCCCAGCTCGAACAGGAGATGCCGGAAGTAGACCGGTTCATTTCCATCGATGAATACAAAAACCTCGGATCCATCCTCTCGGAAGTACTCGGAGTGAAGATCCCGAATACGTACGGAAAAGCCCCGCGCGTGCTTTCCGGAAAGCCATGGATGGCTTATCTGAAGATCGCTGATGGCTGCGATAACCGCTGCAGCTACTGCGCGATTCCGAATATCCGCGGACCGCTGCGTTCGATGAATGAAAACGATCTGGTCCATGAAGCAGAACAATTAGCTGCGTCCGGCGTGAAAGAGCTGAATCTCATTGCCCAGGACAGTTCCCGCTACGGGTTTGACCGGGATCATCAGCTGCATCTTTCTGAATTACTGAAGAAGCTGGATCAGATTGACGGCATTCACTGGATCCGGATCCTGTATCTCTATCCGGATGAGATTCCGGATGATCTGATCCAGACTATCCATGACAGCCGTCATGTGATTCCGTATTTTGATATTCCGGTTCAGCATGGCAGCGACCGCATGCTGAAGGCCATGCATCGAAGAGGCAGCCGGGCAGAGATCATCGAACGCTGCGCGAAGATCCGTGCTTCGTTTGACTCGCCCGTCATCCGCACGACGCTCATTGCCGGCTTCCCGGGAGAAACCGAAGAAGATCATCAGGAGAATCTGTCGTTAGTGGAAACAGTGCGCTTTGATCATATGGGTGCCTTCACGTATTCCAGAGAAGAAGATACTCCGAGCTACGCGCTCGAAGATGATGTTCCGCCGGAAGTCAAGGAACAGAGAAAGGCAGAACTCATGAATCTGCAGATGAAGATTGCGGCAGAAGACCGGAAGAAATGGATCGGAAAGACGGAAGAAGTGCTGATTGAAGGAAGAGACGGACTGACAGGGATGTATCTTGGCAGATCGTGTCTCTATGCGCCGGACGGCGTTGACGGCATGGTCCGCTTCCGCAGCAATGTCCCGCATGAAGCAGGGGACTTTGCGATGGTGACCTTCACGAAGACGGCCGGTCAGAATCTGCTCGGGGAGGAAGTCGAACATGCCTGATCAGAAGACGCTGAGAAATTATGCCCGCCTGGCGATTGAGACTGGCGTCAATGTGCAGAAGGGCCAGCTGTTGGTGATTTCGTGTCCTGTCACGCATTCCGACTTTGCCCATCTCTGCATGGAAGAAGCATATCGCTGCGGGGCTGGCGAAGTATGGATGAACTGGGCAGATGAAGATGCCGAACGCATCAATCTGCTCTATGGTGAAGAAGCATTCCTGGCGAAAATCCCGGAATATCAGCTTGCCAGAGTGAAAGAAGCCCAGGAACGCAAAGCAGCTTTCCTGCATATCATCAGTCCGGTGCCTGGCATCATGGCCGGGGTTGATGAAGCAAAGGCCGGCCGCATCTCTAAATCCCGCCGGAAGGCAATGGCACCTTATCAGGCCTATTCGATGGCTTCCAAGGGACAATGGTCCATCCTTGCTCTGCCGAATCCGCGCTGGGCAGTACAGGTATTCCCGGAAGAAAAAGATCCGGAAATTGCCGAGCAGAAACTCTGGAATGCCATCCTGAACACCGTATATGTAAATGCTGAGGACGATCCGGTTGCCATCTGGAAGGCACACAGCAGAGAAATCCGCCATCATTGCGATCTGCTGGATCAGAAGCACTTCAAGGCCATCCATTTCCATAATTCCCTCGGCACGGACCTGACCGTAGGCCTTGCGGAAGAACACCTCTGGGGAGGAGGAGAAGAGAAGGCTTCTGAAATCGGCTGTCTCTTCAATCCGAATCTTCCCACTGAAGAAGTCTTCACGACCCCGGACCGCATGCATGTCGACGGAACGGTCTATGCAAGCAGGCCGTTGCTTTATGAAGGCCATCGCATCGAGAACTTCAGTGTGACCTTTGAACATGGGAAAGCAGTCTCCTGCCATGCGGATAAGGGAGAAGAGACTCTGAAGCAGATTCTTTCTTCGGATGAGAATTCGGATCGCTTAGGCGAAGTTGCTCTGATTTCGTATGATACGCCGATCTCGGAAATGAAGATTCTGTTCCTCAATACGCTTTTTGATGAAAATGCGTCGTGCCATCTGGCCTTCGGAGCAAGCTATCCGGGACAGATTGAAAACGGCACGAAGATGAGTGAAGAAGAACTGAAGGAACATGGCGGCAATGTTTCAGAGATCCATGTCGACTTCATGTTCGGTACTGCTGATCTTACTGCCGATGGCATCTATGAAGACGGAACTTCCGAACCGGTCTTCCGGGATGGCAGATTTGTATTCTGAAACAGAAAGGCTCTTCTATGTTCCATATTTCTGACCTGAAAAAATTCAATCGATGCCAGCGTCTGTTCGCACTGGATCAGGCTGCTCCGCCCCAGGAATGGGAGCGATATGTCCGTCTGGACGAGCAGGTCACCGACTTAGCAGCCCAGATGCTTGGCGTCACGGACCCATTCCTCGGTCAGCGCAACGATCCGCCTGAGCTTGCCATGCAGGCTCTGAAGGAGAAAGACTGGCTGATCAAAGCCCGGTTTGAATATCGGAATCTTCGGATCAAGGCGCCGTTTCTGCATCGCAATGGCGATGGATGGGATCTGTATTTCCTGTTTCCGGGATTATATCCGCACGCCGATGATCTGCTGTTCTACTGTGCCATGGTATGGGTTCTGGAGCATTTAGGCATCCATCTGAAGAATATCCGCATGGTTCATCTGAACCGGGAATATCAGNGGAAAGGGGATCTGGATGTGAAACAGCTGTTCACGGTCACGGATTACTTCTATAACGCTGCCAATCATCCGACTGTCCTGATCCGCGAAGCGATTGCGGATGGCATGCGCGATTACACATCCCAGCTGGATGCGATGGAGAAAAGTCTTTTGAAGCCCGCCCCGGCTCCCGTCCGGAAGCCGCGCTGCGCAAGCCGTCAGAAATGCCGCTTCTATGAGGAATGCTTCCCGGAAGAGCAGAAAGAACCATGCAACAGCATCCTGACGCTGATCGGCTCCAGATACCGCTATGAGATGAAAGCAGAAGGAAGAAATTTTCTGAAAGACGCCGATCTCAATCGCATTGAAGGCACCCGCCAGCAGTTTGCTCAGATCCGGGCAGATCAGAATGGGGGTCTGTTTGCCGACCATCTCGGCTTATCTGCTTGGCTGAGCGATATCAGATATCCGATCTCCTTCCTGGATTTCGAATGGGAATGCTATGCGGTACCGCAGTACGAAGGCATGCATCCATATGATGTGCTGCCCTTTGAATACAGCCTGCATATCATGCAGAAAGACGGAACGATGACTCATCAGGTATTCCTCGGCATCCACGATGACCGCAGGAAGATGGTGGAGTCTCTCTTGAACGAAGTTCCTTCGGAAGGAACCATCATTGCTTATAATGCCGAAGGTGCAGAAAAGATCCGCCTGCAGGAATTTGCTGATCAGTTTCCGGAATACCGGGAACGGCTTCTGGATATGAAAGCCCGCATGAAGGATCTGCAGGTTCCGTTTACTTCCGGTCTTGTCTATGACACCCGGATGGGCGGGGCATGGAATCTGAAGCGCATCATGTCGATGATGGATGATCCGGGCTACAGAGATCTTGATATCCATGAAGGCATGGCGGCAGTATTTGCCTGGCGGCATCTGGACCGCGGCGATGAAGAGGCCGACCAGGAACAGATTATCCGGGAACTCAAGGAATACTGCGGGATGGACAGCTATGCTATGACGGTTGTCTACCGCTGGCTCACGCAGATTGCATGAAAGCTTTCTGCGTTTTTTTGTTCAAAATCAGAAGATTGTCTAGCAGAATTCACGAAGCTTTCACGCTTGTTCTGCTATACTGAAATCAGAAAGAGAAGAGTAAGAGAATTGTAAAGAAAAACGAAGGAGCATGTGCTCCGGTTTCATAGAAAATTCCACGCATAGAGAAACAATAGAAAGAGAGGTTCCAGTTATGCGTTTTGAGATTATCGGCAAGAATATCAGCGTTACCCCGGCAATGCGGGAAAAGATCGAGAAGAAGCTTTCCGGCCTGGAGAAATATCTCCTGATTGACGAGGACACCACCGCTCGGGTGGTCGTCCGTGTGTATCCGAATTCCCAGAAAATTGAAGTCACGATTCCTACCAGAGTCGGTATCCTCCGTACGGAAGTAGAGCAGGAAGATCTGTATGCTGCAATTGATCTTGCTGTAGACAAGCTCGAAGATCAGCTCCGCCGTCAGAAGACCCGCCTCAGCCGCAAGCATCGCAGCTCCCTGGCAGAGACCTTCGCTGCTGAAGAAATCGCCGAAGAACCTGAGATTCCGGTCAAGACGAAGACCATCAAGGCAGAAGTTATGGATCTCGATGAAGCAATCATGCAAATGGAACTGTCCAACCATGACTTCTATCTGTACACTGATGATGAGAGCGGCAAGATTTCCGTGGTCTATCGCAGAAACAGCGGCGGCTACGGTCTGATCGAAACTGAGTAAACCTGGAAACGTTCGTCCCTGATCGGGCGGACGTTTTTTTCTGTCCCGAATTTGCGGAAGGTCAGAAAAAGAAAATAGTTTTCTCAGAATGAATCGGGGGATTGCTGAAACCATAAGTGATGTTTCAGAAGCTGCTGGCAGAGAAGTTTCTTTTTTGGACCTAAATGGAAAGCGGCTGAAAAACAATTCAGCCCAACGTAATGGTAAAACCGGAGATATCCGGAAGAGGTTAAAAGAAAACTGGAAGCTGCTGAGAATTACAGCATCAGCTGAATGCAGAGGATCAGATAAACCGTACCCATGGACAGAATTCCAGGCATCAGATTTCCGGACTGGTTATAGAGATAAGACAGGATCGTGACCAGGACGACATTGTAGAAATAGCCGGGAACAAACTCCGTCAGGGAGATCGGATAGCTGACTTCTGCCAGCGTGAAGCATAATCCGAACAGGAAGCCGGACATCAGGATCACGACTGCTTCCTGGGTCTGGATCTTGAAATGATCGGTCAGACACTTGAAGGTCATATTCACGACTGCAGACTGGCTGAAGCTGAACGCTGCCAGGATCACCGGCACGGCCAGCGGATAGCGGGCAAGCGTATCCTTATCCGGAAGCAGGACAGAGCCATGCAGAAGCCGCTGATTGAAGAAGAACCAGAGACCGAGAGCTGCAAACCCGATCACCGCCCAGAGCAGGGATTCAGCAAGATGGTTCTTGAATCGGTTCCAGTGCAGACCGAACAGGTTCCAGTCATACATGATCAAGGCAGCCGCCCCGAGGTTCAGCGCAAACATCGTGCACAGTGTTTCGTTGAGAATATACTGATTCAGAAACCGCGAAAGCAGCGGAATCATCGCAAAGATCGCAAGCGAAATCAGAATTCGTCTGATGGAAAGAGAAGAACTGTATTCTTCGCGCATGGAACATTCCTTTCTGTCAATCAGTTTACCGGGATAAGCCATAGCATGCAAGCAGACGATCCTTTTATTGCAGGAAAGATATCGTTTCCGGGATTGTAGAAAACTGGAAATCGTATTCAAAACAGTAAGCGCTTACAGAGCTGATCTTGAAGGAGAAGATTCCTTCGATTATATTGAGGACACGCAGAGGTCCGGAACTCATTGAATCCGGAAGATGAGGGGTAGAAAGGCTTCATATCATGTGTCCGAACAAACCTTTTTCTGATTCCGAGAAACACATCAGAACTTCTGAGGAGGCAATGGAGTTTATACGATTGCAGACGCTTCACTGCCTGATGATCATTCACCGATGTGCAGATGACCCGGAACACTCCGATCAGAACCTCCTGGATTCGTATTCCTGGATGCAGGAACTCAACCGGACACTGGAAATGATGGATCCGACTTCCCGGTTTCTGATGCAGAACCTGTTCCGCAATGAGAAAACGGACTGGTATAAGCCTTACTGGAGCAAGACTACGTATTACCGCCTGAAGAAGAAAGCAGTTCAGGAATTCCTGAATTGTTTCATGCCGGCTTTCTGAATCCGGTTGTGGATGGGCTGGAACAATGATAAAATTCTGGCAGGGAGAGTCTCTTATGAATTATCTTGAGGTGCTGGATCAGCTGGTCCGCGAGTATGCGCCGGATCACCATAATCTGACGCCGGAAACCACGTTTGAGGAGCTTGGAATGGACGGGATTGATCTCGTCGATTTCATGCTGAAAGTTGAAGAGAAATTCGACATCGTGGTCCCGGATTCGAAGATGCTTGATCTGCATTCAATTCAGGATGTTCTGGACATGATCTCGGAAAGTACCGGACAGGAGGAAAAATATTAAGTCATGCTGAAAGGAATTGCTGCATCACAGGGTATTGCGGTTGCCAGAGTCTATAAGCTTGAGCAGCCGGTGCTTCACATCGAAAAGCAGGAACATGCTGATGTGGAAAAGGAACTGGCACGTCTCGACGCTGCCTTTACGAAGACGGTGAAGGATATTGAAGGAATCAAAGCTGCTGCTTCAAAGAACCTGAAGGAAGAAGAACTTGCGATCTTCGATGCGCACCTGATGATGATCCAGGATCCGGATTTCCGCAGCCAGATTGAAGATGAGATCCGCAATGGGGAAGAGAATGCGGACTTTGCTGCAAAGAATGTATCGGATATGATGGTCTCCATGTTCGAAAGCATGGATGATGCCTACATGAAGGAACGTGCAGCAGATATCAAGGATGTTTCGTTCCGTCTGCTGTGCAACCTGGAAGGCAAGGAGATTCCGAACCTCGCAACGCTGAGCGAACCGGTTGTCATCGTTGCCAAGGAACTGACCCCGTCTGACACCGGCAGCCTGAACAAGGAATTTGCAAAAGGATTTGCAACGGAAATCGGCGGCCGTACGAGCCACAGTGCCATCATGGCGCGTTCGCTGGAAATTCCGGCAGTTGTCGGCATCACCGGCATCATGGATCAGGCGGAGAATGGCCAGCAGATCATCCTCGATGCCATTGACGGCACCGTGATCCTGAATCCGAGCGAAGCAGAGACGAAGGAATATGAAGCAAAGGCTGCTGCCTTCGAGAAGGAAAAGGAAGAACTGAAGACCTATGTGAATAAGGAAACCGTATCCACGGATGGTCATAAGGTTCTTGCAGTAGGCAACATCGGATCCCCGGCAGATGTGCAGGGTGTCATCGACAATGGCGGCGAAGGCGTCGGTCTGTTCCGCACCGAATTCCTGTACATGAAGAGCCAGGACGACTTCCCAAGTGAAGACGTTCAGTTCGAAGCTTATAAAGAAGTCCTGGAAGGCATGAAGGGCAAGCCGGTTGTCATCCGCACACTTGATATCGGCGGTGACAAGAAGCTGAACTACTATCAGTTCGAAGAAGAGATGAACCCGTTCCTGGGTGTCCGTGCAATCCGCTTCTGCCTGATGCGCAAGGATATCTTCCGGGTACAGCTGAGAGCTCTGCTCCGTGCCTCCGCATTCGGCAAGCTCTGCATCATGTTCCCGATGATTGCCACGCTGAATGAATTCCGTGAAGCAAAGGCAGTCTATAACGAAGAACGTGAAAAGCTCGTTGCAGAGGGCGTCAAGATCGGCGATGATGTCGAAGTCGGATGCATGATCGAGATCCCGGCTGCTGCAGTTCTCGCCGATAAGATCGCTGAAGAAGCAGACTTCTTCTCCATCGGAACGAATGACCTGATCCAGTACACGATGGCTGCAGACCGTATGTCCCAGCAGGTATCCTACCTGTATCAGCCGCTGAATCCTTCGATTCTCCGTCTGATCAAGCATACGATCGATGGTGCTCATCAGCATGGCCGCTGGTGCGGTATGTGCGGTGAGATGGCTGGCGATGAGATGGCCGCACCGGTGCTGCTTGGTCTTGGCCTGGATGAGTTCTCGATGAGCGCATCCTCCATCACCCGCGCCCGCCGCATGATTGACGGTCTCTCCTATGCTGAGATGCAGAAGCTGGCAGACCAGGCACTGAACTGCTCCACTGAGGAAGAAGTTACGGAACTTGTCCGTAAGGCCCTCGGCAAGTAGTGTATACTTAAGGTGCACAGAATCCTGTGTGCCTTATTTTTTATTTTATGGAACCTAACACGAAAATACTCTTCATCTCAAGTACCGGCGGTCATCTGACCGAATTGCTGCAGCTCTCTCCGATGTTTTCTCATTGCGATTTTCATCTGATTACCGAGAAGACTCCTGCCAACCTCAGTCTGAAAGAAAAATACGGAGCAGATAAAGTGGACTTTCTTGCCTATGGCTCGAAAAGCCAACCATGGACTTATCTGTTTCATTTCACGTATAACTGCATCCGTTCTCTCGTGCTGTATTTCAAGCTGAAACCAGACTATGTCATCACGACCGGAACGCATACTGCTGTTCCGATGTGCAAGATCGCACATCATTTCCATAAAAAGATTATCTGGATCGAGACGATGGCAAACAGCCAGACTCCGACCATGGCAGGCAAGATGGTCTATCCGATTGCCGATCTCTTCGTCGTGCAGTGGGAAAGCATGAAGAAGGTATATCCGAATGCCGTCTATGGAGGCTGGATCTTCTGATGATTCTAGTGACCTTAGGAACCAATGACAAGAAGTTCACCCGTCTGCTTGATGCTGTGGAACAGGCCATTCACGAAGGAGCCATCACAGGCAAAGTAGTGGTCCAGGCAGGCTTCACGGAATACGAGAGCAGCGACATGGAAGTGATCGCCTACATCGATCAGCAGAAATTCGCAGAATATATGAATCAGGCGGACCTCATCATCACCCATGGCGGCGTCGGCACGATCATGACCGCACTGCGCGAAAAGAAAAAAATTCTCGCCGCAGCGAGACTTGCAAAATATCACGAACACGTCAATGATCATCAGACCCAGCTGCTGGAATCCTTTGAGCAGGCGGGGTATCTGATCTATATGAGAGATCTGACGGATATCCGCCCGTATCTGAAACAGGCAGAGACCTTTGAGCCGAAGCCCTATGTCAGCCAGCGGGATCACATGGTCTCTCTCATTGAAAACTGGATCGATCAGGATCAGCACGCAGGACACTGAAGCCTACGTGTTTTCTTATGTTCTGACTTTCAGATACGGATACGTCGAAGGCACATAGAATTCCTTCTGATCCTCAAGCCTGACGCATCCGAGCCTTCTTCCGTAGACGCATCCGCAGTCGATATGGAGAATGGATTTCTTCTTTCCATGGATGATCTTCCCGTCATATTCCTTGCCATACAGGAACGTCGGCATATGCCCGACGATCATCGTCACATCATCATACGGATTATCTTCAAGACCAATATGAGGCCAGATCAGCTCGAACTCCGGAACTTCTGCCGGATTGACCCCGGCTCTGCACCAGCTCCCGAGTCCTGAATGAACCAGCAGGTACTTTGTTCCCCCGACTTCGAGAAACTGATACAGCTTATGTTCCTGCAGGTAGTTCTGGATGTCATAGCACGTCGGGTAATCAAGGTCCATGAACTGATCCGCTGTAGTCAGCCCGCCGTTGTAGCTCAGCCACGTCACGAAATCATCCGACATCGTCGGCATATAAAGCGTTCCTTCATCAGACTTCCCGCGGATCAGCTCCGGGATATATCTGGCCAGCCAGACATCATGATTGCCGAAAATCAGATGCATTGAAGGGCAGTGCATGATCTCGAGAAGCAGTGGAATCGAATCCCTGCCACGGTCGCACACATCGCCGACAATCCACATCTCATCATACTCCGCATGAAAATCGATCACTTTCAGCATATGATCGAACTCGGTTTTGCTGCCATGCAGATCGCTGATCACGTACGTTGCCATATCACAGATATTCTATCATCCCGAGTTCCTGAAACGTCACAAACATGCTTCGCCGCAAATCACTGATGAAGGTGAGTTGCAGAACTAAACGCAACTTTGCATAAGTTAATGCAACTACCCCCTGAAAGTTGGTATTCAGAAAGAATATAATCTGATTAATTTACCGGAAAAAGTAAGGCTAACTTATGTTTTCCGG
>NZ_VUMN01000028.1 GCF_009696165.1 Stecheria intestinalis | reverse complement strand
CGGTATATGCCTATACGCAGGAAAGGCCAGGAATACACCCAGGTAATCCTGACCTTACCATTGTAGATTCATATGCTCATGACAGCTCAATCAGGACTGGATTCTTCCTGATTTCATAATAGAAAAAATAGTGGCTGTTAAGCCACTATTGAACAGCTTCGATGATATGTGGTTCAAAACTCCGGAGCTTTTCCGTGCTTCTTCCACAGCTCTGCGTGAACATGCAAGCATGATTTCTGCTCAGGCTTTATAATAGACATAAACTGCTCAAAAAGACGGGGTACACGAAACTGTGGTATAATGCCTTTGCAGGAATGATATGAGAATCAATGCGTGAATGCATGGTTTTGTCTGGAGAAGCTTCTTTTCATGCGGAACTGATGACCTTAAGGCATTCTCTCGGAAACTGATGAGAAATTTCCAGGACAGAAAGAATTCTTTTCTGCGGCTTCTGGGAGGTAGCTGATTCTGAATACACGATTAAATGAAAAAGATCTTCTGGACGGTGACCTTAGAAAAGTATTTGGCCATTACCTGATTTCTTCAGTCAGCGCGGCATTTCTGATCGCTGTGAATTTTCTGATTGATACGATCTGCGTCGGTCAGAAGATCGGCGAAGGCGGAATCGCAGCACTGAATGTATCCGTTCCGGTAACCGGACTGCTCTATGCGCTTGGCTATATGTTTGCCTATGGCTCCAGCAATCTCTTTTCGCACGAAATCGGAGCGGGAAACCGGAAAAAAGCCAGAGTATACTATGGCACCGCATTTAAGACGTTAGCTGGAATTTCCCTCGTGATNATGATTCTGGGAATGGTGTTTGCAGAGCAGATTACCTGGGCTCTCTGCGATGGAGCATCATTTTATAAAGAGTCATACAGATATCTGTTTTATGTGTTTGCTTTTGCACCTTTTTACTGTCTGGAGACGTTTTATAACGTTTATATGCGCAATGATGGCAAGCCTGCGCTTTCGGCAATCGCGACGCTGGTCTCTACCAGCGTGAATATCGGTCTGGATTTTCTTCTGGTATGGGTGTTTCCTTTCGGGCTGGCAGGTGCTTCTGCAGCAACTGGCATCGGTTTGGTCTGCGGGTTCCTGATTGAATTTCTGCAGACGTTCCGCAAGGATTCTTCTCTGCAGGTGAATCGCTGCGGATATTCACCTGCCTATCTGAAGAAAGTCGTGATAACAGGTTTCTCAAGCTTTATCCGGGAGTTTTCACGGTCGTTTCTGGTTCTGATCATCAATATCGTTCTTCTGAATCTTGCCGGAGAAACAGCAGTTGCAGTATATGGAGTCATTGCTAATCTTGGCAATGTCATCGTCTGTGCGCTTTCCGGTGTCTCGAATGCAATTCAGCCCGTGATTGCCGTGAATCTTGGAGCAAAGAAGCATGATCGGATTCACCGGCTGTTCCGGATGGGATTGCTGACTGCAGCCTTCTCTGCATCTGCATACACCATCTATGCAGAAATACATCCGGAAATGCTGATCTCCATTTTTCTGGATCACCCGACACAAGAGCTCGTCGCCATGTGTATCCCCGGGATCCGGATCGTCTCTCCTGGTTATATTGCGGCAGGCATTACAACGGTATGCAATGTCTATATGGAAAGCACGCTCCGTCCGCGCAGCGCGGCGAGAGTTGCAGTTGTTCAGGGTTTTATTTCGCCGATTGCATCAGTTCTGATCCTGGTGCCTTTTCTTGGAACTCAAGGTGTCTGGATTGCTTTTCTGATTGCGGAACTGATCAGTCTTGCCATTGCGATTCATACGGAAAAGGCCAGCCGGATAGGGGTCCTTCCGGATGATGGAGAGTTTGCATAAGCTTTGCTTTACATAGGGGTATCAGTAAACTGAATACATGGAATCATCAGAGATCCGCATCTGCTTTTCGAAGAGAGGGTTCAGATGCGAATGGATCCCCTATCTGAGAAGACAGATGCCGATCTTCACGGAAACAGAAAAATGAGGAGACCCAATCATGAGATTGCATTGGAAAGGAACCTATAACGGCGATGAGAATCGTCTTGCCCGCTGGGATCATCCGGAAGGAACAGTGGCCTTTCAGGAAGCAGAAACCCGCAGGAGCTGGCAAGGAAAGCAGGAATCCTTTCTGGACTGATTCTAATCGTGGCTGGCGGTCTGCTTGCCGTCCGGGGAAGAGGTATCTCTGTATTTTTATCTGAGCCATGGAATGCTGTTTGTACAAGGAACAGAGGATATGACGAAAGCACGGTTCATCGCGATGTCGATGCTGCCGAATCTGGTATCCGGTGTGATTCCTTATGTGATGTTTCTGATCCGCCCTGAATGGGCGATGGCTGGTGTGTTCGGAATGTTCTGCCTTTCTGCAGGTGAATACCTGAATGTCTGGCCGGCTGTCACGCAGATGCTTCCTGGTGCACTGACCTTTCTGGATGGGTTTCATTCCTGCTGGTATCTGTCCTCTAGGAAACAGGAGTCCTGAGGCGGAATATATCGCTTTCTGATGCAGGGAAACAAAGGAAGGATATTGAACTGTAAAACGAGAATTGATATAATTCAGACGCGTTTGAAAAAGGTGGAAAGATATGGCAATTGAAGCAGGAGATTTTAAAACAGGATTAACAGTTATGGTTGATGGCGATCCGTGGGTCGTCCTCGATTTCCAGCATGTCAAGCCGGGCAAAGGTGCGGCAATTCTCAAGACCAAGATGAAGAACCTGAAGACCGGTTCCACGCAGGAGCGCAATTTCAACGCTTCCACGAAGTTCGAAGCAGCGCAGATCGAGCGCAAGCAGGTTCAGTATTCCTATGAAGCAGATAATACCTACTACTTCATGGATATGGAAACGTTTGAGACCTATGAGCTGAGTGAAGAGAAGGTCGGCTTCAGCAAATACTTCCTGATCGAAGGAATGAACGTCACCCTGATGTTCTTCGATGGCAGCGTGCTGGATGTATCTCTGCCTGATAAGGTTGAGCTCACCGTTGCAGAAACCTCTCCGGCAATCAAAGGTGCTCCGTCCACACAGACCAAGGATGCTACGACTGATACAGGTCTGACGCTCCGGGTTCCGCAGTTCGTGGAGCAGGGCGAGAAGATTCTGGTTTCGACTGCTGACGGAAAGTATTCTTCAAGAGCCTGAGTTCCAGGCTCTTTTTTATCATGAAGCAGAAAACAGTACTCATTACCGGGGGAGCCAGAGGGATCGGAAGGGCAATTGCCCTGGAGCTTGCTGCAGAGCAGTATCAGATTGTGATCAATTACCTGCATTCTTCGCTTGAGGCGGAAGAACTGCAGAATGAAATTTCTTCCCGTTATGGCGTTTCCTGCATGGCAATCCAGGCTGATGTCTCAAGTGAGGATGAGGTGGAGCAGATGTTCTCAGAGATCGATCAGAAGTTCGGCGGAACGGATGTTCTGATCAATAATGCTGCGGTGGATCTTTCCAACCTGTTTCATCTGAAGACAGCCGAAGAATTCCGGCGGACCATGGATGTCAATGTCATCGGCGCATTCCTCTGCGCAAAGCGGGCAGCTCTGCATATGAAAGAAGCAGGCTGGGGAAGAATCCTCAATATCTCTTCCACCAATGGCATGAATACGTATTATCCGATGTGCATCGACTATGATGCCTCAAAGGCAGCACTCAATTCCCTGACTCATGATCTGGCCATGCAGTATGCACCGGAAATTCATGTCAATGCGATTGCACCGGGATTCATCGGTTCCGAGAGCGAACTGGATGGCTACGATGCAGAATTTCTGAAAGAAGAAACCGATAAGATTCTCGTGAAGCGGTATGGCAAGCCTGAGGAAGTTGCCCACCTGGTGAAATTCCTGATCAGCGATCAGGCAGATTACATCAATAATACGATTATACGGATTGATGGCGGACAGGCCGGAAGTATCTGAAAAAGAAAAGGCAGGAATTCAGATTTCCTGTCTTATTTTCGGTTTCTGATTTTCGCAAGTGCCAGCATGATGGAAAGCTTTCCGTATTCCGGAGTCATGCCGCCTTGCAGATAGAGCGTATAAGGAGGAATGACCGGCGCATCGGCGCTGAGCTCAATTGTGCTTCCCTGCGTGAAGGCACCGCAGGCCATGACTTCATCAAACGGATAGCCTGGCATCGGAGCGGGCAGCACATGCACATAGGAATCAATCGGAGAAGATTCCTGGATTCCCTGTGTGAAACTGACCAGGTTCTCCTCGGTTCCCAGTTCCACTGTCTGAATGATATCGGTACGGAATTCATCATAGCGCGGAGATACATTGGGGAACCCGAGCTTCTCCATCATATAAGCTGCAAAGACCTGTGTCTTCAAGGCACTGCTGACTGCTTTGGGAGCCATGAAGATGCCCTTGAAGAAGGAATTGTTCTGATTGAAATCCGCGCCGAGATCCTTGCCGATGCCTGGCGAAGTCAGGCGGTCAGCGACCATTTCGATGAGATCACTTCTTCCGGCAACGTAACCGCCTGTAGAAGCGATGCCGCCGCCGAGATTCTTCATCAGCGAACCAACCACGAGATCCGCTCCGACATGGCCTGGTTCCTGCTTTTCGACGAGCTCGCCATAGCAGTTGTCAACCATGATGATGACCTCCGGATTGACTTTGCGGATTTCTGAGATCATATGGCCGATCTTCTCGATCGTGAGGGACTTGCGGTGGGAGTAGCCTCTGGACCTCTGGATTTCTGCCAGTTTCACATCTTTGCTCTTCAGACGTTCAATGATCGCAGATTCATTGAATTCGTCATTCACGAGATCGATCTGCTCATACTTCACGCCGTTTGCTTTCAATGACTGAGTCGAGTCTCCGCATAATCCGATCATCTCCTGCAGAGAATCATAAGGAGTGCCGGTCAGCGAGATCATCGTGTCTCCGTATTTCAGCATCGAGGAAAATGCGAGATAGAGCGCATTGGTTCCGCTCATGATCTGCGGCCGCACCAGTGCATCTTCACACCCGAGCACGGTTGCGAAGATCTTTTCCAGCTTGTCTCTTCCGGTATCGTAGTTTCCGTAGCCGTTCATCTCGGCAAAATCAGTATAAGCAACCTGATTCTCGAGAAAGGCAGAAAGAATGCGGTCGGAATTGTACATGCATACCTCATCAATCTGTCCGTAGATATTCTTCAGATCGTTTTCAGACTGATCTGCAAGTGTCTTCAATTCTTCTGGTATCTGATCTATCAGCATTTTCTATTTCCTTCCGCAATGCCAGTCTATTATGAAACGAAAGCGCCGAAAAAGAAATGAGAAATATCCGGGAATGAGCTATCATGAAAACCGGAGAAGATCAGGATGACCATTGAACAATACTTCAGAAATCTTGCGTCGGCAGCGTTCGTGCCGCTGTTTTTCTGGGCTGTGCTCGCAGTTTCGATGCATCAAGACCGCAGCCGCTACCGCAATACGATCTATCTGATGCTGGCTATGGTTTCCTCGCTGCCGTTTGCAGCAGCGCTGTTCGGGCCGGCGGAACAGACTGCGGCCGGAGTGATTTCTGCGGGAATTCTTATTCTGCTGCTGGCAGTACCATATATGCTGATTGCCAATGGTGTCACGATGATTCGTAAAGAGGGCAGGAGGCTTGCAGATCTTCTGTCTCTTCTGATGGGAATTCTCGTAGGAACTGGTGAACTGAGTTTCTTTCTGTTCATTCTGCTGCCATATCTTTCATCTGGAGCTTCTGGTACTGCCGGAAACATCTCAAAGGTCCAGATGTCGCTGCTTTTCATCGGACTGTCAGTGATTTGTTTTTCACTGGTGTTTGTATCATTCATGTTTTATACGCGCTTCATGGGCATTCTTCCGATCCGGAAGGACTTCGATTGCTGCATCATCCTGGGCTGCGGACTTCTCGCGGGCGGAAAGGTATCGAAGCTTCTGGCAGGAAGACTGGATAAAGCCATTGAACTGTATCGCAAGGATCCGACGCCGCCGGTCATGATTCCTTCCGGCGGTCAGGGACCTGACGAAGCAGTTTCGGAAGCCTCAGCGATGCGGGACTACCTGATTGCAAATGGCATTCCCGAAGATATGATCCGCATCGAGGACAAGTCAGCGAATACCGAGGAGAATATCCGCAATTCGATGAAGATTCTGAATACCTGTCCGGGGGATCAATATACCGCTGTCGTCACAAGCGATTATCACGTATACCGGGCTCTTCGCATCTGCAAGAAAGAAGGCCTGAAGTGCACCGGCATTGGTTCCCGAACAGCTTCGTATTACTGGCCCAGTGCCTTGATCCGCGAATTTGCAGCCGTGCATCGGGAGCCGAAGCATCTTGCCCTTCTGCTGGCCGGGTGGACTTTGATTCTGATTCCGTACCTGTATGCGGTTCTGCAGTAAAAAGTTCACCGGCAGGGCAGATTTTCTGATAGGATTCTGTATGGAGAAAAGGAGAGTAGAATATGGAAATTTCACCGCTTCAGAAAGAAAGACTCAAGTATGAACCGAAGCTGCCGGGAATGCTGAGACATGGCGTTTCCGAGATCAGCGTACAGGAGGGTGAAGCAACCCAGTCTGTTGCAGACCAGGAAAAGATCAAGGCACTGTTCCCGAATACGTATGGCAAGAAGGAAATCACCTTCGTCAAGGGAGCGAATACTTCCTCTGCCAAGAAGCAGGTCGTAGGCGTCATTCTGTCCGGCGGCCAGGCACCTGGCGGACATAACGTCATCAGCGGTTTATATGATGCCCTCAAGGCAGCCAGCCGTGACAATGTGCTGATTGGTTTCAAGGGAGGCCCGAGCGGACTGGTTAATGATGAATATGTAGAGTTCGATGATGCCTTCATCGATGCATACCGCAACACCGGCGGATTCGATATCATCGGTTCCGGTCGTACGAAGATTGAAACAGAAGAGCAGTTCAAGGCTGCAGAAGCAACTGCAAAGAAGCACGGACTGACCGCTGTTGTCATCATCGGCGGCGATGATTCCAATACGAACGCCGCAGTGCTGGCGGAATACTTTGCTGCTCACAAGAGCGGTGTTCAGGTCATCGGCTGCCCGAAGACTATCGACGGCGACCTGAAGAACGACGACATCGAGTGCTCCTTCGGTTTCGATACTGCAACGAAGACGTATTCCGAACTGATCGGCAACATCGAGCGTGATGCAAACTCTGCCAAGAAGTACTGGCACTTCATCAAGGTTATGGGCAGATCTGCTTCCCATGTCGCTCTGGAGTGCGCTCTGGAAACCCAGCCGAATATCTGCCTCATCGGCGAAGAAGTTGCAGCGAAGAAGATGTCTCTCAGCCAGATCGCTGACTACATCGCAGACTCTGTTGCCACAAGAGCAGAGAAGGGCATGAACTTCGGTGTTGCCATTATTCCGGAAGGAATCGTTGAATTCGTTCCGGAATTCGGAACGCTGATTGCTGAGATCAATGAACTGCTGGCTGGCGAAAAGGCAAAGGCATTCAATGAGCTTCCTTCCTGGAATGAGAAGTATGAATTCATCCGCAAGGGTCTCACCGGGAAGTCCTTCAAGGTCTTCGAGATTCTGCCAGAAGGCATTCAGAAGCAGCTGTTTTTGGAACGCGATCCTCATGGCAACGTTCAGGTTTCACTGATTGAATCTGAGAAGCTGTTTGCAGAGCTCGTTGCCAACAAGCTGGAAGAGCGCCGCAAGGCAGGAACCTATCATGGTTCCTTCAAGACTCAGCATCACTTCTTTGGCTATGAAGGAAGATGTGCATTCCCGTCCAACTTCGATGCAGATTACTGCTATTCCCTCGGCTATAACGCATTCATGCTGATCCAGTATGGTTATACCGGATATCTGTCCAAGATCTCCAATCTCTCGAAGCCGGCTGATCAGTGGGTTGCCGGCGGCATGCCGATCACGAAGATGATGAACATGGAACGCCGCAATGGTGAAGACAAGCCGGTGATCCGCAAGGCACTTGTCGAGCTCGACGGCAAGCCGTTCAGATATTTCGAAGCACATCGTGCAGAATGGGCATCAGAGACCTGCTACACCTATCCGGGCGCAATTCAGTACTACGGACCGTCTGATGTGTGTGATCTAACCACGAAGACGCTCGCTCTCGAAAAAGGAGAATAATCAGGAACAGAAGGAGAACTCAGTTTCTCCTTTTGTTATGCCCGCATGAGCCAGCTGCATAAAAAAACGGAGAGCGCTTCTCCGTTTGCGTTCCTGCGAGGATTCAGTGCATTCTTTCTGCTCTGGGCGGATTTCGCTTTTCCAGAACCGTGATGGATTCAATATGAGGGGTATTCGGGAACATGTCATACGGGATGATGGTACGCACGTCGTATGCCTGCTTCAGGACTCCGAGATTCTTGCCTAACGTAGCAGGATTGCAGGAGACATAGATGATCTTCCGGATCCCGGAAGTCAGCAGGGTTTCCAGCATCCGGTCTTCCATGCCGGACCGGGGCGGATCTGCCAGCAGCGTATCAACTGGTTTCCTGACCAGGATCTTCTGCAGTTCTTCCGCTGCATCTCCGCACCGGAACGAAACATTCTCAATATGATTCAGCTTTGCATTGGCCTCAGCATTCTCGATGGCCTGGCTGACAGAATCGATGCCGATGATCTCTTCTGCTTTCTCGTGTGCAGCCAGAGACATCGCACCCACGCCGCAATATGCCTCTAACAGGGTTGTGCATGGATCGATCTTGGCAACCGCCATACGGTAAAGCTCCGAGGCCTGCTCAGCATTTCTCTGGAAGAAGGATTCTGCTGAAAGACGCAGGGCAAGACCATTCATCTGAACCGTGATATACGGATCTCCTGCCAGAACTTTCGATGCCGTTCCGAAGATCGTCTGTGTCTTTCTGGCATCGTTGACAGACTGGACGACGCTGCACATGCCGGGAATCGAAGAAACCTGCTCGATGAACTGAGGCGGCAGCGTATCTCTGCCGGTGATCAGCGCACACTGGAAGGATCCCTCAATGCCTCTTAACACCAGATACCGCAGCCCATGTTCATTTTCAAATGCATGGATGCCAGCATCTTCTGCATAGCTCAGAATCTGGTTCTTCACATGATCCAGTTCTGGTGTATGCATTGCGCATTCGCCGATTGCGACAAATTTATTCGAGCCAGGCTCGTACATGCCGGCCGCAAGATGCCCGCGGATCGTTCCGGCTGGCAGCTTGCAGGAAGTGCGGTAATGCATCGAATGCGGAGATGGATGCACTTCCCGGACTACTTTATTTCTGATCTTCCCGTATTTCCAGAGCGCTTCTTCCAGCAGCTGTTTCTTGTACGCGAGCTGCGCGGGGGCTTTCATCTGCAGAAGCGGACAGCCGCCGCAGCGGTTCAGATATGGGCAGATCGGTGCCGAGATCCGATCGTCTGAACGTTTCAGAAGCTTCACGAGTTCTGCTTTCGCATACCGTTCATGATCTTCCGTGATCTTCACTTCTGCAGTCTCGCCAGGAAATACGCCAGGACAGAATACGGGTTTGCGGTCCAGGTAGCCGATGCCTTCTCCGTTGATACCGAGTTTTCGAAATTCGAGTTTCATAATTACCTCAGGAATGCCAGATTCATATCTGAGCAGAAGTTATCAAGACTATACAGGACATACACATCCTGATCGTCTTTCAGAAGATCGGAGACCGGACTGTGATAATAACGCAGATCAACCAGTTCAATCTCGCTGTATTCCGTTGCCAGAAACGGAATGAGAATATGGGAATAGCTGTCTTTGATCAGCAGGGCTTTCCTGCCGTTTGTCACATCAGTTCTGATGTCAACATAGGCATGATTGCCATCCACATAGTAAGTATACTTGTCTTTTTCATTCAGGCGATCCTTGCTGTAGAGACTGTTTTCCGTATGTTCATTGTCATAGTTCACAGTGACATTCTGTTCTCCGCTTTCCGGCGTGATCGTATAGATGCTGTCAAGCTTAGTCCAGAATGCCCCGGAACGGGAATACATCGTTCCTTCAAAGGAATCGCTTGCCAGCGTATACGTGAAGCGGTTCGGGTCCTTGTTCAGGACATTTCTGCAGATGGCGGCATAGCCCATATAAGCACCGGATTCATTCCAATGATGGTCGGTATGGAAATACATGCTCGGGCTCGGATCAGTGTGCTGGGTGAAATTGATGAAGTTCTGATCCGGGAACTTCTGAGAGATCTGGTTCAGCAGCGCTTCCTGATCCACATTCCACGCCCCGCCCGGAAGATCTGTTTCAGCACCCCAGGCAGCGGTAGGTACCAGAAGAATGTTGATCTTGATGTCATTGTTCTTCGCAAAGGTACTGACCTGTTCGATGTTCGATTCCAGATTCTTCTGATTCACATCCTGAAACGTCCCGATCAGGCGGTGTTCTCCGGCATAATAGACATTGTTATTCTCGATTGCCAGGGCAGCTCTCTTCACTCCGGACTTCAGCTCAATCCAGGCATCCCGGTGCACGAAGTGATCGCTGAACCATGTTTCAAAGTCATCATCGAACTTTCCGCTGAAGATATGAGAAACACTGAGCTCCGGTGCTTTCGCCAGCGTCCGGTTTTCGTTGTAGGAAACTTCTGCTTTCGGGGCCCACGCATTCCAGATCCCGAAGATCCCGATGAATGCCGCAAAGCAGCCGATCGTCAGATTTTCAATCGTTTTCTTCTTCATCGCTCATCCCTCAGAACCTGAAATACAGAAACGGATTGTAGCTGGCATCCACAATGAAGGCGGTGCACACAGCAAGTCCTGCCACCGTCAGCACCGGCACCAGCACTTCTCCTTTTTCTGTATTCAGAATGTTCCATCCTGTCTTTGCGATCGGCGTGCATGCAATGGTACTGACGATCAGAAGAACCATGTTATCACGGAGATAGAACCATGCCCGGCCATCTGCCAGCACTCCTGAAGCGAAGAACAGACTGGAAAGATATCCGCCGATCGCATTCAGATCCGTGAAGGCAAACAGCACCCAGCCGATCAGGAAGACGAAGATCGTATAGACATGCCGTACCCAGCCTGGCGACTTCTTCAGCCATTTCAGCAGGAACAGCTTCTCCATGATCAGAATCACTCCGTAATAGACTCCCCATAGGACAAAGTTCCAGGAAGCTCCATGCCAGAAGCCGGTCAGCAGCCAGACGATCATGATATTGATCAGCTGGCGCTTCAGACCATGTCGGTTTCCGCCAAGCGGAATATAGACATAATCGCGGAACCAGAAAGACAGCGTCATATGCCATCTGCGCCAGAATTCCGTGATGGAATCGGAAATATACGGATAATTGAAGTTCTCCGGGAAATCAAAGCCGAGCATCTTGCCAAGACCGATGGCCATATCCGAATATCCGGAGAAATCAAAATAGATCTGGAATGCATAGAGGATGATGCCAAGCCATGCGGTGAGCACGGAACGCTCAGAGACCGGCAGATGGGAGATCGTCTCGAAGACCTGTCCGGCATTATTTGCCAGCAGCACTTTCTTGCACAGGCCGACGATGAACCGGCGGGTGCCATCATAGAAGCTCTGCCTGCCCAGCGTGCGATGATCCAGCTGCTTTGCAACGTCGACATAACGCACGATCGGGCCGGCAATCAGCTGCGGAAACATGCAGACATAAGCACCGAAGGAGACCAGGCTCTTCTGGGGATCCGTCTGTTTCCGGTACAGATCGATCGGATAGGACATGGTCTGGAACGTGTAGAAACTGATGCCGATCGGAAGGCTCAGCCTGAGAATCGGAAGCGAAAGCCCGAGATGGTTCAGATTGGATGCGAAGAAGTCCCAGTATTTGAAGAACCCGAGCAGAGCAAGATTCACAACGATGCATCCCACCAGAAAATGCTTTGCTTTCTTCCGGTCAGAATCCCTGTAGCGGGAAATGAAATTGCCGAAAATCCAGTTCATCAGGATCGAGAAGATCATGACCAGGACATATACCGGTTCACCCCATCCATAGAAAAACAGGCTGACAAGCAGCAGAACGAGGTTCCGCCACCTCATCGGCACGAGATAATAGACTGCCAGAACAATCGGCAGATATGCAAACAGAAAGGTCAGACTGCTGAATACCATAGGTCCCTCACAACGAGGACCATTATACCGTTTAATCCTTCTATGCGCGCTTTGTTTTGCTCGATTCGTGTGCTACTATTTTGCCGGAGAAAACAGCAATGAAACAGAAACGTGAATTCCCGTCGGTGACGGTGACGAAGAAACAGGAGTTTTCTATCAGAAACGGGCATCCATGGGTGTATGAAGATGAACTGACGCAGTATCCGGAACGAGTGGAAAATGGCTCCCTGGTCGATGTATTCGGGCAGAAGGGGAACTATCTTGGAACTGGCTTCTGGTCCGGATCATCTAAGATCCGGATCCGGATTCTGGATCATAATGCCAACGAGAAATTCGATGAAGCATTCTTTGCACGACGGGCTGGCTATGCCATCAGCTATCGCAGAGATGTCATGGGTGATGATTTTTCTGCCTGCCGCTTAGTCCACGGCGAAGCCGACGGACTGCCTGGTCTTACCATTGACCGGTATGGCGATCTGCTCGTCAGCGAAGTGCTTTCGTATGGCACCGATCTGCATAAGAAGACGATCTATGAGGCGATCGTGCATGACCTCGAGGCTTCCGGAGAATCGATCCGCGGGCTCTATGAACGCAATGAAGGAGAACTGCGGAAGAAAGAAGGCCTGGAACAGTATAAAGGCTGGTATGATCTGGAAGGAAAACCTCATCCGGATTCCGTGATTACCGAGATCACCGAAAACGGCATCCGATATGAAGTCGATGTCGAGAATGGTCAGAAGACCGGGTTCTTCCTGGACCAGAAGTACAATCGCCTGGCCGTCAGAAAACTGGCTAGGGGAAAGAACGTGCTCGACTGCTGCACGCATACAGGCTCTTTTGCCTTGAATGCCGCGGCCGGAGGCGCAGCATCCGTGACCGCGGTCGATATTTCAGATACTGCTCTGAAGATGGCAGAAGCCAATGCGGAACGCAATGGCATGAAAGACAAGCTGTCATTCGTGCAGGCAGATCTTTTCGATCTTCTGCCGCGGCTGATCGAGGAACATGCGCATTACAACTTCATCATTCTCGATCCGCCTGCCTTCACGAAGAGCCGCAGAACGTTCCAGCATGCAAAGAGCGGTTATCAGAAGATCAATACGATGGCAATGCGCTTACTGCCAAGGGGAGGATATCTTGCGACGGCCTCCTGCAGCCACTTCATGCCCACTGAGGAATTCCGCGAGATCCTGAAAGTTTCGGCCCAGGAAGCAGGAGTCACTCTGAGAATCATTGAAGAACGTCACGCTGCCCCCGACCATCCGGTCATTGCGGCGATTCCGGAAACCGATTATCTGAAATTCTTCCTCCTTCAGATCCTCTGAATCGTACCCCGTCAATCATTGCTTTTCCTGCTTTTCCGGGAAAAGCTTTTCGTTTCACGTTCGGGAAAAATTGCTTGTGAAAGAACAGGAAAATGCATGAAAAAAGTGCTATAATTTCACTAGATTAGGGTACGGGAGGCGTTCATGTATAATATCAATGACATAGTAGTCTATCGCAGAGACGTTTGCAGAGTCGTTGGAAAACAGAAGAGCAGCTTCACTGGGGAAATGTGCTATGTTCTGGTGCCCTACGGGGCCGTAGACAACTCTGTCACGATGCAGGTTCCTGTCTCGAATAAAGGCGGGCATCTGAGAGATGTTGTCTCGAAAGAACGGATCGATGAGCTCTGCCGCAGCGCATCCTGCATGGAAACGCTGGAAAGCAAGCCGGCCAATATGAAGAGCCAGTATGCTGCTCTGATGAAGGGAGACAGTCTCGATGATCTGGTATGCATCATCAAGACTTCTTATCAGCGCAATCATGAGCGCCTGAAAAATCACAAGAAGCTTGCCAGCATCGATGGCGAATATCTTGCCAAGGCAGAGAAGCTGCTTTATACGGAAATGTCCGTTGCCATGAATCTGCCATATGATGAATGCAAGAAGTACTTTGAAAAGCAGGTCCGGAAATATTCAGGCTGAATGAGAGGAAGAGGAGACTTCCTCTTTTTTCTGATCGTGCAGGGAACCTGCATTGATCATGAATTTTCCGGGTTTTACGCTCAGCAAATCCTGATGCTGATGCGGGCGAGAGTCGCTTTCATCATCCATTCTGAGGGGGAGTCTTCGCTGAGGCTATGCATGCAGGTTTACCGATCTGCGGAGCTTTTTTGAAACACATCAAAGAAAAAGCCAGGATCATTGAACCCTGACTCTCTTAGAAATTGTGTTTATTCTGCTGCTGCAGAAGCACTTGCTTCAGCGGCAGGAGCAGCGGCCGCAGACTGGGTGGCACGGATGCCGAAGGTGCAGCTGACCGCTACCACAGCACAGATGATCAGCGTCCAGAGCAGCTGCTTCTTTGCGCTTGGTGCTTTGCGCAGAAATGCAATGATCCAGATAATCAGAATGATCGGCAGGGCAATCCAGCCAATCACCGCAGCAATTCCGAAAAAAGTATTCATCAATCAGTCCTCTTCTTTGTTCGACGTCATTCAGTATAGCAGATTCTCACTGAACGTGCAGATGCGGGAAGACGTCCTTGAAACTTGCCTGGATCAGGAGATCAGCATCCTGATCATACGGAGTCACGCTGCGGTTGATCAGCACCAGATGCTTGCCCGCAAAGTAGCGGATCAGTCCCGCTGCCGGATAGACGACCAGAGATGTGCCGAGCACGATCAGCACGTCCGCACTCTGAATTGCCGCAACAGCTCCTTCCAGGACCGGTTCGCTCAAGCCTTCTTCATAAAGCACGACATCCGGTTTGATGATGCCTCCGCAGACATCACAATGCGGAACGCCTGTACTTTCGGCGATGGTCTCTGCCGGAAAGAACTTCCCGCAGTTCATGCAGTAATTGCGCAGCACGGACCCATGAAGCTCATAGACGCGCTTCGAACCGGCTTTCTGATGCAGTCCGTCAATATTCTGGGTAACTACGCCGAGCGACTTTCCGGCGGCTTCGCAGGCTGCGATGAAGCGATGGGTTTCATTGGGCTCTGCCTTCAGATTCAGCATCTTATCCCGGTAGAAGCGGTAGAATTCCTCCGGGTTTTCTTCAAAAAAATGATGGCTGATGATCTCTTCCGGCGGAAACTTGTACTGCATGTGATAAAGACCATCCTGACTCCGGAAATCCGGAATGCCGCTGTCGGTGGATACGCCTGCACCGGTGAAGAAGACAATGTGTTTTCCCTGATCAATGATGTTCTGAAGCTTCTCCAGCTTCTGTTCCAGTGATTCTTCCATGAGACGCCTCCAGTTCTTTTCCATTATAAGTCGAATTGATCGAAGCAGCGATGCGGCAGAATTCTTCTATCAGGGAATCCGGAGCGATCACCCGGATCCTATCATAGAACTGCAGCAGCCAGCCGATCATGGTCGGCGTGACCGCAGAGCGGATGCTGGCGGTGAACGTATGATCCGTGACCTTCGAGATCAATAGATCCTGCCCGAACTGATCCAGCACCTGATTCAGCAGGGAAAGATCGAATTCCACGGTAATCGTGACCGGTGTGCCATGATACATCCGGAACGAGGACTGCAGATAGCGTTCCAGATCAAACGGCATCAGCGGTTCCGGAATGCCGGTGTCCTGGACGGAATCCATCTTGTCGATCCGGTAGTTCGAGAAGTCCTGATGCGCAGAATCACGGAAGATGCAGTAGTAGCGGGAGGCGTCTGAAACAATGGCATAAGGAACCATATGGTAATAGATTCCGTTTCTGCGATAGCTCCGTTCGCCTGACAGCGTGCGGTCAAAATACCGGAATTCAGCTGCCGAGCCCCTGGAGATGGCCTTCAGCAGGATCTCAATGGTCATCAGCACCTCATCATTTCCGGTCTTCGGAAGAGGCGACTGCGGCAGTTTCAGAAGCTTCTGATCTGCTTCGCTGAGCAATCCCCTGATCCTGTCCGAAAGCCGCTCTGCTGTTTCAGAAGACAGGGAAGGAGACTGGGTGATCAGATCAGTCACGACAAATGCTTCTGCCGGAGTCAGCAGATGATCGATCCAGTATCCCTGCTTTCCGCCGCTGCGGCTGAAATGGACCGGAACTCCTCTGTTCTTGAGCGCCTGGACACATGCATAGATTACCCGCCGCCCAGAAGGAACTCCCTCCAGTTCCAGCGCTGCCGACAGTTCCGGCATTGAAATCCTGTGCTGTTCATCTGATTGCGACTGCAGGATTTCCTGCACCATCAGAACACTGGCAATTGCTTCATCTTTCTTCATGCTGCTATTATACCGTTTTATGCACTGTACCGTATGGCGTACAGTGCTTCTGCCGGTTCTGCTTATCATCAGAATCAGAAAGAGGTGATCCCAATGATCCGGCAGAATCATCGTTTCCAGTTCAGCATCAGTCTTCTGTTCCTTGCATATGCATATCTGGTGACCGGCTATCCTGCGGCTGCACTCTTTTTCGGAATTGCTTCGTTTCTGACTGCGCTTCTCTTTCATTCTGCCGGAACGCTGAACCGGAATCTGAATCAGGTTCTGATCTCAGCACTGATCCAGGCTGGGATGATCCGGGGGTCGGGACTTGAGCAATCCTTTCCGGAGATTCTTGTTCTTGCTGTGCTGAATGCGGCAGTTTCATCTCTCTGGCTGTGCAGCTCCCGCAAGGCAGTCCGGGAAACCATGCAGGTACTGTCACTGGCATGTGCTTCTCTTCTTGTATTGGAGCTCGTTCTGCCAGAAGCGGTAACTTCCTGCTTCGCTGGTCTTTCATCCTGTTCTGTTTCAGAGGGCTGTCTGATGATTCTGCTGATGTTCGGTCCGATTCTGATTCCTTACGGGGTGAAACAGACTCTCATTTTGCCCCTCAAAAGAAAGGACAGATCGCTTATAATGAGTCAGATACATTCGCAAGGAGCAGGAAACTATGACGGAATGGCTGGTAGVGCACTTTATAAAAAACAAGGATGATGTCCAGAATGAACAGGTAAGACTGGCTTACGGAAATCTCTCAAGCATTACCGGAATTGTCTGCAATGTGTTCCTGTTCGTGCTGAAGTTTCTGATCGGCCTGCTTTCGAATTCCATCGCGATCATTTCCGATGCATTCAATAACTTATCCGACTGCCTCAGCTGTCTCGTGACCATGTTCGGCTATCATCTTGCCGCAAAGCCGGCTGACCAGGAACATCCGTTCGGACACGGCCGCATGGAATACATTGTGTCGTTCTTTGTCTCAGGAGTGATTCTGATTGTCGGCTTCGAGCTGTTCCGCTCTTCAATCACGAAGATCATCCATCCCGAAGAAGTTCATTTCTCCTGGACGATGGTAATCATTCTTGCTGCCTCGATTCTGGTCAAGGTGTGGATGGGCTCCTTCAACAAGACCCTCGGCAAGCGCATCAACAATATTGCGATGATCGCCACCAGTCAGGATTCCATGAATGATGTATTTGCGACCTCCGCAACTCTGGCTGCCCTGATTCTTTCTGCCTGGATTCCTTCGATTCCGTTTGACGGCATTGCCGGTCTCGTCGTTTCGCTGTTCATCTTCTATTCCGGCTATGGCATTGCCAAGGAAATCATCGACAAGCTGCTTGGCGGGCCGGCAAGCCATGAGCTGACTGAAAAGATCCGTACGCTGATCCTCTCACATCCGGAGATCATCGGTGTTCATGACATGATGATACATGACTACGGACCGGGCAGACAGTTCGGCTCTGCACATGCCGAGGTAGAATCCTCAATGGATTTTCTGAAGGCACATGATGTGATCGACCAGGCAGAACGCGAAGTCTATGAGAAGACGCATGTGTTCATGACGCTGCACATGGATCCGATTGATATCTCCGATCCCCAGACTAATGCCTACCGCGAAGAAGTCATGCACATTCTGCACAGCATCGATCCGAAGCTGAGCATGCATGATTTCCGGGTGGTCTATGGTCAGACGCATACGAATCTGGTCTTCGATGTGGTGATTCCGTTTGGCTGCACACATTCTTCTCAGGAAATCACCGACCGGATCAATTCGGCTCTGAGCAATCAGGTTCAGAAACTGTATACCGTGATCACATTCGACCATGAATTTACCTCCGACGCAGACCGGGAAGATCTTTAGCAGAACTTGGAAAGCAGGAAATCCAATGAAAAGACAGCAGATGACCGGCAATCTCATGCTGATCGCAACGGCATTCATCTGGGGCTGTGCCTTTGTCGCACAGTCCGTTGCGATGGATTCCGTAGGACCATGGACCTTTACCTGCGTGCGAAGCTGGATTGCCGGCTTCGTGCTGCTGGCAGTCATCCGGTTTCTGGATTCTGCCGGACTGGCCGTGAATGACTGGAAAGGGGCACTGAAGCCGGGAATCATTGTTGGCCTTGCGCTGACCGCCGCCAGCATGCTGCAGCAGATCGGCATCCAGTATACGACGGTAGGCAAGGCGGGCTTCATCACCGCTCTGTATGTCGTGCTCGTTCCGATCTTTTCTTCTCTGCTTGGCAGAAAGGTATCTTCGCGGATCTGGATCTCAGCAGGGATTGCGGCATTCGGTCTCTACCTGCTGTGCATGCAGGGAGGCTTGTCGCTCAGACAGGGAGACTTCTTAGTATTCCTGTGCGCAATTGCATTTGCAGTGCATATTCTTGTCATCGATTCTTTCCAGAAAGTCGATGGGGCAAGAATGTCGTGCATTCAGTTCTTCACCGTCGGAATTGTCACGACTATTCCGATGCTCGTTCTGGAACATCCGGATCTCAGCAGCCTCCTTGCGGCAGCAGGACCGATTCTTTATGCCGGCATCCTTTCAAGCGGAGCAGGCTATACGCTGCAGATTCTCGGGCAGAAACATGCCGATCCTTCTGTGGCAAGCATCCTGATGAGCCTGGAATCAGTATTCAGCGTCTTAGCCGGGTTCCTGTTTCTGCATCAGGCAATGTCAGCCAAGGAATTAGCAGGCTGTGCGCTGATGTTCGGAGCAATTGTCCTTGCACAGATTCCCGAAAAGAAAACGGCTGAATCATCAGCCGTCAGATCCCGAACAGAATCAGAACACCAAGAATGACCAGGATTCCCGGTACGAGATATCGGGAATATTTTCTGATGGTCACCTGCACTGCCGGAAGTTCCGAGAACTTCTGCGCAGCATACAGAAGCACGAATGTGAGCAGGACGAAGATCACTCCGCTGATCAGCAGCTCCATTACAGTCATGGTTGAGAATACCGGAACATATGCTGCAAAGTTATCGGCACTGTCCGCAAACGTCAGCATCAGCACGCGCGGAATGGTATAAGTCATGAATGGCTTTCCTTCTGCCTGGGAAGGTTCATTGAATGAATTGAACAGATATCGCAAGCCGAGGATGATCGGCGCAACGCCGAGTACCTGCGTGAAGCGCCAGCTGGTCTGCTGGATTCCCCAGCCTCCGGCCATGCCGATGACATAGACAAGGAAGATTCCGAGAAAGGAACCGATCCAGATATTCCGGCGCTCATGGCGATCCTTGCTGGTAGAGAAACTCACTGCCAGAACCAGGAAGTCATCCACCGTGGTGGAAAGAAACAAAGCAATTGCAGTAATGATTGCAGTAGTCATGGAAAGCCCTCAGCTATGGTTCTACCTTAGCATTTTTCCGGGAAAAAGAAAGACCCGGGCACGAAAATGCCGCGGGTCAGAGAACGGATTACTTCTGTTCTTCCTTCGAATCAGAGGAGCTGTCTTCTGCCGGAGTGCTTTCTGCATCAATCACTTCCGGCTTTTCTTCGGCAGGCTTTTCCGGTGCTTCCGGATAATCCTTCGCAGCAGCTACCATGAGTTCGCTGATCTTCTTCGCATAGGAGACCGGATCCTCAATCTGCAGTCCTTCAATCAGACATGCCTGATCATACAGAACTCCTGCATACTCCTTGAGCTTCTCCGGATCTGCTGCATAGACATTCTGCAGCGTATGGAAGATCGGATGATCCGGGTTGATCTCAAGGATTTTGACGGCCTTCATGCCTTTGTTATTCGGATCCTGAGACAGAACTTTCTCCATCTCGATGGACATGCCTTCATCGGCAACCAGGCAGACCGGATCGTCCTTCAGACGGGAGCTGATCCGCACTTCCTTGACCTTGCCATCCAGGGCATCCTTCATTGCCGTCAGCATATCCTTGCTGGCAGCAGCCTTCTCTTCGGCAGCCTTCTTCTCGTCTTCCGTATCCAGATCAAGATCTGCATCCTGGATCGACTTGAACTGCTTGTCATTGTAGCTCTGCATCATGCGGATCACGAACTCATCAATCGCATCCGTGAAGTAGAGAATCTCGTAGCCCTTGTCACGAACTTTCTCAAGGGCTGGCAGCTTCTCGATATCCGCAACAGTCTGGCCGGCAGCGTAATAGATTGCTTTCTGGTCAGCCTGCATCCGGTCCGCATACTCTTTCAGCGTGACATACTTGCCTTCCTTGCTGGACTTGTAAAGCAGCAGATCCTGCAGCTTCTCTTTGTCCATGCCATAGGACTTATAGATGCTGTACTTCAGATTCAGACCGAAGTTGTCAAAGAACTTCTCATATTCAGAACGTTCATTCTTCAGCATATCCTGAAGGAAGTTCGTGATCTTCTTGTCGACGGAAGCAGCCAGTGCTTTGACCTGGCTGTCCTGCTGCAGGATCTCACGGGAAATGTTCAGGTTCAGATCTTCACAGTCAATCAGACCAGTCACGAACCGGTAGCACTCCGGCAGCAGATCCTTGGCCTTGTTCATGATGAACACGCCCTTGGAATACAGCTGCAGACCTGGTTCGAAGTCCGTATTGTAGAAGTTGTAAGGAGCCTTTGCCGGGATGAACAGCAGGGCAGTATAAGAGACATTGCCCTCTACGCTGTAATGAAGAACCTTCTGCGGATCTTCCCAGTCATTGAATTTGTTCTTGTAGAACTCATTGTATTCTTCCGGCTTGATGTCGCTCTTCTTCTTTTTCCAGAGCGGAATCATCGAATTCAAGGTCTCTTCTTCCTTCGTATCGATGGTCTTCTTGTCATCGGTCGGATCCGGCACGCTCTTGGTGACTTCCATTCTGATCGGATAGCGTACATAGTCGCTGTACTTCTTCACGAGCTCGCGGATCTTGTACTCTTCGAGATAATCGGAATACTTCACATCATCCGTATCATCCTTCAGCTCCAGAGTGATTCTCGTTCCGATGGTATCCTTTGTGATCTCGGAGATCGTATATCCGTCTTCACCGGAAGAAACCCAGGAATATGCCTTGTCGCTGTTCGCACTTCTGGATTCTACGGTGATCTTCTTGGCAACCATGAAGGCACTGTAGAATCCGACCCCGAACTGACCGATGATATCGATGTCAGAATCCTTCTTTTCCAGTGCTTCCCGGAATTCCGCGGATCCGGACTTTGCGATGGTGCCGAGATTCTTCTCCAGCTCTTCGCTGGTCATGCCGATGCCGCTGTCTTCAACGACAAGGGTGCGATTCTCAGGATGCCGCTCAATTTTAATCCAGAGGTCTTTCTTATCGACATTCTTAGAAGCGTCGGTCAGACCTTCGTAATACCGCTTATCCAGTGCATCGCTTGCATTGGAAATCAGCTCCCGCAAGAATATCTCCTTGTTCGTATAGATGGAATTGATCATTAATTCCAGAAGCCGTTTTGATTCTGCTTTGAACTGTTTCTTTGCCATGTTTCAACCTCCTTGGCACTCGGCTTATCAGACTGCTAAAGAAGTTTAGCACTCATATGCATAGAGTGCAAGAGCAATTGAGCGAATTGCCTGCAAAAACCTGCTTAGCAGATGTTAGAATACAGGCAATGAGAGAACTGGATGTCGCAGAAATTCGCGCTGCGCTGAAAAAAGCATGCGGAACCATTGCCGTGCATTATTCTCCGGATATTCTGAAAGCCCTGAAGCAGGGCGCCCAGAACGAAACCGACGAACGATCCCGGTTTGCAATGGACATGCTGATGGATAATGCCCGTATTGCTGAGAATGAGAACATTCCGATCTGCCAGGATACCGGCATGGCCATTGTCTGGGTGAAAGCCGGACAGGAAGTGCACTTCATCAACGGAAGTCTGCAGGAAGCGATCCAGCAAGGCGTTGCCGAGGGATACACCGAAGCCTATCTGCGTGCTTCGGTGGTTTCGGATCCGCTGTTTGACCGCAGAAATACCGGAACCAACACTCCGGCACTCATCTATACCGAACTGGTTCCGGGCAATGAAGTGACACTGGAACTGATGGCAAAGGGATTCGGCTCTGAGAATATGAGCCGGATCCGGATGCTGAAACCAGCAGAAGGCCTGGAAGGGGTAAAGCAGTTCGTGCTGGAAACGATCCGCCTGGCTGGTCCGAATGCGTGCCCGCCGATGATTGTCGGTGTCGGCATCGGCGGAACCTTCGACTACGCTGCCGAACTTTCGAAGAAAGCATTGCTGAGACCGCTCACAGAATCCAATCCGGATCCTCGCTATGCAGAACTGGAGAAAGAACTTCTGGAAGAAGCTCAGAAACTGAAGATCGGCCCGATGGGACTGCATGGCAATACGACTGCTCTGAAGATTCAGATTCTCGAATACCCGACGCATATTGCAGGGCTGCCATGTGCTGTGAATATCTGCTGCCATGCTTGCCGGCATACGGAGATCCGACTATGAGAAAGCTGACTTTGCCATTATCTGAAGAAGAGATTTCTTCTCTGCATGCCGGAGATGCGGTGGAGCTGAGCGGGGTGATCTATACTGCCCGTGATGCGGCTCATAAGCGTCTCCATCATCTGATTCAGGAAGGAAAAGAACTGCCGCTGGATCTCAATGGCGCAGCCATCTATTATGCCGGTCCGACTCCGGCAAAGCCTGGTCAGCCGATTGGTTCCTGCGGGCCGACAACCAGCTCTCGCATGGATGCCTATACGCCGGAACTGCTTGATCATGGACTGAAGATCATGATCGGAAAAGGCCGGCGCAGCGAAACCGTGAAAGACGCAATCAAGACTCATCATGCCGTCTACTTCGTCGCCTGCGGGGGCGCCGGAGCCTTGCTCAGCCATTCGGTTATCGCCTCAGAACCAGTCGCATTTGCGGATCTGCTGGCAGAAGCGATTGTGAAGCTCACGGTGAAAGACTTCCCATGCTTCGTAGGAGTGGATGCAGATGGGAAAGATATCTATGATCTGCGTTAGCGCTTGCCTGGCGGGCTGCAGCTGCAGGTATGATGGAAAAAGCCATGAGATCGAAGGAATCCGGGAGCTGGTAGAAAAAGGAGAAGCAGTTCCGGTATGCCCGGAAGAACTGGGCGGATTGCCGACACCGAGGCTTTGTGCGGAGATTCAGAAAGACGGACATGTGCGCAATACTGCTGGAATTGATGTGACACAGGAATACCAGACCGGGGCAGAAAAGGCCTTGGAGATCTGTCTGAAACATGGATGCACGAAGGCTATTCTGAAGTCCTCGAGCCCGAGCTGCGGCTGCAATGGCATTTATGATGGATCATTTTCGCATACAAGAATTCCCGGAGATGGCATATTTGCACAGATGCTGAAGGAACATGGGATCAGATGCATCGATGATACAGAATGGAAGAAGGAAACCTATGAATTACTATGAAGAAGCTCTGAAACTGCATGCAGCACATCATGGAAAATTGTCTGTGGAACCGAAAGTTCCGTGTGAGAATGCTCAGGATCTGAGCATTGCCTACACGCCTGGTGTTGCCCAGCCATGCCTGGAAATCCAGAAAGATCCGGAGAAATCCTACCTCTATACCGATCGCGGCAATACGGTTGCGGTTGTGACTGATGGAACTGCAGTGCTTGGCCTCGGCGATATCGGCCCGGCGGCAGGCCTTCCGGTCATGGAAGGCAAAGCACTTCTGATGAAGCGGTTTGCCGGCATCGATGCCTGGCCGATCTGCCTGGATACCAAGGATCCGGATGAAATCGTAGCCATCTGCAAAGCAATTGCGCCGGGTTTCGGAGCAATCAACCTGGAAGACATCAGCGCTCCGCGCTGCGTGGAGATTGAGCGCCGCCTGATTGAGGAATGCCCGATTCCGGTCTTCCACGACGACCAGCATGGCACTGCGATTGTCGTGCTTTCGGCTCTGATTAACTGCATGCGGCTGAAGAAAGCAAAGCCGGAAGATCAGAAGGTTGTCATCAGCGGCTGCGGAGCGGCCGGTTCTTCGATCATCCGGATGCTGTATCAGTACGGGTTCCATCATATCTATGCATTCGATGTGGATGGATGCGTCGACCCGGATCATGCTGAGAACTACAACAGTCTGAAGAAAGAGCTGCTGCAGTATGTAAACCTCGACCATCAGCACTATGCAAGTCTCTCAGAGGCGATGAAAGGTGCCGATATCTTCGTCGGAGTCAGTGCCCCGCATCTGGTTACCCGCGAGATGGTCGCTTCCATGAACCCGCAGAACATCGTCTTCCCGATGGCAAATCCGGAACCCGAAATCACGTATGAGGAAGCCAAGGCTGCCGGTGCATGGATCATCGGAACGGGACGTTCCGACTATCCGAATCAGGTCAATAACCTGCTTGCTTTCCCTGGCCTGTTCCGCGGCGCCCTGGATTCCAAGGCAACTCGGATCACCGAAGGCATGAAGATTTCTGCGGCTAAAGGCATTGCGTCGCTGGTCTCTGAGGAAGAGCTTTCCACGGATCATGTGATTGTCTCAGCATTTGATGAGAGAGTCGTGCCGACTGTCGCCAATGCCGTCAAAGCAGAAGCGATCCGCTCCGGATATGTCAGAAAGTGAGCAGTTTTCACAGAATTGACACAATTCTTGCACAAAAATCACACGATCGGAGGATAAGATGTCAGTGTTAGTGATGAGCTGACAGTAAATTTCTTTCCCTCCTATTAGAAAATGAACCTGTATTTGCGGCAGGTTCTTTTTCTATCCTACGAATTCTTCTGGTAGCAGCGGATCACGAACTCTGCAGTGCAGGTCAGGAAGGAAACTGCTTCCAGCTTCTTCTTTNCGGCTTCGCCAGTCCGGTAAGCATACGGAGTCATCTGAAACAGATTTTTCAGCATCTCCTGGTCTGCTTCAAAATGATTGCTGAGATGCTGTTCACGGATCAGCTTCATCTGCGTTTTAAGAGGTGCTTCTTCATTCTCATACGGGTGTTCATAGAGTATTTTCTTAAGTTCCTGAAGATGAGTTCTTCCAGGGATCACATACAGAAAATATCCTCCTGGTTTCAGGATCCGTACGATCTCTTCTTCTGCGGCTGGTGCAAAGCAGGTAATTGCGAGATCACAGGATTCCTCTGCCAGCGGCAGATGAAAGATGCTGGAAATCACATACCGGGTGGAAGAATCGTGTTTCGCGGCATGCTTCAGGGCATCTCTGGACAGATCAAACCCGTACTTCTCCGGGGCTGGAAAAGAACTCGTATAGTAGCCCTCCCCGCAGCCAAGATCTGCCAGCACCTCCGGAGACCGTTCCCGGATCATTTCCGAGAGCTCATTTTTCAGAAAAGAATATGCTCCGGAAGAAAGAAATGAAGTTCTTGCCAGAACCATTTCCCTATTGTCTCCGCGTTCTTTCCGGTAGGCGGGATCCAGGTTGACATAGCCCTGCCGGGCGATATCGAAACAGTGATGGTTTGCACAGCAGAGAGAGTTTCCTTCCTGGTGAAGGGCAGCTCTGCAGATCGGACAGATCAGTTTCATGCCTTCAAGGTTATCACATAATCGTGTGAAGTATCACATAGTTCTTCTTTCCTGTTGACTGTCGGTCAGTCAGGAAATATAGTTACGATGCGGGAGGTATCTGGATGGAAGAAAAAGAGAACCATGAGAATGAAGACCGCAGAGAAGAATTCATTGACGCTGCCGAACGTCTGTTCAAGAAGAATGGAGTCATGGGGACTACCATCAATGCGATCGTCAGCGAGATGAATGTAGCCAAGGGCTTGTTCTACTATTACTTCAAGTCTAAAGATGATGTGATTGATGCGATCAGCGAGAAATACAACGAAAGCTTCCGGCAATCCATCAGGAAGAATCTTTCCAAGGAAGACTGCTTCGAGGAGCGTCTGGACCAGTTTCTGGACAATACGATCGCTTCCTTCCGGCAGATGTGCGAGAACCTTCAGGGGGCCAGCAAGGATATCGATCTTTCGATTCTGAGTTCCAGAAGTCTCGATGAAGCCAAGGAAACAGCCTCAAAAGCATTGCAGGACCTTCTGGAAGAAGGCAACCGTCTGCACAAGCTTCATGTGGACAATGCAGAGTATTTCTCCAAAGTCGTAATCAGCGGAATTGCAGATCTCTGCAGCCAGGCAGAGGCAGATGGCAAGGAAATCAGAAGAGTGATTGAGGATCTCATCAGAAGATCCGGAAAGGAATAAGCATATGATGGAAGATTTCAAGAAGATGACAGATGACTGGGTCAAGTTTGTGGATGAATCCAGTGACAAAGTGGCTGATTTTGTGACGAAGAGCACCAAGGATATGACTGGCGCACTGAAGAAAGAGCGCAGAAAGATGGAACTGCGTTCGCAGATCGGCGAGCATACCAGAGCTTTGACCAAGGCTTATACAAGGCTTGGCGAAGCCTACTATGACGCAAAGACTTCCGGAAAAGAAGTGGAAGGAATGCAGGATGTGATGGATCTGGTTCATTCCAACCGCAAGGTTGTGGAACTGCTGAAGGCACAGCTGGAAGAACTTGAGAAAACAGATTCTGAGAAAAAAGACTGAATCAGAAAACACAAGCAGTGAACCGCTGAGGGATCACTGCTTTTTTTGTATCTGGAACAGAGCTCAGAGACGCATCTTTGCAGAAATCACACACGTTTGTTTGTGTCAAGACCTTAGGACCTTTTCGGACAAGCTGGAAACCGGACCGTTCATTGCGGTACCGCGCAAGCTGAGTGTGCATCATACGATGAGCGGAGGCCAGATCAATACGAAGGCCAAGGTACTCGATACTGATGGCAATGTCATCTTTGACTTATTCGCATCCGGCAAAGCAACGGGCGGCAATGCGATTGCCGACACCGTCGTCAATGGCAGGATCGCTGGCGAGCAGACAGCTGGCTGCAGCAGAAACTGATCGCTATTCTCATCAGGACAAAATGAAAACCGGAGCGATCCGGTTTTCTTATCTTACAGGGAACTGCCGATGCGCACTAGCTCTTTCAGGAATTCTTCGTCGCGGTCATCCGGCCCGCCGGTATACTGCGTGATGCTCATGCCGACAACATTGCAGGAAGCAGAAACAGAGGAAACGATTCCCATCAGCGCAGAAATAGAAATGCCGCTGTTTTCAGGATACTGGGTGAGACGGAATTCATTGGGATCCAGGCAGTCCAGACTGATATGCAGGAATACATTGCGGAAGGAACGCTGACGCAGAAGTTCTGCGACGATCCCGGGATCTTTCTCCAGCGTACGGGACTGGATGTGGTCTATGTGATGATAATCGATGAAGCGTTTCTCTGAGAGATTCACGCCGCGCGTCGTGCAGAGCAGCACCTGATTCGGATTGAGGACAGACGGAAGCGTCTGCCAGAGCTCCGGGGTTCCATGCCCGCATAAGGTGCGGAGGGCCATGCCGTGATAGAGTTCTGACACAGTATATTTCGGATTATCCAGGCCGGAATGGGATTCCAGGAATACTTCAGCAAAATCCTTCCGGCAAAGCGTATTCAGATAAGCAGCACACGCGAGATCCGAATCAGAACTTCCTCCGACCAGGAAGATCGTATCCGGACGGATGCTTTCCAGCTTGTTCTGGACAAGCTTATGCTGGAAGAGAATATCGGCGTATCCTTTCGTGCCATGATTGACGGGGCTGATCAGATCAGTAGTTACCGGAATCGTGATGGTATCGAGGCTGCCCATATAATTCTTCATGAAATAATAGGTGCTGTCATATACGGTAAGGTCTTGTCCGTTTCCCTGCCATTGCGGGAAGACGAGGTTCAGATGTTTTTTCATATCATTTCTCCATGCTGGTGTTCAGCAGATAAGTTCAGAATGCAGATGAAAGGAAGAGAGCAAAGCAGAACCACAGAATCTTCGTCGGGCCCGGGTTCCGATTGCCTGCGTGCATGTCTTAAGAATGGGTTTCATGTCTCTCTTCTCCTTTCTGTTTGGCAATACTATAATGAATCCGGATAAATTAGACAAATGAATGATTCTGATTGAATCGATCAATAATTTTCATGAAAGGGATAACACTATGAACCTGCCGCAGTATCAGGCATTTCTGAAAGTCGTTGAAACCGGCAGCTTTACAAAAGCTGCAGAAGAACTCGGTTATACGCAGTCAGGCATTACCCATCAGATTCAGATGCTCGAGAAGAGCCTTCAGGTCAGTCTCCTGAAGCGTGATCGATCAGGAATCAGCCTGACCGCAGAAGGACAGGTTCTTCTGCCGTATATCCGCAATCTTCGAACCGATGAAGCTGCTCTGCAGCAGCGGGCAATGGAACTGGTGCACGGAAACAGCGGACTGATCCGGCTTGCTGCATTGCCGGAAGTCACCAGGTGCTGGCTGCCAGGCATCATTTCCCAGTTTTCCAGAGCGCATCCGCAGGTTCAGTTCCAGCTCTTTTCCGGAACAGGGAAGGAATGCATTGCGCTGGTTCAGAAAGGAAGTGCAGATCTCTGCATAGCTGCTCTTCCGGCGGAAGCAGGGCTGAAGACGATGTTTCTGAAAAGAGATTTTCTGATGGCAGTACTTCCTGCCGGAAAGACGAAGGAAGAAACGATCCGCAGAACGGCATTGAAGAAGCTTCCTCTGATCCGGACCAGTCCGGATTATCTCGAAGGGCTGTTCAGGGGTGAACCGATTGTCCCGGTATTTCAGGTTCCCGATTCAGTCAGCCTGATTGCGATGGTGCAGGAAGGGATTGGCTGCGGAGTGCTCTCAGAGATGGAGCTGAAGCAGACAGGAAAAGGAATTGCGTGCTGCCGGCTGGAGCCTTCCGCATACCGTGATCTTGCTCTGATGCATGCGGATGCCAATCCGCTTTCGAAAGCTGCAGAAGAATTTGCACAAGCTGCTCAGGTCTGGATCAGCAGGAGGTAGGGCCATGAAGACAGTTCTGATCACGGGCGGCTCGGAAGGAATCGGATATGCCTTAGCAGAATGCTTTGCAGAAGATCATTACCGCATTCTGCTTGCCGCAAGAAATATTGAGAAGCTCAATCAAGCTTCGAAGAAACTCCAGAATACCTATCATGCAGAAACGGCGGTATATTCCATAGATCTTTCCGCTCTCGGAAATGCGGAACAGCTCTACCGGCAGATCAGAGAAGATGGCTATCAGGTTGATGTGCTCGTCAATAATGCCGGCATAGGGTTTCTGGGCAGAAGCTGGGAGATTCCGATTGAAGCAGATGAACGGCTGACCATTCTGAACGACACTTCGCTGATGACACTGACAAAGCTCGCTCTGAAAGACATGCTTGCTTCGGGAAAAGGAGAAATCATCAATATCTCCAGTACCGGCGCATTTCAGCCGGGACCGTATATCGCTTCCTATTATGCGTCAAAGGTATTTGTCGAATACTATACGCGGGCAGCAGCAGAAGAAGTGAAGCATACCGGGGTCCGGGTATACTGCTACTGTCCGGGACCGGTGGATACTGCATTTTATCCGAAGTCAGGCGGGAAGAAGCCATTCGGTGCGATGAGTGCAGAACAGGCTGCAGAATATGTTTACAAACATCGAGGGAGCCGGTGTATGATCATTCCGGGCTTTCTGAACCAGATCACGCGGATTGTTCCGACGGACCTGCGGATGAAAGCAATTCTGCTGATGAAGAAGAAAACACTATGACAAACGAATTATATGTTCCTCCGAAGCCTCTGACTGCCCGTAATATCCTTCTGATCGTGGCCGGATCTGCGATGTATGCCATGGCGGTCAATCTGTTTCTGACACCTCTGAATCTGTATGCGGGCGGAGTTGTCGGTCTGGCCCAGCTGATCCGGACTCTGGCATTTCCGCATGTGACGGGCATCGATGTTGCGGGCCTCATCAACCTGATGCTGAACATTCCCCTGTTTCTGCTTGCCTGGAAGGGCATGAGCCGCAAGATGGTATTCGGTACCGCTGTCAGCATCTTTGTTCAGACTCTCGTGCTGTCTGCAGTCAAAGCACCGGCAGCCCCGCTGCTGGATGATAAGCTTGCCTGCATCCTGCTGGCGGGCATGATCGGCGGTGCTGGCTGCGGAATCGTGCTGACAAATGGCGGCAGTGCCGGCGGCCTGGATCTGCTTGGCGTATATCTCACGATGAAGTCACGGCATTTCTCCGTAGGCTTGATGAATATTCTATTCAATGTCGGCCTCTATTCGGTGTGTGCAGTGCTGTTCGAACTGAGCACAGCATTGTATTCTGCGATCTTTGTGGCTGCATTCTCCGCAACGATTGATCGGTGGCATTATCAGAACATTGAGCTGGAACTGATGATCTTCACACATCATCCGGAGATCAAAGAAACCATCATGAAGAAGTATGTGCGCGGTGTCACCTGCTGGAAGGGCATGGGCGCCTATACCGGCAAGGAAACGGAAGTGCTTGTTACCGTTGTTGCCAAAAGCGAAGCGGAAGATGTAAAGCGGGACATTCTTGCTCTGGATCCTCATGCCTTCATCATCGTGCATCAAGGCACGGATGTGACCGGAGGATACCAGAAGCGTCTTGTCTGATTCATTTCTGATGCATTCCTGTCCTGAATCCTGTAGAATTCAGAAAACAGAAAGAAGGGATCAGATATGATTCGTATTTACGGAAGTCCTCATTGCCCTGACTGCGTGGCATGCAAAGCAGCATTCGATGAGAAAGGCACCCCGTATGAATTCATCGATATCACCGGGTCGATGCCGAACCTGAAAGCATTTCTGAAGATGAGAGATCATCTGCCGCTGTTTGAAGAAGTGAAGGAACGCGGTTCTGTCGGAATCCCGGCGATCGAGAAAGAAGACGGAACGATCACCCTGGACTGGGAAGAAGTGCTGAAGGAATACGGCATGACTGCTCAGCCAGGCAAAGCCTGCAGCCTGGATGGCAAAGGCTGCTGAACTTAAACTGCGAAAGCAGTTTTTTTCATGGAGCTGACCAGGTACAGAAAAAGCAGAGTTTCCTCTGCCTGAATGTCATGGCCTGGAATCAGAGAGCTTCTTCTGATTCTATTTTTTCTGCTTCTTCCGGATGGCGGCTGTAATAAGAATAGATGCATCCGCAGTAATCCTGGCGATACAGATGATGCTCTTCAGCCAGTTCGTGCTGGCGGGTCTGACCCCCGCCTTTCTTGAAGTCCGAATAGAAATAGCGGACCGAAGGATAGCGATGCGACAGGGATCTTCCGATCTCATTCATCTTCTGGCTGTCTTTCTGGCGAGAGATTGACATGACCGTCGTGAAGTAGTCAAAGTGATGCTCCGCAGCATAGCGGTATGCTTCATTCATGCGGTATGCATAGCAGTAGAAACATCTGCCAGCTCCTTCCGGATCCTCCTTCATCGGTTCCAGCCTCCTGGTATATGCCTCATTGTCGTATGGAGTGATGATGAGCTTCACGGTATTTCCGGTTTCGCTGATATAGCGCTTCAGTTCTTCCAGCCGCCTTTCATATTCGGCAGAAGGCCAGATGTTCGAGTTGTTGAAATAGATCGTTACATCAAAGACCTGAGTGAGAAACTCGATCGGAAACGATGCGCATACTGCACAGCATGCATGCAGAAGGAGCGAAGGCTTTCTCCCCTGGTACTCTTTGCGGATGTCTTCGATCTCCTTTTTCGAAACCAGATAGTAGTTCGTGCGCTGCTGCTTTTTCCGGTTCTCTCTGAGACGGATCAGATCTTCCTTATTCATTGGTCAGAAACATGCAGTCTCCGAACGAGAAGAACCGGTATTTCTCCTGCACAGCCACCTGATATGCATGCATGATCAGATCATAGCCGCCCAGCGAGCAGATCATCATGATCAGCGTCGACTTCGGCAGATGGAAGTTCGTCAGCATCGCATCGATCGTATGCCATTCATAGCCAGGATAGATGAACAGCTTCGTCTCGCCATGGCAGGCTTCAAATCTGCCGAACCGGTTCCACACGGATTCCAGTGTACGGACCGAAGTCGTGCCGACAGCGACAATTCTTCTTCCTTCTGCTTTGGCCTGATTGAGGATCGAAGCTGCTTCTTCTGACATGTAATATACTTCGCTGTGCATGACATGATCCTTGACATTCTCGGTGTCCATCGGCTTGAACGTGCCAAGACCGACGTGCAGCGTCACATCGACGATGGTCACGCCTTTCTGCTGCAGCTGATCGAAGATCTCCGGCGTGAAGTGCAGCCCGGCTGTCGGTGCAGCTGCGGAACCATCTACTTTGGCATAGACGGTCTGATAGCGATTCGGATCATCCAGCTTTTCCCGGATATATGGGGGCAGAGGAACATTTCCGAGTTCCTCAAGAATCTCATTGAAAATGCCATGATAGATCATCTTCATCTTCCTGAGTCCCTGTTCCTCGACTTCGACGCACTGTGCCTTGAGTCTGCCATCATGGAAGCTCACGACTGTTCCGAGCTTGACCGTATGAGCATTGCCGAGCAGGCATTCCCATACATCATCCGGAAGCTGTCTCAGCAGCAGCACTTCCACATGTGCCCCGGTTTCTTCCTTGATCCCGTAGAGACGGGCCGGGATGACTCTCGTATTATTGCGGACGAGGACATCTCCTTCATGGAGATAATCCACGATGTCATAGAAATGCTTATGTTCCAGTTCTCCGCTCTTCATATGGACCACCATCATCCGGCTGGTCTTGCGGTCCTTCAGAGGAGTCTGGGCAATGAGCTCCTTCGGGAGCTCATAATCAAAATCACTTGTCTTATCGTACATAGATGCCTATGTGTTCCTGCCTTTCTGTTCTCAGCTCAATTATCTTAAAGGTCCGGCCATGAAAACACAATGCCATCAGAAATAAGTCTTGCAGGAAATCACCTGTCCGATTACCCGGACTGGCAGCGAGGAAATCTCTTTCGCATCAAAATAGCGGTTCTCTACCTCCGGATTGGCCGCTTCGAGGATCATGACTCTGCCCTTATAGACGACCTTCTTAACCGTCACTTCATCACCGATCAGGATCACGCCGATTTTTCCGCTGTCGATCCGGCTGCACTGTCTGACCAGGACCAGGGAGCCATCCATGATTCCGGCTCCATTCATGGAATCTCCAGTCACCTTCAGATAGAAGTCTCCGTCCCGCGCATCTTCCATCGTGGCCGATTCCTCGCCGAGATAATTTTCTTCCGCAAACAGGTCATATCCAGCCTTGACATAGCCGAGAACAGGGAGCTGAACCCGGATATCCATGCCCTTGATCGCCGGTTCGATATTATAGCCGACCATTTCGCTGAGCGTCTTCAGAGTATCTCCGTATACATGCTTCACGCTGCCGTTGACCCACCGGCTGACCGTCGAGCGGTTCACATTGCATCTCCGGGCAATCTCTGCATCAGAAACCCCGCTCTTCAGCTTGTAATCATGAAGAATATCCTTCAGTTCCATAATGACCTCATTTCCGGCTTCATTATAGGGTTTTGTGCAACAACATGTCAAATTCAGACATCTGATCGATGCACTTATTCCATAGAAATGACACAGTTTTCAGCAGCCAAGCCGGCAGCGGCTCTTCCGCTTCTCAGGGTCCGGCAGGGAGGAAGCTTCTTGTGCGGAAAGAACCCAGTACTCCATTCCGGATTCCTTATGATCCAGGCAGAATCCTCTCTTCTTGAGAAAGGCGATTCCTTCCGCATTGTCCGGCCCGATTGCCGCTTCCAGGGTCTCAAATCCATGTTCCTTCGCTTCCCTGGCAAGATGAATCAGTGCATAGGTTCCGTAATGTTCCATGCGCTCTTCCTTCTGGATGAGAATCCGGATCCGGCACCTCGTTTCTGAGATTCTTTCATATTCGCAGATGCCCGTGAAGTATCCGCAATGGTCGCAGTAGATGAATCTTCCAAGCGCGCTGCTTCCGTCAGAATTCACATACTGATCCAGATAATGATCCCACTCTTCTTCCGGAAATGAGATAGTCCCGTGATTCCAGCTCATGGAACAGCTGCTGCCAAGCAGCTTCTTCCGGTATTCAAGTTCTTCCCGTTCAGGCTTCAGATACTGCGTCATATACTTTTCCCTCTGTCGCCTTATGATACCTGCTGGCGCAGAAAAAAGCTTCTGACATGCTTTCTGTGCAATAATAGGACCATGATCCGCAATATCGTACTGGACCTTGGCGGGGTCCTGATCACTTATCATCCTGTCAGCTCCATCATGAGAGCAGGATACAGCAGGGAAGACGCAGAGCGGCTGAACCGTTCCGTTTTCCTGGATCCCCTCTGGACAGAACTGGACCGGGGAACATATGCTTCGATGGAAGAGGCACTGCCTCTTTTCTGCAGTGCGCATCCGGAAGATGAGAAGCTGATCCGTGCATTCTTTTCGAATAACTGGATGGAACTGCTATTTCAGCCGATCGAAGCAAGCGTCGTTTTTCTGAAGAAGCTGAAGCAACATGGATATCGGGTATATTTTCTGACCAATTATGCGGCAGATTCTTATCAGGAGACTTCTTCCAGACTTTCGTTCTTTTCACTTGCAGATGGTGCTGTTGTTTCTTCCGAAGTGAAGATCAATAAACCAGATGAACGCATATACCGGATTCTTCTGGAACGTTATTCTCTGGTTCCTTCGGAGACACTGTTCTTCGATGACCATGAAATCAACTGCAAAGCAGCGATCCGCTGCGGCATGCATGCACAAGTATTCCGGGATGCGGAAACCGCAGAGGAAGTTCTCCTGAGCAATTTCTGAACAATGCTGTCCGGGGATTGCATCCGGGCAATGAGATGCTATCATGAAAGTGCCTATGGAGAGTGTGCGAGAGACCGGCTCTTTGACCACACGGCAACCTGCTCTTTCGCAAGGTGCTAATGCCGGACCGATGGGGTGATCTTGCATGTCAGAACGTCCTGTCACTTCACAAAATTTCATTCGGTAGAAGCCACACCCCTTTACGGGGCGGTTTTACGTTGTTTAGCCCTGATTCTCAATATAGTGTTCAATGGTTTCCTGAGATACCTGTCCTATCGATGCAGCAAAATAGCCATCTGACCATAACATTTTTTCTTTCCAG
>NZ_VUMN01000027.1 GCF_009696165.1 Stecheria intestinalis | reverse complement strand
TTTACCTTGGTACATGTAACAGTGATGTAATTTGTTGGTGCTTCGAACCGCCGGACGCCGAACGGCTTCTCCGGTGGTGTGAGAGGAAAAAAGATGAGAGCTCACGCTCTCATCCTCCTACTCGATTCTGCAGGAGTGAAAGATGGAAGAACTGAAGAAACAGATACTTGAACTGCTGGAATCTGCCAAGGGCGGTCTGGATCGGGAAAGACTGAAGAATGGCCTGAAGCTGACAGCATCAGCAGAGATTGTGGAACTCGGAAAGACTCTGGATCAGATGGAAGAAGACGATGATCTGATCCGGACTTCAAATAATCGTTACAAGACGCTGGAACAGGCTGGCTATGTAAAGGGCATTCTCAAGATCAACAAGCGCGGCACGGGGTTTGTGGACCGGCCGGATCAGCCATCCATTCTGATCCGTGTTCCGGATCAGAAAGATGCACTGAACGGCGATACGGTTCTGACAAAGCCGATTCCGGATCTGAATCCGGAAACCGGAGAAGTCAGCTATACCGGAACTGTAATCAAGGTTCTGAAGCGTGCGCATACGCATGTGATCGGGACCTATGTGGATACGGTTTACGGACTTCGTTTCCTGCCAGATGATATTCATCTGCAGAGTGTCAGAATGGATATCACTGCTCCTTCTGACTTTCGCCCGATTCCTGGCCTGAAAGTCATGATGCAGGTGGTGAAATACGGTTCACCGCTTCATCTGGAAGTGGTGAAGACTCTGGGCAATAAAGACGATCCGGGGGTAGATATCCTTTCGGTTCTTCTGGACTATGACATCGTCATGGAATTTCCGGAAGATGCGATGAAGCAGGCAGAAGCAATTCCTCAGGAAGTTCAGCCTTCTGAAATGGAAGGAAGAGTCAATCTGACAGAAGATACCATCGTCACCATCGATGGCAATGATTCCAAGGACTTCGATGATGCAGTGGGAGTTCAGGAGAATGAGAATGGCTGGCTGCTGAAAGTCAGCATCGCAGATGTTTCGCACTATGTGACAGAAGGAAGCCCGCTGGATCAGGAAGCCGAGAAGAGAGGCTGTTCTACTTATGTGACGGATCGGGTCGTGCCGATGCTGCCGCATATTCTGAGCAATGGCATCTGCAGCCTGAATCCGCATGTGGTTAGACTTACCAACACCTGTGAGATGCAGGTCAGGAAAGATGGCTCTATTGCATCCTATAAGCTCTATCCATCCTTCATGCGGTCTGCTGAGCGGATGACTTATGATCATGTCAATGAAATCCTGCAAGGAAATGCAGAGAGAAAAGCACAGTATGAACATCTTGGAAATCTCTTTGAGACTCTGGCAGCGTGTGCAGATGCGATCCGTGCTCACCGGAAGCAGAAGGGTGCGATTGATTTCGATACGACGGAATCCGAGATTCTCTGCGATGAAAAGGGACATCCGTATGAGATCCGCCCGAAGCATCATGGTCATGCCGAAGAGATGATCGAAGACTGCATGATTGCGGCAAATGTCTGTGTTGCTGACTTCATGCATAAACATGAATTTCCATGCGTGTACCGGATTCATGAGGAACCTCAGAAAAAGAAACTTCAGGATTTCATGAAGCTTTCGTACCTGCTTGGCGTTCCGTTCTCTTCTAAGGATCTGAGCCCGAAGAGTGTTCAGCAGTATCTTCTCGGCTGCAAAGATTCGGAGGAATATCCGGTTCTTTCCCAGCAGTTGCTGAGAACGATGGCGAAAGCTAGGTATGACAGTGTGTGTGCAGGACATTTCGGATTGGCAGAACCGGAGTATCTGCATTTCACTTCTCCGATCCGCCGTTATCCGGATCTGATCGTGCACCGCATGCTGCGGAAGTATGACTATGAACATTTCCAGGGAAATCCTTCAGCAGATCAGAAGAAGATGCAGGCCTATTCCGAGAGTTCCAGCGAACGGGAACGGGCAAGCCAGAATGCAGAATTCGACTGCGACGATATGAAGAAAGCAGAGTACATGATGGATCATATCGGCGAGACTGCCGAGGGTATCATCACGACGGTGACCAATTTCGGCTTCTTTGTGCAGCTTCCGAATACCGTGGAAGGCATGGTCCGCGTGAATACGATGTCTGATGACTTCTATCACTTTGACGAGAAAAAGATGTGTCTGCGCGGTGAGCGTACACGAGCCGAATATCGGGTAGGCCAGACGGTCAAGATCAAGGTGCTTGGTGCTTCTAAAGATGCGAAGACCGTAGACTTCGGCTTGCAGAATATGAAGGCTGTCAGAAAGCCTGCTCCGGTTTCTGCCGGCAAGAAATACACTGCCAGGTCCAGAGCGGCACGGAAGTCAGAACAGGTTGAGGAACCTTATTCCTCTTACGATTATGGCAAGCATTTCCGCTATGGCAGAGATGCGAGAAGGAAACAGAATGGCAGAAAAAAATACCGGTGAGAAAAATGTAGCGGTCAATCGCAGAGCAAGACATGATTATTTTCTCGAAGAGACCTATGAAACCGGCATTGAACTGACTGGAACGGAAATCAAATCCGTACGGGCAGGACATGTGCAGTTCAAGGATGCATATATCTCAATCTATAAAGGTGAAGCATGGATCAAGGGCATGCATATTTCTGCATACACGTATGGCAGCATCTTCAATGTTGACGAAGAGCGAGACCGGAAGCTGCTGCTGCATAAGTATGAGATCCGCAAGCTTTATGACAAGGTGCGTCTGAAGGGCTATACGTTAGTGCCGGTACGTATGTACCTGAAGAATGGCCGCGCAAAGATGGAGATTGCCCTAGCAAAGGGCAAGAATCTCTATGATAAGCGCCAGAACCAGAAGCTTCGCGATGCAAAACGGGAAATGGAAAAGGCTCTGAAGTTTCATCGCTAGTCCGCTTCTTGCAAAATCAAGATGCAGATGCTATAAAGATAACGCATCTTAGGATGCGTTTCTTACATGGGGCTGTCATGGTTTCGACAGGTTTATGTCTGATTCAGGATGCAGTGGAGCGGTGACCTAATCACTACTAAATTTAAACGCTAATAACAATAGCACAAGCTTTGCTTTCGCTGCTTAATTGACGCTAGACGCGTCTGCAGCGCCCGATCCGTGTATTAGCCGTTCTGCCCGGATTGTGTAATCAAAACGGATAAGGTGATCCTGATGCCTGTAGGGGGATCCCGACAATTTACAGGCAGATTCAGCAGATGATTCGTGTACTGTTCTGTCTGCTGTCTTATCTTACAGTGCAATAAACTGTAGATTCCTGAATGTGGGACTATTCTTGGACACGGGTTCGACTCCCGTCAGCTCCACTAACGAAAAAGAGGCTTAGAATCGTTTGGTTTCAAGCCTTTTTTATTTACTATGGCTTATATTCAGATCGGTTTAACGCTCAGAGTTCAGAAACCACGGTTCAGCACGGAATGGGAGTATGATGGTTGAGGAATAGGGAGGTAGATAAGATTATGTCATGTACTACAATTCTGGTTGGTAAAGACGCGAGCTATGATGGTTCAACAATGATTGCACGTAATGATGACGGAGGCTATACGCTGAAGCATCTGAAGATCTTTGAACCAAAGGACCTGCCTCAGGTCTATCATTCTGTTATTTCGAAGGTTTCGATTCCGCTTCCGGAAGAAGCGCTTCGCATCACGGCAATGCCGAATGCATCAAAAGAGTCTCTGAAGAAAGAAGGCCTCTGGGCAGCAAGCGGCGTGAATGCAGCGAATGTAGGAATCACTGCAACGGAGACGATCACCAGCAATCCGCGTGTTCTCGGTGCAGATCCTTATGTGGTCTATCAGCCTGCCAAGGGGAATCAGAAAGAAACTCCAGGTGGTATCGGCGAAGAAGATATCGTGATGCTGGTGCTGCCGTATATTCATTCTGCCCGGGAGGGTGTGCTTCGTCTTGGAAATCTTCTGGAGCAGTATGGTACCTATGAGCCGAATGGCATCAGTTTCAATGATGCGGATGAGGCTTGGTATATGGAGACCATCGGCGGTCATCATTGGATTGCTTCGAGGGTTCCGGATGATAAGGTGATTATCATGCCGAATCAGTTCGGCACGGATACGTTCGATCTGGATGATGCGCTGGGTGAGGGAAAGAATTTCCTGTGCTCCCGGGATCTGAAGGAATTCATTACGGATAATTTCCTGGATCTTTCCCGAGATGGCGTACTGAATCCCAGAAAGGCTTTCGGAAGTCATTCAGACGCGGATCATGTTTACAATACCCCGCGGGCGTGGTTTATGGGGAGATACCTCTGCCCGCATACGTACCGCTGGGATGGTGAGAATGCGCAGTTCACGCCGGAGTCCGATGATATTCCATTTGCTGTGATTCCGGAGAACAAGGTGACACCGGAGGATGTGAAGTATCTTCTGTCTTCACACTATCAGGGAACTCCTTATGATCCGTATGGAAGCTATGGTGATCCGGAGCAGAGGGGAAAGTATCGCTCCATCGGAATCTCACGTACGGACTTCATGTCCCTGATTCAGATCCGTCCTTATCTCCCGGAGTCTTACCGGGCATTAGAGTGGGTATGCTATGCCTCGAATGTGTTCAATGTCATGATTCCGCTGTATGCCAATGTCGATGCAGTTCCGAAGTATGTCGGCAGAGCAGATGACCGGGTGTCGACTGATAACTTCCACTGGACAAGCCGTCTGATTGCTGCGCTGGCAGATGCTTCTTTTGCGGGATCGGTGCAGGAGATTGAACGCTATCAGGGGAAGACAGATGCGAGAACTCGTGCACTGATTCATACCTTTGATGCAGAGTTCGGATCTGAAAAACCTGCTCATACGCGTGAGCAGGCCAATGAGGAAATCGCTAAGGCAGTGCAGAAAGAAGCTGATGATGTGCTTGCGAAAGTCCTCCGGATCCGTACGATGGATATGAAGAACAACTATTCCAGAGCGGATAATTAGGGATCACACCTGAGGAGAGGGTAGCATCACGTTTCTCACAATACGGCAGAAAGAGCAGAAATCAGCCTGCTTTCATCTCAAAATCAGATCATTGAATGGCCTGATTCCATGCTTGTAAAGCACTGCTTGCGTGGCATAATTCTCACTGCAAGCACGGCTTTCTTGAAGAGCCTGACTGTGTCGAGTAAACCGTAAGAGCCGGAAGGAGAAAAGGCATGGAATTTTCAGAACAGATCAGAGAAATCAGAAAAGAAAATCATCTGACTCAGGAAGAGATGGCTGCCCGGCTGCATGTGACTCGTCAGGCAATCTCCAACTGGGAGAACGGAAAGAATCTTCCTGATATTGAGATGCTGATGGAAATCTCTAGGACCTTTCAGGTCTCCCTGGACCGGCTCATATTCGGAGGAGAAGAAACGATGAATGACATGGCAGAAAAACTGATTGATGACGGCAGCGAGGGAAAACGTGCAAAAAGAAATATGGCAGCTTCTTTGTCGGGAGCAATACTTGTGATTGCCGGAGTACTGCTGTTCCTGATTAAAGGTGCTAGCGTGGAATATGTGGATGAAGCTGGCATCCTGCATGAGAATTTCTGGATGATCGGAATCGGCTGGCTGCTGATTTTCGCTGGAATCATTACCTTGGCGGTCAATCTGGTTCTGAATCTGCGCAGCAGAAAGAAAACTCATTGATGTGATGGGAAGCGAGGAAGCAGCGATTCAGGAAGCTGCTCCCTTTTTGCGTTCCAAGTTCAGAGAGCTGCTGATGATCAGTGTTCCTGCTGCTGCGTATCCGATGCAGAGCAGAATCATGCTGGAAAGGCCAAGGCCTTCATAGATCCATCCCGATGTCAGATTGCCAAGCACAGCCCCGATCATGGTGCAGGAAGTCATCATTGCCTGAGCACCGGAAAGATATCCTGGGGCAATCCGTTCATTGGCATAATATGGCGCTGCACCGGAATAGAATGCATAGGAGACGATTTCAAGCAGCTGGGAAAGATAGATGACAGCGACACTTCCTGCTGCTAGATACATGATTCCCTTGAAGAAGAATCCGAAGCCTGAAATCAGCAGCAGCTTATCTGCAGAAATCTTCTTCAGGATTTTTTCGATGAATATTTCCACCGGAACTTCCGTGATTGCCGAGATTGCAAAAGCAGTACCGAGTGACCGGGTATCTCCGCCGACCCGTTCCAGAATCGGCAGGAGATAGGTATTGGTTCCATTGTGGAATGCAAACAGCAGAACTAGGCCAATCGTCATCAGAAAGAATGCCGGATACCGCCTGCGAATCTCATTCACTCCGACTCTCTTTTCTGCTTTTTCTGAGGTTCTCTGCTGCCCAGATGCTTTCATCGTCATCAGTACCACTCCTTCGGCAATGCAGAGAATGATTCCGGAAACCGGCACCATGAGCGGGCCAGCTTTCTCGGTCAGAACGCCGATCAGATAGACTGCAATGGCATAGAACAAAGATCCGCCAGCTCTGGCTTTTCCATAATCGACCGGGAAGCCGCTGTTATAGTATTCGAAGCAGATGATGACTGTGAATGGCATCATGCCGTTTCCGGAAATCATTGCCAGGATGAATATCGTCCCTGCAATCACTGGCTGATGGATGATCGTCAGACATACGAGCAAGAGGATAGTAAGTCCCAGCATGAGACAGAAGATCCGCTTCCAGTTCCACCAGCCGCCTTTGTCATTCAGAGTTCCGAGAACGTTCTGCGTCAGAGCAGAAAGGATGCTTCCGATTGCGGTCATGATGCCGATCTGGGCACTGGAATACCCGATCGATCTCAGGTAATACGTTAAATATCCGTAGAAGATGGCCATGATTGCCCAGAACAGGCCATCCATCAGAAAACACTGGATTGTCTCTTTTTTCATAGAATCTTCTTTCTGAAGCTTAAGCGCTTTCTTATATTCTATTACCTAGAGATGATTCATGCGGGAAGAGGAAGGATTTTTTTCTCTGGTGCTGAGCAGGAAAATAAATTGCATAGAATCTGTTTCTGAGGAAGATCATGCATTAAAATCGGACAATAATTATCCTAAAATGAATTAATCAGGTAAATAAGATAAAAAATGAAGTAATTTTCGCAATTCATGGTCTGGCTTCCATGCTATAGTGTTATTGCAAGATAAGGAGAGCAGACTGGAATATTGCAGATCTGCTTCTCATTCTCAAAGGAGGTAATGAATGATGTTTGGCAATCCGTTTTCAGCAAATGTAGAGCGCAAGATGACAAAAGAGGAACTGGTGCAGGCAATTCGGGCAGATCTCTCCGGAGAACTGGAAGCGATCTATGGGTATGATGCACACGTTCAGGCAACCGATGATCCGGTTGCGAAAGCAGTGCTCTCTGACATTCGTGATGAAGAAAAGACACATATGGGAGAACTTCTGACTCTGCTGAAGTATCTGGATCCGAAAGAGGGAGACCTGTATGCGTCTGGTGAGAAGGAAGTATTAGAAATGCTGGAAGAACTTGGCATCAAGCCGGCAGAGATTCCCGGCGTGAGTCAGGTGACAGTAGGAAGCATGAAGGAGGAATAAATCATATGGAATTCCTGATGAGAAGTGACAGCAAGCTTTCAGAGGCACAATGGAAAGCAATTGATGAAAAAGTAGTAGCAGCAGCACGTTCTGTGCTGACAGGCAGAAGATTTCTGAATATCTATGGCCCGCTTGGGGCAGGGGTACCGGCAGCTGAGATCGTAAAAGATGGAAAAAAGCAGTTTGCAATGCTGACGGAGCTCTCTTCTGATTTCACGCTGGGCTGGAGAGAACTGGAGACTTCAGAACGGCTCAATGTGCCGATGTCTTATTCCGAGGCAGTTTCTGCGGCAGTGAATACGGCTCTGAATGAGGATAAGCTCATTTTCCTCGGAGACGAAGAGACGGGTGCGGCTGGTCTTGTCAGCAAGCCTGGCAAGACGATCAAGATGCAGAATTGGGATAAAGATGAACATGCATTTGCGGCAGTCTCTGCCGGCCTGCAGTTCATGCTGGAACATCGTACCTATGGTTCAAAGGTTCTGGTGGTGAGTCCGGATGTCTTTGCAATGCTGCAGCGGATTCAGCCTGGCACCGGTACCCTGGAAAGTCAGAGAATCAGTGCGCTGATTGAAGGAAAGATTTATCAGTCACCGGTACTTCCGGCAAAGACTGCTCTGCTGGCAGCGCCGGATGAGCAGAACATGGATCTTGCGATCGGACAGGATCTTGTGACCGGATACCTCGGATCTTCAGAAATGAATCATGATTTCCGGGTATTCGAGACGGTTCTCCTGAGACTGAAAAATCCGAATGCAGTAGTTGTTTATCAGGGATAGAAGACACGGATCGGTCTATGACAAAAGGACTGCGGGAAGCAGTCCTTTTCATGTTAAGATGGTCCTGGGCGAAAGAAGGGCTATTATGGATACGCTGAAGGATTACCTGCTCTGGCACCGGAATATTCCGCTTGCAGAAGATACATTCAGCGATACTGATCATTTCATGCTTGCAGCTGATACGGAAAGGTCCGGAAGACTGGTTCTCAGAAACTATGAGGATCATTTTGATGAGAAGCATGCATGTCAGTTCGGAGCAGTTGAAATAGTTCTGAATGAGCGGTGCCCTTATCTTTCTTTCCGGGGAACAGATACTTCTATAGCGGAGTGAATGGAAGATTTCATGATTCCCTTTGCAAAGACCATTTCCCAGCAGTACGCCCTGAGCTATGCAGAACATGTGATGAAACCGGAACGGCGATATCTGATCGGAGGACATTCCGAAGGCGCAAATCTGGTGCTGTACTGTTCTGCAATGCTAGGCAGGGAAAAACAGAATCAGATTGTCAGAATCTGTATGAACGATGGCAGGCAGAGCAATTCTGATCCTGGCTGCAGGGATTCTGTTCGGTGTTTCCGGAGGGGATATTCTGGCTGCTATGGACCGGGGAATCGACTGATATATGGTTTCGCTCGGATCAATTCTGATTGCAGATGGCGGAGTTCGGATGATCCAGATTGCAAGATCAGCAAAGGAGGATATGAATGCAGGGAAGGTATGATCATTATGAGCGTGTTTCCTGTGTAACGGAAATCGCTGACGAGAAGGATGGGTGGTATCGCTTTGCCGATACGGTGTTTTATGGCGAAAAAGGCGGGATGCCTGATGATCGTGGAACGATCAATGGCTTGAACGTGGATGGACTTTACTGGGAGGGAGAGGAGCTCTGGCATCATGTGAATGGAATTCTGCATAATCCGATTGTCATGGAATTGGATGCAGAATACCGGCTGGCGGTAACTGCTCCCCAGACAGCGCTTCATATTCTGGATACGTATTACCGAAAGAAAGGAATTCTGATTTCATCCACAAATGTGAATCCGGAGAATTCCTACTATGACATCAATACAAGAGATCTGCCTCCATCTCATCTGGAAGAAGTGCAGAGCTATATCAATCACGCAATCGAAATGGATGTGCCGGTGACCTTTTCGTATGTGAAGGGAAGAGAGTATCCGGATCCTGAATATGCGAAATATGACCAGGTGCGGATCGTTACGATCAAAGGGCTGGATCAGCAGCCATGCGGAACGCCGCATGTAAATCATACGGGAGAGATCGGAAGCTTTGTGCTGCTTCACAGCGAGCATATCAGCTCAGGTACCAGAATCTATTTTGCCTGCAGCAGAGCAGCTGACTGGATGCTGGTCAGGGAAGACCGTCTTCTGCATGAGCTTGCCGGAATTCTGAATACCGGCATCAGTGAGCTGCCAGAGAAACTGGAGAAGCTCTTTGAAAACAATAAGAAGCAGAAGGCAGAGCTTCAGGATCTGACCAGGAGTCTCTGCAGATATGAAGCAGCTGAATATGCAGAGAAAGAGCCTCTGATCATTGACCTCGGAAAGAATCAGAGTCAGAAGCTGAGAGTGTTCTCACAGGAATATGGAAGGGTGGCAAAGTACACGACGATGATCTATTCCGCAGGTAGTCTGATTGACTTTGCTATCGTGTCACCAGACCAGAAAGCACGTGACTTTCTGGAAATTCTGAAGCAGAAGACAGGATGTTCAGGAGGCGGAAGCCCGAAGATCGTAAGCGGAAGAAGCGAACTCAGCAAAGCGGATTTTGCGGCTGCGGCAGAAGCAATTATGAAAGAAAAGAGAGGACAGTAACAGGATGCTGGAAGAACTGAAAGAACAGGTGATGGAGGTCGCAAAGACGGCTCAGAGAGATGGACTATGCAGGCATAAGTCTGGGAATTTCTCTGCCAGAGACCTGGAGAGCGGCCTGGTTGTGATCACGCCGACCGGAGTGGATCGGGAGAAGATGGTGCTTCAGGATATGGTAGTCATGAATATGGATGCAGAAGTGGTGGAATCGGTCAATGGACTTAAACCGACCAGCGAAGCGATGATGCACCTGGCGATCTACCGCACAAGGAAGGATGTAACCGCAATCGTGCATACGCATTCCAAATTTGCTACGGTATTTGCAGTGCTGAATAAGCCGATTCCTGCATTGGTGTATGAGATGTTCCATCTTGGCAATGCGGATGAAATCATCCCGGTCGCTCCCTATGCAAGACCGGGGACTATGGCATTAGCAGAATCGGTCATTGAGCCGGTGAAGCATCATGATGCGTTCCTGCTGCAGGCTCATGGTGATGTGACGGTCGATGAAGCAAGTATTGAAGAGGCATATCTCAAGGCATGCTATGTAGAAGAGATTGCAGAATTGTATGAACATGCCCTGCTGCTGAATCAGGGAAAAGAACCTGAGGTGCTTCCTGCAGAGGAACTGCAGAAGTGGGGCTATCCTGCAGAAATCCATCTTGGAAAGTAAAAAAAGAGGCTGCAGATTTGGCAGGTGTCCATAAAACAGTAAATCGACCTATGATTACGATCATAGGTCGGTTTTTCGTGTTATGCACCGGCGCAGTGCATAATCGTACTCAACGCACTACACCGGGCGGCGTATAGAAGTGCACCCTTTATCTGTTCAACAAATTGGAATTGGCTGCTCACAATTCCTTTTTTACTAAAACGTACTCGGTGGTTCGCAGAACTTCCACAAACCCACATTTAAGGAATAGTGCAACAGAAGAATTGTCTATAGCAATATCGTCATAGAGTTCCATGATGCCGTTGTCTTTTGCCGTTTCACATAAAAGCAATAGTCCGTTGCGGCCGTATCCCTTTCCTCGGTACGGGGCATAAATGATCACGTCAGCAATATAAATCTGCCGTTCTTCGTCAAAATGATATGCTGCCTCGCCAATAAAAGTGCCATTATCTTTAATGTATCTGTAAAAGCGTTTGTTATTGTGGTTTATGATCCATCTGTCATGCCAATCTGCCCAATATTCTTTAGGGAATGGAATTGTGCCTCCGCAGGCATGGTTGTAAGCCATCGTCTGCTCATCACTCATCATTTTTTCCTTAAACCACAAGTCCTCAATATGAGGCTTATATAATTCAAGCATTTCCCTATCTCGTCAAATTTAAGCTTGTCGAATTGTTAAGTCTTTTCTATCAAATCGATGAAATATACACAATATACATGAACATTCCCGTCAGAAACATCTGCCGGGAATGCAACTGTTTTATGAATCCCTGCCCTTCCGCAGCCTCTAGCAGTTTCTTCCCGGGAACAGGCCGAATTCTTCAGGCCGGAATCTCGGACAGACATTTTCTTTTGTTGCGATGACGGAGGAAGCAAGTCTTGTTCCGATCTCACATGCTTCTTTCAGCTTCTTGCCATAGGTGAGTCCTATCGTGACTCCGGCAAAGAATGCGTCCCCGCATCCGGCAGTATCGATGACAGCTGTTTCCTGAGCAGGACATACTCCGCATCCGATATCGGGCTCTGCATAGACTGCTCCGCTTTTTCCCATCGTCACGACAACTCTGCGATATTGCGCAGTGCATGCTTTACGGTAGATGATCGGAGCAAGTTCTTCTGGAGTCATGCCGGTGAAATCGTCGGAAAACAGGAGCCCGGCTTCTTCCTGATTGCATACAACGCAGCCGGTGCGCATCATAAGATCTCTGCGCTCCAATGCAATGGACATATTGGAAACGACTGCATAGACGACTTTATGATACCTGTCGGCAAGATCGAAAATCTGCTTGAGGAGGGAGGAAGCCATATCGATCTCGACTACTACACTGTCGCAATCGCGGAAGATCTCATCGCCATGTTCCGCAAGGACGTCACTGAGCACGGAAAGATCCGGACGCTGAGAGATGGATCCGACAACATCGCCATCCTGATCGAAGATTGCAAGCCAGGTGCCAAGACCTCCTGGGACTTTCTGAATATAATCTGTCACGACTTTATGCCGCTGAAGTTTATGAATGACGTCTTCGCCGGTTCCGGTATCATCGACGACGCTCAGAAAGGTCGGCCTGAGTTCGACGTTTGCGATGTCTTCAGCGACATTGCGGCTGACACCGCCATGAACCTGGACAACCCGGCCGGCGTTTCTTCCGTCCGGTACGTATTTGCCGAGCGGATATCCTTTGATATCCACGAATACTGCTCCTATTACGACAATTCCCATCTGTCCCCTCCTGTGTTTCAGTAGCCCTTCTTGAGGTCAATGACATGCTTCAGAGGCTCACCGGCCGCTGCATGTTTCAGGTTCTCGAGAATCACTGCACTGACCCGGTCATAATTGAGCGGATTATGATATCTTCCGCTGATGTGAGGCGTGATGATGACATCTTCTTCATTCCAGAGCGGGTTGTTCTTCGGCAGCGGTTCCGGTTCGGTAACATCGAGAATCACTGCCGAAAACCAGTGCTGGCGGGTGAAGCTGAGAAGAGCAGTCTGATCAATCGCAGTGCCTCTGCCGACATTCATGAGGATGCTGCCGCGTTTCGTGCAGGAAAGCATTTCCCTGTCAAACAGGTGAATCGTGTCGGGCGTTTCCGGAAGGCTGAGAGCAACAGCATCCATTTCCGGAAGAATCTGTTTCAGATCGCTGGTCTGATATACGGCTTCCGCAAATTCCGGAACTTCATGAACAGATCGGCGGACGCCATAGCACTTAGCTCCGAGTGCATGCATGCGTTTCAGAAACTCAGAACCAATTGAGCCCATGCCAACCGAAAGAACCTTCATGTTCTCGATGCCGATCCCGTAGCCGAGATTCTTCCAGGAGTGATCTGCCTGTGCTTTGACATAGCGATTCAGCTTCTTATCTGTCATCAGAATGCAGGCAGTCATGAATTCTGCAATGCCTGGACCATAAGCTCCATAGGCATTCGACAAGACGATCTGCGGGTCCAGACTGCGATAGCGGTCGACTCCGGCAGAATCTGTCTGGATCCATTCCAGATGCTCAGCCATGCGAATCTGCTCCATGGTCGGATCTCCGACAATGATTTCTGCCCAGGAAAGGTCATCGGCAGTGACCTCCTCTGGTTTTCTGAACCGGTATTCATAGCCATCAATGCCATTCATGGCATCGATGGTTTTCTGCTCAAGCAGAAGGGTTACTAGAGTATGCTTTTTCATAGGCATTATTCTAACACAGGCGATTAGACGCAAATCGTCATATGTTGATTGAAATCTATCCGGAAACTCTTATGATTCAAAGGGAGGATGTTATTATGAGAAAACTGAAACACTTCAAGTGGCAGTCGATGATTGCTGCTGTGCTCTACCTGATTGCCGGTCTTCTTCTGCTGTTCTATCCGCAGAATGTTGCAGACTTGGTCTGCAATCTGGTCGGCATCGGCATGATGGTCTATGGTGCAGTGCTGATGATCAGCTATTTCATGATGGATCTGCAGGATTCGCTGTTCCGCAATGATTTCGTGTTCGGCATTGTATGGATTCTGCTTGGTATTCTGATCGTTAAGGAGAAGACGATATTCCAGACGATGATTCCGTTCATCATGGGCATCATGATCATCAGCAGCGGTTTCCTGAAGCTGCAGGATGGCATTGATGCCATCCGGATGGGGTATCCGAAGAGCTGGGTCTATCTCATTATGGCATCGATTTCCATCGTGCTTGGGCTGGTGATTCTCTTCAACCTGCTTTNTGCGAATACCTTGCTCTATCAGATCATCGGTGCATGTCTGATCTACTGCGGGATTACTGATCTCTATTTCACGATTACACTTTCTTCCAAGATCAGAAAATTCATCGGCAAAGCAGAGCAGGCAGCTAAGGTGCTGAATGGAGATGTGATGGACTCTGAAACCGGTGCTCCTCTTCACCAGCCGGAAGATATTCCGGTTTCTGACGATTCTGAATCAGATTCCGGTACGATTGACGCTGAGTACGAAGAAAAGGATTCTCGCAGAGATTGATCTGGATGCCGGCAGGAATGCCGGCGTTTTTCTTTGCTTTAGCAGGCAAATATCATAAAATGAAGAACGGAGGTTATGAATGTACAATAACTGGTTAACGATTGGAAATTTCACTATTCACGGATACGGAGTCATGATCGCAATCGGAATCCTGCTGGCATTCTGGCTTGGCGAAAAACAGGCGAAGAAGTACGGTTTGAATCCGAATGAAGTGGATAATCTGGTATTTGTCTGTCTGATTTCCGGTTACTTCTTCTCCAAGCTTCTGTTCTGTCTGACTAACTGGAACGATTTCATCCAGGATCCTCTGACCTATCTGGGTTCCAGCGGCTGGGTTGTATACGGCGGCATTCTCGGCGGTATTTTCGGCGCATGGCTTTGGTGCAGATATAAGAAGCTGGATTTCATGGGCTATGTGAATCTTCTGTTTCCGGAGGTTGCACTTGCACAGGCATTCGGCCGTATCGGCTGCTTCTTTGCGGGGTGCTGCTATGGAAAAGTGACGGATTCGAAATTCAGCCTGGTGTTTCCGGCTGGTTCGGAAGCCCCGGCAGGGGTCAGGCTGATTCCGACGCAGCTGATTTCTTCTTTCGGAGACTTTGTGCTGTTCTATATTCTGTATACGATTTACAAGGACAGCAGCCGCAGGAATGAAACTGCAGCGTGGTATCTGATTCTGTATAGTGCCGGAAGGTTTGTGGTTGAATTCTTCCGCGGCGATACGATCCGCGGGTTCATCGGAGTGCTTTCTACGTCTCAGTTCATCAGCATCTTTACTGCTGCTGCGGGGGTCATTCTCCTGCTTATGAGCCGCACTCGGACAAAGAATCAGAAGAAGACGGTTCTGATGGAAGGAACTCTGGATAAGTCTGTTACGGAAGAAAAAAAACAGGAAGTTCATGATGCAATCAATGCGCAGGTAGAAGAAATCTCTGCCGGCCGGAAGGAAGGAGAATCATCTAATGAAAATCGGAATTGCGAATGACCACTCTGGTGTTGAGATGAAGAATGAAGTCGTGGAGTATCTGAAGTCGAAAGGCTATGAAGTGGTGAACTACGGAACTGACAGCACAGAATCTACAGACTATCCGATCTGGGGGGAAAAGCTTGCAAATGCAGTAGCAGCAGGTGAAGTTGACCGCGGGATCGGTATCTGCGGGACTGGTGTCGGCATCGGCCTTGCCTGCAATAAAGTTGCAGGAATCCGTGCATGCATCTGCAGCGAGCCTTATTCTGCAAAGTATTCCCGCCTGCATAATAACTGTCAGATTCTCTGCTTCGGCGATCGAGTCATCGGGATCGAATTGGCAAAGATGATCATTGATGAATTCATGACGACTGAGTTCGAGGGCGGACGCCATGAACGCAGAGTCAATGAAATCATGGATATCGAGCGCAGAAATCGTGAGAAATGAATAAACCTGTCAGATGGATCTGCATCATCCTGGCAGCTATGACGGCACTGTATTTCATGCCCTTTATCACTGTGGAGAGCAGGGATGGAGAAGGCCGGAAGTGGCGGATTCCGTTTGCCTCATGGTTTGTCTCAGATGATGGTTCTTCGCTTACGTTCGCAAGCATCCGCAGTGCATATGCAGCAGGAAAAGATTCTGCGAATGCCATGCATTCCTATGAAGAAGTAACCTGCCGCGGCAATACTTACTACTACGATGCAGATAACGATGTGTCTTTCAGCGGATATGATGCTTCATCCGGTATTCCTTCTTCCGTGCAGTACCACTATGTTTCCGGAAATGCCTGCAGAGGATGGACAGATGATGACGAAGTAGCGTGGGCGATCGGAGATATTTCAGAAGCAGATCTCTCCATTTCTGCAGAAGATGCAGAAGAGAAAGGCTGGTTTGTGATTCAGAATGGAATTGCTCTGAACGAACCGGCATACAATGACTTCTCACGTATGGCAAAGCAAGGTGTTTACAGCATATTGCGGACATTGGTGATCGATGGCCCTGACCGGAAGCTCATCGATGTGCAGCTGCTGGAAAATCCTGCAACGGTAGAACAGAAGAATTCTGAAGGCGTATCGGTTAAGGCGGAGGCTTTCTTCAAGGTAGTCACCAGGTCTGCAGAAGGCTCAGAAACGAATTATTATACGAATTTCAGCGATACAAAGTCAGATGGCACGTATCCGGTTCAGGTGAAAGCATCTGTCGGTTCGTTTGACAACCTGGAAGAAACCATCCTGTTTGAGTATTCTCTTCATTGAATAGGTTTCCGACAACTCGAGTTTCTGAAGCTCACATGCATTCATACAGAAAGAAGACAGCTGAATCCTGACTGTCTTCTTTCTGTATTCGGCAGTGTTCGGATGAGGTGTTTCCGTTTTGCAAGACATGAGAATGCCTGGATCGTTTCATCTGAGCATTGGGACGCCTGCATACAGAAAGAATAATCCGGGCTATTCTGAAACAGTGAATGGATAAGACAAATGAAAAGGCTGCTGGAGCTTGCTTGATCAGCTCTGGCAGCCTTTCAGAAGTTAAAGATTATGCCTGAGCAGATGGAGTATCTGCAGGCTTTTCCGCGGGGACAGGAAGCGGAATTGCTTTGTCTGGCTCCGGACGCTGGGCTCCGCAATTTGAGCAGAACTTTCCGGTATTTTCGTGTCCGCACTTCGGGCAGGTCCATTCAATAGGTTCTTCCGGAGTTTCCGCATCCTTGTGCTCGAGGATGTTCATGAATTCTTCGCCGGTAATAGTCTCTTTTCTATACAGATACATTGCCAGACGATCCAGGTCATCACGATGCTCCATGAGCAGTTTCTTTGCTTTCTCATGCTCTGCTTTGACCAGAGCAACGACACGAGCATCGATATCAGCAGCAGTAGTTTCGCTGCAGGACAGTGACGTATCTCCGCCGAGATACTGGTTCTGCACGGTTTCCATGGCAACCATATCGAAGTCATCATCCATGCCATAGCGTGTAATCATCGCTCTGGCAAGCTTTGTTGCCTGTTCGATATCGTTGCTGGCACCGGTTGTGACAGTTCCGAACTTCACTTCTTCTGCGGCTCTTCCGGCAGTGAAGGTAGCGATCTTGTTGCGCAGCTCTTCTTTGCTGTAGAGATAGTGATTGCCTTCCTCAACCTGCATCGTATAGCCGAGGGCACCGCTGGTACGAGGAATGATGGTGATCTTCTGAACTGGTGCACTGTGCGTCTGCAAAGCTGCGACTAATGCATGCCCGGTTTCATGATATGCAACTGTAAGCTTTTCTTCATCCGTGAGAATTGCATTCTTTTTCTGATAGCCGGCGAATACGACTTCAATGCTTTCCTCAAGATCTCTCTGTGTGACGACCTTTCGCTTTTCACGCACGGCTCTGAGGGCACCTTCATTGATGATGTTTGCAAGCTCAGCACCGGATGCACCGGAAGCCATTCTTGCGATCGCGTTATAATCCACATTCGGATCCATCCTGACCTTAGCAGCATGAACCTTGAGGATTTCCTCACGTCCTTTGAGATCCGGCAGCTCTACCGGTACACGGCGGTCAAACCGGCCAGGACGAAGCAGCGCAGGGTCCAGAGATTCCGGACGGTTGGTAGCCGCAAGAATCACGACACCATTATTGGACTCGAAGCCATCCATTTCGGTCAGCAGCTGATTCAGTGTCTGCTCCCGTTCATCATTGCCGCCGATATTTCCTGATACACGCTTTCCGCCGATTGCATCGATTTCATCGATAAAGACAATACACGGTGCTTTTTCCTTGGCCTGCTTGAAGAGATCGCGGACCTTGGAGGCACCCATGCCGACAAACATCTCAACGAATTCAGAACCGCTCATTGAGAAGAATGGAACATTTGCCTCGCCGGCAACTGCTTTTGCAAGCATGGTTTTTCCGGTTCCCGGAGGGCCGACCAGAAGAATTCCCTTCGGCATGCTGGCACCGATTTCACTATATGCTTTCGGATCGTGCAGATAATTGACAATTTCCTGAAGAGACTCCTTGGCTTCATCTTCACCCGCAACATCCTTGAAACGGATGCCGTTCTGAGACTTGATGTAGACACGAGCATTGGACTTTCCCATGTTGAACATCATGGAGTTTCCGCCGCCTTCGCTCTTGATGATCCTGCGCATGAGCATCTGCCCGAGGAAATAGAAGAACGCAATCGGAATTACCCAGCTCAGCAGAAAATCAACCCAGGGAGACTGTTTTTCCTGAATCTCCTTTGTGAATTCCACTCCGTTTTCATACAGACGTTCGGTCAGCCCCGGATCGTCCATGAGACCGGTCTTGTAGATTTTGCTATCTCCACCTGTCTTAGTCGTGAAGAGAATTTCTTCAGAAGTGATCTGAACTTCCTTGATTTCCTTATCTTCCGTCTCCTGAATAAATGTACTATAGCTGACTTCTTCGATCTTTGCCTGGTTGTAGGCAGGAACGAACAGCAGATTGAGCAATGCAAGTACGAGCATCACAACTGCATAATAGTAAATTAGCGGTTTTTTCGGCTTATTAACCTGGTCCACTTGAGATCACCTCGTTTTCTTCAGTATGTACAGTTTAGCACACAAGGATATAGAGTGCTAAACAATTTTGTGTGAAATGATGGGAGAAACGGTTAATTCAGGTCCAGCTGCTGCAGGCGTTTGCTGTCGGCGACAATGATCAGGGAATCATCAGGTCTGATCACATAGTCCGGTGTGAAGCTCATGGTGAGTTTTTTCGAATCCCCGCTGCGGATGCCAATGATATTGACTGCATAATTCTTCCGGAGTTCCAGTTCAATCAGCGAATGATTCTGCCAGAGGGAAGGAGCTTTGATCTCGAGGATGGAATATTCGTTATCCACATTGAACATATCGACGATATTCGGATTGAGCAGCCGTTCGGCAAGACGCTGGCCTGCTTCTTTCTCCGGCTGGATCACGCGGTCGGCACCGACGCGTTCGAGGACATACATGTAATTGTGGTTGTTTGCTTTCGCAATGATTTCCTTCACATGAAGTTCTCTCAGGTGGATGATTGCCATGATGCTTTCTTCCAGATGAGAGCCCATGGCGACAATCGCGATATCCGCATCCTGCACCCCGGCTTCTTTCAGCTGATCAAGGTCACAGCAGTCTGCCTGCACGGCATTGCTGACGACGTCTGCAACGTTCTCGACGCAGCTCATGCTGCTGTCGATGGCAATCACATCAGCCCCGGATCTGGCGATCGTCTTAGCTACGGCGCTGCCGAAGATACCGAGTCCGATTACTACATAAGTTTTGCTATTCATATGCCTCCTATCCGATCATCAGATCTGCATCTGGGTATTCCACATGCTTGCGGACCAGCCCGCTGCGGCGATTCTGGAATACTTCGATAATTGCGAGCGGTCCGACCCTGCCAATGAACATCAGCAGAATGATCACGATTTTTCCGCCCGGAGAAAGCAGCGGTGTGAGTCCTGCTGAAAGACCGACGGTTGCAATTGCTGAGACCTCTTCATAGATGAGGTCGAGGGTATCCATGGTCCTGCCATCGGTGCAGAGCATGATTGCAGTGGCTGCAAACAGAAATCCGATATATACCGAGAAAATGATGAATGCATGGATGAAATCAGAATCCTGGATTCTGCGTTTCCAGATATGGATCGTGTTTCCTTCATCATGAAGCAGGTTCTTCACCGCCACAGCAAGAATTGCAGCAGTTGTGGTTTTCATGCCTCCGGCAGTGCCGCCTGGCGAACCGCCGATCAGCATGAATACGCACATGATAAGCAGTGTCACCCGGCGGCAGGCGCCGATGTTAACCGTATAGAAACCAGCAGTACGGAGCGTGACGGACTGAAACATCGAGATCAGAATTCTGGAAGAAACCGGAAGGCTTGCCAGGGTGCTTGGATTGCCCATCTCAGCCAGGCAGAAGAAAACGGTTCCGGAAACAAACAGAATCAGAGAGATTGAAAGCACTACTTTTGTGTGCGTGCTGAGACTGATCCAGAAGCTGTGAAGGCTTTGCTTTCGTTTTCCTTCATGTAGTTTCCGGCTGAGGTCAAACCAGACCATGAAGCCAAGGCCGCCCATGGTGATCAGTCCCATGACGGTCAGAGACACCAGAGGATCAGAAGCGTAATTCATGAGACTGTTGCTTGCAAAGCAGTCAAAACCTGCATTCGTGAAGGCACTGACGCAGAGGAACAGACTGTTGAAGATTCCTTCTCCGATTCCGAAGTCGCGGATCAGATGAGGCAGAAGAAGAAGAAATCCGATACTCTGGAAGAAAAAGGTATACTTGATGATCTTCTTCAGATAATCGGCAATGTTTGAAACATCTCCTTTGCCTGCTGCTGAAGCAAACATGACTCGTTCGGTCAGAGACATGCTTTTCTTCTGGAGAATGATTGCAGCAGCGACGAACGTCATCAGTCCCAGACCGCCGATTTCCATCAGAAGGATCATGACGGTTTTTCCGAAAAAGGTATAAGTATCTGCTACGGTAAGCGGGCTTAATCCCGTTACGCATACAGCTGAAGTGGAGATGAACAGGCTGTCCAGATAAGATGGGGCTTTACCCTGGACGCTGACCGGCAGCGAAAGCAGCAGTGATCCGATCAGAATAACACTGGCGAAGCTCATTGCCAGAACCCGGGCAATGCCGAATCGGGTAATAAAGCTCACAAACCATTTCGGCCGTTTCTTTCTGAGATCCAGAATTTTCTGTTTTGTTTCCTGCATATGTCCTATTATAAAGTCCGCTGTAATTCCTGCAAATGTCCTTCGAACTGCTCACTCAGAATCAGCAGACGTGCCTGAAGAGATGATCACTTCTTCACCTTCGTATAGTTTCTTTCATCCAGGTTTTCCGCAGGAACTGCAGACGGAAGAAATGGATCGGATCCTGCGAGAAGGATCTGAAGTCAGTCCCGATTCTGTGCTGAATAAAGGAAAGCCGCATTGCTATGCGGCTTTCACACATATGGTCGGGATGACCTGATTTGAACAGGCGACCACTTCGTCCCTAACGAAGTGCGCTACCAAACTGCGCTACATCCCGAAGTGGCACCCCCAGTAGGAATCGAACCTACAACTAACCCTTAGGAGGGGTTTGTAATATCCGTTTTACTATAGGGGCGTGCCTAGTTATTATACACAATTATTCTGTGTTCGGAATTGAATTTCGCGCTTGGGCAAGAGAGGGATTTGAATTATCCTGATTGCCTGAAGTTTATTTCAGGCCGCCGCGATGATCGCAGAAATAGAACAGGGTAAGACCGCTCGGGCCGAGATGAGTTCCGACTACTGGTCCGACTCTTCCCATGACAACTTCCTTTGCAAGACCGGATTCGAGAATCTTCTTCTTCAGGAGTTCTGCATCTTCCGGGCATCCGCATGGGCAGATCAAGACCGGCTTGTCAGCACTCTTGTCAATGCGGGCAGCCATGATGTCGAAGAGACGCTTGATGGATGCCTTGCGGCCATGAACGGTGCCGAGACCGACAAGATGACCGGTGTCATCGATATCGCCGACCGGCTTAAGCTGCAGCAGAGTGCCCGCGAATGCAGCAATATTGGAAAGACGTCCGCCTCTTCTCAGATGATTGAGGTCGGATACAGTCCAGGTGTAGTTGATGTGGAGTTTGGTGTCTTCAAGCCACTTTGCGTTATCTTCAATGCTCATGCCGTTGTCACGGTTTTCTGCTGCGAAATAGGCATGATAGCCCATGCCTCCGGTTGCACCGAGGGAATCGACGATGATGAGCTTGCGGTCCGGGAATTCTTCCTTGAGCTGCTGCTGAGCCAGCAGAGAATTGCTGTACGTGGAAGACATGNCGGAAGTGAAGCAGTAATATAGAATATCTTTTCCCTGGGCAAGCAGCGGGCGGAAGACGTCCAGGTAAGCTTGAGGAGTGATGGCAGTAGTAGAAGACATCAGTCCGCTTTCTACCTTCTTGTAGAACTCATCCAGAGGCAGCTCGGAACAATCATAGGTTGCGTTGAATTTAAAACCGTCGGTCATGACGACTTCCATCGGAATGACAAGAATTCCTTTCTGATCAGCATATTCCGGGATGATATCAGAACATGCGTCGGTGACAATCAAATAATTCTGAGCAGTCATAGTAACCCCCTATATTTTTACAGAGGTAATAATATCAGACACATGTCTTTTTACAAGTGACGAATTCGGGAGTGTGTATGGGCAGAAGTACAGCGTTTCACGCAGTTTTCACGAATTCTGCATGAATAGAACACAACCGGTGAATATGATGACAATGTCAATAATCATGATTGACGACATTATTTCTTCCCCCCTATCTGAAAAGGAACCTGATGCGGCAGGTCCTTTTTCAGTTTGGAAGGAAGCACGAAATGCATCGGATCTGGATCATAGATCATTTCAGCGGGTTCATGGAGAGAGTCATGATTCTGAAAGCTGAATCAAAGATTCATGGTGGCCTGCATTTACAGAAAAGGAGTTTTGTATAGTCGCTTTACTTTGGCTACACGGTAAAATGAGCGGGATTGAAGGGAGATTTTTCTTTATGCGAGGATATCAGGCAGTCCTGCTTTTCATCGGCTTGTCACTGGATTCTTTTGTGGTGATGATGAATAAAGCTGCAACGCTGCGCAATCTCACGTTCCGGAAATCTCTGCTTTTTTCTCTCATTTTTTCTCTGATGAATGCAGTTGCCGTGCTCTGCGGGTATGGCCTTTCCAGCATTTTCATGCGCATGATGAATGATCGCGTAGAGATGGCAGTTGCGTGCTTGATTGTGTTTGCAATCGGTATTTTTCTTACTACTCGCTCCTACCGGCTGAAGGATATCGAAGAGAAGTGCGATCCGGACTTCGGCTATCGTGAGTGCTTCCGCCTGGCAGCAGGCACCAGTATCGATACCCTGTTTCTGGCTACGAGCTTTTCATTTCTCGATATTTCACTTTCTGCAGGCTTATGTTATGCGTTTTTAGTGACTTTTGTTACAATACTTGTGGCACTTTATGTCGGGTACTCTCTTGGAAGCCGGTACAGCAGGACGCTGGGCATGAGCGGAGGTGCCTTGATGATCATACTTAGTATTTATCTGATGAGCGTTTATGTTCTAAGGTGACGGTGGGAGGAACCTGCGATGGAGAACCGCAAGGGAATGATGCGGACATTCCTGTATGAGAATCTTCGGGATCTCATGCTGCGGAATGTATTTGAGAAAATAACCATCAAGCAGATCTGCGATCAGACCGGAGTCATCCGGGCTACTTTTTATAATTACTTTGAAGATAAATATGACTGCCTGAACGCCATTGTCTACCATGATCTGGTAGAAAGTGCAGAGCAGAATCATAAAGATTCATTTGATGACCAGAAATATCTGGAAATCGTTCTGACGAATGTAGATCAGAATCGTTCGTTCTATCGGGTTGCCTACAATGTGACTGGCCAGAACAGTTTTGAGGACATGGTCCGTGCGAATCTGACACTGGTATTCCGGAACTATCTGAACCGGCAGCGTAAACCGGGAGTCATGGAGAAATATGATAATGATGTGGTTGCCAGATATTTCGGGGAATGTCTGGCGTTTCATGTGAAGAACTTTGTGTTCCGGAAGGATCCATCGTTCGGAGTGAAGGAGTCAAAACAGATGGTGGTTGACTTCATGGCGGTTTCGTTCCAGGACTTCATTCAGTCGAAGTAAGCTCTGAAATGGAAAAATATCTGTTCTGAAATTGTATATTTCCATCAGGAAAAACCCGTCTTGTTGAAAAAGGATAAGAAGTATTGTATAAAAGAATAGCGGATCTTACGGATACCCGTAAAAGCCGTGATCTGAAGCGCCGATAGCTCAACTGGATAGAGCATTTGACTACGAATCAAAAGGTTGCGGGTTCGACTCCTGTTCGGCGCACCATTGCATTCTCAGAAGCCCGCTTAGGGCTTTTTTCGAGAATAGCAGAGACTGGCATAATCTGTCAGTGAAGGGAGAATAATAATGAGTGATTTTTCTGCTAAGATTCTGGACGCTTCCAGAGCTGCCGTCAGAACTGTGTTTGGGATTGACCCGGATGACAGACAACTGATGGTGGAAACTCCCAAGGATCCGAAGATGGGAGACTATTCCACAAGTGTAGCAATGCGGCTTGCAAAGGTGCTGCACAAGAGCCCGATGGAGATTGCTGCTCCGATTGTGGAAGAACTGAAGAAGACACTGCCGGAGGCGCGGAGCATTGAAGCGGTGAAGCCTGGCTTCATCAACTTCCGGATCGCGGAAGCTTCGCTTTCTGACTGCATCAATAAAGTAATCGAGGCAGGATACCAGTATGGTCATAATGAAACCGGCAAGGGAGAGAGAATCCTGGTAGAGTGGGTTTCTGCAAATCCGACCGGCGATCTGCATTGCGGCCATGCGAGAAATGCAGCTTGGGGCGACAGCATCTGCAGACTGCTTGAAGCAAGCGGATATGACACGCTGAGAGAATACTATATCAATGATGCCGGCAACCAGATTGTCATGCTTGGCGAATCACTCATTTCCAGATATTTTGAGCATTTCGGAAAGAGCTACCCGCTTCCGGAAGATGGCTATCACGCTCAGGATATTATCGATATTGCCAACGATATCGCAGAACATGATGGCGAAAAGTGGCTTGAAGCTGATCCGAAGGAAAGGCTGGAATACTTCAAGAAAGAAGGCGTCCGCAGAGAACTGGCAAAGATCCAGAAGGATCTGGATCTGTACGGGGTTCATTTTGATTCCTGGATGCATGAAACGTTCTTCTATGAGCATGACAGCGAACGGATCCGGAAAGTGCTTGAGCGTATGAAGGATATGGGGCTGACGTATGAAAAAGACGGAGCTCTCTGGTTCAGAAGCACGGAGTATGGAGACGATAAGGATCGCGTGCTCCGCAAGAGTGATGGCACGCTGTCATATCTGACTCCGGATATTGCAAATCATGTTTATAAAGTAGAACGCGGATATCCGAAACTGGTTGACCTCTGGGGTGCAGATCATCATAGCTATGTGACCCGTATGCAGTGTGCGCTGACTGCACTTGGCTATCCGAAGGGAACACTTGAAGTGGATCTGATTCAGATGGTCCGCATGGTGGAAGATGGAAAAGAAGTCAAGATGTCCAAGCGTACCGGCAATGCGATCACCCTGCGGGAACTCTGCGAAGATGTAGGAACCGATGCGGCAAGATGGTTCTTTGTCTCGAAAGATGTTGCCACGCATATGGATTTCGACATGAAGCTGGCAAGAACCAAGGACAATAACAATCCGGTGTATTATGCGCAGTATGCATACAGCCGCATGCATTCCATCCTGCATAACCCGGATATTCCTGCATATACTCCGACGGATGATTACGGCCGTCTGACGGATCCGAAGGAACTTCAGATTATGAAGCTGATCAATGAATTCCCGGCTGAAGTCGCAAACGCTGCTGCAATTCGCAAGCCGAACAAGATCACGGAGTATATCCTGAATCTCGTCAAGATCTATCACAGCTACTACAATAGCTGCAAGGTCAACAATCCGGATGATCCGGAGCTGACCAATGAGCGTCTCGGACTGGTGAAAGCTGCTTCCATCACGCTGAAGAATGCGCTGGATCTGATCGGTGTCAGTGCACCGGAAAAGATGTAAGGTTTCCGGAAAACATACAATATTTCTGAAGAGGGCCATGTGCTTCATGCATGGCTCTTTTTTATTCATGTCGTGAAAATCCTTTTGTCATATACGCTTTTTTTTGTGAAATAAGTAATTTCTTTCAGGAAACAAATGACGGAAAAACGGAAGACAAATCCCGAAATGTACAATTTCATATCTGGTTTCTTACCTGATTGATCTCCTGGAAAAAGCTACAGTAACAGTGTAATGAAACCGGATGCAGCGCCTGGCGCGCGGGTCTGCATCCCCTCATACAATTTCATACCATTCAGGAGGTTTTTATGAAGGGAATTAATGTACGGAGCGAAATCAAGCCGCTGAAGAAAGTGCTTCTTCATCGGCCTGGAAATGAGCTCCTGATGCTGACACCAGATCGTCTGCAGGAATTGCTGTTTGATGACATTCCGTATCTCAAAGTTGCTCAGGCGGAGCATGATGAATTCGCACAGATCTTAAGAGGCAATGGAGCCGAAGTAGTTTATCTCGAAGATCTCATGACGGAAGTTCTGAAGCTTCATCCGGAGCTCGTAGAACCATTTCTCTATCAGTGGCTGGAAGAAGGAAATATCCGGACGAAGAAGTGGCAGAAGAAACTTTATGATTATATGATTTCCAATTTCCATGGCAAGGATCTTGTGCTCAAGACCATGGAAGGAATCTCGCTCAAGGAACTCGGAACTGATTATTCTTCCTACTCTCTGCAGGACATGATCACGCCGCCTGACAGTTTGATCATTGATCCGATGCCGAATCTCTACTTCACGAGAGATCCGTTTGCGTCGGTAGGAAACGGCGTCTTCCTGCATCGGATGCGCTTCCCGACCAGAAATCGCGAAACGATTTATGCAGACTATATCTTCCGCTATCATCCGGATTTCGAAGGACTGGTCACCAGATACTATGATCGGACCATGCCTCGCAATATCGAAGGAGGCGACGTTCTGAATCTGACCGAATCGGTTCTCGCAATCGGTATTTCGCAGCGTACTTCTCCGGATGCCATTGAGACTGTATCGCGCAATCTGTTCTCCGATCCGAATGCAAAGATCAGGACCGTGCTTGCCTTCGATATTCCGGTATCGCGTGCATTCATGCATCTGGATACGGTATTCACACAGATTGATACAAATAAATATACCGTTCATCCTGCAATTCTCGGCCCGCTCACCGTTTATGAAATCACCCCGGGAGAAGATCCGGCAAATCTCAGAATCCGCCGCGTAGATGGAACACTGGAAAGCATTCTCGAAAAATACACAGAGACAGATCATGTTGAACTGATCAAGTGCGGCGGAGATGACTTGATTGCGGCTGCACGGGAACAGTGGAATGATGGTTCCAATACGCTTGCAATTGCACCTGGAAAGATCGTTGTCTATCAGCGGAATGAAGTGACGAATGATATTCTCCGCTCTCATGGCATCACTGTGATTGAGATGAGTTCTGCAGAGCTTTCCAGAGGAAGAGGCGGCCCAAGATGCATGTCTATGCCGCTGATCCGCGCAGACTGAAAAAACGAAAGGAAAACAATAATATGGGTGTGAATATCAGAGGAAGAAGCTTCCTGACACTTCTGGATTTTACTCCGGAGGAAATCAATTATCTTCTTGATCTTGCTTCAGAATTCAAGAAGCTGAAAGCAAATGGAGTTGACCATAGTTTCCTGAAAGGAAAGCAGGTTGTGCTTCTGTTTGAAAAGACATCTACTCGTACTCGCTGCGCATTTGAGGTCGGAGCACGGGACCTTGGCATGGGAGTAACCTTCCTGGATTCCAAGTCTTCACAGATGGGCAAGAAGGAATCACTGGAAGATACTGCCAAAGTACTCGGCAAAATGTTTGACGGCATCGAATACCGCGGCTACAAGCAGTCGGTCGTGGAAGACCTTGCAAAGTATTCCGGTGTTCCGGTATGGAATGGTCTCACAGATGAGTTCCATCCGACTCAGATGCTGGCAGATGTCATGACGGCACGGGAAGAATTCGGGGATATGCGCGGCCGCAAGCTGACATTCTTCGGCGATGCCCGCAACAACGTAGCAAATTCTCTGATGGTGGTCAGTGCAAAGCTCGGCATGCATTTCTGCGCCTGCGGACCGAAGGAGCTGATGCCGGATCAGAAACTGATCGAACGCTGCGAGAAGATCGCTGCCGAGACCGGAGCGAAACTGGAATTCACAGAAGATCCTGCTGCAGGGGCAGCTGATGCGGATGTTCTGTATACCGATATCTGGCTGTCCATGGGCGAACCGGAAGAACTCTGGGCAGACAGAATCAATCTGCTCCGTCCGTATCAGGTCAATAAAGAACTGATGGCAAAGGCGAAGCCTACGGCAATCTTCGAGCATTGCCTGCCGTCTTTCCATGACCGCAATACGACGATCGGAGAAGATATCTACCAGAAATACGGACTTGAAGCGATGGAAGTCACAGATGATGTATTCCTCGGTCATCAGGCGCGTCAGTTCCAGGAGGCAGAGAACCGCATGCATACCATCAAAGCAGTCATGTATGCAACTCTGAAATAATGCATGGCAGAACGCATCGTAGTTGCCCTTGGGGGCAATGCTCTCGGAAAAAATCCTGAGGAGCAGCTTGAGCTTGTCAGGCATACCGCGAAAACCATCGTTGATCTGTCTGCGGCCGGCTATGAAGTAATTATCGGCCACGGCAACGGACCGCAGGTCGGAATGATCAATCTGGCAATGGAATTCTCTGCGAGTCATGGTGGTAAAACTCCATACATGCCATTTCCGGAATGCGGTGCAATGTCGCAGGGATATATCGGATATCATCTGCAGCAGGCAATTCAGGCAGAGCTGAGCAGGCGCGGGATCAGAAAGCAGTGTGCAACAATCGTTACCCAGGTCGTTGTCGATGAGAAAGATCCTGGATTTGCACACCCGACAAAACCAGTCGGAAGCTTTTACAGCAAAGAGGAAGCAGAAGCAATCGCTGCTGAAAAAGGATTCACGTTCGTGGAAGATGCGGGAAGAGGATACCGGAGAGTAGTCCCTTCCCCCATCCCGAAACGGATTGTGGAACTGGATATGGTAGAGCAGCTTGTGAATGCCGGCGATATCGTGATCACAGTCGGCGGCGGCGGAATCCCGGTAGTTGAAACACCTGATGGCTTGAAAGGAGTGGCAGCAGTCATTGATAAGGATCGTTCCAGTGCCCTGCTTGCATGTGATATTCATGCGGACAAGCTGATCATCCTCACGGCTGTGGATCGCGTCTGTGTGCATTTCAATCAGCCGGATCAGAAAGAACTTTCTGCGATGACGGTTTCTGAAGCAGAAAAACTGATCAGCGAAAAGGAATTCGCTCCCGGATCCATGCTTCCGAAAGTAGAATCGTGCATCGAGTTTGTGAGAAAAAGTCAGACCGGCGGAACTGCTCTGATTACTTCACTTGCCCGGGCTGCGGAAGCTCTCGAAGGGAAAACAGGCACAGTTATCACGAAATAGCTGTCCGGATTAAAAGGGGAAAACATAATTATGAGTCAGAAAAAAGAGAAGAGATCACTGAATACTTTTACTATACTCTTAATCGTTCTGTTGCTGGTTTCGGCAATGACCTGGCTTGCTGCTGGAAAACCGTATATAGATGCAGATGGAAATGAAGGAACCGTTGCGGCAGCTACGTTCTCACAGATTCTCATGGCACCAATTGCCGGCTTCCATGATGCGGGCGATGTCATCGGCTTTGTATTCTGCCTTGGTGCCTTCCTCGGTCTTGTCAATTCGACCGGCGCTCTGGAAACCGGAATTCATGTTCTGGTCCGGAAGATGCATGGCAATGAACTTCGTCTGATCCCGATTCTGATGGCTCTGTTCTGCATCGGCGGAACTACCTATGGCATGGGAGAAGAAACGGTCGGCTTCTATATTCTCCTTGCCGCGACCATGACGGCAGCAGGCATGGATCCGATTGTCGGTGCAGCAACAGTGCTGCTCGGTGCCGGGTCCGGAGTTCTCGGTTCCACGATCAATCCGTTTGCGACTGGTGCTGCAGTAGCTGCAGCCGGAGTTCCTGTCAACATGGGAATCGTCTATGCAGAAGGTCTGATTCTCTGCCTCGGAACTTATGGTCTGTCGGTCTGGTTTGTTCTGAACTATGCCAAGAAAGTCATCAAGAATAAGGGCTCGATTCTGACAGCAGATCAGCTTGCTGCCTGCAAAGCTGCTTATGGCGGTGCAACTGAGATCGAAGAGAATCCGGTGCTTTCTTCCAAGCAGAAGGTCTGCCTGAGATTATTCGCAATTACCTTCATCGTGATGATCCTCGGGTTTATTCCATGGGGTTCTTTCGGAGAAGGCGGCGCATATAATTTCTTCAGCTGGTCTGCATTCCTGACCGGGAATCAGTTCGGCGACTGGTGGTTTGACGATGCGGCGACCTGGTTCCTTCTGATGGGCATCATCATCGGCCTGATCGGAATGAAAGACAGAAAGCACATGGTCAATGTAATCATGAGCGGCTTCGGAGACATGATCAGCGTTAATGTTGTCATCGCCCTGGCTCGTGCAACTTCAGTGCTCATGGCAGAGACCGGACTCGGCGCATGGCTGGTTCAGATCTCGGTTACAGGTCTGACCAACAGCGGCATGTCCAGTGGACTGTTCGCTTTCCTGGATTATCTGCTCCATGTAGGCCTCAGCTTCCTGGTTCCGTCTTCTTCTGGTCTGGCAGCACTTTCTTCCCCGATCGTATCTCCGATTGTGGCAGGAATGAACTGGTCGGTTGAAACTTCAATCATGATCACGGTTGCAGCTAATGGACTGGTCAATCTGTTCACGCCGACCTGCGGATTCATCATGGGCGGTCTCGCTCTGGCAAGAATCCCGTATGAGACCTGGGTGAAGTGGGCAGGAAAACTCCTGATGATCATAGCAATCTTCAGTGCTGTGATTCTCACCGGTTCAATGATTATCCTGAGCTGAATGTTCCATACGAACTGACTGAAAGGACCGGAAATATTTCCGGTCCTCTTCGTATATCGGTTATAATGAGACTGCGGGATTCAGGAATAAGATAATGAATAAAACATGTAAGCAGGTAACCCTGCAGGATAATCTGACTTCAGAAGCAGACCCTACTTCCGTATGTTCCTTCGATTATGAAGCCATTGAAGAACCGACAAAAGCACTGATGCATCAGGCAGCCAGGTTTCTGTATTTCAAACGCGGCAGAGGGACGATCGTGATAGACGGAGAAACTTATGAGATCCGTCCGAACATGCTCGTCTCGATCACGCCATGGAAGATCTCGGATGTGACGGAAGTGGAGGAGACACTTCAGCTGATCAAAGTGGTCTATGATTATCAGTATATCAATACGGTGCTCAAGACTACAGTTGGCTTTGAGGAAGACAGCGTGGAACTGCTTCGGTTCATCACGGCAGAGCCGGTGATCTATCTGGATTCCGTGCAGGCAGAGGCAATTGACGGAATCATGGACCAGCTGAAGGAAGAACTCGGCGTGGAATCGGTCAGAATGACGCCTCCGAATAATCCTCTGACTTTTCTGTACACGACCAATAAGATCCTTGAACTGATGATCATGTACCGCAGGTATATCATGTCGCTGCGCGGAGAAAGACATGAGGTGAATCGGATCACTCAGGAACCGATCATGAGTTACATCTATGCCCATTCTTCTGAGAAGCTGACGCTGGAGCAGACTGCAAAAGCTCTGTTCATGTCTGAGTCCTCGGTTGCCAAGCAGCTGCAGGAACTGACCGGGACTTCTTTCTCGAAGCTGCTCAGCAGCATCCGCATCGAAAAAGCATCTGATTATCTGATTTACACCAGCCTGACCCTGAATGAAATTGCCGATCTGCTTGGCTTTGTTGATGCTTCGCATCTGACGAAGCATTTTGTGGCAAGAGTCGGAATCACTCCGATCCGCTATCGCAAAATCTACAGCAAGGTGAAGACAAACTGCAATAAGACAGATAAGGATGTGGCATTCCGGATCACGGATTATCTGTATCAGAACTATGATCAAGAACATCTCACCCCGGAAGAGGTGGCAAGCAAAGTCGGTGTATCAATCCCGCAGATGAATCGTGCGCTGCTGTTCTATTCAGAGCGGAACTTTGAATGCCTGCTAACGTTCATCCGGATCAATGAAGCATGCAAGCTGCTGGCGGAAACAGATATTCCGATCTTCGATATCGCAATCCGGGTCGGTTACAGCAATATCAAGACCTTCAATCTGAACTTCTTCAAGCTGAAGGAAATGACTCCTTCTGTCTTCCGCAATTCCATCACCTTTCAGAAGACGGATGGATCAGAAGCTTCAGAACGGCTGAAACCAAAAAAAGAAAGGAAAGCAAGATGAAACAATTCATAGTGGATGAGAGCTTCTGGGAGCTGTTCCCGGATGTGGAGATTGCTGTGCTCTCTGTGAAAAATGCTGAGACATCCAGAGAACTTTCAGAAGATCAGAGGGAAGAAATCCGGATTCTCCTTGAACAGGCAAATCAGGCAGCGCGGAGGTTCCTGACCAGCGATGTGATCAGTGAGAATCATGTGCCGGCAGTATGGCGTGCCGCATATCAGAAGTTCCCTGGCAAAAAGGGGGCGAGATGCTCCATCGAGAATCTCCTGAAACGCATCCTTCACGGAAAGCCGGTCGGTACGATTGCACCTGCCGTTGACATCACCAATGCGATTTCTCTGAAATATGCATTTCCGATCGGCGTGGAGAATCTTGATCAGATCAGAGGAGATCTTCATCTTGGCGCGATGAAGGGAGGGGAAGATTTCATTCCGATCGGATCGGAAGAACAGGATCCTCCGCTTCCCGGAGAGATTGCTTACTACGACGAAGCAGGAGCAGTATGCCGCTGCTTCAACTGGCGGGATGGCCGCCGGACCGAAGTGACAGATGATACGCACAATGAGATCATCCTGATGGAAAACGTGGAACCGGAACGTACTGCCGATCTTCAGAACGCACTGGAAGAATTGCAGGATCTGATGCGTAAGTATCTTGGCGTGAAGATTGTTCATGCTGGCATGGTGTCTCGCTGCCATTCTTCGATCCCGATTGAAGATTGACATATTCTCGGCTTGTGCGGCGGACTGCATGGTCTGAGGATCAATCTCATCATGGGAAGCTGCAGGGATGAGAACGAAGATCTGCACTGAGATTAGCACTGGCTTTGAAAGCAAGCACTGATACGAAAAAAAGCTGAATGTCCATTCGAGCGATAATGCTCTGGTTCAGCTTTTTTCTTTCTCTGCTCGGAAATTCCAGATCCTATTGTCAGCGCTTCTGCAGCTGCAACTTCTGCTGCAGGGCCCAGCAGTGCTTATGCTTTGGGATCAGCTGAAATAGACGTACGGATCAGCAGGCTCTTTGTAGTGCTGAATCCGCTTTGCATAGAGAACCACGGTTTCGCCGCCGTTTTCCATATTGACAAGCTTGAAGGTTCCTTCAACTTCAACCCAGTCGCCGAGGTTCATTTCTTCAATTTTCACACCGGTGACGGTGACCCCGCAGAGACTGGTATCTGCATTGCAGCAGACCATAGCTCTGCGGCCGAGCACGAAGGACTGGTGATATCCAGGAATGTTTTCTGCATACATGCCGCGCAGGATGACGGTCTTGCCATCATACTTTGCCGGACCTTCCATGCAGTCCATATACCAGAGGCCGTAGTCATCATCTTTGATGTCGATGACCGGTGCATTGAGATCAAATGGCAGAGTGCCGCTTTTCAGCTCCACAGGTTCTCCGAAATTTCCTTCGTAGTAGATCTGCGCCCTGCGGTTGATTGCCTTGATGTTGCCTCTCAGCATGCGGCCGTTGGTATCCGGCGTGCAGCGGTTAATAATAACTGTATCGCTGTAGCGCAGTTGCTCGAACATCATGGAACGCATGTTATTGATGTAGGACTCGAAGGTCGTTGCGTCGACTGTCGTCAGAATCTGCACCAGCGGCCAGAAATCCGGCATTTCCGAGAGCAGGGTATCCGTGATCGGAATGCTGCCATTGTATTCGATGAAGACAAACGACGGATGATAGATCGTATCAAGCTCTCTCATCCGCTCTTTTGTGAGCTGATCCGGAGAATCAAAATATTCCACAAATGCATTGTGCGAATCAAGAAATTTCTCGTCGTATTCGGTTTCTCCCTGTTCAAAGCAGAGAATCAGGGAACGCTGAACGCCTTCCATGAACTGAGGGTCATCCATGGTCTCTTTGATCAGTGTGGTTTTTCCGCTGTCGAGGAAACCGGTGAAAAGATATACAGGAGTCGGCATCGGCTTACTTTACCTGGAATATTTCTTTGATCTGTTTCAGATCAACGTGTTCTCCGATGATGGTGATCAGGCCTGTATATGCGGGGCTTCCTTTGCGCACATCGATATCGCCCGGAACGAAGTCGAAGAAGATCCATCCATTCTGATGATCCGGAACAATTCCCTTTGCACGGACGATGTTGTCACCAAGCTTGCTGAGAGCAGTGCGGATTTCTTCTTCGGAGTAATGATTGATGGTTTCTATTCCGATGGAATCGAAGACTTCATCTGCGTCATGTTCTCCATGATGATGATGATGGTGGTGATGATGCTCATGCTCCTCTTCTCCGAGATGAATCCGGTTGCCTTCCGAGAGTCCTTCATTCGGATCCGCTTCATGTTCGTGATGATGTTCAGGTTCGTCATGATCATGATGATGCTCATGCTCTTCATGCTCCTCGTCTTCGTCATCATCGTCATCTTCGCCGAGACCTGCCGGGAAGCCGCTGGAAGCACCTGTCATAGCATCAAAGATTGCCTGTCCGGAGAGCTCATCCCATGGCGTGGTGATGACTCTTGCATCGGGGTTCAGCTCACGGATGATTTCAGTATCCGCTGCGAGCTTTGCTTCATCCACGTTCTGAGTCTTGGAAAGAATAACACAGGATGCGGTTGCGATCTGATCATCGAAGAACTCTTTGAAATTGCGATGATATACTTTGCAGCGAGCGGCGTCGACAACGGTGCTGTAGCTGTCCAGTTCAACCCCGCTGACTGTTTTCACTGCCCGCAGGATATCGGAAAGCTTTCCGACTCCAGAGGGCTCAATGATGATCCGATCCGGATGATATGTATCGATGACCTGCTGCAGAGACTTCTCGAAATCGCCTTTCAGCGTGCAGCAGATGCAGCCGCTGTTGATTTCGCGGATCTCAATGCCGGAGTCTTTCAGGAATCCTCCGTCAATACCAATTTCACCGAATTCATTTTCTACAAGGACTACCTTCTGGCCATGGAAGACATCTTTGATCAGTTTTGAGATCAAGGTTGTTTTTCCGGCTCCGAGGAACCCGGAGATAACATCTACTTTTGTCATAGCTACCTTCTTTCTTATTCGCTTCCTTATTATAAGCAGGTTTTCTGAATTGTCATGATTCCTGCTTCACTGGCCGAGTCTGCGCAGATCTGCTCCGCAAAATGGACAGAACTCTGTCAGCAGAGGCTTTCCATCTCTGATCAGTGCTGGCTTTCTGCAGCAGGGACATACGATCGTTCCGTCCGGACCTGCTGACCAGGTGAATCTTCCCTCTTTTCTTGCAACATACTGGCTGCGTTCCGCCTTGGCCTGACGCTCGATGGAAAAGGAAGGATCCTGGTGATTGCGGCGAACAAAGGATTCATAATCCTGATAGGTCCACCGCATGCGATCTGTTTCCTGACGGAATGCTTCATATTCCTGCTGCAGGGCTTCGAGCGAGTGCTTCAGTTCCTGCATGGCTTTCAGGTTCTCGGCATTGCGATACTGGTCCATCTTCCAGAACACGCTGCGGATCAGACTGTCTTTCAGCATTTCACGCTGCTGATCCGGGATATTGCGCTTCTGAGCCTTGCGTTTGACAATCAGATCAGGACCGGCAAGAATTCCCGCATACGGAGGAATATAGTTCTCGAATGCGGGCTGCTGATTCCAGAGATCCATGCCGCAGACCAGATAGTTGTAGTCTCCGTACCAGCTCTTTCTGGCATCGGATTTCAGATCAGAAACACTGACCTTCAGCTCGTAGCACCGGAAAACGCTGCGGCTGTCCATGGACATATAATCGACGATCTCGTCTCCATGGGAATCATGGGCAAAGCCGATCGTCACTTCTTTGCAGCCGTATTCCCGTCTTTCTCTGCTTCTCTGATCCAGTGCGTTTTCCAGATCCAGAGTTTCCTGTGTCTTTGCCATATCTGTATTCTAAATCTTTTCAAAGGCGATCCGGGGATCGTCATCTTCTTCTACGTGAATCATACCGGTTTTATGGAATCCGAGTTTCAGCAAGGTCTTCTGCATGATGAGGTTGTCCGGATGCGTATCCATTCTGAGATGCCTTGACCGTTCAAACATCTGCTGAATGCACCAGGACCCTGCTCCTGGAACAATTCCTGCAGAAGCGATGCGATGCACGACACCATAAGGGGCATCTGACAGCCAGGCCCCTTCGATGTCCCTGTAGGTCGGGTCGATGTCTTTTCCGAAGTCATAATAGAAGACAGCAGCAATCTTCTGGCCTTCCATGCATACATAGCTTTTAGAGGCTGCGATATCTTTTCGGATTCTTTCTTCCGGCGGCCAGTTTGAAAGTCCCCATTGGCGGGGATTCCCGGTTTCTTTCATGAAATCTCTTGCCCTGGCATAGATATTCATGACTGTTTCAAGATCTTCCGGCTTTGTAAGTCTTAATTCCATGGAACTGCTCCTTCCTGCAGGAATCACTGGGCGATGAAAAGAAAAACCGCATCATCCTGCGGCTTGTTCTTATTGATATGGTGCACCAGACAGGACTTGAACCTGCACGGGTCTCCCCATACGCCCCTCAAGCGTACGTGTCTGCCATTCCACCACTGGTGCGTGCTTTGATATTATATACACCGTCGACGAAAAGGTCAAAGGATTGATATAATTTTTCCAATGAAAAAGATATGGAAGATCATGACTGCCGGAATGCTGGTGCTTGCTATGACAGGCTGCAGGCAGGACACAGCTGTCTTAGAGCCGGAAGAAACCTATGCTGCTCCGGAAGATTTTCCGGATCTTTTCTGTGACTATTACTACCTGAAGGATTCTGAGACAGGACAGGTGATTCTGGACCATCGCAGCGAAGAACAGATTTTCCCTGCTTCGATGACCAAGATGATGACCGCCATCCTCGCGATTGAGCGGATTCCTGATCCTGAGAATACCGTGATTCCGTTTACAGAAGAAATGCTTGCAGGTCTGGTAGAAGCCAACGCAAACCGGGCTGGATTCGTTCCGGGGGATGAGCCGACCGCCCTGGACTATATCTATGGAGATCTGCTTCCTTCCGGCGCTGATTGTTCGAGAGCGCTTGCGTTCTATCTGGCAGGAAGTGAAGAAGCCTTCGTGGAACAGATGAATGCGAAGGCGGCAGAACTGGGCATGCAGGATACGCATTTTGTGAATACAACCGGTCTGCATGAGGATGATCATTACAGCACCTGCCGCGATATGGCAGTGCTGCTGAATTACTGCATGCAGAATGAACTCTTCCGGACCGTGATCACCACCGAAATCTGGAGAACAGAACCGCTTGCTCATTACCGCCGTGGTCTCTTGATGCAGAACTATGTGCTGCTGTACATCAACCAGGAAGATCCTCCGTTCAGCTATGAGTTTGACATTCCGGGATTCATCGGCGGAAAGTCCGGATATACGATTGAGGGACAGTATACGCTTGCCAGCTGTGCAGAGATCAATGACATTCCTCTGACGATGGTCAACGCCCATGGTTACCATATTGAGCACTATCCGGCTTCGATTTCGGATGCGGCGGCTCTCTATCACTGGTTCTCAGAACATTATGAACGGAAAGAAGCAGTCTCTGCCGGGCAGGACTTCGGACCTCTGAAGGTCCGGGAAAGCACGGAAGGCGATATCCGGGTTCTTGTTTCAGATTCCATGACCCTGGATCTTCCGGAAGAGGAGAATGTTCATTACAAGGTAATCCTTCCGGATTCCGTCACTGCTCCGGTTGCAGAAGGAGAAACGGTCGGAACGCTTGAGATCTATGCCTATGATACGCTGGCAGGAACTGCGGACCTGGTTTCTGCAGAGAGCAGGACGAGAACTGCCGGAGGGGTTCTGTATACCTTTGCGGAAGAACGGATCATTCCGGAACTGCCTGGCATCCTGGCTGTTCTGGCATTGATGATCGGGGTGATATTCATGCTGAAGCGCGAACATCCTGGCAAACCGCATAGCTGAGAGGTTGCTTATTGCAGAAAAAAAGCTCGCATCATATAATAGGGAACGTTTCGAGGAAGAATGAATATGGATTATCAGAAGATTATCAACATTGCGGTGATCGCACATGTCGATGCCGGAAAATCTACGCTTGTAAATGCATTCCTGAAGCAGAGCCATGTCTTCAAGGATAACGAGAAGGTTGTGGACTGCATCATGGACAGCAATGACCTCGAACGGGAGAGAGGAATCACCATCTATTCCAAGAACTGCTCTGTCCAGTACAAGGATTACAAGATCAATATCGTCGACACTCCGGGGCATGCGGATTTCTCCTCGGAAGTGGAACGCATCATCAAGACGGTCGATACCGTAATCCTGCTGGTAGACTCTGCGGAAGGACCGATGCCTCAGACCCGTTTCGTCCTCCAGAAGTCTCTTGAAATCGGCTTGCGTCCGATTCTGCTCATCAATAAGATGGACAAGCCTGATGCACGCGCAAATGAAGTCATTGATGAAGTCTATGATCTGTTCCTGGAGCTCAATGCGACAGATGATCAGCTCGACTTCCCGATTCTTTATGGTGTCGCAAGAGAAGGAATCGTGCGCTACAACTGGGACACGGATACGAACAATGACATCACGCCGCTGTTTGAGACGATTCTGCATCATACCCAGGCTTATCCGGATCTGACGAAGGAACCGGTTCAAATGCAGGTATGTGCACTTGCGTATGATGACTATATCGGCAGACTCGGCATCGGCCGGATTTACTCCGGCACGCTCAAAGCTGCTACCCAGTATGAAGTCTGCAACGCTGAAGGAAAGACCGGCAAAGGAAAAACCAATCAGATCTTTGTCTACAAAGGACTTTCCAGAATCCCGGTCAATGAGATTCAGTGCGGTGAGATCTGCATGATTTCGGGGATTCCTGATATCTCGATCGGCGATACGCTCTGCCCGGATGGAGCTCCGGATCCGCTGCCGATGATCAAGATCGAAGAGCCGACGCTGTCCATGAACTTCATGGTCAACGATTCTCCGTTTGCTGGACAGTCCGGCAAGTATGTGACTTCCCGCAATATCCGCGAACGTCTGGAAAAGGAACTTGAAGTCAATGTCGGTCTCAAGGTAGAAGAAACCGGATCCACTGATACCTTCAAGGTATCCGGACGCGGCGAACTTCATCTGACGGTTCTTCTGGAGCAGATGCGCCGTGAAGGCTATGAAGTTGCTGTTTCCAGACCGGAAGTCATTCTGAAGAAGATTAACGGACAGACTTGCGAACCGGTTGAAGAAGTTGTCTGCGATGTGCCGAATGAATATTCCGGAACGGTTATCAGCGTGCTGAACAAGAGAAAAGGCATGCTGCAGAACATGGAAGACAATGGCTCTTATACCCGTGTGACTTATCTGGTCCCGACCAGAGGCCTGATCGGCTACCGCACTGCGTTCATCAATACGACACATGGCGAAGGCACGATGGTCCGCAGACTTGCCGGCTATGAGCCGTGGAAGGGAGATATCCCACAGCGTGAGAATGGTGCGCTGATTTCCACGGAAACCGGAAGTGCCATGACCTATGCACTCTGGAACATCCAGGAGCGCGGCCAGCTGTTCATCGGTGCGCAGACTCCGGTCTATGAGGGAATGATCATCGGTGTTTCCAGCAAGAACAAGGATATGACGGTCAATCCGATCAAGAACAAGAAGATGACGGCTGTCCGTTCGACCGGCAATGATGAAGCCATGAAGCTTGTTCCGCCGAAGATCCTGACTCTGGAAGAAGCAATTGAATTCATCAATGATGATGAGCTCGTTGAAATCACGCCGACCGATATCCGTGTGCGCAAGAAGTATCTGACGATCATCGACCGCCGCAGACACGCTCGTGAACTGGGCAAGATTGATGACGAGGAAGACGAATAGGAAATGGAAGAGGAACTCGCAGTTCCTCTTTTGTTTTGAAAAATGCCGGTTTTCTCTTCTTCCTGTACTGCCGGAAAATAAAAAAACCGCCGCAGATCAGAAAAGATTCTGATCTGGCGGACTGTATTTTCCCGACTTTCTTATTATAGCAGAAAAGTCAGCAAATGTAAGGGCTTTCAAAATTGCTGGAAAGGGATTATATAGAAAGTGCAAAGGGAACCGGCAGGAATGAGAATCCTGACAGATCGTTCCCGGGAGGTCAGAAATATGAGAAGACCAGGAATTCATGGAGGCAGCGCCATCTGAAAAGGTGAGCCTGCGTTAACAATTGCTTCAGATCTGCTGATCTGCCGGAGAACAGGTGATCCAGGAATCTGAAACAGAAAACAGCCGGAAGATGGTGTTAAAACAGAAGGAAAAGAGGACGGATTCGATATCCGGACAAGTACTTCTGGGTATGAATGGAAATGTATCGATGCTGTACCGATTGAGAATTACAATTCAACACGCAGTAAGTTCCAGAATGGATTGAAAAATGGTTTGATCTCCGGACTGTCACGATTGACGGATGGGCACAAAGATCCGGTGTCAACGGCAGCAGGTCGCATAAAGAGGGCTCGCAGGAAATGCGAGCCTTTTATTCGTCCTAGTGGACTGGTGAGCACAAAGATAAACAGTTGACTAGCTATGGGTGTAAAGATTGTGCGAACCGGAGAACCACCTGCTTGGCAGGTGGATGATTGGGTGCTCTTATAGTAAAGAGCACC
>NZ_VUMN01000026.1 GCF_009696165.1 Stecheria intestinalis | reverse complement strand
CCGGCTTCCTTCCGTTGACACCTCACGATGTCCACGTTGCCTTTGGCTAGCGCTTTGAATCATGCCGCTATACATGCGCAAGGGACTTTCACCCTCGAGTTATCACCCATGTCGGGTGTACTAAAAAAGTCCGGCTCACAGTTCCGGACTTTCTGTTTTCAGACACGTTGCTGGTGAAAGGGGGATTCCAGCAGCATATCTCCGCGCAAGCTCTTCCTTTTACTTGCACTGATAATATAGCCAAAAATCACCGCAGATCATTGTCAGAACCGTGTGAAATTATGTGAAAAAGAATTCCCGAGGCAGAAAAAGCAGCGGGAATTCCCGCTGTCAATCTGTCATGAAATCCTTGAGTCTTCTGGAACGTACCGGATGAGAAAGCTTCCGGAGTGCCTTTGCCTCGATCTGGCGTACCCGCTCACGCGTCACGCCGAACTCTCTACCCACTTCTTCGAGAGTCATCGGACGGGAACCATCCAGTCCGAACCGCAAGCGGATGACCTGCTCTTCACGTTCTGTCAGTTCGCTGAGAACCCGGTTGATCTCTTCCTTCAGAAGCTGACCTTCTGCGAAGTCTTCCGGACGCTGTCCGGTCTTGTCTTCAATGAAATCGCCCAGGTGCGCATCACTCTCATCACCGACTGGTGTTTCCATGGAAACAGGATCCATCGTAACCAGCTGAAGTTCCTTGACCTTTTCTGGAGTGATATCCTTCAGTCTTGCGGCAATCTCTTCCGGCGTCGGATCTCTGCCGAGCTCCTGCACCAGCTGACGCTGCATGCGCACGACCTTGCCATTTGCCTCAACCAGATGAACCGGCAGGCGGATCGTTCTTGCCTGGTCAGCAATCGCACGGGAAATCGCCTGGCGGATCCACCATGTTGCATAGGTGCTGAACTTGAATCCCTTATCCGGATCAAACTTATCAGCAGCCTTCATCAGACCGATATTGCCTTCCTGGATCAGATCCAGAAACTGCATGCCTCGGCCGACATATTTCTTGGCAATCGAAACAACCAGACGCAGGTTCGAAGAAACAAGCAGCTGCTTCGCTTCTTCATCACCCTGCTTCATGCGATGCGCGACATCCAGTTCCTGCTCTGCAGTTAACAGCGGAATCTGACCGATCTGCTTCAGATAGCTGCGAACCGGATCGCTGGAACGTACATTCTCGAGACCATTGAAGTCCGGAACGGATTCCGTTTCTTCGTCTTCTTTGTCCTCATCGTCGCTGTCTTCATCGTCCTCATAAGCAGCGTCTTCTTCCATGACCTCTTCTGCTTCTTCAAGGTCTTCTTCAGAACTTCCGATCAGGTTTTCTTCATTGAGCCAGTTCCAGAGCTGATCCGTGTCTTCATCGTTCAGCTTCATCGCCGTGATTGCTTCGGTGATGTCTTTCTGCTGCAGCTCGCCATTCTTCTGATAGACCGCACGAATCTCTTCCTTGAGTTCGTCCAGGCTCTTCAGTTCCTTTTTCTTCGGATCCCGGTAGATATTGATAATCGGATTTACTTCCGGTTTCGTCTTTTTCGTCTTGCTTGAAGCCATTCCTCAGAACACTCTCCTATATTTATTGCATCTGACATATTAAATGTTTTTCTCCCGATTGAGAAGACTTTTTTCGTGAAAAAAGCAGATCCGCAGGGATCCGCTTTCCTCGCTTCACAATCGCATTTCAGCTTAGCCGATCAGCTTGAACGGAACAACATCCTTCACAGCGAATTCCGGTGTGATCCGTTCTCCGTCATGATCCAGATCAATGAGCACATAACGATCATTGCCCATGCCGAGTTCCTTCATATAAGTAAGCTGACGGAATCCGTGACGCGTAGACATGCGCTCCCAGAGGTCATGACGATCGCTTTCCTTCATGGCATGAACCAGATCCACCGAAGCCTGATCTGCAGCCAGAATATCTGCGGAAGCCAGAATGCCGACATTCGGAGTCACAACCGGAGCAGCCTGCACACCCTCGCAGTCACAGGACACCGACATATTTCTCATCACATTCACATACGTGATATGCTTGCCGAAATAATCAATGGTAGCCTTGGTGGACTCCGTGATCTTCTCCATCAGCTCTTCCTGATTGACGCCCCACTGATCACCATTCTTCGCATGAATCATGCCCTTGCCGATTCTGCCATCCGCACCGCCGATGCCGATGTTCTTGTTGGAACCGCCGAAGCCGCCCATCACATGGCCCTTGAAATGCGTCAGGATGATCAGAGAATCATAGTTCACCATATGACTTCCATGCGTCATATGATCAAACCACTTGCCGCCCTTCACCGGAAGATCCACCGTACCATCTTCATCCATGATGTCAACCGGGCAGAACGTCCAGCCATTGACCTTCAGCGTCTCACGATGCTGTTCTGTCGTATAGCGATCGCCTTCATAGAAGGTATTCGTTTCCACGATGCTGGCATCCGGGCATTCCTTTTCCATGAATTCCTTTACCCATCCATGCGGAATGATATTCGGTCCATGTTTCTCACCCGTATGAAGCTTGACTCCGATCTTGCCGGAGATTCCTTCCTTCACTTTGTCATAGACCTTCATCATTCCCGCTGCAGAAAGATCGCGGGTAAAGTAAACAATGGACTCATTTCCTGTGCGTTCCTCATAAGGAACATAATAGCTGCCATCACGCATCATCATCTGATCCTCCTCGATGTGCATAAGTATAACTCATTTTCCATCTTCTGAACTTTTCTATGACCGAATCCATCGCAATCGAAAGGCATTCCCGATACAGTGCCGAAGGCAGATAGAGCACCTTCGTCTTCGCACCGATGCCGGATACATTCTTCATACCCATCCTTCTCGCAATTCGAAGACTCCGATACAGATGATAGCTGCTTGTCACGACTGCAATTGATTCATCCGGACTATCCAGCATCTGCTTTGAATATCTGAGATTCTCAATCGTGCTGCGGGACTTGTCTTCCAGACGGATTCGGTTGCGGTCAATCCCCATCTCCATCAGCACTCTTTGCATGCATTCTGCTTCGGAGCAAGGTTCATCAACTCCTTTTCCTCCGGAGACAATGCAGCCGCAGTCAGAATGTTCCTTCAGATAATCAGCAGCACTCCGGCACCGGTATCGAAGCGCATTCGAAGGCCCGCCATGCGGCATCACTCTGGCACCGAGCACAAGCAATTCCCGGCAGTTCTCATCCGGATCGCTCATACATGCATGAAGAATATGCATGCAGTTCACTGCGAGCATTGCCGTATACGCACATACCGCAGCAATCCACACCGCAAGCAATCCTCCCCGAAGCACTCCATGCTTCAGAAGCACAGAACTAACAAAGAAGAATCCTCCGGTCAGATACCAGGCAATACTGAACCGGTTTCCCTTTTCTCCGATCAGGATCACGGTTCCGTAAATCCCCATCAGAATACCAATCACCAGAAGAACCATCACCGGATGAAATTCGTCGCATGGAATGGTTCATAGACAGGTTCTTCCACTCCAGCCTTCTTTCCTGCCTCAATACACTTCAGCAGCCATGCCATATTCTCGGCCAGCGTCCGCATCGTCTGCAGCCCTTCAGCATCCTGTTTTGCTTCTTCAGCATTATTGCCATGAATCTGATTCCAGTACTGTGAAGTCACCAGCGGCATATTCGACATTTCAAAGTATTTATTCAATCGTTCGAACGAAGCTGTTGCTCCGCCTCTGCGGCAGGAGACCACCGCAGCCGCAGGCTTGCGCACGAACTTCTTTCCGGCGCTGTAGAACAGCCGATCCAGGAAGGCGCAGATCTGCGAATCCGGGCCGCCGTAATATACCGGGCTTCCCACTACGATTCCATCATATTCCTCAGCCTTTGCAGCAACCCGATTCACTGCATCATCAAAGATGCACTTTCCAGCCTTCCTGCACTTGCCGCAGGCAATGCAGCCATGAATTGCTTCATTGCCAAGCCACAGCATTTCCGTCTCAATGCCATGTTTTCCTAACTGCATTGCAACTTCTGACAATGCAACATCCGTGCATCCATGCGGATGCGGGCTTCCATTGACTAGCAGTACTTTCATATTCCTTCACTCCTCCATAATGTATCCAAAAAAGAACCTGGAATTGCAAATGGTCCACTTCAGATTTCTGCCTGTGCTTGCAATCATGAAGTGCTCTGCCTTTTCCTTACTCAGTCTGATGTCCTTCAGCTTCAGCCAGAGACAGGAATTCCCATCATCCTGGAAGATCTCCGGTCTCAGTTCCGGCTCCGGACACGGCACAGGTTCTTTCATATTGACCAGTTTCTCCAGAACCGCTTCATAGGCAATCTCATTGTCATAATGACTGTTATGAATGGCAAAGTATACTCTGATCTTCTGCTTCTCTTCAAGGGATCTCTGAAACCGGGCAGCCCGCTTTTCCTGCATGCCATGATGCAGAGAATCAATTCCCATCCAGGCAGATCCTTTTTCTCTGCAGCACTTCTCGAACGCAAGAATCGTATCTTCTCCATCTAATAGGGTTCCATCACTTAGTCTGATCTTCCCGAGTTTCATGAACAGCGACTGATTCAGGAATGGCAATGCATCTCTTCTCATAAGTGACTCTATTATATTTCACCGCCCGGAGCCTGTGAAAAAATTAGTAATTACGCATGATGGTCAATGATGGCGTAGTCAAGGGCTATTTTCGCGGTTGAGCAGTCAAATTTCATTGAATAGTCGCAGAAACTAAAAACATCGACAGATTCAGAGAGGATATGACTCTCTGCCTGCCGATGTTTTTATGGACGTAAAAAGCTCTTTGTTCCTGAATGCCTTGAACTACTTCTCAGACGGTTCGGTTCTCTTCCTCCGCCTCTTCTTCAGATCTTTCACCAGGGAATTCACTATTTCCTCTGAGCTCATAACGGACAGAATTGTATTCAGACATTCAATGGTGTTCTCCTGGAAGTAGACTTTTGCCTCTCGGTGAGGCAGTCCGGAGATAGACTGATACAGAGAGAATAACTGCTCTCCGAGATTGTTCAGTGTTGCAATATTATGAAGAGCCTGCTTGTCAGTGGAACGGACTGCATCTTCATGCATGTCATGATCCTTTAGCTTGTGGAACGTTTCGACGGACCACCGCAGAGAAATCGCCTGCCGAATCAGAAGGTCATCTCTGGTATTCGTGATGAAAAGGCGAACGCATTTGCTGGATGTCATTCTTGCGAAGCACTTCAGACCTGCCCATTCATCTGCCAGTACATAGCTTTTGGGAAGCTCCAGAATTTCAATGACACGGCTGTCTTCTTCGTATTTTCTGATTTTGTCTGGATATTTCTCAAAACGGGCTTGTATTTCTTCTGACAGGAGCTTCTGATTCTCTTTTGCAATAAGCACATAGATGCCTTTTCCTTCATGAATGATGGCTGCAGTTTCTCTCTGACAVTGAAGTGCGTCTGCAGTGATTACCGTATTTTTCAGATTCATCTGCCTCAGCAGTCTCTGTGCTACTGGGATCTCGTTTTCTTTCTTATCAATCGGTTCGCATTCAATGACCGTGTAAGAGGCTGCCTCATAGATATTGAGCATTGCGTAATTGCGCTGAGGATGATTCGTTCCGGAAGACCTTCCGCTGCCTCTCATTTCTTTGCCGTCAATGCATAGATGCCGGTAATCTCCCTGAACGGAATAGTGATTCTTCAGACTTTCCAGGAACAGATAAAACCCCTGGATCGTGTTTTCGTATAATGCATTTCCATCCAGAAGAGTCAGTATTCTTCGAATGGTGTCATGGGAGGGAGTGCTTCCATCTTCGGGAAGCAGTCCGTATTCTGCATATTTCTTCCGATTGGCCTTGATTACATAAGCAATATCAAGGAATGAAGCTTTTCCTCTCCGCAGCACGGTGAGAAAAACCATCAGAAGCACACTGGACAGCTTGTAAGCAATTTTCCCCTGCTGTCGGAAATCCGGCACGCTTTCAAAAAGATTGATGAACATCCGATTGTCCAGCAGCTCCAGAATGTTGTCGTCGGTAATGTTGATGTTGCGGAAACTCTCTGCAATCACTGCGGTTGTCTTCAGAATGCCGTTACTGTTCTTTTCGCTCATAGCTTTACTCCGTATTTCTGTGCAATCTCATTCGCCTTGGAAGGGTAAACCGCAGACTTAGGATCTGCAGTTTCATGAATGGTTGTGAGGAACAGAAGCTTGATCAGAATGTTCCTTTCCTTCTCATCAGGAATCTTCTCGGCAATCAGTTTTTCTATGGTGTTAGTCATCTTCTTCATCCGGTTCGGAGAGAGCCCTTGTGATAATCGATACAGAAGTTCCTCTTCTTTCCCGATGCAGAGATAGCTGGAACGGATGAACACTTCATTCACATCACCGAAGATATACTGAAGAACACCGAATATGACGATCATCTCGCTGGCGCTGTAGCCAGAACGGCAAAGATCCCGTTTGAAATTGGCAATGATGAAATGACTGAGCCCATACTCCAAACATCTGGAAGAAACAGAAGGAGCATCAGACCTCTTAGGAATGAATCCATCCTTCTCCGTAATCATTCCCAGATACTTCTGAACAGACTTGGGATACTTCTGCCCGGGCTGATAAACGGATGTGCACTGATAGAGGCCGTAACCATCCCGAACCTTGCGGATTGTTCTTCCCTTGCCGCGATACTTTTCAGCCCAGTCGGGATAAGTAACAGATTTCTTCATATCTATAGTATAAACGTATATGCTATAAATTTCAAAAACAAAAATCGGGATATCAGTCCCGATCTAGGTTCGTGCGTAATTACTAGTGAAAAAATCTATTTCCATTTCTTGGACCTTGTGGTAATATAAACAGGCATCCTTGAGATGAGTGCTTAGCTCAGTTGGGAGAGCACTTCCTTGACGTGGAAGGGGTCATGGGTTCGAGTCCCTTAGCGCTCACCATATTAGTGATGAAAACCGCATAATCAAGCGGTCAATGGCGTAAACCCAAAATAAGGGTCTACGCCTTTTCTTTTGCGCTGAGGTCTGCTGCGAACAGGCAGGATGTAGTATAGATATATCCTGATAAATAATCTTTTATTATAAGTATATATAGTGTATTAAATAGTTCCATGACCTCCTGTTCCGCAGGGAGCAGAGGATTATTTTGTCAATTTGATTCAGTGTTTGTTCCTCCCGGACCCTGTTTTTCGTTCCCATTTGAAGCAGCAGGCTTTCCCTAGATGCGCAGCCGGCTGGAAGCCAAGCGTTCTTCATCCAAGGAAGGAATCAAGGTCAAAAAAAGACATGAACAAGCTCGGGCCTGTCCATATCTTTCTCGAAAAACTCTGTCCGTTTCGAATTATTCAGTCAAACGGATGTGCTTCCGTGAGCGCCAGGACCTGCTGCTTCACTTCCGCCTTTACCGCATCATCGTTGATATTCTTCAGAACTCTGCCGATCATATGACCAATGGCAGTGAAGTCTGCTTCGCTATATCCCTTAGTTGTCATTGCTGCCGAGCCAAGACGGATGCCGGAATCAACCGTAGGCTTTGTGGTATCAAACGGAATCGCATTCTTGTTGACAGTGATGTTCACTTCATCCAGTGCCTTTTCTGCTTCAGCACCAGTTACTCCGATGGAGTTCAGCACATCTGCCAGAACCAGATGATTATCCGTTCCGCCTGTAACCAGACGGATTCCTTCTTCTTCCAGTGCCTTGGCAAGTGCTTTGCTGTTGATACAGACGTTCCTGATGTATTCCTTGAACTCCGGCTGCAGTGCTTCATAGAAACAAGCTGCCTTTGCCGCAACAATATGACACAGCGGGCCGCCCTGCATTCTCGGGAATACCGCATGGTCTACTGCCTTTGCATACTGCTCTTTGCAAAGAATCAGGCCGCCGCGCGGTCCGCGCAGGGTCTTATGCGTGGTGGAAGTAACAATGTCTGCATATGGAACCGGGCTCATATGATATCCAGTCGCTACCAGACCGGCAATGTGCGCCATATCCACAACCAGATATGCACCGCAGGCATCTGCGATCTTGCGAAACTCGCTGAAGTCAATCTCTCTTGCATACGCAGAAGCACCAGCCACGATCATTTTCGGTCTGGCTTCCAGAGCAAGTTTGCGGATTGCATCATAATCAAGTTTCTCTGTTTCCCGATCAACCCCATATGAAACACTGTCAAACAGCTTGCCGGAGAAAGAAACTTTTGCACCATGAGTCAGATGACCGCCGCTGGCCAGATCCATGCCCATGATCCGATCTCCCGGCTGAATCAATGAAAAATATGCGGCCATATTCGCCTGGGAACCGGAATGCGGCTGAACATTCGCATGTTCTGCATGGAACAATTCACACGCCCTGTCCCTGGCAAGATTCTCAACGACATCAATATACTCGCAGCCGCCGTAATACCGATGGCCAGGATAGCCTTCTGCATACTTATTGGTAAGTACGGAACCAGCTGCTTCTCTGATTTCCTTTGATACGAAGTTCTCCGAGGCAATCAGTTCAATGTTGTGGTTCTGGCGGTCCTGTTCTTTTCCGATTGCTTCAAAAAGTGCTTCATCTCGCATAGGATATTCCCCTTTCAATTCTGACAGTAAACATGATATTCCTGTTCCGGCAGGGACTCAACAGAAAATCTTTCATCATTATGAAAATATATCAAACCATATGAAATATTTTACATATGTAGTAATCACAGGAACTCCACCCGGAAAACAACCGGACTGTGCGTATGAATGGTCTTTGTTCGGATGATTAATGCGTCTTGTTTCTGAACCCACTCTGGTTTCTCCTCATATCCGAGAACCTCAACATCTCTGATCAATGCTCCGAACTCATAAGCAGCCGGATGATCCTTTCCTGCTAACGTATGCACTCTGATCTCTGAGACTCCATTCACCGGATCGGGATACTTCATGGCAAAGATATAGAGGTGGCCATGATTCACCGTGAACCGGAAGTCTTCGGAAGAATAGACCGAATCCGTCTGATCAGAGAACGCTCCTTCTTTTGGTGCAGTCGGTCCTTCCATGGAGATTCTCCATGGTCTGCTGCCATATACTGCTTCGCCATTCTGCCTCAGCCAGGAACCGATCTCTCTCAGAAGCTTCTGATCCTGTTCCGGAATCGTTCCATCTGCTTTCGGACCTACATTCAGCAGCATCACGCCGTTTCTCGAAATCGTATCAATCAGATCCTGAAGAATCATGTCAGAAGTCTTGTATACATTGTCTCTCGTATAGCCCCAGGAGATCTTTCCGACCGCGGTATCGGTCTGCCATGGTTCTGCCTGCATGGTATGGAAGCCGCCCCGCTCCATATCCGGCACGGCACATCCATACGGAATCCCGTCATTCTTCGTGATCACGAGCACTTCTTTGTTCCATTCCGCTCCGCGATTGTAGTAATAGGCAAGAATCTTTCTGAGATAAGGTTTGGCAGCAGCCTGGAATACCCACCAGTCAAAGTAAAGTTCCTGCGGCTGCAGGTGATCGATGAGTTCCATAGTACGGAACATCCAGTCTTCCAGGAATTCTTCAGAAGGAGCCGGTGTCGCATACCGATTGTCATTATCCTCGGAATCCATGATGGTCGAAGGCCAGTACAGATCATCCGGGGTCTTTGAAAGAGATGGGATATCAGACCACTCTTCTGCTGGCGTTCCATTCTTCAATGGCTTTCTCCCAGAGCCCATGAACCACCAGTGCTCTATTCTGTGAGAAGAAGCACCCGTAATCAGGCCATGCTTATGGAGTGCTTCATTCAGATCACTCAGCACATCCCGGTGCGGTCCCATCTCATAGGCATTCCAGTGAGACAGTTCGCTGCGGTACATCTGAAATCCATCATGATGCTCCGCAACCGGGATCACATACTTTGCCCCGGCTTCTTCAAATAATTCTGCCCAGGCTTCTGGATTAAAATGCTCTGCCTTCAGCATCGGAATGAAATCCTTGTACCCGAAGTCTTTCTGCAGGCCATATGTCTTCTGATGATGCTCAAACTCCATAGTTCCTTCCCGGTACATATTCCGGGAATACCACTCGCTTCCGAAAGCAGGTACTGAGTACGGTCCCCAGTGAATGAAGATGCCAAGCTTTGCTTTCCGGAACCACTCTGGTGTTTGATGTTCCGACAAGGATTCCCAGGAATCGGTATATGGTCCCTGCGCAAGAACCTGATTCATCTTCTTCATCCATGCATTGCGGTCATAGCTCATCGTATTCTCTTCTCCATGTCTTCAGAAAACCCGGAAGAGATTGTTCCGGGCTGTATCAATCTATTTTTCCGGCTGAACTGCTTCCTGATGACTCTGATACCACTCCAGAAGAGTCTTTTCCGGTTCCGGTCTGCTGAAGAGGAAGCCCTGGATCTTATTCACGCCATGATCCATCAGGAAGACTGCTTCTTCCCTGGTCTCCACTCCTTCGGCCAGAGCAGTGATATCTGCCTTCTTTGCAAAATCCAGGATCTCTGCAATCAGAAGCTTTCCCTTCTGGTTGCCCTTCTGCATTGTTTTCAGGAACTTCTGATCCAGCTTGATCACATCAAAGTGATAATTGCTCAGAATATTCAGAGAAGAATACTCACTGCCGAAGTCATCCAGCCATACCCGGAATCCGGAATTTCCGCGTTCCTCGATGATCTGTTTCAGAAGCTCCGGGTCTCTGCCGATCGCACGTTCCGTGATCTCAATGACCAGATACTTCCGTTCGATTCCTGCTTCATCCATTCTTCTGGCAAGCTTGTCGATCATATCGCAGACCGTGAAATCACGCTCTGACAGATTGATGGAAACCGGCACCAGAGGAATGCCCTTCTGCTGCTTCTTACGCATGCTCTGAATGATCTGCTGGCCCATATACAGATCCAGCTTCCAGAGCATTCCTTCATCCTCCAGAATCGGGATGAACTGATCCGGAGGCAGAAGTCCATTCTGCGGATCAATCCACCTTGCCAGTGCCTCCTCATCCGTCACCTTTCCCGTTTCAGGATCCACGATCCTCTGGAAATAAGCCTGGATCCAATGCTCGGAAAGTGCTCTGGTGAAATTATCCAGGACATATGCCTTCCCCGAGATCTCTTTACTGATCTGTTCGTTGAAGTACATGTGCCTTGACGCAAACTGTCCTCTCAGATGATTGCAGGCAGCCTTGGCCCGATCGCATGCCCGGCTGATGTCATAGTCTCCTTCAGCAAGCACATAGATTCCCGCCCGTAACGGAAGCACATTGCCATGATTGATCTGATTCAATGAAGCAAACAGCTGATCCATCTGCTTTTCAGCATAATCCGCATCCGTATAAACCGCGAAATGATCGCTCTCCACATGCCCGCAGCGCTCAGTTCCGAACACCCTGCTCAGAAGCTTTCCGAGTCCCTGGATCAATTCATCACCCTTTGCAAAGCCATAGCGATGATTGAACAGACGCATGTTGCTGAAGTCCAGATAGATGATTGCCGGAGTTTTTCCTTCTGCCCGCATGGTTTTCACGGAACTTTCTGCCAGAACCCGGAAATATATCGCAGTCGGAAGGCCCGTCATATCATCGTAATAATTTTCACGCTGCTTCCGGGAAATCTCTGCGCTCTCAATCAGAGCATCCATCAGCTCTCTTCCATGAGCAGTCTTCTGAGATGCACTGGTCTCGTCCATATACCAGATCATGGCAAGCTGCACATTCCCATCCACTGTGATATGCCTGCCCATCGAATGAAGCAGATGATATTCATTCTGATCCGGGAGCTTGCTGCGATATACCGCATCATAGACCTCATCCTTGCCGATTGCGAACCGGTACGCCAGATCTTCAATCCTCGCCACATCGGCCGGATCGGTATACCGATACATATCCGTATTCATCAGCTGAATGCATTCTTCCCGGGAAGAAGCACCGCTGAGCTTCACAAATCCATCTGAAAGAAGCACAGTCACGACCCTGTGGTCAGAAAGCTGATATACCGCAAACGGAATCGGAGAACCCTCCAGAACAGCCTGCACCTCCGGTGAAAACCTGTACTGTTCTGACGTCATAAACTGATCATCCCTGGAACACGATCTGAATATTCAAAGAAAAGCACACGAATCACCTTCCTTCCCAGTGCAGACTGGTCTGAACTGATGTAATTATCATCGATTTTGCTAGTTCCTGCAACGTCCTTCCAGAGCCCTCTTAATCCTGTTCAGATACCGGTATAATATACCTCATGAACTCTGTGAGGGTGTGAAGATGATTCGTGAATCTGATGTGATTTCCTATTTTGACCAGAAAGCAGCTGACTGGGACAGCAGGATGGTCCGCAATGAAGCAGTGATTGCCAGCATTCTGGACCATGCAGACATCCATCCCGGGATGGATATTCTCGACGTCGCCTGCGGAACCGGTATCCTGATCCCGGACTACCTGAAGCGCAGAGCTTCCTCCATCACCGGGATTGATATCTCCCCGAACATGATTGCAGAGGCAGAAAAGAAGTTCAGGCAGCCGGAAGTAACCCTGATCTGCACTCCGGCAGAGACGTATGAACCAGAAAAGAAGTTCGATGCCATCATGGTCTACAACGCCCTTCCGCACTTCAGGGATCCGCAAGCATTGATTGCGCATCTGTCTGATCTTCTGAAACCGGATGGAACTCTGACCGTTGCACATGGCCTCAGCCGCAAACGCATCAACGAACACCATGCCGGCATGAATACAAGTCTTTCCGAAGATCTGATGAGCATCGAAGAACTTTCTGAACTCTTCTCAGAATTCCTGGAAGTCATCTATACGAACTCCGATGAGCAGAGCTATCAGGCAACCGGCAGAAAGCATGCTCAGATCTGATTTACCAGATCTTCCATACTTTCCCGTTTCCGGATCAGACGATCCGTCCCATCCGAAAGAAGCACCTCAGCCGGGCGCAGGCGTCCATTATAATCAGAGCTCATGCTGAAGCCATAGGCTCCGGCATTTTCAATGCCGATCAGATCGCCGATCCGCATGCATGGAAGCTGTTCTCCTTCAGCAAGAATATCTCCGGACTCGCATAAATTTCCGCATACGGTATAGGTTTCCTGTTCTTCCGAATCCGAATAGCCATGAATCCTGTGATGGGCATGATACAGCACCGGCCTCAGCAGCACGTTGAAGCCGATATCCGTTCCGAGATACTTCACCCCGGCAGATTCCTTGATGTCTGTGACTGTGCCTAAGAGCATGCTGCTTTCGGCAACGATATACCTTCCCGGTTCAATCCGGATCTCATATGTTCTTCCGCTCTTCTGTTCAGAAGAAGCAATCAGATCTGTCAGCCTTCTTCCTAGTCTATTCAGATCCAGTCTTTCTTCTCCATTATACGGAACACCAAGTCCTCCGCCGAAATCGAGGATTCTCACATCCGGAAACTGCTGTGCCAGCTTCAGCAGAATCTCTGCTGCTTCCAGGAATACCGTATCATCCAGGAACAGAGACCCAACATGTTCATGCAGAGCAATCAGCTTCAGAGAATGCTTCTGAAGGATCTCAGAAATCTCTTTCAGATCTTCTGAAAGGACTCCGAACTTTGTCTTTCCACCGGTGATGACCTTTGCATCATGACCAGCACCGATGCCCGGATTGACCCGGATACCCATTTCAGATCCCAGAAAGAGCGTGCCATAGCGATCTGCCTGAGACAGCGAATCCAGAATCAGAATCCCCGCATGATCATGGGCATATCTCATCTCTGCTTCTGACATATTGCCGGAGCAGTACATGATCTGGTCTGCTTCAAAACCAGCTGCCCGCTCCTGTACGACTTCGCCTGGCGACATGGCATCGACATCCAGTCCTTCTTCCCGGATAATCTTCAGTAATTCGATATTGGAGTTTGCTTTGGCAGAATACTGGGGATGATAAGTCTTCAGGGCCAGAAGAGTTCTGACCTCTCTGCATCTTTCCCTCAGGACTTCTTCCTCATACACATACAGAGGCGATCCGTATTTCCGGATCAGTTCTTCTGCCTGTTCTTTCTTCAGAATCAGACGATCCATGGCATTTCTCCTTTTTCTTTCCCGTTATACCAGAGAAATCGTATCCATGAAGGAATTTCTTCAGCCTATTGGCGCAGAGCTCGCTATAATTTTGAAAAAGCGAGGAAATGACATGTTTCTGAAGATTGAAAAAGCACATGTGTTTGCACCGGAAGACCTCGGCATCAAAGACGTACTCATCTGCAATGACCGCATCATTCAGATTGCCGATCAGATTGGCTTCACCTGGGATAGCAGCGAATTCAAGGTATTAGACGGACATGGCAAGATTCTGGTACCGGGATTCATCGACCAGCATGTTCATATCATCGGCGGAGGCGGAGAAGATGGTTTCGCTTCGCTGATCCGCGAAGTGCAGATGACCGACTGCGTGAAGTATGGCGTCACCTCGGTAGTAGGCCTGCTCGGAACGGATGCCAATGCCAAGAGCGTATCTGCACTCGTTGCCAAGGCAAAGGCATTGAGAGAACAAGGCATGAGTGCATGGTGCCTGACTGGTTCCTATGCATATCCTTCCGTTAACTTAACTGGATCAGTGGCTCATGATGTTGCCTTCATCGATGAAGTCATCGGCGTTAAGATTGCGATCAGCGATCATCGTTCTTCCAATGTCTCAAAAGAAGAATTAGCCCGTCTGGCCACGCAGGTCAGAACTGCCGGTCTCTTAGCAAAGAAAGCAGGCATCGTACACATGCATACCGGCAGAGGAAAGAAGGGATACAAAGACGTCTTAGCCATTGTGGATGAGACGGATATTCCGATCACAACCTTCCGTCCGACGCATGTCGCAAATGCGTATGAAGATGCCATCACCTTTGCTAACAAGGGCGGCTATATCGACTTCACCAGCGGCAACGAGACTGCTAAGACTGCGCATCTGATGAAAGATGCCATGAGCAGAGCTCCTCTCGATCGGATCACCTTATCTTCCGATTCCAACGGCAGTTTCCCGAAGTGGAATGACCGTCTGGAAATTGTCGGCATGGGTATCGGCAAGATGGAAACCCTGTATGATACCGTCCGGCATCTGATAGTCCACGAACACGTCTCCGTCAGTGATGCAATCTCTCCGATCACGAAGACCGTCGCGACCGGACTTCTGCTCTATCCGCGCAAGGGATCGGTTGCCTGCGGCAGCGATGCAGACCTCGTATTGCTGAATGAAACAGACTATTCCATTGACAGCGTCATTGCCCTCGGCAAGGTCATGATGGAAAACAAAGTTCTGCAGGCGAAGAACTATTACGATTACGACGGTGAATTGAAAAACTGAACGCAAGTTTTACGAAGTTATCGCAAGCTGCGTGTGACAAGGGATAAGGAGAGACCGGTTCTGAAGTAGTTCCGGTCTCTTTTCTATGGTTTTTTTGCTTGAAATGGTAGGAAAAGTGTTCAAATACGTTACAATTTAAGCGTATTAAAACCTGCCCTGCTGCGCCGATAAAATTCAGACACGGTCAGCGCAACGGGGAATAATGACGGATGTTCAGCCAGAACCTGCCATGATTTCAATGCTTATTGATTGGTGATGCCGATCAGATGATTATGAGGGAATCTCATACTTCATCGGCAGAATACGGTTATAAATCTTCTTGTACCGAGGACGTTTCTTCTTTGGATAAACGGAGTAGAAGAGATCATGATCCCTGAGAAACGAGAAGCTGACGTATTCGAGATCGAGAACCTGCGGATCAGGAAGAGGATCTACAAGAGCGAAAAAGCAGCTGCTCTCTCTGTGCCAGCTCATGATGTAAAAGTCGATATGAGCGGTGCAGTCCTGGATGTAGACGCTGACAGGAGATTCCTTCTCGTCTCCAGGCAATTCCTGCGGAGCATTCGTCATTATGACTTTGGTGATCTCAGGAAGGCTTACGGTGTATTTCATTACTCGATGCCTTCCTTTCTTCTGGAGTCACGATATGTTCTGACAAGGGAAGGGTCCAGAACTACATCCTTTCCCTGGATCTGATGAATGCGGAAACACTTTTCAGCAATGTCATCGCCATAGGCAAACGAGAACATTTCATAGGGGGTGTGGTCATTCAGCTTCTTCCTGTGCAGCGAATTTGTATGACTGAACGCAAGATCGAAGAAATCCTGGTCCAGATCATTGAATGAATGTCCCTTCGGAATGATTCTGCGGAAGACGGAATGCGTATTCTCACAAGTGCCTTTCTGATATGGAGCACCAGGATCGCAGTAGAACACATAGACACCGAACTTCTCAATTTCTGATGGATTGGAAAATTCTGATCCATTATCCAGGAGCCATACAGCTGGCATCACTTTCTGGAACAGTTCCGCGCCAAGAGATTCATACAGCTGATTGACAATTGATGTAACAGATGCCGAATTGTTATGATCTCTGAGAAAGGCAACCTGGAAATCCCAGCTCGCCCATGTAAGCGTCAGAATGCATTTTCCGCCCTTATTTCCTTCTACAGTGTCACCCTGCAGAACAGAAAGATCCGGGTGTTCTTCCATGAATTTCAGATAGTCTTCATAAGTTCTTCCGATCCGGCACTTCTTGTCTACTTTGACGATCTGTGCCTTTTTACTGCGAGGCTTCATGCGTACGATGCGGGGAAGATCAAGTGGTCTTGCGGAGATCAGCCCGCTGTGAATCAGATTGTAGGCCTGCTTTTCGCTGATGGTGAACAGATCCGGAGAATCGGCAAAGATATGATGAACGGACTGTCCCATTTTCAGACGCTCTGATAGGAGGGTATCAATCTCCTTCACCTCGTCCTCTGTCAATGTGAGACCAGATCTGGACTCCCTGCGGATTTCTCTGGATTTCTCGTCTGCCTTGTCGGCGTAATACATTTGCTTTTTCAGCGGGCAGAATTTCCTGTTTGCGCAGGGATTGCATACGTACGGCGGTGAATCCAGCTTCCTGCAGACTTCTTCCTCATAGTTACTGCATGCCTGATTGCAGTTCTGCTTTCTGCAATGACTGCATTTCTTGTCCCTGCAGATCCCTGACTGACCAGGACAGATTCCGGATTTTGAACAATCCCGGCGATAAACACATCTGTTGGTATGTCCGACTCCGAAAGTGTTTACCAGCGTGCGATACTGCTTTACTTCTCTGCCAACAGAAGAAGCAGACATTCCGAGTACATCAGCTGTTTTTGCAAAGGAAAGACCATCAGAGAGATTCTTCTGAAGCGTTAAACGCTTATCCAGATCAAAACGACGATAAGCTGCCATAGACAGTTCCTCCAGTTCTATCGTTAGATGGCAGTAATCTGGCTGATATCTAAATGTTAAAGGAAGAAGTGATTCAGATCTACTTAATGCAAGTCCTTCTTCGTTACCTGTTCAGACTTACTTAATGCAATACCGAGGTTGCGTTAACTTTTACAAGTGAGGTTCGATTACGACTGATCAGAAATACTTCTGAAATTTTTCACAAAATGGTATAATAGCCTTACTGTATGAATACAGGAGCGGCATCTGAAGATGCCGGGAGAACAATCGGAATGAAGATACTGGTAATTGACGGCCAGGGCGGAGGCATCGGGAAGGCCCTCGTTTCCTCATTGAAGACAAAACTTCCTGAGGCAGAAGTGATCGCAGTCGGAACCAACAGCCGGGCAGCTGAAGCAATGCTCAAGGCTGGTGCAGATCACGCCGCAAGCGGAGAGAACTCCGTGATCGTCTGTTCCAGAGAAGCAGATTATATTCTCGGTCCCATCGGCATCGTCATCGCAGATGCGATGTATGGCGAGATCACTGCAGAAATGGCCGCAGCCATCGGCAGAAGCCGGGCAAAGCGGATTCTGATTCCGATGCATCATTGCGATAATACGGTTGCCGGAGTAGAAGACTATTCTATCAGCCATTTAGTCAGCGAAGCAGTCAATCTGATTCTCGCTGATCTCAATCACTGAAAAACAGGAAACGGCAGAAGCCGTGGATCGGTATATCACGAAGGTATGCGCTGAATGATGGTGCATGCCTTTTTGCGCCTATGAAAGGGGAACACAGATCATGCATATTCCGGAGAATTATCTCAGTCCTTCCACCTGCGCAGTTATGACTGCAGCCATGGTACCCGTGTGGATCCACTCAGTCAGAAAAGTCAGAACAGAACTCCCGAAAGAAAAAGTCTCCATGATCGGCGTCGGCGCCGCTTTCTCATTTGTGGCGATGATGTTCAATGTTCCGCTTCCTGGCGGAACGACCGGACATGCGGTGGGAGGAACACTCATTGCAATTCTGCTCGGACCTGAAGCAGCCTGTATTGCCGTATCGGTTGCTCTGCTCCTGCAGGCATTGCTGTTCGGAGATGGGGGAATTCTTTCCTTCGGGGCAAACTGCTTCAATATGGCCTTCGTGCTGCCATTTCTCGGCTATGCCATCTACAAGTCTCTGACAAAAGGAGAAGTCAGCCAGAAGCGCAGGCTCTTTGCGGCAGGACTTGGTTCCTATGCCGGCATCAACGCTGCCGCATTCTGTGCAGCGATCGAGTTCGGAATCCAGCCTGCATTATTCCATGACACTGCCGGCCAGGCTCTGTACTGCCCGTATGGTCTTTCTATTTCCATTCCGGCTATGATGATCGGTCACCTTACGATCTTCGGATTAGCAGAAATCATCTTCACAGCCGGCGTGCTTGCCTTCGTGCTCCGCACGTCCCCCGACCTCGTAAAGAATTCTTCTGTCACCGTTTCCGAAACGAAGCCGCTCTATGCATTATTAAGTACATTGATCGTTCTCGTCCCGCTGGGACTCCTTGCGGAAGGAACTGCATGGGGAGAATGGGGAGCAGAAGAGATTGCCTCAGATGCCAGTGCAGGAACTGCCCTCGGCTATACCCCTGCAGGCATGACCAATGGACTTGAGCTCAGCACTCTATTCCCGGATTATTCCGTTTCCGGTCTTCCGGATGCGTTCGGCTATATCGTCTCAGCTGTGATCGGAGTCGCCCTCCTGATCATCATCTTCCGCCTCGCAGCGAATACCAGAAAGGAACCTGCGTACTCGAAATGAGTACTTCTCTTCCGGAATGGATAAAAGAAGAGACTCGTCCTGTGACCGTAAAAGGCCAGGACGGTTTTCTCACGCACTCCCTCCTGGAATTCTGCCGTCTGTTCCGGAAGATCGATCTCAATAAACAATCTTCAGATACGAAAGCCCATGCCGGCATCAAACTGCTTGCGGCATTTGTCCTGATTCTGCTGATCGCATTGTCTCCGGCTTTCTATTTCACGCTGACCGTCGCGGCCGCGTTCTTACTGTTTCTGAGCTTTCAGCGGATTGAGATTCTGAAAGATGTGATTGAAAGTGCTGCCGGAGCTGCATTCCTGTCATTCATGATAATGTTCCCAGCATATTTTCTTTCCGGTTCCATGGCATTTATCACAATCACCGTCAAAGTATTTCTGTCGGTCGGAATGCTTTCCTATGTTTCGGTTTCTTCGCCATGGAATCAGCTGACTGCGTCGCTGAACCGGATTCATCTTCCTTCCATTGTGGTATTCATTCTGGATCTGACGCTGCGCTATATCGAGCTGCTCGGCAGAAAGGCAGAAGAAATGCTCACTGCTCTGCAGTTAAGAAACCTCTCCAGAAGCAGAGATCATCAGAAAAGCTTTTCCGGAATTCTCGGAACTCTGTTTCTGAAGGCAGCAGACTACGGTCACCAGACTTCTGATGCCATGGAGTGCAGGCTGTATGATGGCACGATTCATTCCAGCAAGCCCGAGAAACTGAATCGCTATGACGTATTCCTCTTAGCAATCCTGATTCTCTATGTATTCCTGTTTTTCTATTCAGAAAGGCCTTTATGAGCGAAGAACTGATCCGTCTGGAACATGTTTCCTATCACTATGAAGAAATTCCTGCCCTGGCAGATCTTTCCTGTTCTATCTCTAAGGGAGAATGCATCGGAATCGCTGGCGACAACGGATGCGGGAAGACGACCCTCCTGAAGCTTCTGAACGGGCTTCTGTTTCCGGATCATGGATCCTGGACCTTCCTGGGCCAGGAAATCAATGCGTCCAGCATGAAGAATCAGAAAGTCGCAAGGACACTGCACGCTTCCATCGGCTATGTGTTTCAGAGCCCTGAAGTGCAGCTATTCTGCAGCAGCGTAGAAGAAGAGATTGCCTTCGGGCCAAGACAGCTCGGATTATCCCAAGCAGAAGTAAAGAAACGCACTGATGATGTCATGAAGATGATCGGACTGGAGAATCTTGCCTCAAGACCGCCTTATCATCTCAGCGGCGGAGAGCAGAAGAAGACTGCCTTAGCCTGTGTGCTGTCCATGAATCCGGAAGTTCTGATTCTTGATGAACCATTGAATGGACTGGATCGGAAATCAAGAGAATGGATGCTCAGCTTCCTGACACAATGGAAGCATGCAGGAAAGACCCTATTGATCTCAAGTCATGATGAAACACTTCTCCGTCTCATTCCGGAACGGATCATCGAACTCAGCGAATCTCATACCATCATCTATGATGGACCAAAGGAGGACTGGCATGAATCAGAAAGAACTGAAACAGCTTCTGGAAACTTATAAAGCAGGAGAAATCTCGGAAGACGATGTTCTGCTGAAACTGAAAGAAGCGCCTTATGAAGACCTTGGCTTTGCTAAGCTGGATCGTCATCGGGCATTAAGACAGGGACAGGCAGAAGTCATCTATGGTGCAGGCAAGACCGGAGAGCAGATCCGCCTGCTGGCAGAACGCGCATGGCAGGATAGACAGAAAACCATTCTGGTCACACGAATGAATCAGGAGAAGAAAGACCTGATTGCCGCAAGCAATCCTCCCTATGAGATTCATTACAATGAGCTTGCCGAAGCAGCAGTATTCGGGGAAATTCCGGAACCGGATGGACTTGGAAAGATTGTCGTCGCAACCGGCGGAACAAGCGATCAGAAAGCTGCAGAAGAAGCAGTGCTGACGTGTGAGGCATTCGGCAATGAAACAGTTCGTCTCTATGATGTAGGCGTTGCCGGACTGCACAGACTGTTAAGCAATCTGGATATTCTGATGTCAGCGAATGCGGTCATCGCATTGGCTGGCATGGAAGGAGCACTTGCCAGTGTGATCGGCGGGCTGGTGGATTGTCCGGTCATTGCAGTCCCGACCAGTGTCGGCTATGGTGCTTCATTCCACGGGCTCTCAGCACTTCTGTCCATGCTGAATTCCTGCGCGAGCGGAGTAAGTGTCGTGAATATCGATAACGGATTCGGGGCTGCCTATCAGGCAAGCATGATCAATCATCCGAAATATCTGGGAGGCAATCAATGAAGACGTTGTATCTGGAGTGCAATATGGGTGCGGCCGGAGATATGCTGGCGGGTGCCCTGCTGGATCTGCTCAGCGAGCAAGAACAGAATGAAATTCTGAATCAGCTCAACAGCCTCGGCCTCGAAGGAGTTTCTGTTTCTCTGGAATCAAGCACGAAGTGCGGCATTGCCGGAAAGCATTTCCATGTGCTCGTAAATGGAGAAGAAGAGAAGAGCCATGACGTTCATGACCATTCCGATCATGATCATCATAACGAAGCACAGGAACATCATCATGCCTCGATGGAATCCATTGAAGATACCGTCCGTTCATTCCCGCTGCGGGATGAAGTGAAAGACAATGTGATGAAGGTATATCAGCTGATTGCAGAGGCAGAAAGCCATGCCCATCAGATGCCCGTATCAGAGATTCATTTCCATGAAGTAGGCATGAAGGATGCCATCATGGACATCACTGCTGTCTGTCTATTGATGCATACCATCCATGCAGAACAGGTGATCATCTCTCCGATCAATACCGGCTATGGCGAAGTCCGCTGCATGCATGGAATCGTTCCGGTCCCTGCTCCTGCCGCCGAATATCTGCTGAGAGGAATTCCGACTTATTCCATGGAGAAGTTCAGAGGAGAACTCTGCACCCCTACCGGTGCTGCATTGCTGAAGGCGTTTGCGTCTTCCTTTGGTTCCAGACCGATCATGACCATTGAGCAGACTGGTTACGGAATGGGTGAAAAAGACTTTGAAGCTGCTAATTGCGTTCGGGCATTCCTTGGTGAAGATCAGACCGAAAGCAGGAACCAGAAGATTGAGAAACTCGAAACCAACATTGATGACATGACTGGCGAAGAGATCGGGTTTGCGATGGAACGGTTATTTGAAGCTGGAGCGAGAGATGTGTTCATCACTCCGATCTTCATGAAGAAAAACCGGCCAGCCTATCTCTTATCCGTGCTCTGCCTTCCGAAGGATGAGGAAACGATTCTGCAATGTATCTTCCGCTATACGACGACACTCGGAGTGAGGTATCAGCTGATGGACCGGGCAGTACTGAAACGCAGCCAGGAAAAGATCTTTGTGAAAGACGGAACGATCCGGAAGAAGAATGCTTCCGGATACGGAATTGAGAAGTCCAAGATGGAGTATGACGATGTTGCAGAGATTGCGCGGAAGAACGGAAAGACCCTCTGGGAAGTAAAGGACGAAGCAGAATGAATACCGAAGAGAAACGAGCCGAGCTTCATCGCATCCTGAAAGAAGCAGGCAGTGCTGCCATCGCATTTTCCGGAGGAGTAGATTCGACTTATCTTCTGAAAGAAGCACACGAAGTACTGAAAGACCGGATGATTGCGTATACCGCAGAATCTCCGTTCTTCCCTTCCTGGGAGAACGAGGAGGCCATTGCCTTCTGCAAAGAAGATGGAATTCCTCATAAACTTCTGAAGTTCGATATTCTGAGCGTGCCAGGAGTCTCAGAGAATCCCTCTGATCGCTGCTATCTCTGCAAGCACGCCCTCTTCTCTGCCCTGAAGAGCCAGGCAGAAGCAGACGGATTTGCCTGCGTGATGGAAGGAACGAACCTGGATGACCTCGGCGACTACCGGCCTGGACTGAAGGCATTGGCAGAACTCGGAATCCGCAGTCCGCTGAAAGAAGCTGGTCTTCATAAGCAGGAGATCCGAGTCCTTTCTGAAGAACAGCATCTTCCGACCTGGAACAAGCCTTCGTTTGCCTGCCTGGCTTCCCGGATTTCCTATGGAGAAGAAATCACGGAAGAAAAGCTTCATATGGTTGAAACAGGAGAGACCTTTCTTTTGAAGAAGGGATTCACTCAGGTGCGTGTCCGGGTTCACGGATCCCTAGCCAGAATTGAAGTGCTCCCGGAGGAGATGGTTCGCTTCCAGGATGAAGCCCTGCGCAAGGAAACTGCTGAAGTGCTGAAGCAGGCAGGATTTGCCTATGTATCCATGGATCTGGAAGGATTCAAGAGCGGCAGTATGAATCGGGTACTCAAGAACCACGAGTGATTCAGCAGTCAGATTTCGAACTATAATAAGGGTAATGAACACAGATCAGAAAACACAGAAAGCTTTCCTGCAGCTGATCCGGAAATATCATTTCTCTGAGATTACCGTGACCATGCTGTGCCAGGAAGCAGGAATCAGCCGTACCAGTTTCTATAAGCACTTCAGCAATACCGCCGAGGTTCTCGACGAAGTTCTGGAGACGCTGTTTTCAGAGGTGGATGGCGTGCAGACAGAACTGCTTGGCTTTAAGGCAGCTGAGAAAGTCCCGCTCTGTGTTTTCGTGCGTTCCCATCCGGAGTACCGCAACCTCTTCACGGATGATGCCATCATTCATACCGTGATCCGCAAATTCGTATCGATGAACCGGAAAGAATATCTGGAAGTCATGCATCAGAAGGTTTCTTCCACGGACAGTGAACTGTTAGGTCTTCTCTACTTCCAGCTGAATGGCTGCATGCATGCAACCCGCCACATGATCAGCCGCAGTGACGAAGAATGGGCAGCCAACAAGAAGAATATCGACAGCTTCATCATCAGCGGATTTAAGAATCTGCCGAGAAAGTAACTGGATTTCTGATCTTCAGAAATGCCTGCATTCCCTGCATCCATGATTTATGCATGTGACATAAAAGCCTTGATGAAAGGTTTTTTCATATTACTTGAAGTCTGATGTTTGCACAATCCCGATTTGTGTAACCCCTTACATATTGAAACTGATTCTTCCGAATGCTTTACTATGTGTAGATTGTATACATCATACACAATCAGGAGGAATCATGAAGACCATTGAAATTCCGTATTACACCTCCCATATGGAGCTGCATGTTGACGAAAAGAATCTGAAAGCAGTAATCCGCGCCAAGATGCATGAATTCAGAACAGAGAAGACCGAAACGGAAATCGTGAAAGAAGCGATGGACAATCCGATCGGAACGCCGAAGCTGGAAGAACTTGCCAAGGGCAAGAAGAAAGTCGTCATCGTGACCAGCGATCATACCCGGGCAGTCCCGAGTAAGATCACCCTTCCGCTGGAACTTGCTGCAATCCGCAAAGGTAATCCGGATGCGGATATCACGATTCTGATTGCGACTGGTCTGCATCGGCCTACCACCGAAGAAGAACAGCGCCGGATGTTCGGCGATGAGATCGTCGATCATGAGAAGATTGTGGTCAATAAAGCATTTGAACCGGATCAGTTCGTGATGATGGGCGTGCTTCCATCCGGAGCAGAGTTCCATGTCAATAAGCTCGCGGCAGAGGCTGATCTTCTGATTACCGAAGGGTTTATTGAGCCTCACTTTTTTGCCGGCTTCTCCGGCGGCAGAAAGAGCATACTGCCTGGTGTCTGCTCGGCTGAGACGGTCAATGAGAATCATTCTTACAAAGCCATTGCGAGTCCTTATGCAAAGACCGGTGTCCTCGAACATAATCCGATTCACGAAGACATGGTCAGAGCTGCCCGCATGGTGAATGTGCAGTATATCCTGAACGTCGCATTGAATGCAGAGAAGAAAGTCATTGCCGCATGGGCAGGCGATCTGGAGCAGGCACATGCGGAAGGCGTTGCCTTCATCCGCAAGTGGAGCCAGTGCGAAAGCATCACCGGTGACATCGTCGTGACTTCCAATGGCGGCTATCCGCTGGATCAGAACCTGTATCAGAGTCCGAAAGCTGTCGCAACGGCTGAGGCATGTGCAGGCGATGATGGAGTTATCATCATGTGCTGCAGCTGTGTGGACGGCATGGGCGGAACGCATTTTGCAGAGCTGATCCGCATGGGCACGCCGGAAGAGATTGATGCATATCTCTCGAAGATTCCTTCCAAGGAAACGATCCCGGAGCAGTGGTGCCCGCAGATCTATGCCCGCATTCTGCATAAGCACAAGATGATTCTGGTTTCCAAGCTTGATGAGGAAACAGTCCGGGCTTGCAATATGATTCCTGCGAAGTCTGCAGATGAAGCACTGAAGATTGCGCTTGAAATGAAAGGCCAGGATGCCAGCGTAGTTGTGATTCCGGATGGCGTCAGCGTTCTGGCAGTAGCACCGGAGGGAAAGTAAGCATGGCAGAAGAAAAGAAAATCGCCCTGAAGGTCAATGACAAAGATAATGTCGCAACGATCTTCGCAAACGGCATCACGGATGGCACGGTAGTCGAGGTCCGAGATCCGAGAGGAAACATGGAAGAGATCACAGTGATCGGCGATGTTCCCTATGGCCATAAGATTGCTCTGAAGCCGATTCATAAAGGCGAGCTGATCATCAAGTACGGAGAAGAGATTGGCATGGCAAGTGCCGATATCGTAAAAGGCGAATACGTGCATGTGCATAATCTGGAAAGCATGCGCGGCAGAGGAGACTGGGAAAAAGGAGGCAGAAAGGAATGAAATGGTATGGCTATCGCAGACCGGATGGGTCTGTGGGTTCCAGAAATTATGTTGCCATCATTCCGTCGGTGACATGTGCCAATGATGTGGCGAATGCGATTGCCCATGAAGTTCAAGGAACCGTTGTCTACCTGCATCATCAGGGATGCTGCCAGCTGCCGCCAGATCTTGATCGGGTCACGGAAACGCTGATCTCCCTTGGCAAGAGTCCGAATGTCGGGGCAGTTCTGATTGTCTCTCTCGGCTGCGAGGGCACCGACCATGAACGCATGTACAAGGAACTGAAGGCAACCGGAAAGCCGGTAGAGATCATCCATATCCAGGAACTCGGCGGTGTTTCCAAAGCAATTCAGGCCGGTACGGATATTGCCAGAAAGCTTGTCATTGAGATCTCCGGCATGCAGCGTACCGAAGCAGATATAAGTGAGATTGTCATGGCGATCAAGTGCGGCGCCAGCGATACCACGAGCGGTATGGCCAGCAACTGCGTGATCGGCTATGTGGCAGATCATCTGGTAGACCTTGGAGCAACGGTCATCTTCGGAGAAACGACCGAGTTCCTCGGTGGCGAGCATCTGCTTGCCCGCAGAGCGGTCAACAAGCAGGTCGCTGATAAGATCTATGAGATCGTCAACAACATGGAGACACGGGCAAAGAGTGTCGGCTGCGATATGCGCAGGGGCCAGCCGACGCCAGGCAATATTGCCGGCGGTCTGTCGTCCATTGAAGAGAAGAGTCTCGGCGCAATTGTGAAAAGCGGAAGCCGCCCGATTCAGGGCGTGCTGGAGTATCCGGAACATGTCACAACTCAGAAGGGGCTGTGGATCAAGGATACACCGGGGCGGGAACCTGAGATCCTGACCGGAATGGCAGCTACCGGAGCACAGTTCATGTGCTTCTCTACCGGCAGAGGTGCCCCGCAGGGCTTCCCGAGCATGCCTGTAATCAAGATCTGCGGAAATCCGAACACTTATGAACGGATGCAGAACGACATGGATCTGAATGCAGGACTGATCATTACCGGTGAAAAGACAATTGAGCAGGTCGGAGAAGAAGCGATCGCAAAGCTGGTCCGCGTCCTGAATGGAGAAATGACCAAGAACGAAGCGATCCAGTACTTCTCAGCCATCGATATTCACTGTCTCGGCCCGGTCATCTGATCGAAAACAAGGAGGATAGAATCATTTATGAATCCAGTATTAGCGATGATCATCGGCATCGTGATCATGATGGTGCTGATTATCAAGACAAGACTTCACCCATTCCCGGCAATGATAATTTCGGCAATTCTGATTGCCATTCTCTCCGGAAATGCACTGCTGGTCGGAACCGGCAATGAAGGCGGCAGCCTTCTGAGCGTTGCGATCTCCACCGTTACCTCAGGCTTCGGCGGAACGATGACCAGTATCGGCATCGTGATCGGCCTTGGCTGCATCATGGGCATCTTCCTTGAGAAGAGCGGTGCGGCAAAGCGCATGGCCCTCAGCATTCTCAAGGTCGTCGGCGTCAAGCGTGCTGATGTCGTGCTCGGCCTTACCGGTTTCGTAGTTTCCATTCCGGTATTCTGCGACAGCGGCTTCGTCATCCTGTCGTCTCTGGCAAAGGAATTCTCCCGTCTGACCAAGAAGTCCATGGTTCAGCTGGGCGGTATTCTCGGAATGGGGCTCTATATTACTCACTTCATGGTTCCGCCTACCCCAGGGCCTCTGGCGGTTGTTTCGACCTTCCAGAATGAAGGAATCAATATCGATCTTGGAATCTTCATTCTCTGCGGTCTTGCCTTCTCAGTTCCGCTGTTCATCTTCTCTGTGTATCTCTTCCGCTATTACGGAAAGAAGTATGAAGGAAAGTTCGTAGTGCCGGAAGAAATCGATCCGAGCAAGTATACGGAAGCACAGTATGCGGTTCTGCAGAAGATTTCAAAGAAGCTTGACAGCGGCAAGGAACTGGAAAACAACGACTTCGAAGAACTCCTCACCACAGAGAAACTCCCTGGAGCCGGAATCTCCTTCCTGATTCTCCTGCTGCCGGTATTCCTGATTCTCGCAAATACGATCGTTTCCCAGACCGCAATGAAGACTTCCATGTTCGGTCAGATCATCACTTTCCTCGGCAATCCGGTGATCGCATTATTCCTCTCCGTATGTCTCGGTGCATTCTGCCTGACCGAAGGCAAGACAAACAAGGAAATCCAGGGCATGATGGGCGACGCCCTCAAAGATGCAGGCCCGATCGTATTCATCACTGCTGCTGGCGGAGCTCTCGGTGCGGTCGTCAAAGCAACCGGGGCTGCTCAGATCATGGCTCAGGGCATTGTCAATGCAGGCGTGCTTCCGATCCTGGTACCGCTCCTGATCGGAACAATCATGAGATTCCCGCAGGGATCCGGAACTACTGCGATGATTACCGGTTCGGCAATCATCGCTCCGATGCTTGGTACTCTGAGCATCAATCCGTATCTTGCCGGAATGGCTCTCTGCCTTACTACGATGTGCCCGTCCTTCCTGAATGACTCCTACTTCCATGTAGTAACGAACTTCTCAGGGCTGGATATCAACACCTCTCTGAAGACCTGGACCATCAGCACAATCCTGGTGCCGTTATTCGGTTCCGTGCTGCTGATCATCCTGAGTCTCTTCATACACTGAGTTTCACCCGGACTGCATGGATGCTTTTCTCAGGAAGCATTCATGCAGTTTTCGTTTCCTTTGGTGTATCATATCCTTGTAGCTTATGAAACAGATCACAACCATCAGCCAGCAGGCTTACGAAATCATCAAAGAAGATATTTTTTCCGGCCGCTATCCATCCGGAACGTGGCTGCAGGAAAAGACGATTGCCGAAGAACTCGGCATCAGCCGCTCTCCGGTGCGCGAAGCGCTTCGCATGTTAGCAGCAGACGGCATCGCTACCGTCACCCCGAATAAAGGCATCTTCGTCAGAACCTATACGCCGAAGGATATCGAGAACATCTTCGAAGTCCGGGAAGCCATTGAGAACTACGCAATGATCCACACGGATTCCGAAGTCATCCTTTCACATCAGAAAGAACTCGAAGACGAAATCAGACAATTTCAGAAACTGCATAAGAGCGGAGACCTCGAAGCATATATCCGTCTTGATGCACAGTTCCATCATCAGATCGTTGAGATGAATTCCAATGATCTCATGACCGCGCTCTATGAGAAAGCAGAAAACCAGAATCATCAGTTCCGCATCATTTCTCTTACCAGCAAGAAGCGGTTCGATGAATCCGAGCAGGAACATTCCGAGATCCTCGAGAATCTTCTGAACGGCAGAAAAAAAGACGCCTGCAAAGTCAATTCCAGGCATCTTGCCCTGGCCAGAGACCAGGTCATTGATTATCTGCGCGAACAGGCAGAAAACGAGAAAGCCAGCGAGTGAGCTGGTTTTCTTTCATGAAACCGGAAACTGATACGAATTCTTCTGTTTCTCAATCTCATGATTCAGAAACAGAATGATGTTTGCTGCAGCCCACGCACATCCCCTCAATGCAGAAACATTCACCTTCTTCAGTGCCAGCCACAGAATCAATCCCATCACTGCTCCGAAGCAGATGCCTTCTAAGATCTGAATCATGAGTGCACTGCGCTTCACCGTCACCATATGACCATGGAACTCTGCACTCCACCCGCTCTTCCATGCCAGAACTGAGATCAGATCTCTGCAGATGCAGAGATCAATTTCTGCCTGGATCCTGGAAGGAATTCTCTCGGCGGTCCACTCTTTTCCGCACTGATACTGATGGTCTTCTGCCTGGAATGCATAACATGCCTTCAGGTTTTCCTTCAGATAGACCGCATATACCGGAAGCTTCCTGGATACTGCCTCTCTGCACAGATCTTCCCGCTTGCCGAGATCCGTTTCCACATCCTTCTCAATTCTCGTTCCCTTTGAAACCNGGAAGATCCGGTATTCTCCTGCCGTTCCGATCATGATGCATGCCTCCGGATCAGAAGAACGGTCAGATCATTGACATTGGTCCCTGTAGGTCCTGTAATCACAAGACCGCCCGCTTTCTTCAGGGCATGGTAGCTGTCATTCTCCGCAAGCACTTGCGGAATCAGAATACCCTGTTCCTTCAGCATCGCACACGTATGCTCATCCGCAATTCCCCCTGCCGCATCCGTAGGACCATCCGTTCCGTCACTGCCGATGGAGAAGATGCAGGTATCTCTGCAGTCACGGATTCCTTCTGCTGCAGAAAGCACCAGCTCCTGGTTCCTTCCGCCTTTTCCCGAACCATGCAGATGAACAATCGTCTCTCCGCCGAGAATCCAGGCTGTCGAACGCTCAATGTTCTGATGATCTCTTGCAATAGATCCCAGGAAGCTTCCAGCCTCCTTTGCTTCGCAATTCAGCGAAGCAGTCAGGAAAACCGGCTCATAGCCAAGTTCCCGGCACTTCTTCTCTGCGCTTCTGCACAGCTGCTTCACGCTGCCGGTAATCCTGGTCTCCACATAATCCAGCTTCTTCGGCGTCTCGACCTCCAGAAGACTCCATGCTTTCTTAGACAGATTCAGCGCATATTTCTTTGCAATGGCAAGTGCTTCCTCACACGTATGCGAATCCGGATATGCAGGTCCGGAAGCGATCGAATCCAGCGGATCGCCGATGATATCAGAAAGCACGATCGAGAAGACTCTTGCCGGTCTGCACTTCTCAGCAAACTTTCCGCCCTTCACGTCAGAAAGGCGCTTGCGGATGATATTGATCTCTGTAATATCTGCTCCGCAGGCAAGCAGCTGCTTTGTGATATCCTGCAGTTCTTCCGGCGAAATCAGCGGATCTTCAAACAGTGCACTGCCTCCTCCGGAAACCAGAAGCAGTACCAGATCTTCCGGTTTCAGACCGCTGACCAGCTGTTCTGCTTTTCTGGTGGCAGAAAAGCTGTTCTCATCTGGAACCGGGTGACCTGCCTCATAGCATGGTACCTGCGGAATCTCTTTCTGCACATGTCCATACTTCGTGATGCAGATACCTTCGCTGATGCGATCCTGAAGCACGCTCTCTGCTGCTTCCGACATAGACCAGGCTGCTTTTCCGAAGGCAACCAGAATGATTCTTCCGGATACGTCCGGAAGTTCCTTCAATGCCCGTTTCACTGCTTCATCGGGTCTTGCTTCATGCAATGCAGTCCGGATGATCTGCATCGCTTCTTCTTGAATGATCATAGACAAACTGCTCCTATATCAGTATTTTAGAACATTCCTGCATGAAGGAATACCAGGATGGACACTCCTGCAAAAGATGTTCACGCCAGATCTTTTCGCCTGTTCTGCATTGGTAACAGTTTACAAGAAATCTTCAAGATTCACCTGTGGTATTGTCAATGAAACAGCTATACGCAATTACAGTGATCTGATATATGACTCAAGCCCGGTCCAGTTTCTGGAATTGAGGAATTCTTCTGGAATGATAAAAGATCCTCCTACTGCAGCAATGTAGCTTTGTTTCAGATAAGACTTGTAATTGTCTAAATTAATTCCTCCCGTGGGAATAAATGTGATATTCGGAAAGGGACCATGAAGAGATTGAATTGTTTTCAGACCCCCATAGCTTTCCGCTGGAAAGAACTTCAGAGTCTGAAAACCATATTCACTTGCTTTCATTACTTCGCCGGGGGTTACGACGCCGGGAAAGTATTCGACGTTCTTTCTGATCGCGGTTTTTGCCACATCTTCTGAAAAACCTGGAGAAATCAGAAATGAAGCTCCTGCTGCAATTGCTTCTTCTGCCTGATGATTAGTCAGAACGGTTCCGGCTCCTACCTGAATGCCATCAATTTCAGAAATAATTCTGATCGCATCTGCTGCATATTCTGAGCGAAAGGCAATTTCAAGCTGTGGGATTCCCGCATGAATAAGAACAGATGCCAAAGGCTTGCAATCTTCTAAGTTCTGAAAAGTCACAAGCGGAAGCAAGCGTCTGTATATTTTCAGATGATTCATGTTTTCAGATCCTCCTGATATTATTTCGAGATTCTAGTATTCGAAAACTTGACTTATGAAAACTGGTTTTGTTCAGATCCTGCTGAATGAAACCAGTTTTCCAGGAAAACCATATATCGTCTGCGACCAGTAAAGAGTTATTGAAAATTGCAGAAGTAGATTTTTTCTGCAGTTTTCGGATGTTGAACCTTTCCTTGAATCAGATGATGATGAACTACGTCGGGGAGGAAGTATGGATAATATTTACAAACAATATGGCCTTTCACCTGTCATTAATGCAGATGGAAGAATGACCGCACTTGGAGTATCAACTATCAGTGACGATGTTGCTGCTGTAATGAAAGAAGCAGCTCAGAACTATGTCGTGATTGATGATCTTTATCGCACAGTTGGTGCAAGACTTGCAGAAGTGCTTCATTGTGAAGATGTATGCCCAACGGAGTCTGCTTCAGCAGGAATCGCTCTTGCTGTAGCGTCGCTGATCTGCGGAAATGATATTGCTAAAGTCAAAACACTTACTCAGACTGCTGCAAAGACCTCAAAGCGCGAGGTCATTCTGCTCCGCGGACAGAATATTGACTTCGGTGCTCCGATCCAGCTCATGATTGAAACCGGCGGGGGCAAAGTAGTCGAAGCAGGGTTTTCCAATGGCTCCACTGCTTCAGATGTAGAAAATGCAATTAACGAGAATACACTTGCGCTATTCTTCGTGAAGAGCCACCATTGCGTCCAGAAAAACATGTTAGGGCCGGAAGAGATGATTGCGATTGCAAAAAAGAATAATCTTCCGATCATTGTTGATGCAAGTGCAGAAGAAGATCTTGAAAGATATTACAAGATGGGAGCAACCTTTGTCTGCTATTCAGGAGCGAAAGCAGTAAGCGGATGCACATCCGGTTTTGTTGAATGCCAAACTCACGAGTATGCAGAAGCGATGCGTCTTCAGTATAAAGGAATAGGCAGAGTGATGAAGATCGGCAAAGAAAACTGCATGGGCTTGCTTGCCGCGGTGACTGCATATCAGAAGAACGGTGGTTATAAGCCAATTGTTTCTACCGATGATCTTAAGGCATTCAATGAGAAAATTGCTAAGATCCCAGGGCTGAGCGCTTCCATTATTCAGGATGAAGCAGGTCGTCAGATTTTCCGCTCCAAGATCACAGTGAAAAAAGAAGAATATGGAATTGATGCAGTTGAGCTGAATAAACGTCTTCATGAAGAGAACCCGAAAATCTATCTTCGCGATCATATGGCAAAGCAAGGATCTCTTGCAGTCGATCCCAGACCGCTTGCCTCAGTAAAAGATCTCGATGAGATTCTGGAAGTTCTGAAGAGAATTCACGAAGGCCGGTGATCTGATCACCTTCTTCCGGCAGCTGCCTGGCAGATTGATTCCGATCATTCCTGATCCTCTAGATTAGATATGGATTTTGCAGAAAAATAAAGTGTACTGCAAGAATCCTGAATGCTTATTCTGATGGACGGCCATTAAACTTTAGACAAAGGAAAAAGAAGTTGAAAAGAAGGCAGATAGAAATTTTGAACAGGATTCTTGAATCACGAGATCCTGTCGCTCTCAATGAATTAATTGCTGAATTCGGCAAAAGCGAACGAAGCATTCGTTATGATATCAAGACTATTCGCGAGGAGCTTGCTGAATACGGCATTTGTCTTGAGAGCAAGAGCGGAGATGGATATTACATAATAGCGACTCAGATCCCAGAATGCATCAATCTGCTTAACTCAGGCAAACTGAATGATGAACAGATTATCAATGAAGATCTGGCGGCTAAGAGCTTCTGTCTCCTATTCGGGAAAGGGGGATACGAAACATTAGATAGTCTGACTCTGAAAGTGAACAGTTCAAAAGGAACGCTGAATAAATCACTGAAAGATTTCAATTCGCAGCATGCCGGGATAAACTTCGAATTCGGCAGAAAGGGAGTAAGGCTCAGCGGCGATGAATATTTCCTTCGGGAAAAAGCGATTCAGTATTCTTCCATTTTATTTCAGAGCTTCACGCTTTCAGATGATGAGAGACAAGGAGTCAATGATGCTGTAAAAAAGGCGAACGAGGCATTTGATGTATGGATTACTGCAAAAGGGTTTCGTGACCTGACTTCCTATTGCGAGGTTTCTCTGATCCGTAAAAAAAACTCAGGCACCACTTATGATACAAAATTCCTGGATCATGATGAAACTCTTTATGCCGCTTTCCTTTTAAAAGAACTCGGAATTGAATCTAACGGCAAAGAGCTTGCATGCATGGTTCGCCACATGATCCATTGCGGAGTTGTGGTGTCAGAAGATGGGATTCTTCAGCAGAAGACAGCAGAAGAAACGGATGGCTTGATTGATCGGATTGAACAAGAATGTCGAAAAAGAGATGTCTGGCTGTCAAAATCAGACCTATCCAGAGATCTGAAGAGACACCTGAATCAGCTTGCGAAATGCCTGGTATATGGAATCGAACCTCCGGAAAATCCGATGCTGATAAACATCAAAACAAACTATCGGGAAGCCTTCGAAATTGCGAAAGATGCTGCCCAAGGATGGAAGTTCTGCGGTGGTCATGAACTGAGTGAAAGTGAAGTCAGCTATGTTGCAATTTATATCTATCAGGATACGCAGCATAAGCCTCATGAATCGAAAAAAGTATTAGTGGTATGTGCTACCGGGAAAGGGTTATCCAGTGTTTTTGCTTCAAAGATTGCTGATCGGTTCCCGGATCTTGAGATAGTTGGCTTAGACAGTGCCTATCATGCCCTATCTGATACCAAAGGGGCTGACTTCATCATTTCGACTGTTCCGATACGGGAAGCCTCTATTCCGGTGGTTGTAGTGACGGCTATGCTGAATGACCTAGATCTTGATCTGATCGATTCCTATGTCCATGGCGGAATTCATCCGAAAAATGCTCCTCTTGAAACCGGCGCATTGAATCCAGCAATTGATTCAGGTGAATTGAAAAAAGCCTCAGAGAGCATCGGAGCTGCATTGCTTGCGTTAATTGACACTTTGAATGATCTTCCGAATGAATTCCATCTGAGTACGGAAGTAATCAATGCCTTGCTGATTCACCTGATCTTTGCAATCCCGAGATGGTGTTCTCCGGATGAGGAAGCAAATGATATGGCAGGAAAGCAACTGTTGAGTTACAGGAAAAAATACCCGGAAATTACAGCATTAATGGATGGCTTCTTCAAGAAGACGGAACAAGTGTTAGGCGTGCAGATCAGTGAAGGAGAAAGGGTAGCATTCTACGTTTATATACTGAGGGGAAACTGATATGAAAAGTGTACTGGTAAAAAATGGACGGCTGATGGTCGACACCAAAAATGATCACATTCTTGATGGAGATATTCTGATCAGAAACGGTGTGATCGAGGAAATTTCCAAGCAGATAGATGAAACGAGAGCTGAAACTGTAATCGATGCTCAGAGTAATTTCGTCAGTCCCGGATTTATCGATATTCATACACATTGTTATCCGATAGGGAAGCTTGGCATGGATCCTGACACACTTGGTATTCAGCGCTGGTCAAGCACAATCTTTGATGCAGGTACTGCCGGGCCGGAAACTTTTGAAGACTTTAAGACAAACTACATTGATAAAGCAAAAACCAAAGTGTTCTCTTTGCTGAATTTATCTAAGCGCGGGATAGAAGTAGGACATGAACTTGATAGTCTTGAAAAACTTGATCCTGATGGCGTCAGAAAACTGGTAAAGAAGTATCCGGATACGATCGTGGGATTAAAAGCAAGAGCATCGCAGTCAGTTGTAGGGAAGATGGGTATTACGCCGATCCGTCTTACCGCTGATCTGGCACATGAATTAGGGATCCCGGTTCTTGTTCATGTCGGGCATTATCCTCCGGCATTAACAGAAGTTCTCGACTGTCTGCAAAGCGGCGACAGTATCACGCATGCTTACCATGGAAAACCTGGCGGATTGATTCAGAATGGACAGATTCTTCCTGAAGCAGTAGCTGCAAGGAAAAGAGGAGTAAAGTTTGATGTCGGCCACGGGGAAGAGAGCTTCTGCTTCAGTACCTATCAGAAAGCATTAGAGCTTGGGTTTGATTGCGATACGATCTCATCTGATCTTCATAAGAGAAACTATAACGGACCGGTTTACAGCAATGTCCTTTGTGTATCAAAGCTGATCAACTGCGGCGAAACGCTTAGCCTTGCGGTCGATAAGGTTACCAGGGCTCCAGCAGAGAATTTTCACCTCAGAAACCTTGGCGTTCTGAAGCAAGGTTATGTTGGCGATGTGTTTATCTTCAGATATGCAGATTGCAGCGAAGATGTGCTTGATTCGATGGGCAACAAACTGCACATGTACAAGAAGATTGAACCAATGAACCTGATTATCAGCAGAGGTGAGGAAAGTGAAATTCTATAAACAGCTGATAGATGAGAAAGCCGGCTCTGATAAAGGCGAGATTCTGAAGGTGGCTTCTGAAATTGAGGAAGAAATGCAGAAACAGGGAATCCATTATTCAGATGATAATTTCGAAAAAGTTGCTGACAACCATGTGGTTGAATTATCAACCAGAGTGGTCAGAGGAAACATGCTCAAGGATGCGGATAATCCTTATGACCAAACGCAGATTACCGCTGATTCCTGGGAAAAAGCAAATGAAGTAAAGGAAAGGCTGAGAAAAGACTGCGGGATTGAATTGACAGGAATTGAAACATTTCTGTTATCAACTCATTTCATGATTAATTCGGAGGAGGCAGGAAAATGAGCTTAACAATTGTAATCGGAACCAGAATGGGCGGAGGCAGCAAGATCAAAGACGGTGCTGAGAAAGCCTTCAAAGATGCTGGGGTAGACGGAAAGGTGATTGTTATTCCGGGAATGGCAGCAGACATGAAGCTGGGAATGACGATGAAACAGAATAATGCTGATCTCGGAATCAGTCAGTGCGGATCCGGCGGCGCTGGTGCAATTACTGCAAGCACTCTGCTTGGATGGAAGCAGAAGAGTCAGCTTGACAGTGCAGAAGCTGCTGCACAGGCAGTTCATGAAGGGTATCGTCTGATCGGCATGAGGTTTAACGATACAGAAGAAGTTGGCTACAAAATCACAGAAGCACTGATCAAAGAAAGCGGAAAATAACCCATGCAGGATCAGCTTCTGAAAACAATGAAGCGTTCCTATGAAGTAACAGCTTCCGGCGACAAATACGTGAATGTTGTCGGCTCACTTTTTAATCAGATGAGAAGCAAGGCTTATGAGGATCTTGGCGGAAAACCTCTGATCAATCTGAAAGCTGAGGAAGTTTACTTCGAGGATGTAAAGGTCAATAAGTACACAGAACGCTTCCTGTTCCTGTTTTGGCCCCGCGAGAAAAAGGACTTTACCATTAAGGCACGCATAATGGTAGTCATAGATTATCTGGATCTGAAAGAGGAGGATATCAAATGATACAGATTGTCATCTATTCGCTGATCATTGGTGCGATTGGCGGAGGCTGCATCGCTGCTGGTGCTGCTCGAATGAACTATGCACCGGAGATTCAGTCAATGGGCGCATTCAGAACATTAGGGGAACTGAATGCATGTGCAGGGGATCCTGCAGCTCATCTATCATTCGGACTGGGTTTCTTCTTCAATGCTGCTGCGCAGACCGTTGCAGCTGGTTCCCTCACTCAGGATGTGATGCATCGTATTGTTCCTAACTGGGCTGCTGGTCTTCTGCTGCTGAAGAACAGAGATGTCAAGCAGACTCTGTGGAATCCTGCAAGAATGATGTGCATGGGTGCTGCAGTTGGAGCTGTAGTCGTTACATTCCTGAATACTCTGGCATCCCTGATTCCGGAAAAGCTTTCTACAATTGCTGCAAATGTACTGAGTCCTGCAACATCCTGGCTGATCAATCCGGTAATGCCTGCAGTGTTCTGGCTTGCTGCAATTGATGGCGGCAAGTTCACGGGTCTCTGGGGAACGATCCTCGGCGGCGTATCCGCGGCAATTTCCGGAAATGCAGTACCTGGTGTTGTTCTTGGCATTCTGATCGGGAAGACCGCAGAAAACAATGGCTATTCTTCAAAGATCTTCAAGATCATGCTTGCAATCGTTATAGTCATGTTCTTCGCGATTGGTTACTTCCGCGGATTCTGGACAAACCTGTTTACATTTGGAGCATAAGGAGATACTGCCATGAGTGAAAATAACAATGCTAAAAAAGCCTGGATTGACAGACTGAATGATTTCTTAATGAAGGATAATACCTTCATCCTGCTGATTGCTGGTGCTGCGGCGGCCATCTTCGCGGGTACCTTCATGTTCATCAACTACCATACCGGTGCATTCAATGAGGTTTCCATCACTGCCATGCTCAGCGATGGCATGAGCACAGGTGACTATTCTGCTGCTGCAGGTTTTGCGGCTGGATTTCTGATTGCGCGTATTCTTGAAGGACCGCTGGTCGGACTTCTGGATATCGGCGGATCTCTCCAGACCGGTGTCGGAATTGGTATCCCGGCGCTAATGCTTTCTATGGGCATTGAGGCTCCGCTGCATAACTTCGGCCTGGCTCTCATTGTTGGCTTTGCAATCGGTGCAGTTCTTGGCGTGATCATTATGGCGATCCGCAAATTCGTTCCGAAGGGAATTGCAGTTGGCGGAACAGATATCATGATGGGCGCTGGCAACCGTACTGGACGGTTCCTTGGCCCGATGATCATTATCGCTGCTTGCTCTTATAACGCATGGGTCGGTATTGGCTCAATTATCGGTGCTGCTATTTTCTACAAGTGGGGCAAAGACATTACAGGCGGTGCTATTATCGGCGCAATGATTCTTGGCGCTATTATGATGTAAGAGCTATTTTTGAGAAAGAGGAATGAAATCAATGTCAGAATTATGGATTAAAGACAGAGCGTGCATTAACGTTCTTGGCGGTTCAATTGAAAATGCCGAAGAGATTTACAAGGCTTCCGAAGGCCATGCCCTTGTGGGAGTACTGACTGCAAACTATCAGTGTGTCGATGATGCAATCGTTGATATGCAGAAGTACAACGAAGTGCTCAATGGAAACCTTTCAGTAGGTCTCGGAAATGGAAACCCTGCGCAGTGCTATGATGTTGCTGCAGTTGCAAAAGCAGTGAAGTGCAAGCATTATAATCAGGCATTTACTTATGTCAGTGCAACGCGTGCAAACGTAGGGAATGATGATGCAATTGTCAATGCTATGTGCACACTGACAGGCACTCCTGGTATTATCCGGATTTCCACTGGACCTATCTCAAGCAAGTCAGAAAAAGGAGCAGACGTTCCTGTTGATACTGCAATCGACATGATTCGCGATATGGGCGGTTCCAGCATCAAGTTCTTCCCGATGCATGGGCTTGCTCATCGTGAGGAAGTGGTCGCAGTTGCTGAAGCTTGCGGCAGAAAAGGCCTATGGTTTGAACCGACAGGTGGAATTGACTTAGACAATTTCCGTGAAATTGTTGATATCTGCCTGCAGCAGAACGTAAGAAGATTCATTCCTCATGTATACTCCAGTATTATTGATAAGGAGACAGGACTTACCAGGGTTGAGGATGTCAAGAAATTGGTAAAGATCCTGGAAGAGGAATTAGCTTAGTTTCTAAAAAAAGAGAAGCAGAAGTTGGCAAGAAACCATCTTCTGCTTTTTTTGCTTGTAAATTGAAAAACGCGCACGTCAGGGGGCGCAGATCGTTTGGCGAACCGGATTTAGAGATACAGACCACTCCGCCCGTTAAGTTGTATTGCAGCCAGCATAACAATGCATTACAATTTGGCCAAAGGAAGGTGCTTACCATGAAAGATTCAACAGTTAGCGCTCGCGTTGAAACGAATATCAAAATTGAAGCAGAGGATATTCTGCAGAAGCTGGGGGTTCCATCATCAGTCGTTATCAATTCGCTGTATCGCCAGATTATCTATCACAAAGGCATCCCGTTTTCGTTAACAGTGCCTGCGGAACCGGAAACAATAGATAGCATGTCGGAAGACCGACTTGATGCGAAATTGTCCCGTAGCTATGCTCAGTCTGTTGCCGGTGATGGTAGACCGGTGAAAGATGTTTTTGATGATCTCGAAAGGAGTTTAAAATAAAATTAGTGGATTCTTTCGAAATAGTCATTACTCCCGATGCCGAGGCTGATCTTCTGGAGATCAGAGATTACATAGCTTATACGCTTCTTGTGCCGGATGTTGCACTGGATTACATTCGGGTAATTCGCAGAGAGATCGAGAAGCTGTCGTATATGACAGTAAGTATTGCTCCGATTGATAAGGAGCCTTGGCATAGTCGAGGTGTCCATAAGATCATCGCTAAAAATTTCTATATCTACTACAGGCTAGACGAATCATCAGGCAGAGTATATGTTATGAACGTAATTTACGCAAAAAGAGACCAGCTTAAGGCGCTTAAGAAAATTCCTATCGATCATTGAGACAAAGGCAGTTTCTTTTGAGAGATGTGGGGGCTGCCTTTCTATATCGCCGCGCTTCCCGTGGATCTTCTTGTAGCAACTCCAGCATAAACTTTCGAGGTTGCTCTCATCATTCGTCCCGCCCTCGGAGAGTGGGAGGATGTGGTTCATCTCCTCGGCCACTTCATACCTGCCGCGCTGTATTTACTCACTTAAATTTTGGACTGCTTTTATTGGAAATACAGATTTTTACAATGTCAGATTAGATTCTGATCGTTATATGAGCGTAATGTACAAAGACCCATTACCATCAAATATGGGAATTATGGCTGGATAGAATTATCTTGATGATAACAGTCCTACGGTTGAATTAATACCAGAGCGAAATATGGAAACAGGAATTGAAGAGCCTGCTCGTTTCAGTGCTTCATCCGGTCTTGCTTCATGCAATGCAGTCCGGATGATCTGCATTGCTTCTTCCTGAATGATCATAGACAAACTGCTCCTATATCAGTATTTTATGCATGAAGGAATACCAGGATGGACACTCCTGAAAAAGATGTTCACGCCAAATCTTTTCAGACCCTTTACATGCCTGTGATTTTCCGGAAACCGTTCATTCTATGATATTCGTGCCTGGGGAGGAGAAGTGGCAATGATGTTTTCTGCAATCGTTTCTCCGATCTTGCTTCTGCATGCGCTTGCCGGAGCTCTGCTTGCCCTGATCTCTGTTCTGTTTCTGAATCATGCAGGGCATCTCTCCGCGGTATTCTGGCGTCTCATCCTTTCGGTTTCGATCCTGATGATTGCCTTTCCGCTGATCATCTTCCCGGATGATTTCTTTTCCTTCAGCATTCTCCTGTTCCTGATCTTTCTGGCCATCGGCCTCTGTTTTCTCTGTGCAGCGATCTATCTGCTTTCTCAGTCTCTGCGCGAGCTTTCCTCTTATCTGCAGACCAGGCATAGAAAAACCTGAAGCAAATGCCTCAGGTTCAGTGGTTCTTCTGATGTTCAGAAAGGATTGCCGCCAGGCAGATCGAGTTCACTTTAACATCCTTCGTATCCGAGCGGGACGTCAGAATGACCGGTGCTGCCGTGCCCGTCAGGATGCAGCCAGCTTTGACTCCCGGCACCATGTGCTGAATTGCCTTATAGGTAATATTGCCCGCATGGATATCCGGGAAGATCAGAATATCGCTCTTTCCGGCACACGGTCTGTCCTGTGCGCCTTTTTCAATTGCCGCCTGTTCATACAGGGCAATATCCAGAGAAAGCGGTCCATCGACGACGCATCCGGTGAGCTCTCCGGCTTCATTTGCTTCATGAAGCTGTTCTGCTTCTACCGTTGCCGGCATCTTCGGATTCACAACTTCGACCGCTGCCAGCGGTGCTACTTTCGGGTTATCCACTCCGCAGGCATTGGCAATCTCCACACAGTAGCGGATCATCTCTTTCTTATCATCGAGAGTCGGGTACGGAATGAATGCCACATCTGACAGGAACAGCAGATGATCGATGCCCGGAATCTCAAATACGACTACATGAGACAATACTTTGTTCTTCCGCAGTCCTGCTTCTTTATCAAGCACGCTCTTCAGGAAATCCTTGGTCGGAAGAATTCCCTTCATGTACATATCTGCTTTGCCATCATGGACAAGCGATACAGCATGGTGGGCTGCTTCCTTCGGATCTTTCTCATCGATGATCTGATACTCATTGAGATTCATGCCGATCTTTGTTCCGATCGAACGGATTCCTGCTTCATCACCCACGAGAATTGCATCAACGATGCCCTTCTCATGTGCTTCCTTTACTGCTTCCAGCACCGGCTCATCCTGAGCACAGGCAACTGACAGCACTTTCTTCCTGCAGGAAGAAAACTGATTCATCAGCTCTTCAAAACTGCGGCTCATTTCTTCGTTTCCTCATCATGGAAGCCAGTCCATACCGGCTTGCCGGTATAGTGCTTCGGCTCCATCTCGCCTCTTAATACCTTAAGCGCATTATACGCCAGTGCTTCCTGCTCGAATTCTCCCGGATACACTGCA
>NZ_VUMN01000025.1 GCF_009696165.1 Stecheria intestinalis | reverse complement strand
CCTGCGGGGAGACAATCTCCCGCTTGGCCGGCATCAGGTAAAGATGCTGTTCAACGTATTCTTTTACCTGTGTCAGCCCGCCGGAATAGCCATGAGCTACAAGAATATCCATGATATTGTTGGAATTCCTGTTATTCTTTCGGAGCATATCATCAATAAGGGCAGTATAGCCGGTCAGCACCGTGCTGCCATGATGTGTTCCCTTTAATGCATGATCCTTAATGACAAAGCCATCCTTCTGGATCTTGCGAAGCCTCTTCCGGGATATCCCCGTTCTTCTGCCAAGCTCAGCCAGATTAACTTTATCAATGCTGAAAGACGAACCCTGTTCTTCTTTCATCTCTTCCAGGGCTTGTGATATAGTGGCCTCAAGGTCACTGCGCTGTTTCTGGTTCATGTTCCTCCTTTCGCTAGTACATTGAGCATGTCTAGTATAGAAGGAACCATGCTTAGTTACACGCAGTGGCCCTTTTCTTCCGACAAATTATGGCCTTTCTCAGCCGACGTTTAATGGCCCATTTTTCCCGACGCTTTCTGGCCCTTATCGCCCGACCCTAACAACGTAAAACCGCCCCGTAAAGGGGCGTGGCTTCTACCGAATGACATTTTGTGAATACCACGGCTTCCTCTGGTCAGGGCAAAAGAGGAGGCCGCGGCAATATGGGGACTGCGCCTGGAGCGCCTTCAAGCAGTTCTTCCGACAGTACAGAAGCGGGACAGCCGGTATAAGGCTGTCTCTTTTGATATAATGCCATAGGAATGGGAGGTACCCGGCCAATGAGAATCGGAATTGTCGGAACGAACTTTGTTTCGGATATGTTCATGAAAGGAGCGGAGGCAGTACCGGAAATCCAGGCATCTGCAGTGATCAGCGGACATCGGGAACATGCAGAAGCGTTTGCTGGGAAATACGGAATTCCTCATGTATACGGAAATCTGGAAGAACTGCTTGATTCCGGGGAGATTGACGCAGTCTATCTGGCCGTGCCCAACAGCCTGCATAAGGAAATGGCACTTCAGGTGCTGAAACGGGGCATCCCGCTGATCTGCGAGAAGCCGCTTGTGCCGACCCTGGCCGATGCCAGGGAGCTCTATGCCTGCGCAGAAGCACATCATGCTTATCTTCATGATGCGATTGTTCCGCTGTATACCGATCATTTTCAGATTCTGAAGGAGAATCTTGCCCGGGTCGGAAAGATCCGCCATGTCTTCTTCAGCTTTTCGAAGTATTCCAGCCGCTATGATGCCTATCTTGCCGGGAAGAATCCGACCACCTTCCGGAATGATCTCTGCAATGGATGCTGGATGGACCTCGGTGTCTATACCATTGCGGATCTGGTCGGCCTTTTCGGAAAGCCGGAATCTCTCTGCGCCAGCTCGGTGATGCTGGAATCGGGAGTAGATGGAGCTTCTGCCGGGATTCTGCATTACGGAACGTTTGATGCGGTGACGATGATCAGCAAGATCTCCACGTCTTATCAGAATTCTGAGATCCATGGCGAAGAAGGAACGCTGATCATTGAGAAGCCTTCGCTGATCTCGAAGGTCTATTTCAGAGGTGTTCATTCAGATGAAACGGAATTGCTGACCCCGGATGATGCTAATTCATTCGGTGATCAGCTGCGTGATTTCGTGACGAATGTCAAAGCAGGAAAATCTGAGAGTTCCCGGGTGCCGCATGCGCTTTCGCTGGCGGTCATCGAAACTCTGGAACAGTGCCGGAAACAGGCTGGAGTCTATTATCCGAAAGAAGGAAAAACGGAATGAAGGGTTATATCAATGCGGACATCTGGAAGCGGAAAGAAACTGCTTTCCTGATTGAAGACGGTGTCTTTCAGCAATTCGGAACAAATGAAGAGATCGAAGAGCACCTGTCTTCACAGGATGAGCTGATTGATCTGAACGGAGCATTCGTGATCCCTGGATTCACGGATTCGCATATGCATCTGCTGGAATACGGGCATTATCTGAATCATGTGCAGCTGGCTGGCTGCCGATCCATTGATGACGTGCTGGCGAGAATCAGGGGCAGACTGGAGAGCGAGGAGCCGGTAGACTGGATTCTGGCCAGAGGCTTCAATGAAGAAGAATTCGATCATCCGGAAATGCCGGATAAGCAGATGCTCGACAATCTGTCGCGCAATGTGCCGATCTGTCTGACCAGAGTGTGCGGTCATAAGATGGTATGCAATTCCAAGGCACTGCAGCTTGCAGGCATTGAAGCAGATTCAGAGATTGAGGGAGGACGCATTGATTTTGAACACGGACTCCTGGAAGAAACGGCGCTCAATGTCATGCACCAGGCATGGCCGGAAGAAACCATCGATTCTCTGAAACAGGCGATCCTGAAAGGCGCATCGGCGGCTAATCGCTATGGCATCACCAGCGTCGGCAGCGATGATTTTCTGTCGGTGACGAAAGACTGGCGCAAGGTGCTGGATGCGTTCCTGCAGCTCAGCTATCAGCAGAAGCTGACGGTGCGCGTCAATGAACAATGCGAGTTTGACAGCCCGGAAGAACTGGCCGGGTTCCTGGATGAGGGCTATACGACTGATGTCGGCGATGATCTGTTCAGGATCGGACCGCTGAAGATGGTGACAGACGGATCGCTCGGCGCAAGGACTGCAGCTCTTTCGGAACCATACACTGATGCGAAAGATACCAGGGGATATCCGATCTATACGAAAGCAGAGCTCAGGACATATCTGGAACTGGCAAATCGCTATAATATGCCTGCCATCTGTCATGCGATCGGAGACAAGGCGCTGAACCAGGTTCTGGATCTCTACAAGGATCTTGTCCTGCCTGGAAATCCTCTGCACTATGGCATCGTGCATTGCCAGATCATGACCCCGGAGCAGATTCAGAAAGTCCTGGATCAGAATCTGGTGTGCTACTTCCAGTCTCTGTTCATCGATTCCGATGCGAAGATCCTGAAGCAGCGGGTCGGAGAGAAGCGGGCTGCTTCTTCTTATCCGTTCCGGACACTTTATGAAGGAACGCTTGCCTGCAATGGCAGCGATGCGCCGGTCGAGACTCCGGATCCCCTGAAGGGCATTCAGCTTGCGGTGACCAGAACTTCTCTGGATGGCAGGGCTTCCATGAATCCGAAGGAATGCATGAGCGTCGAGGAAGCCCTCACTTCCTATACAGAAAAAGGTCCGGAAGCGTTCTTCTCAGAGCATACCGGAAAGCTGGAGACCGGTTATCATGCCGACTTTGCAGTGCTCGAGAAGAACATTCTGAATATTCCTGCCGAGACCATCAGCCAGGTCAGAGTGCTCATGACTGTGCTTGGCGGAGAGGAAGTCTATGAAGTTTCGAAGAATTGAAGACGCAGACATTCCGGTATGCCTGGAATGGTACAACTGGTATATCCGCAATTCCATGGCCACTTTTGAAACGAAGGAGCTGACCCTGGAAGAATTCAAAGACCGGGTTCATCATGTGACTGCATCTTATCCATGGATCATCCTCGAAGACCCGGAACCGGTCGGCTATGCTTATCTCTCTCAGTTCAATGAGCGCGCAGCATATGACTGGACGGCAGATGTCTCGGTCTATCTCCGCCATGATGCTGGTCATAAAGGCTATGGAACTGCACTGATGAAGCAGCTGATCCGGATGGCAGAGCAGGATGGCTATAAGCATCTTGTCAGCATCGTCACGGAAGGAAATACTGCCAGCGAACATCTTCATGAAGCCTGCGGGTTTGAGAAGATGGCATTCTTTCCGGACTTCGGATACAAGCATCATGCATGGGTCGGCGTGACGTATTACGTCCTGAGGCTTTCCGATCAGTTCGAAGATTCGCCGGCAGAACCGGAGGACCGCGATGTCTGAAGTCATTCTGGCCGGGATCTGCCTGAAACAGGATGTCCATGAGTTCGACGGACTGATGGCGGAGTGCAGGGCACTCTGCGCAGCCTGCGGCAGAACGGTTGCGGCAGAAATCACGCAGCAGTCGGAAAGCTTTGATCGGAAGACTGCGTTCCGTTCCGGAAAGCTTCAGGAACTGGCTGCTCTCGTCAAAGAGACGAATGCGGAAGCGATCGTCTTTGCGAATGATCTCAGCGTCGCGGCAGGTCAGCGGATTGAGGAAACCTGCGGCGTGCGGGTCATCGACCGCACTGCTCTGATCCTGGATATCTTTTCACTGCGTTCACGCACGCGGCAGGCAAAGCTTCAGGTAGAAATGGCAAGACTCCAGTATGCACTTCCGCGCTTAAGCGATCCGGGCGAAGAAGAAACGCATGAACGCGGCGGTTCCTATCGTTCCAGAGGGTCTGGCGAACAGCGGTCTGCCCAGATCAGGATCACATACCGCAAGCGGATCCGCCAGCTGCAGAAACAGCTCGCAGAGCTGGAAAAGCAGAACTGGATGACCGAGAACCGCAGATCCAAGAGCGAGCTTTCAAGAGTCGCTCTGACCGGGTATACGAATGCCGGCAAGAGCAGCCTGCTCAATGCAATGCTGAGAGAGAATGCCAGAGAAGGACTTCAGGTTCCGGAAAAAGATATGCTGTTTGCGACGCTGGATACGAGTGTACGGCAAGTTTCCAGCCAGGGCAGGCAGTTTCTGCTGTATGATACCGTAGGGTTTGTATCCAGGCTTCCGCATACGTTGATTGATGCATTTCACAGCACGCTGGATGCGGCCAGACATGCCGATCTGCTGCTTCATGTGATTGATGCTTCAGATCCGCACTGGGAAGAAAAAGCCCGGGTCACGGAGGAAACCCTGCAGGAAATCGGAGCCGGCAGTATTCCGAGAATCAGGGTATTCACGAAGAGCGATCTCGGCATTCATAAGGATCTTCCGGAAGGAATCCGGGTTTCCGCAAAGACGATGCAAGGTATTCCTGAACTGATGAATCAGATTGCTGATACGCTGTATCCGGAAGAAGAAACACTGATCTGCCATCTGCCGTATTCGGCTATGGCATTTCTCGAAGAATCGCGCCGGACCGCGCAGATTGAAATACTGGAAGAAGGGGAGCAGGGACTGAAAGTCCGGGTGTCCGGGCCGAAGGTCCGCCTGATCCCGTTCCATGCATACAGGGAGGAAAGATATGAACAAGACAGTATGGGAAAAGTATGACGAAAAAGGAAGAAATCTGATCAGTACCTTCGGAGAGGAATACCGCCAGTTTCTGAGCAAAGTCAAGACTGAGCGGGAGTTCGTCTGCGAAGGAAAGAAGATGGCAGAAGAAGCAGGGTTCCGCGATCTGAAATTCGTGACGGGTCCTTTGAAGCCGGGCGATCGGGTGTATGCGGTGAACCGCGGCAAGAATCTATGCCTGTTTGTCATCGGAAATCAGCCGCTGACCGAAGGCATGAATATTCTCGGTGCGCATATCGACAGCCCGCGCATGGATCTCAAGCAGCATCCGCTTTATGAAAAAGACGGACTGGTTCTGCTGGATACGCATTACTACGGCGGCATCAAGAAGTATCAGTGGGTCGCAAGACCGATGGCGCTGCATGGCGTCGTCTGCCGCAAGGATGGTTCGAAGGTATTCGTGAACATCGGCGAAAAGCCGGATGATCCGGTTGTCGGCGTTTCGGATCTGCTGATTCATCTGGCCGCAAAGCAGATGGAGAAGAAAGGCAGCACGGTGGTAGAGGGTGAAGCTCTCAACGTGCTGGCTGGTTCGATTCCGATGGCAGGCGAAGAAAAAGATCCGGTCAAGAAATATCTGCTGGACCTTCTGAAACAGGAATATGACATCGAGGAAGATGACTTCCTCTCGGCAGAGATTGAAGTCGTTCCGGCTGGCGAAGCAAGAGATTACGGACTTGATCGTTCGATGATTCTCGGGTATGGACATGATGACCGTGTCTGCGCATATACGAGCCTGCGGGCAATTCTGGAAATGCAGGATCCGGAACGCACGTCCTGCTGCATTCTCACCGACAAGGAAGAGATCGGCAGCGTCGGTGCTACCGGCATGCATTCAAGATGGTTTGAAATGGTCATCACCAGCCTGCTTGCCCATGAAGGCAAAGCAGATCTCGTGCATCTGAATGATACTCTGACCAATTCCATGATGCTGAGCAGCGATGTCAGTGCAGCTGTCGATCCGAACTATGAAGATGTCAATGATCTGAAGAACGCTGCTTATTTCGGGAAGGGAATCGTATTCAACAAGTATACTGGTTCCCGCGGCAAGTCAGGGTCCAATGATGCGAATCCGGAATTCATCGCGAAGGTCCGCAAAGCCATGGAAGATAGCGATGTCATGTTCCAGACGGCAGAGCTCGGTGCAGTGGATGTCGGCGGAGGCGGAACGATTGCTTATATCCTTGCCCAGCTGAACATGGATGTGATCGATGCCGGCATTGCCGTGCAGAACATGCATGCACCGTGCGAGATCGTATCCAAGGCAGATGTGTATGAGGGATACCGTGCTTACAAGGCATTCCTGACGAATATCCGCTGAATATGAACTTGCTGATTCGCCAGCGGCTGTTCTCCTGGCTGGACAGCTATGATGTGTATGCGGATGACGGAACGCCTGCCTATACTGTCAAAGGGGAAGTCTCGTTCGGCCATCAGCTTCGCATCTATGAGCATTCCGGTACTCCCATCGGATTAGTCAAGGAAGTGCTTCTGACGTTCATGCCGGCCTTCCGTCTCTATCAGAATGGACAGCAGATCGGAACGCTTCGCAGAAAAGTCAGCCTGCTGCATCCGTGCTACGAAATCCCGGAACTCGGCTGGTCGGCAGAAGGGGATTTCATGCAGTGGAACTATACTCTGTATGATGAAACCGGAAGAGAAGCTGCTGTCATCTCCAAGCAGATTCTGAATCTGACCGATACCTATGTTCTGAGCATTGCTGATCCGAAGAATGCACTTCTGGTGCTGATGATCGTGATCGCCATCGATGCAGAACTGTGCACTGCAGAGAAAGCATCCTGATTTCCGGAAAATGTTTCTGCGTCTCTTCTTATGAGGAGACGCATTTTTTCGGATTGTCTGTCGGAGATCTGATGCAACGATTGTTTACAGATGAACGGAATGATTGTTAATTCTGCTTGGTGGAATATCTGCTTCTGCAGCTTTACTCTGAAAAAGAGAATGTGCAGAGGTGGAAATCTCATGAGGAAGAAATATATCGATCATATCCGCTGGATTACTGAAGTTCTGGTTGTGATCTATCATGTTATCTACATGTACAATGGTGCTGAAACTGCAGGAGTGATCGGACCATTTTCCTTTCCGCAGTATCAGGACGCGTTTCTCTATCTGATCTATCCCTGGTTCATGCTGATATTGTTTGTGATCTCAGGAATGTGCAGCAGATATGAGCTGGAAAAACGTACAGGCAGAGAATACCTGAAACGCCGGACCGAAAAACTGCTGATTCCTTCTACTATCGGGGTATTTGTCTTTCATTGGATCGATGGGTATTTCAATATGCTCATCAGCAATGCGTTTGCAAAACTCCCATCCGGAATTCCGGGGCTGATCACCTATCTGATCATGGCTCTCAGCGGGATTGGCCCGCTCTGGTACATTCAGATGCTGTGGATCTACTCTGTTCTTCTGGTTCTGATCCGGAAAATAGAAAAAGACAGGTTATACTGTCACTGCAGGAATATCAAGATGATGGGGCTTCTGATGTTTTCCGTCGGCATCTGGCTTTCGGCAAATATTCTGAATGTGCCGGTAGTTTCCGTATATCGGTTCGGAATCTATGGGTTCGGCTTCTTTTCAGGATACTTCGTTTTTTCACATGATCGGGTCATCCGCTGCCTGACGGAATGGGAACTGCCGCTGCTTGCAGGATCTGGAATATCAGCGGTTCTATATCTTGTCAGGTTCTGGGGAGAACCATACGCCGAGCATTGCGTCCTCGATACTTTTCTCTGCAATGTGTATGCATGGATTACTGTACTGGCGATCCTGGCATACATGAATGGGCATGGAAATTACAGCACTTGTTTTTCGAGATGGATGGAAAAGCAGACATGGGGACTCTATCTGCTTCATTATCTGCCGCTTTCTGCATGCGCATGGTTTCTGCATTGCTGCGCGGCAGATCTTCCGCCAGCGGTTCATTATATCCTGACTGCTGTTGCTGCTTTTGCGGGTGCGTGGCTTCTGAATGCAGTGATTATGAGAATACCGCTGCTGCGAGTATTGATACTTGGGAGAAAGTAATGTTCAAGGAAAATCTGATTGTATTAAGAAAACGGAATCATCTGTCTCAGGAAGAACTTGCTGAGAAAATCGGTGTGTCCCGCCAGACGCTTTCCAAATATGAAACTGGAGAATCACTGCCGGATATTGGAATATGCAAAATACTGGCTGATCTGTTCGGCGTCACGCTGGATGACCTGGTAAACTATGAAAATACGGATCATCTTGGTTTTGGTGTTCCGCCTGCCGGAAAGCATGTGTTCGGATTGGTCACAGTGGGAGAACATGGCCAGATTGTTCTTCCGGAACAGGCAAGAACTGTATTCAGACTCATGCCGGGAGACCAGCTGCTTGTGCTAGGCGAAGAAGAACAGGGGATTGCGCTCATCAGGGAAGAGGGCTTCCTGGATTTCGTGAAACATGCAGGAATGGAGTGAATGAAGATCGGATCTGATACAATAGCTGCTATGAACAGAATTCTATTTGTATGCCATGGAAATATCTGCCGTTCCGTATCGGCACAGTACATCATGCAGGATCTTGCAGAGAAAGCAGGAAAGAGCGACGAATTCCTGATCGATTCTGCAGCAACTTCGGCAGAAGAACTCGGCAATCCGATCTATCCGCCGATGAGAAGGGCATTAGCTGCACATAGCGTTCCGATCGGAACGCATACTGCCAGAAAACTCAGAGCTTCTGATTATGGAACATATGATCTTCTGATCGGGATGGATCAGGAAAACAGCTTCTATATGCATCGGATTCTGAAAGATGATCCTGAGCATAAGATCCATTTTCTGATGGAATATTCGGATACCCCGGACCGGGAAATCGAAGACCCGTGGTATACCAGAGACTTCGAACAGGCCTATCAGGACATCCTTGCAGGTTGCCAGGGGCTGTTCCGGAGTCTCACATCATCGGAGCGAAGATTCTGAGAACCAGATAGAAGAAGGTGCGGAAGATTCCCATTCTGCCTTCTTCCATGGTAACCAGATGGCTTGCTTTCTGGGCTTCCAGAAAGTCGGCTTTGATTGCATTGATTTCAGCGGAATGGAATAATGCCGTTCCGTTTTCAAAGTGCAGATAAAGCGAGCGATAATCCAGATTGATGGTTCCGACGGTCGCAATTTCATCATCGCTGACGAATACTTTGGCATGATCAAAGCCAGGCGTATATTCATAGATCTTCACGCCTTCCTGGATCAGGTTCGGATAATAGCTGCGGGTAATCCGCCAGATGATCTTCTTGTCTGCAATCCCCGGCGTTATGATGCGGACATCCACACCGCGCTTTGCCGCCAGAATCAGAGAATTCATCATATCGGTATCGATGATCAGATACGGCGTGAAGATATAGCAGTAGTGTCTGGCGTGATTCAGAATATTCAGATAGACATCCTGGCCGGTCAGCTGGAAATCAAGCGGAGTATCTCCATATGGCGCAATGAAGCCATCGGGTTCTCCCTTTACTGCTTCCCGCTTCCATAGCGTATAGTCAGAGTCTTCATGCGTGTATGCATTCCAGTTGGTCAGAAACAGGACGGTATAGCTCCATACAGCCTCTCCGGTAATCCGGATCACATTGTCTTTCCAGTGACCATGGATATGCTTCACATTGATGTATTCATCTGCGAGATTGATGCCTCCGGAGTATGCAGTCACACCGTCAATGACCATGATCTTGCGATGATCGCGATGATTCATGATGCCATTGAGAAGCGGATGAACCCGATTGAAGGCAACTGCTTCAATCCCTTCCTGCCGGAGTTTTTTCCAGTAGTTTCCCGGCAGGGTATTCAGGGAGCCCATATCGTCATACATAACTCGTACTGTTACGCCTTCTGAAGCTTTCTGCTTCAGAATTTCATGAATGGAATCCCACATGACGCCTGGCTCGATGATGAAGTATTCCAGGAAGATGAATTCCTTTGCATTCCGAAGATCTTCCAGCATCGGTTTCCATCCGAGCTCTCCGAGTCCGTAATATCGGAATCCGGTGTTCTGATAGATCGGGAAACCAGCACTGCTGCTGATGAAACGATACTGACCGGCAAGATCTTCATCCTGGAAGGCTTTCTTCTGTATTTCAGGACTCTGCAGGTAGTATTTCTTAGCGGAAGAGGTTTCCTGCTGCAGTTCCTTGTAGATCCGCGAGCTGAATCGATCAAGAACTTCCAGAAACAGCCATACCAGGATTCCTCCGGCAGGTGCAATCAGAATCAGAACAATCCACATCAGATCCGAAGAAAGATGTCTGGAATAACTGACTATCAGCAGAACGACCACCAGACTGAATAATCGCAGCACAGTTTCCAGATCATTCAGCAGTTCCGCAGGAACATACGTCAGAGCTGTATAGATAAATGCAGCCTCCAGCAGTATCAGCAGAATCATCAGGACCATCCTGCTGAACAGAACATGAGCGATCTTTTTCATAGTGCCTCCTGGTTACTATTTTAGCGAGAAATACTGTATTTCTGCCTTGATCTTCAGAAATCCGATCTGTGATATTGAGGAAAATGCTCCTGCGGAAAAAGAATCATAGCCATTTCTTCAGAATCAGGGATATTGATCTTCCATGAACGAAATTTCAGGACAGAATATGCAGGAATGGAATGTGCATGTTCAATGACTCTCTGAGTCTGTCCCATGGTGCTGGTTTTCTATGAAGAAGAATCCTGCTTTGGAAAACGGATCCCGGCATAGTGTTTTCTTTGCGTGAACCGATGGATTTCTTTGGATCATCTGATGCAGAATTCCACGCAGATTCCTGAAACAGGCGGAATTCCGGGATTGACAGCGATTTCAAATACTGTTAAAAATATCTCAGACGGATTGTTACCGCAGAGCGGGCGAGACTGTCAGTATGGGAATGTTACGGAAGGCATGACCTGAACAGATGAATGAGAATTCATTTTGTTTAGGTTTTTTTCTGGAAAGGTGAAATATGCTCAGACTGGTCAAGATGTTCAACAACAATGTAGCCCTGGCCGATGATGGCAATGAGGAGCTGATTGTTATGGGCAGAGGAATCGCTTTTCAGAAAAAGCCCGGAGATGTGCTGGATGAGACAAAGGTTGAGAAACGGTTCAGCGAAGTATCAGGAAGCGGTGCAGAGCATCTGTCGACATTGCTCGGTACCGTTCCGCCGGAAGTGTTGGAGCTTTCTGAGAAGATCATCTCGGACGCAGAGCAGGAACTGCAGGTATCATTCGACCCGGCAATCCATGTCGGACTGACCGATCATATCTGCGAAGCACTGAACCGATGCCGCAATGGTCAGAAGCTGCATAATGTGCTGCTTCATGAGATCGCTAAATTCTATCCGAAAGAATTCGCAGCAGCCAGGCATGCCCTGGAAACGATCTACCTGACAACCTTTGTTCAGATGGAAGACGATGAAGCAGGTTTCATTGCCATGCACTTCGTCAACAGCGAGCACAGCGGAGAACCGCTGAATGAAACCATTCAGATCTCGAAAATCACAGAAGACATTCTGAAGATCGTCGAGCTGACGTACCGGATCAAGCTGGATCCGGACTCATTGAACTGGACGCGGTTCATCACGCATATCCAGTACTTCGCTAGAAGGCTGCTCGCCAGCGATATCATCCAGGGAAATCCGGATGATGACCTCCTGTATGCCCAGGTAAGAAAGCAGTATCCGAAAGCTTATGAATGTGCCCTGAAGATCAAGGAATACATCGAAAAAGTGTACGGAGTAACCATCACGAATGAAGAAATGACTTACTTCATGATCCACATCAACCGCGCAGCCGGGCGGTCTGATTCAGGAATGTAACGGAAACGGCATGACCTGACAGAAAACGGAATCTCGTTTTTTTCTGTCAGGTTTTCTTTTGGAGAAAGGGAAAAACATTATGGCAAAAGATTATTCCGGACTGGCAGCCGATATTGTCAAAGGAGTCGGCGGAAAGTCCAACATCAGCGGCGTCACCAACTGCATGACTCGCTTACGCTTCGTGCTGAAAGAAGAAAGCAAGGCCGATGAAGCAGGCCTCCGCAAGCTGAAAGGTGTCGAGGGCGTCGTCAGCCAGGGCGGTCAGTATCAGCTGATCATCGGGACTGACGTCGCTGACGTCTGCAAAGCAGTGCAGAAAGAAGCAGGACTGACTGCTGATGCACCATCCATATCAGAAGGAAAGAAACAAGGCATGGTAAACCGTGTTCTCGGTACGATCACTGCGATTTTCCAGCCGATTATTCCGGGCATCTGCGGTGCGGGCATGATCAAGGCAGTGCTTGCATTATGCTCCACGTTCCAGCTGCTGGATACGACGGGAACCACGTACAGCCTGCTGTCTTCTCTGGCTGACAGCGCATTCTATTTCCTGCCGATCTTCCTGGCATTTTCTTCCGCAAAGCAGTTCAAGTGCAATCCGTATCTTGCGGCAGTCATCGGTGCCTTCATGATCCATCCGAGCACGATCTCCGTCATCAATGGCGAAACGGCTGCGACAATCTTCGGGCTTCCGGTCAAGGCAGTCTCTTATGCAAGCAGCGTCGTGCAGCCGATTCTCGTGATCTGGGCAATGTCCTATATTCAGCGTTTCGCGGACAGGATCTCTCCGAAACCGGTGAAGATCTTCCTCTCCCCGCTGATCACGTTCCTGATCACCGCTCCGCTCGCTCTCGTCGTCATCGGCCCGCTCGGTTCTTATATCGGCGATGCGCTGTATGTGCTCTTTGACTTCTTCAACAACCAGGCCCGCTGGGTACTGCCGCTTCTGATGGGTACCTTCACACCGCTCTTCGTCATGACCGGCATGCATTACAGCTTCATGCCGATTCAGCTTGCTCAGTATGCAACATTAGGATATGGCACGCTGCTCGGCCCAGGCATGCTGGCATCCAATATCGGCCAGGCTACTGCTTCTCTGATTGTCGGTCTCAAGACCAAGAACAAGGAACTCAAGGACAAGGCACTCTCTTCTTCTGTCACTGCATACTTCGGCATCACCGAACCGGCAATGTATGGTGTCACGCTTCCTCTGAAGAAGCCGTTGCTTGCAGCAATGATCGGAGGCGGTGCTGCGGGTTTATTCGCAGGCCTCGTGAATCTGCGTACCTACGCTTCTGCGACTGCAGGCATTCTTGCCCTGCCGGTTTATATCTGCGATGATCTCTCAAATGTGCGCAATGCGGTCATCACGATTCTGATTTCCATTGCGGTTACCGCAATCATGACTATGATCCTCGGCTGGGACGATCCGGCTCCGGAAGCGGAAGGAAAGGCTTCTGAAACCGCACCTGCAGGTTCTGCTTCTGAAAATCTGGTCCGCCGCATCACCGTCGCTTCGCCTTGCGAAGGCACTGCTGTTTCTCTGAAAGAAGTACCGGATCAAGTATTCTCCCAGGAAATCATGGGCAAAGGCATTGCCATCCGTCCTGAAAGCGGAGCGATCAAGGCTCCGGCTGACGGAAAAATCACCGCAGTATTCCCGAGCGGCCACGCTGTTGGAATAACCACACCGGAAGGTGCAGAGATCCTCATTCATATCGGCATTGATACGGTAAATATGAAGGGAAAAGGATTCAGAATTCACGTTGCGCAGGACCAGGAAGTGAAGAGAGGTGATCTTCTGGTAGAGGCAGACCTGAAGCTGATCCGCGAAAAGGGATATGACCCGATCATTCCGGTCATTGTCACCAATACTGCAGACTTCACAGACGTGATTCCCGCAGACGAAGGAACCGTGAAGACCGGAGATCCGATTCTCACGGTTATCCGCTGATGGAAGAGCGCTTTCCGGATCAGTTCCTGTGGGGCGGAGCGATCGCTGCCAACCAGTGCGAAGGCGCATACGATCTGGATGGGAAAGGACTTTCCATCCAGGATGTCATGCCCCATGGCATCTGGGGACCGATCACGGAGAAACCCGAAGCAGAGAACCTGAAGCTGAAGGGCATTGACTTCTATCACCGCTATCCGGAAGATATTGCCTTATTTGCAGAGATGGGCTTTAAGGTTCTCCGTCTTTCGATTGCCTGGAGCCGCATCTTCCCGAATGGCGATGATGAAGAACCGAATGAAGCAGGGCTTGCCTACTATGACAAGGTATTCGATGAATGCCGGAAGTATGGTATTGAGCCGATGGTGACGCTGTCTCACTATGAGACGCCGCTTCATCTTTCTCTGGAATATGACGGCTGGAGAGACCGCCGGCTCATCGGCTTCTTCGAGCGCTATGCCCGGACTGTATTTGAGCGCTATAAAGGGAAAGTTCATTACTGGCTGACGTTCAATGAAATCAACTCCATCCGGGTATACCCGTTCATGGGCGGAGCAATTCATACACCGAAGGACCAGCTGACTGCTTCTGATCTGTATCAGGCTGCCCATCATGAATTCCTGGCAAGTGCGCTTGCGGAGAAAGCGGCGCATGAGATTGATCCGGAAAACAAAGTCGGCTGCATGGTGCTGGGCATGATCAATGATCCGCGTACCTGCGCACCGGAAGATCTTCTCGCAGCTATGGATCAGGATCATCTCTATCTGTTCTTCACGGATGTTATGATGCGGGGCGCCTATCCGAGCTATACCAAGGCACTCTTCGAAAAGCTCAATGTCTCACTGAACATGGAACCAGGAGATGCAGAACTCCTGAAAGAGGGAACTGCAGACTTCCTGTCCTTCAGCTATTACATGTCGCGCTGTGTGGCTGCAGATCCTTCCAAGTATGACAGTGCTGCCGGAAACCTGACCGTCAGCGTTCGCAATCCGTATCTGAAGCAGTCTCAATGGGGATGGGCAATTGACCCCGCTGGTCTCGAACAGTATTGCGTCCGCATGTATGAACGCTATCAGAAACCGCTCTTCATCGCCGAGAATGGACTCGGGGCTGAAGACGTCCTTATTCCGGATGGAAAGGGAAGCTATACGGTTGAGGATGATTACCGCATCGATTATCTCCGGAACCATCTGAAGGCCGTTCGCAATGCCATCCATCAGGGAGCAGAAATTTTTGGATACACTGCCTGGGGCTGCATCGATCTCGTCTCTGCATCGACTGCCGAGATGCGCAAGCGCTATGGCATGATCTATGTCGACCGGAACGATGATGGAACCGGAACTCTGAACCGCTACCGCAAGAAAAGTTTTTACTGGTACCGGGACGTCATCGCCAGCAATGGTTCTGATTTATCATGAATATGCATGGAAACCGGGTTCTGTAACCCGGTTTTTCTGATGGCAAGCTTCTTTCAGATGTTCATGAACGAGAAACTGCTTGATATTCTCCGCTGGTATCTGGTGCTGGTCTGAAAATAGATGGACAACGCCTGATACAGCTTTGATATTTTGCTCGCGCTGAAACAGTCTTATGGATTGACGGATTCTGATTACGTGCTGTTGTCTGAATTATAGCGAACGATGTTCGGAAAAAATATGCCAAGATATCTTACAGAAGAACGAAACAGAAAACAGGATGTACTCCTGAAAGCAACCGCAGATCTTTTCCGGAATCATGAATATGACGAAATCACGATGCGTCAGCTCTGTACGGAAGCTGGAATCGGACTCGGAAGTTTCTTTGATTATGTTATGAAGAGACAAACACCTCTATTTCGGGTAAGATGGAAGCAGAAATCAGGAGCACAGAACGATGAGTGAAGCAGGAGAGAATATCCGTCTGCAGAAGGCGGTAGAACAATACCGGAAAAAGGGAACCGATGAAGCATATTATGCAATTCTGGATGCGGTTGAAGAATGCGTCAGACATGATGCAGAAGTATGGATCAACGGTAATCCGATTCCCGGTGATCCGGATCATGTGGATCCGGCTGGCATGGAAGGAGACGATGGTCAGTTCTATATGATGATCTTCTCTTCCCGCGAAGCATCCAATCATGGTGAAAACCAGCATCCGATGCTGGTAGGAGTCCGTGATATGATCGCAACCGTCTACGGAACCGAGCACTGTGCAGGCTTATGCATTGACTATGCTTTCGGCCATGAAGTACCGATGGTGACCAGGGAAGTACTGGAACAGATCCTTCCTGAAGACGCAGTGGATTTCTGAGTCAAGATGTTCGGCGGATGCCGGGCATTTTTATTTGCAATGAAAAAGAGCAGCGAATTGCTGCTCTACTGGTAGAGTTCCGGATACAGGAATTCCAGAAACAGGGGAACGATGGTCTCCCAGGAGGCTTCGCTGTGCGTGCCTCCGACGACCACATTCGGGAATGTATGGCAGCCCTGTTCCGTATAGGCGTGATTGATCCGCAGCAGGTAATCCATGCAGCGGGCAAACGTTTTCTTGGCTTTCACTTCATTAGAACCGAAGTCCAGATAGATTCTCGTATCATGAGAGAAGCTGGAATGGTCGATCAGATCCGTGATCTGATCAGCATAGATATCCATCGTCGAGCTGACACACGCCGCTCTGGAATAGAGATCATTGAACTTCGCGATCATATACATCGACATCAGGCCGCCCATCGACGATCCGGCAATACCAACCTGTTTCCGGTTTTTTGAAATCCGGTAACGCTTCTCGCAGGCTGGTTTCAGGGTATGCGCAAACCACTCTCCGGTGATCTCTCCTTTGGCATTGAGCTTGCCGATCCAGGTATGAGAATCCGGCTGAAACGGGCTGTACTCTTCGAGCCTTGCATTTCCGGTATGATTGCAGTCCTGTCCGATCACGACCAGCGGCAGGTGCGTGCCATCGAGATAATCCCGGATGCCCCAGCTTTTTCCATAGGTAGCCAGGGAATCATCAAACAGATTATGCCCGTCAAACATATACAGCACCGGATAACGCTTCCGGCTTTCATCATAATCATCCGGAAGATAAACCCAGATCTTTCTCGGACTCTGCGCAAGGGGTTCAATCGGAAGCTCAAACTCCTCAATTCTTCCCATGGCGTTCTCCCATCCACTTGATATGCGATTCACTGCCATCGCGGATCCGCTGAATATTTGCCTTATGCCGGTAGGTAACAAAGCACCAGAGAGCAAGCAGGCAGATCGAGAGATTCACCGGATTCTTCAGAATGAAGCTGATGATCACCGCAATCAGCAGTGAAAGAATCGAAGAAAGCGAAACCATCCGGCAGATCCACAGGATCGCGAAGAAGCAGATAATCGGGAAAAAGAACTGCCAGAAATACTGATGCGTCAGAAATACGCAGATTCCGAGCAGATATCCGTAGCTCGTGGCAACTGCCTTGCCGCCCCGGAACTGTGCGAAGATCGGGAAACAATGACCCACACAGCAAGCAAGACCTGCATAAGGAATCGCTTCCGGAGCCACGTAATATGCCAGCATCATCGAAAAGAATGCCTTGAAGGCATCCAGCAGCGTGACGCTGATCGCAGCCGGCTTGCCGAGAATTCTTCCAGCATTGGTCGCACCGAGATTTCCGGAACCGTAATTACGGATATCCTTATGATAAAAGACTTTTCCGATGACAAGACCCCATGGAACTGAACCGAAGAGATAACTGACAATCAGGACAAGCAGAGTTTTCATATGTTCCTCCGATTGCATTCATTATAACTCAAAAGGGAACCGGTTCTGAAGCATCCGGATTGCTTCGATCTGATGCATGAGCAGCCTCTTCAGCTCGCTGATCCGGAAATCGCTGATTCCGGATACTGCCTGGCAGGAAGAAAGCTTTCTCGCATAAAGATCCGGAACATCTTCCAGTACTGAGAAATCATACGCCAGAAGATTCCGGCATCTGCTGATCAGCGCGTCATGATTCATACGGGTCGTCTCGAAGAACTTCGCATTGCTCGAAAGACCTTCTTCATAAACTTCTTCGTCTATAGAAAAGCATGCCAGACCGCTTCCGGTATCGAAAATCGGTATGCAGGATTCCAGCTGAAGCGTGTCCGGGTTTCTCAGAACCCCGAAATTATTCAGATGCCGATCGCTGTTCAGCATCAGATAGTCCAGGACAATCATGTCATCAACGCACTTTGATGCATTCCGGATTCCTGCTTTCTCCAGCATGCATACATAGCCCCGATGCCATGACATGCCGGCAGGAATCGGCTTCGACTTCAGAATATCCCAGGCTCCGATCATTTCATGTTTCTCATCGGTCATAGAACGGCAGGAAGAAACGATCTGATTCTCGAAGACTTCTACATCATAGCTGCAGACCTCCATGCCTAATCGCTTTCCGATCAGGCTGGCCAGCCATTCATTCACCGGTTCTTCCTGATAGGACGCAGATCCTCCTTTGATCAGCACGAGATCCTGATTCCGCTGTACCCAGGCCTTGCGGTGATAGCCATTCAGCGTATTGCCAGGACATCTTTCATATTCTTTCTTCCAGACAATCTTCTTGCGGGAAAACGAAACCGTCCGGAATCCTTCTTCTTCAAACGGATGGCGGAAATATGAAACCTCCTTCCAGCGCAGGGAAGAATCTTCCGGCTTCACCCAGTAGACATCAGATACCGATAACGCATGGTCTGCATTCAGAAGATCCCTCGGATGCGAAAAACCGATCACCGTCTTCATATGATCCAGGCCAACCCGATATGTCGGAATGCCTCTGCGCAGATACCAGATATTCAGCTGTTTCAGGGAAAGGACAGATACTTTCGTTCCGGCCCCAGGCGGAATATGAGCAGGATTCAGAACCTTGGTCACGTTCAGAAACAGGTGGGAATCCGGATCATAATCCGCTTTCAGAACCGGGATGTCTTTGTGCATCAGGAGTACATTCATCGCAGAACTATTGTACCCAAGCAGACAGTTCATGCAAGCAGTGAGATTTCAGCGTATAATTTTCAGCAATACTAGGGGGCAGAAAGCTATGCTGAAACGATTTGCTGCGTATTTCCGGCCGCACCGCAGGCTGTTTTTCCTTGATCTGGCATGTGCATTTCTGGTGGGACTCGCGGATGAGTTCATGCCGCTGATCGTCCGCAACATGATCAATCAGTATGTTCCTGACAGAAACTGGAATATGATGGTCCGCTGGAGCTTTGCCTTGCTTGGGATCTATCTGCTCAAGCTTCTATTGAACCTCATCATCAACTACTGGGGCCACATCATGGGCGTCCGCCTGCAGGCAGATATGCGCCGCGATCTCTTTCAGCACATCGAATCACTTCCCGTCTCGTTTTTCGATGAAAACAAGACGGGCTCGATCATGTCCCGCATTACCAATGATCTGCAGGAAATCTCCGAGATGGCTCATCATGGACCGGAGAATATCTTCACTTCGGCGGTCATGTTAACGGTGTCTGCAGTCATGCTCGGAAGAATCAACCTGAAGCTCACGATCATCGTGTATGCATTCCTTCCCGTTGCTGTGCTGTTTGTGATCCTGATCCGGAAAGGGCAGATGGCTGCCTTCCGGCAGAATCGAGTAGAAATCGGAGAGATCAACGGCGAAACTGAGACTTCGATTGCCGGCATCCGGGTCACGAAAGCCTATGGCGGAACCGAAGGGGAGATGGAGAAATTCGACCGGACAAATCTCAGATATGTGGAAGCCAGAAAGCGTTCCTATAAGTATCTGGCTTTATTCAATTCCGGCATGACCTTTTTCACCGACATGATGTATGTTVTCGTCGTGATCTTCGGCGGCCGCATGTTCTTTGCAGGTTCGATCAATTCCGGCGACTTTGTTGCTTACCTTCTTTATATCTCGATGTTCCTGACACCGATCAAGAAGCTCGTTGAGACGTATGAGCAGATTGCTGACGGCATCTCCGGCTATGAACGGTTCGAAGAGATCATGAATATCCCGTCAGAAAAGGATGATCCTGGTGCAGTCGAAGTCGGAAGACTGAAAGGAGACATCTCCTTTGAAGATGTCTCGTTCCATTACCAGACCCAGGAAGCTTCCGGCCGGAAAGTCATCAGCCATATGAACCTGCATATTCCGGCGGGTCATACCGTCGGTCTTGCCGGTCCTTCCGGAGGCGGAAAGACCACCATCTGCAACCTTATCCCGCGTTTCTATGAGATTGATTCCGGCACAATCCGGATCGACGGCATCGATATCCGCCATATGACCAGAGCTTCTCTGCGCCGCAATATCGGCATCGTTGCCCAGGATGTATTCCTGTTCAACGGCACGATCCGGGAGAATATTGCCTATGGCAATCCGGACGCCACCGACGAAGAAATCATCGAAGCAGCAAAGAAAGCAGAGATTCATGAAGATATCATGGCCATGCCGGATGGCTATGATACGAATGTCGGCGAACGCGGCGTCCACCTTTCCGGAGGCCAGCGTCAGCGGATCTCCATCGCCAGAGTATTCCTGAAGAACCCGCAGATCCTGATTCTCGATGAAGCTACGTCTGCTCTGGACAACGCGACCGAGATGCAGATCCAGAAGTCTCTGGATGAACTCGCCAAGGGCAGAACCGTTCTGGTCGTTGCCCATCGTCTGTCCACGATCCGCAAAGCAGACGAGATCATCATGGTTTCTTCTGAAGGAATCAAGGAACGCGGCACCAGCGAGGAACTGCTTGCGAAGCATGGCCTGTACTGGCAGCTGTATGAGTATCAGTTTGCGGATCTCTCCTGAAGCACGTATAATCAGAAATACGCATGAAAAAAACGAATACACATATTCTGATCGCAGCACTGGCCATGGGGATGTGCATCACGCTGGTGCCGGTGATAGCAGAAGATGAGAATCCTCCTTATACGGATACGACCTACTGGAATAATCTCTGTTCCGGAACCAGTCTCACCTCAGACCAGCAGACTGCATGCTCTGCTTATCTGCAGTACATCCAGGGGCAGAATTCTTCTCTCCAGCAGCAGATTTCAGACGCCCAGTCCAGGAAAGATGCAGCATCTGAACAGCTTTCTTCCGTTCAGTCTCAGATCAGCGATCTGAACTATCAGATCTCGGAAATCAATTCGAGCATTGAAGACCTGAACAACCAGATTGCCGAAGCAGAACAGCAGTCGGCTCTCATTGCGCAGCAGATCAGCGATACCAAAGTGCAGATCCAGCAGAAGACGGATGATATTGCGGCCCTGAAGGAGAAAGTCAAGAAACGCATGGAGAAGCAGCAGGAAACCATGCGCACCAATCAGATTCTCGATGTGCTGCTCGGCGCCAAGTCATTCAGCGAGATGATCACGATTGCCAACGGTCTCTCTGATATCAGCCAGTATGACAGCCATACGCTCCAGCAGCTTCAGGACGAGACGGATCAGCTGAATCAGATGGAAGCAGATCTGCAGAGCCAGGAATCCGAGCTCGAACAGCTGCAGTCAGACCTGGAATCCGGCAAGGCGGTGCTTGCTCAGCAGCAGGCGGAACTGGTCACTGCATCGAGTTCTCTCTATGCCGCCCAGGCTTCCTATCAGGCTCAGCTTTCTTCTGCCCAGTCAGATCTCAACAGCGCTTCTGCTGCTCTGAGTGCCAATCAAGCTGCCCAGAGTTCGGTGCAGAATGGCATCAGCTCCTCGAAAGCCAACAGTGCTTCCAGCTCTTCCTCTTCTGATTCCGGAAGCAGTTCTTCGGATTCCGGATCAAGTTCTTCTTCGGATTCGAGTTCGAGCTCCTCCTCCAGCAGCAGTTCTTCTTCGAATACGACTCCTTCTTCCGGAAATTCCGGCGGAAATCCGTATTACGGCGGTTGGAGCAACTGCACGTGGAGTGCGTGGCAGCTGGTTCATGATGCGATCGGCATCTCTCTGCCTAGGTGGGGGAATGCAGGGGAATGGCTTGCTAATGCGGCAGCCAGCGGTTATTCCACCGGTTCTTCGCCCAGAGCGAATTCCCTCATTGTATGGGGATGGCATGTCGGCTACGTGACTGCTGTAGATGGAGACAATATCTACGTCAAGGAAGGAAACTACCTCGGAAGCTACCGCGAAGGATGGCTTGCCTCCTGGCGGAAAGGATCGATCATCGGATATATCTATCTGTAACGAAACGTCAGGCAATCTGGCGTTTTATTGTTCTGCCAGCGTGCAGAGATCATTTTCTCACCGTCTTCGGACAGGTTCAGCACAAGCTGATAGGAAGAATCTTTCAGTTTCATCACAGCATAGGACCCATCAGATTCCGCATCTGTTCCGTAAAGCACACTGATGTCATAGACACTTTTCCCGGAAAACCAGCCCTGATCGGCTAGCTGTTTCGTTGCCGGTATCACGACGGATCTTCCTTGAACCCGCATTTCTCCAGGACCTGAAGATCCGGGTTTTTCTGTTTCAGGGCCTCTTTCAGGATGAGATGTTCCGAGTTCAGAAGCGAGAGGAAAGTGAACGCACTCATTCCGATCAGGACCAGGAAATGGGTGAGAGGGAATACGCGATGGTGCCGATGCGCTCTGCCAGTTCTACTGTTCCGATTCCTTCTTCTGCCATTCTGACATTCAGATTCAGACGGATCATGTCAGTTCTCCTAGAACTTCCTTCATCAGGCCGGCTTTCGCAAAGGCATCACGGATCACCCGGACAATCAGGCACATGAAGCCGGCTGCTGCCGAAACAAGGAAGAGCATCGGGGGATAAAGAAGGCCGATCGCAGCGGTCAGCATCCGGACATTGCTTTCTTATAAGACATGTCCTGCCTCCATCTTCGTCAGAAAAACCCGCATCACCCACAGTGGTCTCAGCAATGCGGCTGCACAGCCGCAGCCAAGCACGAGAAGGAGAGCGAATGAAATCTCTTGTAAGACATGGACTCCAGCCGGGTTCAGATGTGCAAGAAAGGATCTTGCGATCGATATGCCGAAGACCGCCACCACGATGCAGAGAACTGTCACGGCTGCTTTCGCTGCGATGATATGCTGTTGCATGAATCTTCCTAAGAAAAAGACTGAATTCCTCTTACAGAACTCGGTCTAGCTGAATATGATCGAATATCAATTAATATTGATCCAAAAGCAATCAATCAGAAACCTCTGGAATCGAACTTCATGTTCTTCAGCTTTTCTTCCTTGAAGTCATTGAAGCGATCTTCTTTGATGGCCGTTCTCGCATCTTCCATCAGCCTCAGCAGGAAACGGATATTATGAATGCTCATGAGCCTCGTTCCGAAGCCTTCCTGACAGCGGAAGAGATGATTCAGATAAGCCTTGGTATAGTTCCTGCAGCAATAGCAGTCGCATTCCGGATCCAGCGGCGTGAAGTCTTCCGCATACATCGCTTTCTTGATATTGATGCGTCCCTGGCTCGTCATCAGCGTGCCATGCCGGGCAATTCTGGTCGGCAGCACGCAGTCGCACATATCAATATTCAGGGAGATGGCTTCCAGCAGGTCATTGACGGCACCGACGCCCATCAGATAGCGGGGCTTATCTTCCGGCAGCTTCTCAACGGACCAGCGCACCATGCGGTACATGGTTTCCTTGTCTTCGCCGACCGAAGTCCCGCCGACTGCATAGCCCGGGAAATCCATCTCGACCAGCTTCTCGGCACAGTAATCACGGAGGTCTTCATTGTCACCGCCCTGCACGATGCCGAAGATCGCCTGTTCGTCCGGTCTCGTATTGGCATTCTTGCCGCGCTCTGCCCATCTCAGGGTTCTCAGCATTGAACGCTCTGCATATTCTCGCGTGGCCGGGTAGGGGATGCACTCATCAAAGGACATCATGATATCTGCCCCGATCTTGTTCTGGATCTGAATGGACTTCTCCGGACTCAGAAACAGCTTGTCGCCATTCAGCGTATTGCGGAACATGACGCCTTCTTCACTGATCTTTCTCGTATCAGAAAGCGAGAATACCTGGAATCCTCCGGAATCTGTCAGCATCGGTCCTTTATAGTTCATGAACTTCTGGACCCCGCCTGCTTTGGCAACGATTTCTTCTCCCGGTCTCAGCCATAGGTGATACGTATTTGCCAGGACTACTCCTGCTCCCATCTGATACAGTTCCTCCGGCGAGACGAACTTCACGGTTGCCTGGGTTCCGACTGGCATGAACATCGGCGTTTCCACATCGCCATGCGGCGTATGCAGAATGCCGGTGCGGGCACCGGACTGCTTGCACACATGGGTGATTTCAAATGTTACTGGACTGCTCATTGCAAACCTCACTTCTACGGGAAATCAGTATACCAGGAAAGCCGGGATTCCGGTGTATAATCATGTAGATATGAAGTCTCAGACGATCAGGATCCGCAATCTTCCGCCAGTTCAGGGAAAACGGCATTTCATCCGTGTCAAGCCTGCCGGCTTTCTGCTTGGCTGCGCCATTGCCGGAATATTGATGACATTTGACAATACTTCGGCAGCCGGAGTCGGCATCTGCATCACCCTGCTATGCCTGTTTGCCGAACTGATGCTGCCGGATCGGCTTCTGGCAGAATTCACGGATGACTATCTGGTCCTGTTCAATACGAGAGAACGGGATTCGTGTTCTCTGATCTACTGGGATGAGATCGTGAACTGGCAGTATGAATATCATTCTTATGCAGATACGCTCGTAATCCTTCTGGTCGATGGATCCGAGCAGACTGCGGATATGTATTCGAAGAAAAGCGCTGCCCGGTGGCTCAATCAGTATATTCCCGGCAAGGAAACAAAGAATATCCGCGTGAGCAGGGAAGGAGAATAGCATATGACTGATAAGAATCTGGTAGATCCTGAGAAAGTAGCAGAATGCAGAGCAAACATGGGCTGCGAACGGGATTATGACGATATGTCCATGATCTTCAACATGTTTGCCGACAGCACCCGTCTCAAGATCATGAATGCCTTGTTCACAAATGAACTCTGCGTCAGCGATCTCGCAAGTCTTCTCGAAATGTCCCAGTCTGCCATCAGCCATCAGCTGTCTTCCCTGAAGAAGACCAAGCTCGTACGCACCCGCAAGATCGGCAAGCTCGTCTATTATTCCATGGCCGATGAGCATATCAAGAATATCTATAAGATGGCTTATGAGCACATCCGGGAGTGATCATGCGCATCACAGCAATTGACTTTGAAACAGCCAACTATTCGCCGGCATCTGTCTGTGCCGTCGGTGTTTCCTGCATGGAAGATGGCGAACTGACCGATGAATACTATACGCTGATCCGGCCTGCTGATAATGTGAGCCGCTTTGCCCCAGGCAACATCCGGATTCATGGCATTCATCCGGAAGACGTCGAAGACGCTCCTGGTTTTCATGAAACGTATGATAAGCTGCTGCCGCTCTTAAGCGATTCGCTGGTCTGCGCGCATAATGCCCGCTTTGATATGGGCTGCCTGAAAGCCGCATGCAGGAATGTGGGCCTGCCGCTGCCGCGTTTCTCCTGGTTTGATACGGTTGCCCTCAGCAGAAAACTCTATCCATCGCTTCCGCATCATCGTCTCAATGATATGTGCGACTACCTGGATGTTGATCTGAATCACCATAACGCTGCCAGCGATGCGTATGGCTGTCTGATGATCGTCGTCCATGCGATGGAAGATACCGGTATCTATGATATTGAGGAACTGCTTCATCAGACCGGCATTCCGATCTATCCGCTGCGATAGCGTTTACAATTTCTGTAAAATCTGATGCCTGCAGACAGAATCTGCGGGCTTTTTGCGATTTTACATAAATTTAGCATTCACTGTCCTTTTCACTTTACATAGCCTCATTATCTTTACTTGTGTTCAATAGGGAGGCGTAAAGCAATTTATGGTATCTATGAAAACATTGACAGCAGGTGTCCTGGCAGCAGTAATGCTCGCAGGATGCGGATCTTCTTCCAGCAGCGCAGCAGCTACTTCTGCAGCAGCCGCAGCAGAAAGCACCGCAGCAGCAGAGACAAGCGCAGCTGCAGCAGATGCTGATCTCAGCGGAACAGTTTCCACCGATGGATCTACTTCCATGGAGAAGGTCATCGGTGCTCTGTCCGAAGCATTCCAGGAAAAGTATCCGAACGTTACCGTAACTTATAACCCGACTGGTTCCGGTTCAGGTATCACAGCAGTCACCGAAGGAAACTGCGATATCGGTCTTGCTTCAAGAAATCTGAAGGATGAAGAAAAGAACGGTCTGACATCCACCACCGTCGCAATCGACGGCATCGCAATGATCGTCAACACTGCAAATGAAGTAAGCGATCTGTCTCTCGATCAGATTGCTAAGATCTACACTGGCGAAATCACGAACTGGAAAGATGTAGGCGGCGCTGATCAGGAAATCGTCGTCATCGGCCGTGAAGCAGGATCCGGAACTCGTGATGGTTTCGAATCCATCACCGGAACTTCTGACAAGTGCCAGATGGATCAGGAGCTGACTTCCACTGGTGCAGTCATCCAGGCTGTCGGTGCAAACGAAGCAGCAATCGGCTATGCATCATTGGCAGCAGTAGACGATACGATCAAGACTCTGACTGTTGAAGGCGTTGCACCGTCTGAAGAGACTGTCCTCGATGGCACTTACAAGATTCAGCGTAACTTCAACATGATCACCAACGACAGCAAGGAACTGAGCCCGGCTGCACAGGCATTCCTCGACTTCGCTACCAGTTTGGAAGCAGCATCTCTGATTGAAGCTGCAGGCGCTGTACCGGTTTCGAAGTAATTAACAGAAATTCATCAGACTGCAGTGCCGTCAGTGTGCAGAACGCATGCTGACGGTATTGCATGTTATGGAAAAACTATGGAGAAAACTAAGAAATCAAACAACCCCGTTGAAATATTCATGCATGGCCTGATGTTCATCTTCGGCATGATGAGCGTCGCCTTCGTTCTGTTTATTTCGATCTTCCTGATTGTTTCCGGTGTTCCGGCAATCGGAACGATCGGCATCAAGGATTTCCTGTTCGGAACGGTATGGGCTTCAACGGCGGCTGACCCGAAATTCGGCATCCTGCCGTTTATTCTGACCTCGTTCTGGGGCATGGCCGGTGCCATCATCCTGGCAGTTCCGATCGGCCTTCTCTGTTCGGTCTACCTGTCCAAAATTGCAAAACCGAAGGTTGCTGCAGTCATTCGTTCTGCAGTCGAACTGCTTGCTGGCATTCCTTCTGTCGTCTATGGTCTTGTCGGCATGATCGTGCTGGTCCCGTTTGTCATCAAGGTATTCCATGTCGCAAATGGCTCCTGCATGCTGACCGCAATCCTGGTGCTTGCCGTCATGATTCTTCCTTCCATCATCAGTGTTTCGGAAACTGCACTGAATGCAGTCCCGAAGGAATATGAAGAAGCCAGCCTGGCACTAGGCGCTACGTATACGGAGACCGTATTCAAGGTTTCATTCCCTGCCGCCAGAAGCGGTATCGCTGCTGCGATCGTGCAGGGCGTCGGCAGAGCCATCGGCGAAGCAATGGCTGTCATGATGGTTTCCGGCAACGTTGCCAATATGCCGTCTTTGTTCCAGAGTGTCCGTTTCCTGACCACGGCAGTTGCATCGGAAATGAGCTATGCAAGCGGCCTTCAGAAACAGGCTCTGTTTTCCATCGCACTGGTTCTGTTTATCTTCGTCATGCTGATCATGTTCATTCTGAACTTCATGATCAAGCGGGACAAGAAATGAGGAGGATGATGATCTATGTCTGAAAAGAAATCGCAGGCAGAGGAACGCATTGATACGATTTCCTCTGCCCGCAAAAACAAGATCAGGGCGCTGAACTTCCTGATGGTTGCTTCCTTCGTGATCATTCTGGCCATCCTGATTCTGATCATCGGGTATATCCTCTGCCGGGGCATTCCGTATGTCACCTGVGAGATGCTGAGCACGGAGCCGAGTGTTCTGAAGAATACGTACGGCATTCTTCCGAATATTCTGAATACGCTCTACATTGTCATCATCACGCTGATCATCGTGCTTCCGATCGGCGTCGGCGCAGCCATCTACCTGAATGAATACGCCAGAAACAAGAAGATCGTCAGAATGATCGAATTCGCTACCGAGACGCTGTCGGGTATTCCTTCGATTATCTACGGTCTTGCCGGAATGCTGATCTTCTGTCAGTTCTTCGGACTGGGAACGGGCATGCTTGCAGGATCTATGACCCTGGTCATCATGACTCTTCCTACCATCATCCGCACCACCCAGGAAAGTCTCAAGACCGTTCCGAACAGCTATCGCGAAGGCTCCCTTGCGATGGGGGCTGGCAAATGGCACATGATCCGCACTGTCGTCCTCCCTTCGGCAATTGACGGAATCGTGACCGGCTGCATTCTTGCAGTAGGACGTGTCGTCGGTGAATCTGCAGCACTGCTCTTCACGGCCGGCATGGCAAATAAGATCGTCTCCTTCGGAAGAGCTATTACGCCAGGCACTTCCGGAGCCAGCCTCACGGTGGCATTGTATATGTATGCAATGGAGCGCAACCAGGTCAATGTTGCCTTCGCAATCGCTGTCATCCTGCTGCTATTGACGTTCCTGATCAATTTTGCAGCAAAGCTGGTAGCCTATAAACTCAAGAAGAAAGTAGAACAGTAAAGCAATGGAAGAAAACAGCAAAACAAATGAGCCGATCATCACGGTCAGGAATCTGAATCTCTGGTATGGTGATCACCAGGCTCTGAAGGATATCAATCTTGATATCGAAGAACATAAGATCACGGCACTGATCGGTCCATCGGGCTGCGGCAAATCTACTTTTATGAGATGTCTCAACCGGATGAATGATCTGATTGAAGGATGCAAGGTCGAAGGAGATGTCCGTCTCAGAGGAATTGATATCTACAATGACATGGATGTGAACGTGCTCCGCAAGCGGGTCGGCATGGTATTCCAGAAAGCAAATCCGTTCCCGATGAGCATCTATGACAACATCGCATATGGTCCGCGTGTCCACGGCATCAAGGATAAGAAGACGCTCGATGAGATCGTTGAGCGTTCGCTGACCGGCGCAGCTATCTGGGACGAAGTCAAAGATCGTCTCAGAAAGAATGCATTAGGTCTATCCGGCGGCCAGCAGCAGCGTCTCTGCATTGCAAGAGCCCTGGCAGTGGAACCGGAAGTTCTCCTGATGGATGAGTCTACCTCTGCACTCGATCCGATCAGCACAGGCCGTATTGAAGACCTCTGCATTGAACTCAAGAAGAAATATACGATCGTCATCGTCACTCATAACATGCAGCAGGCAGTCCGCATCAGCGACAACACCGCGTTCTTCTTGCTCGGCGATCTGATCGAGTATGGCAAGACGGACGACATCTTCTCCAACCCGAAGAACAAGAAGACAGAAAACTATATCACCGGAAGGTTCGGATAAAAACAATATGCGTACCAGATTTGATAATGAACTGAAAGAACTTGAGAACTCCATGACCGAGATGGGAAACATGTGCGAGGAGAGCATCTCGCTCTGCCTTGATGCATTGTTTACCGGCAACCGCAAGACCGCAGGCGAAGTGATTGTCAATGTCTCGGCAATCTCCAGGGAAGAGCGTGATATCGAAGCACTCTGCCTGAAGCTGCTCATGCAGCAGCAGCCAGTCGCTACGGACCTCAGAGTGATCTCTTCTGCATTGAAAATGGTCTCTGATATGGAACGGGTCGGCGATCAGGCTGGGGAAATCTCAGAGATCGTGATCACCGAAAATCTCTCTGCAGCAAATGATATCCTGAATCTGAAGAAGATGGGTACCGCTGCGAGCAAGATGGTGAGCAATGCCATCAGTGCCTTCACGAAACGCGATGCGGATCTTGCCAGAAGCGTGATCGCAGATGATGATATCGTGGATGAATGCTTCTCAAAGGCAAAGAAGAAGCTCGTGGAAATCTATGATAACCGTGAAGCAAACATGGAGTATGCACTGAATCTTCTGATGATTGCCAAGTACTTCGAAAGAATCGGCGATCATGCGGTGAACATTGCTCAGTGGGCAATCTTCGCAATCACCGGTGTGAGAGAAGGCAATACCAACTGAATTGAAATGAAGAAAGCAGGACTTTCCCTGCTGATGGCGTAAACCTACTTGAAATAGGCATACGCTTTTTTTACCTCAAGTCACATTTTTTGAATTGGAAACATTCTGAAATAAACATATTTGTTGAACAAATAAATAATTTTATTTACTCTTATGATATCAGAGGAAATGAAAATGCGGATTGATGATGAATTGAAAATCCTCGCTGTAAAAACCGGAATGACTTTGACAGAGATGGGGAGAAGAATGGACAAATCCCCGCAGGCATTCAGCCAGAAAATCAAGAGAGGCAGTTTCACGCTGGATGACATGCAGGATATTGCGCTGGCAACTGGATGCAGTTTTGAGTGTGCTTTCGTACTTCCTGATGGAGAGCGCATTGAGATCGGAGGAAGAAAATGATCCGATATATAGAAGGCGATATGTTTAAAAGCCCGGCTCAGGTTCTTGTAAATACTGTGAATACTGTTGGCGTTATGGGCAAAGGCGTTGCACTCGAATTCAAGAAGCGTTATCCGGATATGTTTCAGGCATATAGGGAGGTGTGCGATAAGCGGAAACTGAAAATAGGAACATTGATGCTTTTTTATGAACCTGATCATTGGGTCCTTCTCTTTCCTACCAAGGAAAACTGGAGAAACCCTTCTCGTATTGAATATATTGAAGCCGGTCTAGCAAAATTCCGCAGAACTTATGCAGAAAAGGGAATCACTTCTGTTGCATTTCCAAGACTTGGATGCGGAAACGGTGAACTGAACTGGTCTGATGTCCAGCCAGTCATGGAGAAATTTCTGCAGGACTTGCCGATTGATGTCTATGTCTACCTCGGAATGGGAACGGATCCATTTCCAGAGCATAAGAATCAGGAAAAAACGGTTGACTGGCTGAGACATAACGCGAAAGATATGTCTTTTCAAGGATTAGAAGATGATATCCGATATAACTGTTCCATCGTTCCATATCATTTTTCCTCTGATCGATCAGATTGGTGTGTGCTCTGGAAAGAAGGTTTGGCATTCGAAAAAAATGGCAAAGACAAAGAGCAGGTGCTCGTAGACGAAGATTCATTTTTTGAAATCTGGTCGGACCTTCGCAGCAATGGGATTGCTGCTAGAAGAACAGCAGGGTCTCTTGAGCGCCTTGTAATGGATCTGCTGCTTTCGCTGGGCTACCTCTCAGAAATCAGAATCTCGGATGGAAAAACAGGAGAAAAGACAGAAGGGTACCAGATAAACTCAGGAGAAGGAAGAGTTTATGACCTGAAAGGACGAAGTGATGAGCTATCAGGAAATCATTCTGAAAAATGAAGAATTTGCTCTGGTAAAGTGGTGGCCCCATTATGCGTATCATTACACTGATATACGGAATGCAATCAGCATTTTGGAGAGCGGGATGCTTTACAGCCGGATGCAGGCAGTAGAACTGCAAGTCATGCAGAACGATAATGCCAGCCGTCAGGTGATTGATATGACGGAACAGAGAACAACTTCCTATGTGAGGTTCTATTTCCGCCCCTTAACGCCAACTCAATATCACAATGAAGGATTCAAGCATCGTGATCTTCGCTATGATGGAGATCCGAATGCAAATGTTCCGGTTCCCATTTTCTTCTTTTTCTATCTGGACAAATTGCTATCTGATCCGAATACATCCTTTTCAGAGGGATCTGAAGCAGGAAGAGGATGTCCATTGCTGCAGGGAGAAGAAGAGTTTTCACGGCTGGATTTCCGGATGATCTACAGAAATGGACCTTTTCTGTCCGAGGATGTGGACAGAAAAAGAGAAAGATCTCTGAGACAGTCTGAAATTGTTTATCCTGACAGATATCAGATTGAGCATTCTCTTGCTGGAATCGTCTGCCGCAATGCAGAAGAGAAAACTACATTTCTGAATCTGCTCAAAGATAGAAGCAACAAGCTGTTTTGCTACTGGGGGCCTAGAGTCAGAGTGATCAATCCAGGACTTTTTTACAATAATGGATTGTTTATTGAAAAATGTTCTCTTCATGACCGGGATTTCAGCATCTCTTTTTCTGACGCATATCCAAGAAAGAAATTTGCTGCCGGAAAGTTGAAAGACTATCGGGTAAATGCCTGCGTGCAGTTTGAATGGTTGCGCGGAAATGAAATAGTGAATCGGAAGGAATTTGAACTCGGCGTTGACTATCTGAATGCCAGACCTATTGTTTTTCATGGAGTACCAGAGGTCAGAAAAGCTCGCGAATTATCAGTAAAGGTATTCCTGGATAATCAGCTGATGAGCTATCAGAAATTTTTTCTGGGACATGTAGAATATTGATTGGCATCAGAAGACATTAGATAGCTTCTGACTTTGAGATCTGACGATTTCTTCCAAATCCTGAATTATTTCTGAAAATAGGGATCTGCATGATTCATCAGGTCAGAAGAGCGTCGAATAATGCATGAAGCGTTCATTTGGAAAAAATGAGGCAACACATTTCAGAGAAGAACAGAAATTCTGGGGAGTAAATCAAAACGGTTATCAGTTATCAGTTTCATGTCACACGGCTGATCCAGATGGATCATTACCTGAGCGTAGAGCCCTTTTCTTCACCAGGAGAAAATCACATGCTGTTAGAGTTCAGAAATAAAATTACAAATCATTTGCGGATGAAACAATCTTTTCCATGATTCCTGCCCCAAGGTAGACTGGACTTGATTACAGCGTACTGACAGCGCATGCCGGCTCTTCAAAATACAAGAGACTCTGCTCTGCAGTGATTTACCGTCCGAACGCTTCCGGTAAAACAAATCTGATCGGGGCAATGGATACCTTTAAGTCCATTGTGCTGCGCAGAAATATCCTTGAGGCAGAGCAGACAGGTATGAACGCAGCTGAGGCTGTGCTTGAGATGATCCCGAATTTCAGAGAACCTCAGACTCCGACTGAGTTTTCAATTTGGCTCAGTCTAAATTCTTGTTGATGAGGAGGAGATAAGTTTAAGGTAGAGAACAAAAAAGGATCTCTTGTACAAGAACCAATGTTTGATTTCCGAGCAGAAACATCGCCGATCTTGTAATACATGATTGCATGCCACCTCTTCCTGCAGAACCCTCCTAATCAATATACCATTCCCATGGAATCCCTCTGCAGTCATATTTCCGGATCCTGAAGTCCTCTGCGCAAGAGCCAATCCTGTCCGTTCAGTGCTAAACTGAATGCAGGAAAACAGGAGGAGAATCAGGAGATGGCATTGAAGTGCAGAGCCTGCAGGGAATGCAATGGCATTGCCTGCCGAGGAGAAATACCAGGAGTCGGAGGGAAGGGGACCGGCAGCAGTTTTATCCATAATGTGGAAGCACTGGCGCGCATCCGGATCAATATGGATGTATGTGCGGAACCATCTGAAATATCCACTGAAGCAGAATTACTAGGCATGAAGCTTTCGATGCCGGTCTTTGCGGCACCATGTGCGGGCATTCAGAATAACTACGGAGATGACATCAGCGAATATGACTATTCCTGCCAGCTTCTTGATGCCTGCGAGAGCCTTGGCATCAGAGGCTTCACCGGTGATGGAATTGATCCGGTCAATCTGTTTCAGAAGCCTGCCCAGGCCGTCAATGACCATCATGGCCATGGCATCGTCACGATCAAGCCATGGGTTCAGAAAGGCATTGAAGAACGGATTCATCTGCTGGAAGGATTATCCTTTGAAGCAGCTGCCATGGATATCGACGCGGCCGGACTGCCTTTATTGAGAGCCGGGAAGACCCCGGTGGAAACCAAGACTGCTGCATCCCTTAGGAAGGTGAAGCAGGCATTAGGAGGAAAGCCATTCATCGTGAAGGGGGTCATGACGGTGCATGCGGCAGAAACTGCCATCGAAGCGGGGGCTGATGCGATCGTCGTGTCCAACCATGGCGGCCGAGTGCTCGATGGTACGCCAGGAACGGCAGAAGTGCTGCCGGAGATTGCGGATGCAGTGAAAGGAAAGGTCACGATTCTGGTTGATGGCGGCATCCGTACGGGCAATGATATCTTCCGCTGTCTTGCACTTGGCGCTGATGGTGTTCTGATCGGCAGACCGTTCGCATTATCGATTGTGCAGGGCGGAAGCGCGCAGATGATTGCGCTTGGAAAGAGGCTTCAGGATGAGCTTGCTGAAACAATGCGCATGACCGGATGCAGTACCCTTGCACAGATTGACAGAATAAAGATCAGGTATTGAAATAAATTTCATCACAAGTGTAATTTGTTTACATTGTGAGGGCGAAAGGATATAATGTATCTGTGTGTTGAGAGGTAATGCATGGCAGAATATGAAAATAACGCGTACTTCTGGCAGAAACTGGATACTCTGTACCTTTCGAGCCAGCTGAAGATCACGCGCAGAAAAGGGGAATCGCATCCGGAATTCCCGAACCTTGTCTATCCGGTTGAATATGGTCATCTGGAAGACACAAACGGGGAGCCCGAGGGAGTTTCCGTGTATCTCGGCAGCGGCAATCATTATGCAATCACTGCATTGATCGTGGCTGCAGATATCCTGAAGAAGACTCTGGATGTCAAGATCCTGACCGGCTGCACGCCGGAAGAAGAGCAGCTGGTGCTGCGATTCCTGAATCAGACGGAATACCAGAAGACCGTTCTGATCCGCAGGGGTACTGAAATCCCGAACTGGGGCGAAAGCGATAGCTGAGCAGAAAGAGACTTGGAATACAGTCTCTTTTATTATGAAAAGATGTTTCCGGAGGGAAACACCTTGTTTACTGCAGATGCTTGAGTTTGGAGATGCGGCGGCGCAGCAGGTTGCTGAGCGCTTCAATGCGATGATCGCTGATCCTTGTGACTTCCTGGAACGATGCCAGTTTCCTCTCATAGGCTTCCGGCAGATCATCAAGAACCGAGAAATCAAATCTGCCCGGATTCATGATCAGTTCGCCTAATTCATCATGGCGGAAATGCTTGCGGCTGAAGAGCTTGCAGTCTTCATGCGTTTCTTCATAAGGAAGCTCATCCGTGCCGGTGAAGCATCCCATCGCACTGCCGGTATCAAAGATCGGGGCAAGATCTATCCACTGATTCGTATCTGCATTGACGAGAATTCCGAAGTTCTGATTATGCCGGTCGCTGTTCAATAGCAGGAAGTCCAGGATGAGCATCTCATCAAACTTGTCGTCCACATCGGTGATGCCATGCTGCTCCAGAAGTTCCAGGAAACAGTCAATCTCCGATTCTCCGGAAGGAATCTTCAGCGTCTTCATCGCATCTCTGGCCGGAACGAGATCTGTATGCAGATTCAGCATCTCAGGACATACGCTCACGATCTGATTCTCATACGTTTCAACTCGGTATGGTACTGCGTAGATGCCAAGCCGCTTGGCTGCCTGCCAGGCCAGCCATTCATTGAACGGTTCTTCCTGGTATCTCGTGACGCTTCCCTTGAGCAGGAACAGCTTATTATCTCTTCTGACCCAGGCTTTTCGATGAAAACCGCAGAGCGTATTGCCTGGCGTACGGAGGGCAGTATCCTGGGGCTGAAAGTCCATCTGCCGGAACATGGATCTGGCAAATCCCTCCTGATCAAACGAACGATGAAAATAATTCAGCTCTTCATATGAAGCATTCACCCGCTCCTGTCTGAGCCAGTAGTGATCACTTAATGACAGCCCGAATTCTTCTTCCAGAAGATCCAGACGGTCTGCAACGCCAAGCCGCTTCAGCAGCCGCTTGAGATCTACCCGGTAATCCGGAATGCCTCTCCATACCCACCAGTCATTCAGAAGATCAAGGGAAATGGAGCCCTTCACGAAAGTACCTACAGGATAGTGCGACGCATCATGAACTTCCGTGATCTTCCGGAACGTATGCGTCTGAGGAGAGTATTCCGCCGAGAGAACGGCTTTGTCTTTGTGCATCAGCACGTATTTTCTGTTCCCGAACACGCCTATATCCTAACGGATAAAACGGGTTCATACAATCAGAAAAACCTGCAGATTCAATCTGCAGGCTCACCGATGAAATCATAATTCAGGTCTTCCGGGTCAAACTTCGTGATCAGTTTCAATGCAAACTGCTTTGCGTCTTCCAGCTGTTCCGGAAGATCTCTGGAATCCGTGACACCAGGCTGACCTGGTACTTCTCTTGCCTCATGGTTCGGGTTCAGCAGCGGAAGAACAGATGGATCTTTTTCATCCAGCATCATCGCACTGATCATATGCGGCTGCTTTGCCAGGGTTTCCAGACGGATGACCGTATGGTATTTCGCACTGCTTCCAGGTGCAATCATCTTCGTGAAGGTTGAGACATCATGGCAGGAATCTTCAAAACGCTTGGCTGGAATCTCCATGCCATAGACGGTATGGAACAGTCCTTCATAGAGCGTTCCGATCGCTTCTGCAGCAGAATCAGATACCTTCACATCTTTGAATACCCGGTAGCTCTTCTTTTCTTTCTGAAGCACCCAGGCATCGAGTTCTGCTTCAATGCGGAAGTGGGCTTCTCCTTCAAAGGTACCGACTGTATCATGGATCTTCTTCGCTTCCCGGTTGATGTGCGGGTGCATCTTCGAGTCCAGGGCATAATGGGTCATAAACCCATAGAAATAGCTCTTCAGCACACCGCTTGAAGCACAGTGTGTGTGCAGATAGAGGATTGCTTCTCTGACCTTTGTGTGATGCATCATATTTCCGTACTTCGACAGGGAACCAGGCAGGACATAAGCCCTGGAAAAGAACATATAGTCCGGTCCCTGGGAGCCAAGAAAATAAGCATGGGGATCAGTGATCTCCTGCTGAATCGAAAATGGAAGGGAATTATAGACCTTCCGGGCAAATTCTGTATGGGTTGTTGCGGCTGGCATGCGCTCCTCCTCAGTAAGTAAAGCGGGCAAGCCTCATGTGCATGAACGCAAGTCCCTGGGGAATGCGGCGCACCTGGCGGCTGCTCCATTCAATGGACGCACAGTACTTGTCTGCTGCTTCCACGATCATGCCTTCCTTCGTTTTCGGCATGCCTGGGCAGCTCGGCCACATATGGTGCAGAATGCAGTCCTCTATGATCGGGTCTACCTCGAAATGCTGCTTCGCATTCTGAAGGGCAATCACCGGATGCACGGCACAATGACGTCCGCGGATCGGCTGTTCTCCTTTATGCTGGTCATACAGATAGAAATCATGGAGCATCGCTCCTCTGGTGGCCGAACGATAGTTCAGACCCTGTTTCTTCGCCCAGAGGTAAGTATACCATGCCACATTCACGCAATGCTGGAAGCGCGTTGTGGAGTAGTGGTGCGTATAATGGCGCAGGCGCTGGTAATCCGGATCTGCATAGATATCGGAAGTGATTCTCAGAAACTCCATTGCGGCTTCATCATCCGCATCCAGAAATGTCCTTCTGGAACCTATTACTTTTGTCATCGTTTCCAGTTTAATCAGAAATCGTGAAGGTGCAATACAGCTTAAGCAAAATTCAGGTTCAGGATTCCTGCTCGATCTGATCCCGGAAAAATTCGAATTCCTGTCTCAGGAACGCAATCGATTTTTCGGAATTTCTTCCTGATAAGGTGTCCAGAAACTGTGCTTCCAGGTCAATGCACTTCTTCGCTCCGAGTGCGCGGATCGCATCCTGCCAGTAGCTCAATGTCACATTCCGGAACGAATTGAACATCATCGACAGAATGAAGTTTCCGGAAAGCACGCAGATCTCATGATGAAACTCAAAGAACGAACCCGCCAGCTGAACATCATCTGGCTGTTCTGCTTCCGCAATTGCTCTGGCACAGGAGAGGTATTCCTTCAGGGTTTCCTCGAAGGGATCATTCTGTTCCAGCAGCAGTTCAATCGCTCTTCCTTCAATGGCAAGCCGCATATCAAGCAGTTCCTGCATATGATCTTTTGCAAAGCGATCTCTGCTGAAGGTAATCAGGTAATTCAGAGTCTCGATATTCCCGTTTTTCAGATAGTCTTCGACATACGTTGCGTGGCGGGCATTCGTCCGGATGAAGCCCATCCGTTCCAGTTCTTCCATTGCAAGGTGCACTGCAGAACGGGAAATCTTTGCCTCACCAGCAAGTTCCCGTTCGGTCGGAAGACGATCGCCTGGCTTCAGCTTTCCATCCAGAATCTCTGAAGCAATCTGATTCAGGAACTGATCTTTCAGGTGCTTTTTTCCAGTTTCTTTCTGATCCATGGCTTCCTCCGAGGCTTGTTAACCGGAAGAAGCTTATCACATGTTTGACAGTTTGTGCATCTGATCACTATACTGACTGTGGTTAAACCACAAGGAGGAACAGATGGCATTCTATAGAGATCATTATGATGTCATCGTCATCGGCGGAGCACTTGCAGGAATGAGCTGCGCCATGAAGCTGGCATCAGAAGGAAAGTCCGTTCTGATTCTCGAACGGCATAATCTTCCCGGAGGCGTCGCAACCTCCTTTGTCAGAAGCGGCGTGGAGATGGAAGCCACTCTGCATGAGATGATGTCGATCGGACCGGCAGATCATCCATTATTCATGCGGAAGTATCTTGAAGAGATGGGCGTCGTGATTGACTGGCTGCGGGTACCGGAAGCCTATACGCTCGTCTCTGAAGAAGATCAGATCAATATTGAACTTCATGCTGGAAAGAACCTGGATGGATCCTGGATTGCGGCAGATGAGATTGACCAGCAGTATCCAGGCACCAGAAAAGAAGTCAATGCACTGCTGGATCTCTGCGAGAAGGTGTATCAGTCTGTAGTCTATCTGAATGAACACTCCCTCAGCAAGCTGCAGATGCTGAGGCAGCATGAGGAACTTGTGAAGACTGCAGGCTATTCCGCAAAAGAAGTCATTGATCAGACCACGCATCTGCCTGAAGAGGTGAAGAAGATTCTCAGTGCCTACTGGATCTATGTCGGTCAGCCGATGAACTCTCTTCCATTCACGATCTATGCATTCCTGATGGGCGACTATATGAGCGGCGGCAGCTATGTGGCAAGGGGCTTCTCGCATGAGATGGCATGTGCGATGGCAGATGCCTGCATGAAGAAGGGGGTTCAGATCGAATACGGCCAGGAGGTGGAGAAGATCCTCGTGAAGGATCATCAAGCCTATGGCGTAAAAACGAGAAGAGGGGATGAGATCCATGCGGATTACATCGCCTCAGGACCATATCCGGATGTCGTATTCGGAAAGATGGTCGAACCGCAGAGCGAAGTTCCTGTCGAGGCAAGAAAGTATGCCAATGCGATGCCGTTAAGCGTCAGCTGCTTCTCCGTGGTACTGATGCTGGACCAGAAGCCAGAAGACCTGAATATTCACAGCTATTCTGTTTTCTCTTCCGAAAAGGCTATGGATACCGCGGAGTTCTGGAAAGAAGGAAAGCATCTTGGAAACTGGAGCTATCTCACGACGATCTGTCTGAACTATGCAAATCCGGAAGCAGTCCCTGAAGGTAAAACTTCTCTTTCGATCACGAATCTCCCGCTGGCGGAATGCTTTGCACATGTCACTGCAGACAATTACTTTGAGACCAAGCGGACAATCGCATCACAGATGATCGATCAGGTATCAAGGAGACTCGGAGTCAATCTGAAGGATCATATCATCGATATCGAAATTGAAACTCCGGTCACGATCTCGCATTATACCGGTGCCTACCGCGGCAGCATCTACGGCTATCAGCATACTATGTCCAACAGCATCGTGGCGCGCCTGGAAGATGCAGGGAAAGACAACAATCTGATCTCTCATCTTGTCTGGTGTTCTTCTGCTCAGCTGGCAGGCGATGGCATGGCCGTCAATATCAATAACGGAAAGATCGCTGCCCAGATCATTCTCACGGAAATGAAGGAGGCTGCCTGAAATGAAAGTCAGAGGATTGATTCGTGATGTCACAGGTGCTTCCCGGGTAACCAGGGCAAGAAGGAACCTGATTGCCAGCGGCAGCAGCGAGAATCATTATTCCGATCCGATCCGGGAGCTTGCAGAAGAAGTGCATCCGGAAGTCACCAGAGTCCGGGTGGTGAAGGTTGAAGATGTTTCTTTGACCGCCAGGATGTTCACCTTTGAAGCATGCGAAGGCGATAAGCTTCCGCCGTTTCAGGCAGGCCAGTACTGCTCCCTTGATCTGAAGATCAATGGGACCATCACGACAAGACCATATTCCATCTGCTCTGCACCATATCAGGCAAGACAGAACGATCATCCGTTCTTTGCCTTGACGATCCGCAATGGAAAACCGAACGAAGGATTTGCGTCAAGCTGGCTGTATGAACACGTGAAACCAGGAGATGAATTCAATGCCCATCTGCCATTCGGACAGTTCTATTACGAACCATTGAGGGATGCGAAGCATCTCATCGCTTTAGCAGGAGGCAGCGGCATCACGCCATTCTTCGCCATGGCTCAGGAAATCGCACATGGCACCATGGATGCAGATCTGACTATTCTCTATGGCTCCAGAAACACCAAGGATATCATCCTGGAACAGCAGCTTGCTGCAGTGGCAGAACAGTGTTCCCGGGTCAGGTTCATCAACGTGATCTCCGACGAACCGGATTACGAAGGAGAAAAGGGCTTTCTGAATGCAGATCTGATCCGGAAATACAGCGGATCAGAAGACTGCACGTACTTTGTCTGCGGCCCGCTCCCGATGTATCAGTTTGTTTCCGGGGAGCTGAAGAAGCTGGAAATTCCGGAACGGAGAATCCGCTTTGAAGTATTCGGGGCTCCGCGCGATATCACAAAAGCAGAAGGATACCATGGCGATTCTTCCAGAGTCTGGAAATGCACCGTATGCAGAGGACTGGAAGAACAGGTCATTGAGGCAAAGGCATCGGAACCGCTGGCAGCAGCCCTGGAGCGGGCAGGAATCCCGAATCATACGAGATGCCGCAGCGGTGCATGCGGCTACTGCCGCTGCCAGCTGCTGGAAGGAGACGTATTCATTCCGTCTGAAGGCGATGGCAGAAGATACGCCGACCGCAAGTTCGGCTATGTGCATGCATGTTCAACCTGGCCGCTGTCCGATGTGAAGATCCGTATCATCATTCAGTGAGTCAGAAAACTGCATGCGGCAGCTTGGGGCTCATAAGGCAGCAAAGCTCAAACACTGAAGCTGATAAACTATCTGTCAGTTTTCAGCGTACTGAACACATTGCAAGCGCCAGGGCTCCGGGACGCAGTGTCATGATGGAGTTTATAGTACGATTTCCGATTTAGAGGAAAGCGGCGTAAATCCCAGGTGCTTCAGCCCTGGGATATAATCCGCTCGCCTTCCTTGTTCCTGCTAAAGTGGTCCATGCAGAAAGGACAGCACTCTGAAAATGCTGTCCTTTCTGGCGGGATCACTATGCAAAGGCTGCGCCGTTTCCAGGAACCTGATCTGCATTCTTATGATATCCCGGGAATTGCAGGCAGTCTCTTAATGGACAGAATCAGCAATTTTCTTCATTCTTGCCGCAAGGCCATGAGCTTTCTTCACAGGCAATGAGCAGCAGGCAACCCGGATGCCTTTATTGACGAGGACTGTGTAGATATGATTCTTCATCAGTTCCGCGTGGATACGTTCTGCCCGGTCATTATCTTCGACTTTGATCGTGACGAAGAAGCCTTCCTTGTACGGATAGGTCTCCAGACCGCATTCTTCTGCTTCCTTCAGGAATACAGAGCTGCGCTCTTTCATGAGATCGATGTATTTCTGCTTTTCCTTCAGGAAGGTATCGCGTTTCTCCGTGACAACCCAGACGAAGTTCTTCATGGCCGCATTCGGAATGTTGGACCAGGTTGCTCTGGCGTTCTTCTCAAAGACGATCTCCGCATCGCGGACATCTGATTCCTGCTTTGCGACGATGACTGCGGCACCGCAGCGCAGTCCGTAGGAAGTCAGAGTCTTTGAACAGGAGAAGCAGATGACACCCATGACCTGATCGCTGAACTGATTGAAGCAGTCCATGTAAGCTCTCGAATGTGCCAGGTTGTAGGAATAGTCAATATAGGCAATATCATTCACGAGAATGACCGGACCGGTCTTTCCAGCTTCATTGAGCAGATCCGTTAATTCTTTCCATTCTTCGTCGGAAAGACTGTAGCCGGTCGGGTTATGACACGGGCTGTTGACGACCAGGACAATCCGATCCTGCGTCTTGTGCACTTCTTCAATCGCGTTCTTCACGGATGCGAGATTGAAATGGTCTCCCTCAAACATCTGATACTTCACGGTCTTCAGATTGTCCTGTGCGGCCATCAGGCTGTAGGAGCCCCAGGCAATATCCGGCAGGATCACGGTCTGACCTGCATCGAGAAATGTGACCATCGATGTGGAGACTGCACCGGTTCCGCCAGGCGTAGCGATGACGGAGTGGGGCAGATTCAGACTGCTTCCCTGAGTGACCCAGTCCCAGACTTCCTTGCGGTAATCCGGGTTTCCGGTGAAGCTGGAAGCGTATGCTGCTTTGGTGCGGTGATCGATCACATCGTAATGATCAAATACGGTATCAAAAGCAACTAGCTTTCCATCTTCTCCATACAAAGATCCGATGGTCGCATCGGTTACTGCATCTTCGCCATGTTCTGCTTTATCTTTTTTCGCCATGTCTGCAACCGCAAATACCGTATCCTTGATCGGTACGAGACTGGCTGTTTTCCGAGTGAATGCCATGGATGTGTTCTCCTTCTGTCCTGCTGTTCAGCGGGTGTTTTTCACATCTGCTGTTGCGATAATGATACACCCGATATGCTACAATGGAGCCATGGACGACGAGAAGAATTTCTGGAATGATACCGGCAGAATTCTGATCATCCTGGCCCTTGTCATCGCAAGCACCAGTCTGATCATGACCCTGCTGACCAAATCAATGGAAAAGAAGGAAGAAGCGGCAGCCATCTCTGCCTCTGCTTCGGCATACTGGCTGCCGGAAGAGACAACCAATGTCGTGAATGTCTTTGCGGCAGGAACCGTGAATACGACGATGCAGAGCTCTGATTATTCGGCTTGTGTGTCTTCGCTTTCAGAGATCATCAGCACTTCCGGCTTTTCTTCCTATCAGCAGGAATCGCTGATCGGCACAGATCTGCCTTCGCAATTCGGAGATGCGATGGTTTCTTCCGGCTTCAATCTGGTCGGACTTGCAAATCCGGCAAGTCTTGCCCATGGCAAGGATGGTATTGATTCCTCGATGGCATACTGGACCGATTCTTCGGCAATGACCAGCGGAACCAATACAAGCACGGATTCTCAGAATCAGCTGCGGATTGCAGAAGCGGATGGAGTTAGTGCAGCCTTCCTTTCTTTCACAGATCTTCTGGATGACCCGATTCCGGAGAATGAGAACTACCTCGTCAATGTGTATGATGATGAAAAATCGCCGCTGTTAGTAAACAAAGCGGCGCAGAATGCGGATATCGTGATTGTCTCGATCTTCTGGAATGGCGGCCAGGGCGCACTGCCGAATGACCGTCAGAAACAGATTGCGGAAGCCCTTGCCGGAGCGGGGGCTTCGGTGATTATCGGGAATGCCGAGAATGCAGTCCAGCCGGTGTGCTGGATTGATGATACGCTGGTGTTCTATTCGTTAGGCAATCTCTTGACAGATGAAATAGACAGCACGGACCGGATCGGAGCAATCGGCGCCGTGACGGTGACCGAAATCACTGCCGGAACGACGCATCGCATTGAACTGACGAACCCGAAAGTCGATCTGGTCGTCAGCTGCCCGCAGAGCGATGGCAGCGTTGTCGTCAAGCCGATCAGCGATGTGACTGAAGCAGAACTTCCGGATCGGGAAGGGCTGTATGACGGATACAGCCAGACCTTGAAGCGCATGGATGACAGCATCCGCATCGGCGGTCTCTATTAAGACTGCTTCATGATCCATCCGCGCTTCTGAAGCACCGGCAGCAGCAGTTTGAATAATGCGGCTAAGGCAAGCACCTCAAACGGCAGCAGGATCGTATTCTTTACGGCACTGCGGGCCAGATACCAGTAATAGCCCTTCGAATACAGGATTGCAGACCATAACGACCCGAGCAGCACATTGACCAGATAATTGTTCAATAGCTTGCTGAGGAATAAGCGCTGCCAGGTGATCTTCTTCTGATAGAGGAACAGCGAATAGATCAGTTCCCCCAGCATGGCAGTGATCGTATATCCGAAGAAGAACGCACCATCCGGAAACAGCACGAAGCTGACGAGATCTGTGACGGCACCGCTCACGATGCCGGCCGCCGGTCCCACGATGCTTGCCTCCAGGGCAACGATCAGAAACGAGATCGAGACTCTGAGGTTTTCCGAGACCGGAATGTAATACATGCTGAGCACGGTCTTCAGTGCGATCATGGCTGCCATCAGGGCCAGATACTTTGTCTGATGGAGCTTTTCTGCAGATGATTTCCAGAGATTCATAAAAGAGGACCCTCCTTTCCCGAATCGAACAAACGGAAAGAAGGTTCCTCTCTGTTTTTTCTGTCCGGGTTGGAACTGCCATCGCAAGAATGCTCTTTTCGTCCGCAAGATTATCCCTTGAACTCCTTGCGGCACTTTACGCGGCAGCTCTCGGTATCTTCTGATACCTTGTCACAAAGGGTACCACAACATGTCCGAAAATCAAGAAAAAACAGTCAGAACATGAAAAATACGATACAATTCGTATGCTATGAAAAAACTGATTGCTATTGCCCGGAACCAGGAAGAAGGCGAACGCCTTCTGAAAGCCGGCGCTGATGAAATTGCATATTCCCTGAAAGGCCACAGCTTCACCGGTCTTTGTTCGATCACGATTGATGAACTGCACGCATGCAGATCTTATTCTGTTTTTCTGAACCGGTTCTATTTCGAAGAAGATCTGGACAGTCTGAAAACAGTCCTGAACGAGCTTGATTCCATGAATCCGGAACATATCTAC
>NZ_VUMN01000024.1 GCF_009696165.1 Stecheria intestinalis | reverse complement strand
TATCATTTCAGGCAGAAAATCCATAGAAAAGAGACCGGAATTACTTCAGAACCGGTCTCTCACTATTCCTTGTCACACACAGCTTGCGATAACTTCGTAAAACTTGCGTTCAGTTTTTCAATTCACCTTCTTCCAGGCTATTCAGCATGTCTTGAGAACGGATGCGCCTTGTCCACCACCTTGCGCATGCGATCCTGGGTCACATGCGTATAGATCTGGGTCGTGCCGAGGTTCTCATGTCCTAACAGCTCCTGCACCACTCTTAAATCTGCCCCATTATCGAGCAGATGCGTCGCAAACGAATGGCGGATCATATGCGGATGCACATGCATCGGGAGATTTGCATTGATGGCTGCCTGATCAACCATCTGCTCGATGGAACGGGAGCTGACCTTCTTCCCTCTCGTATTGACGAAGAGATACGGATGTTCTGTTTTCACGAACTGAGGTCTTGCCTCGTTCAGATACAGCTCAATCAGCTGTCCGCAGCGCGGATAGAACGGAACCATGCGTTCCTTGGATTCCTTTCCGAATACCTTCAGGGTCCGGCTGGAAAGATCGATATCCTCGATCTTCAGACCGGCGCATTCGCTGACCCGGAGTCCGCATGCATACATGACCTCGATCATGCAGCGGTTGCGCACCTGGATCGGATCCGAGAGATCAAACGAATTCAGCAGCTGCTCCATCTGATCAAACGTCAGATATTCCGGCAGCTTCCGATGACTGCTTGCGCCTTTGAATAAGCTCACCGGATTCTGCTGTACGCCTTCATATTTATTCAGATAGCGGAAATAAGAGCGGAGACTTGAAAGGTTGCGCGAATAGCTGGCATTGCTCAAGGGCTTTCCGCCGATCTCGCCGGAACGCAGCTTCGTCAGATAATCGCTGACTATCAGACGGTCGACGTCTTCGAAATCCGTGATGCCGATGGAAGTGAGATAGTCCAGGAACCTCCTCACGTCTCTGCCATAGGCGTCACGGGTATCTTTCGATCCCGTCCGGCTGATCGCAATATGATTCAGGAATCCCTGCAGGGATGCTTCAAAGTCTGCCATTGCGGACCTCTTCTTCAATGATGGGCAATGACTGCTTTGCATAGGCTTCCTTGCGGTCTGCCTTCTTCACTGCTGTATTCAGGTGCATAATGCCGAAATTGGCATTCATCGGCTGGAAATGCTCCGGATCTGCCTGCGTGATATAAGTGGTCAGAGAGCCGAGCATCGTATGATTGCTCAATGTCTCCAGCGGTTCTTCCTTCAGGAGATGAGCCAGGTTGATCCCTGCCAGCATGCCGCTGGCAGCGGACTCCACATATCCTTCTACCCCGGTGATCTGTCCGGCAAAGAACAGGTCCGGACGCACTTTCGTCTGAAACGTCGGCAGCAGATGCTTCGGGGCATTGAGATACGTATTCCGGTGCATGACCCCGTATCTCACGAATTCTGCATTCTGCAGTCCCGGAATCATCCGCAGCACCTGTTTCTGGGCACCCCAGGTCAGATGTGTCTGGAAGCCGACGATGTTGTACATCGTTCCAGCCGCGTCATCCTGACGCAGCTGCACGACCGCATATGGTCTTGTGCCATCCGGCTTTCTCAGCCCGACCGGCTTCATCGGACCGTAGAGCAGCGTCTGCTTTCCTCTTCTGGCCATGACTTCAAACGGCATGCAGCCCTCGAAGTAGACTTCTTTCTCAAACGAATGCAGCGGTACCGTATCTGCCTTCATCAAGGCATCATAAAAGGAATCAAACTCTGCTTCAGTCATCGGGCAGTTGATATAATCGGCCTCCCCGCGGTCATATCTGGACTTGCGGTAGGCAATGGAGAAATCAATGGACTCTCTGGTCACGATAGGTGCTTCCGCATCATAGAAATAGCAGTCTTCTTCCGGAAACAGCTGTTTCACCGCCGTCATCAGTCCATCGCTGGTCAATGGACCGGTGGCGATGATACACGGTCCTGCCGGGATCTCCGTGACTTCTTCTTCATGAATCGTGATCAACGGACAATGGCGGATCCAGGCATCGATCTCGGCAGAGAATCCTTCCCGGTCAACGGCCAGGGCTGCTCCTGCCGGTACTTTATGATGCTCCGCACTGTCCAGGATCAGAGAACCGATCGTTCTCATCTCCTGTTTCAATAGACCGCAGGCATTGGTCAGCGCTTCATTCTTCAGAGAATTCGAGCAGACCAGCTCTGCAAACGTATCTTCACTATGGGCCGGGGTCTTTTTCACGGGTTTCATCTCATAGAGATCCACGGCGATTCCCCGCCTGGTCAGCTGATAAGCTGCCTCGCATCCGGCTAGGCCGGCGCCGATGATTGCTGCATGTTTTTCCATCATTCACTCTCAGACTGTCTGATTCTTCTGCTTCCTGGTGCTTCTTCTGATAAAAAACCGGGAATTGCCCCGGTCTGATGCTACTCTGCTGATTCCGTCTTCGCTGCGGTTTTCTTCCGGGCGGCTGTTTTTTTCGTGGTGGTTTTCTTTGCCGGAGACTTCTTTGCTGCAGTCTTCTTCGCTGCAGTCTTCTTCGTCGTAGTTTTCCTGGCGGTTTTCTTCTCGGCCGGTGCTGCTTCCGCTTTTTCTTCCTGCTTCTTCGCATAGCGTTCTTTTTTCGAAAGGATGCGTTCGCCGTCGAGGTTTTCCATATAGCGGCACTTCGGGAAGTTCGAACAGCCGAGGAAATACGTCCCGAAGCGGCTCTTGCGCTTCAGCAGCTCGCCTCCGCACTCCGGGCAGATCTTCCCGGTCGGCTCCGGCTTCTCTTTCTCCTTGCCGTCGAGCTGTCTCGTATAGCGGCACTTCGGGAAATTGGAACACGAGATGAACTTGCCGAACCGGCCATTGCGGTAGACCAGATCTCCTCCGCACTCCGGGCACTTCTCTCCGACCTTCTCCGGCTGGATTTTCTCCATCTTTTCATAGGCCTCATCCAGCAGCGGCGAGAACTTCTTCCAGAACGCTGTCAGCGTTTCCACTTCATCTGCCTTGCCTTCGGCGATCTCATCGAGGTCCGTCTCCATGTCTGCGGTATAGCGGACATTGATGATGCTCGAGAAGAATTCATCCAGCTTCTCCACGGTCAGTTCTCCCTGTTCCGTCGGGAAGAAAACCTTGGTCTTGGACTTCTCGGTTGCCCGCTTCAGCTCGACATAGCCTCTTGCCTGAATCGTATCGATGATCATGGCATAGGTAGAAGGACGGCCGATGCCTTCTTCTTCCATCTCCTTGATCAGCTTTGCTTCGGTATAGCGAGCCGGCGGTTCTGTGAAATGCTGATTCGGCTTGATCTCTGTCGGAGTGAGCTTCTCATTCTCGCTCAGTTCCGGTAACAGCGTATCCTTGCTGGAATAGTAATCTCCGTATACTTTCAGCCAGCCATCGAATACCATGCGGCTGCCACTCGCCGTGAAGTCATAGCCATTCCTGGAAAGCACCAGTGATTCGCCCGAGAACTTCGCATTCGCCATCTGGGAAGCCAGCGCTCTTGCATAGATCATCTTATACAGGCGGTACTGCTCATTGGTCAGATAGGACTTGATCTTCTCCGGATCATTGTCGAGATTCGTCGGCCGGATTGCTTCATGAGCATCCTGAGCATTGGCATCATTCTTGGCATGATAGAAGCCCTGATACTCTTTTCCGTATAACGAACCGATCCGTTCATGAGCTGCCTTCATATATACATCAGACAGACGCGTCGAGTCGGTACGCATATAGGTGATGAGACCTTCCTGACCATTGCCGATATCGATGCCTTCATAGAGACGCTGAGCAATCGCCATGGTCCGTTTTGCCGAGAAGCCGAGCTTCGTCGAAGCTTCCTGCTGCAGGGTGGACGTGATAAACGGCTTGAACGCTGCCGTGCTCTTGGAAGTCGGCTTGATGGCAGTGACGGTGAATTCTCCCTGGCATTGCTCAAAGGCCTTGTCTGCTTCTTCCTGATTATGGAGTTCTGCCTTCTGGCCATTGATCTTGGAAAGGCTGGCCGTGAATTCCTTGCCATCCTTGGCAAATTTCGCATCGATGGTCCAGTATTCCTCCGGAACGAATGCCTGGATCTCCTTCTCGCGCTCGACGATCAGCTTCAGCGCGACAGACTGCACGCGGCCGGCTGACTTGGAACGGATCTTGTTATGCAATAGCTTGGAAAGCTTGAAACCGATGATGCGGTCCAGAATTCTGCGGGTTTCCTGGGAATGGACAAGGTCCATGTCAATGGTCCGCGGCTTGGAAAATGCTTCCTGGACGGCATCATGGGTGATTTCATGGAACGTCACCCGGTCTACTTCATCTTCCGGTAAATCCAGCACCTGAGCCAGATGCCAGGAAATGGCTTCTCCCTCACGATCCGGGTCGGTTGCCAGATACACTTTGTCACTATGGGAAGCGAGCTTCTGAAGCTCCTTGACGGTTTCTTCCTTGTCCTTGGAAATCTCATAAGTCGGCTTGAAGTGATCCTCAATGTCAACCCCGAGTCCGTCTTTTCCGCGGATTGCCAGGTCGCGGATATGTCCTTTGCTGGAAACTACTTCATATCCGTTTCCCAGATATTTCTGAATGGTCTTCGATTTGGACGGAGACTCTACTATCACGAGATCTTTCATATGCTCTGCTACCTCAAAATACTACCTGTTTATACAACACTTCCGCAGTTTTCTGCAAGCCTTCTGTCCTTTGCGGCATTCGTGAGGTCTTTCAGGGAATCCTCATTCACTAAGAGATTCGCACCTTCTGAGATCAGAAGGTTGCACCCTTCTCCCTCTTCTGCTCCATATGGATAAGGAACACACCATACCTCCCTGCTCAGGGCAATGGCTTCATTCACCGTATGCATCGTGCCGCTCGTCCGCCTTGCTTCGGTGACGATCACCGCTTCGCCCAGCGCTGCCAGAATCCGGTTGCGCCATGGAAAATGCCAGGATTCCGGCATCGTATCACGGGGATATTCGCTCAGGATCAGATGGTCTTCTGACATGCGCTGATAAAGATCCTGGTTGCAGCGGGGATAGGCAACATTCAGCCCGCAGCCGATCACCCCGATCGTATGACCCCCATGTTCGAGGGCTGTGCGATGCACCGTTCCATCCACTCCCTTTGCAAGTCCTGACACAAGCACATAATGCTCGCACAGAATCGAAGCCGCAAGTTCCGTCATCGCTCTGCCATAGGCATGCATCTCCCGGGAGCCGATGATGGTCACGGCCGGATACCTCAGCAATTCGAGATTTCCCTCATAAAACAATACCCAGGGCGGAAAGCGCAGTCTTCTGAGCGAAGCCGGATATGCCTCATCGGCAATCGTCAGATAAGTCTCTTTCACCTCCGGAATGGATACAGGTTCCTTCCTTGCGATAGCTGCGGCAATCTTCTTCCATTCGCCTCGATAGCGCACGGCATATGCCGCCAGCAGTGCACGTTCACTTGTCATAAACCAGAAACTCCTCCTGCCTCTCTATAGCAGAAGAAATCCCTGGTTCCTTCAGATCAGTCCGAAATGATGCAGTGCATGGAAAATGCAATCAGCATCAATGGCATATGCGTTCCTGCCTATTTCTCATCCGGAAACAGATCGAGCTGTTCCTGCTGCACTGCGACCGGTCTGAAACTTCTGCGATGGATGGGGGTGATGCCGTATTTCCGAAGGGCCTCGAGATGCTGCTTTGTCGGATAGCCCTTGTGCTTGGCAAAGCCATACTGCGGATATTCCTGATCATACTGAACCATGATCCGGTCTCTTGTTACCTTGGCAAGGATGCTCGCAGCGGCGATGGAAATGCTCTTCTGGTCCCCTTTGACTAACGAAATCACTTCCGTTCCGTTCTGAAACGGCATCGCATCGGTCAGGATGCACGAAACGCCGCTTTCTGCAGCAATCTGCTCCATTGCCCGCATATCAGCGTGATAGATATCATAGCGGTCAATGTCTGCCGGAGAGACTTCAATGACCTCTGCCCACAGCGCATCTTCAAGAATCTGGTCATACAGCTTTTCCCTCTTTTTCTCGCTGAGAGCTTTGGAATCATAGATGTCCGGATTCTCATAGCCGATCGGAAAGATGACACCGGCCACACTTAAAGGACCGGCTAACGGTCCTCTTCCGGCCTCATCGAGACCGATGACCAGTTTTCCTTCTGTCCAGAAGGCGTGTTCATATTCATTCGGACACAGATGTGCTGTTTTCATTTTCATCAGGCGACTCCAGGGTAAAGCGGCCGAGTCTGCCCCGGCGCATCTCATGCAGAAACAATCCCGCTGCGCGCTTGCGGTCGGGCTGTTCCCCTGCCGCAGCCAGATGCCGGTATACGGCAATCTGATCAAGCATCACATCGGTTCTGATGTTTTCCTCTGCTCCATATGCTGCTTCCAGAACGCCCGGATATCTCAAACGGATCGTATGAATCGTATCCATGGCGATTTCTTCCAGGTTCAGGATGTCTTCATTGATCGCACCCGTTGCGGCTAATAAGGATCCGGTCTTCGGATCGCTGAACTTCGGCCATAAGACCCCTGGCGTATCCAGAATTTCAAGATTCGGGTCTGCCTTGATCCAGACGAGCTTTCTGGTCACGCCTGGCTTATCGGCAGTTCTGACCTGGTTCTTTCCGGCAATGCGGTTGATGAGCGTGGACTTGCCAGCATTCGGAACGCCGCATACCATGGCCCGCATCGGCCGGGGATGAATGCCCCTGCGGATCATCCGCTGCCGCTTTGGCTCAGTCAGTTCCAGACAGGCAGAAACAATCTTCTGCCGATACGAATTGTCTTTCTGAAGATCGAGGGCCATCGCTTTCTGATCCGGCTTGGTTCCGAGGCTCTTCAGCCACTTCTCCGTTTCTTCGGGGTCGGCTAGATCTGCTTTGCTTAACAGAATCAGTTTCGGTTTTCCCTGCGCCATCTGATCCAGCATCGGGTTGCGGGAGCTTTTCGGGATTCTGGCATCACGCAATTCAATGACCATGTCCACCGCCTTAAGTTGATCGCTCATCTCCCGGCGGGCTTTTTCCATATGGCCCGGATACCACTGAATGGCTACCATGACTTCACTCCGAAATCAGAGAAAGGCCAGAGAATCAATGCACCTTTGGCAATGATCTGGCTATTCGTGAATGGTCCGTAGTAGCGGCTGTCACGGCTGTTCGGACGATTGTCGCCGAGGCAGTAATATTCATCTTCACCTAAGGTGATGGGTTCCACATTGCTCATGAACTCATCACCCCATTGAGACGTATAGTCCGCATTCAGGAATGGTTCATCCACAGGTTCTCCGTTGATATAAAGCTGGCCATCGGTATAGGAAACCGTTTCTCCTGGTAAACCGATGATGCGCTTGACCAGATATTCCTTCTTCTCCGGCAGATAGATGATTGCAATATCAAACCGGCTCAGATCTCCCATTTCGACGCTAAGCACATTGGCGAGACCGACGGACTCGGATTCCAGCGTCGGATACATCGAATTGCCCTGCACCCGGATCGGCCGCACCAGGAAGTGCGCCACCAGGAACACGCAGATCATCGAGATCACAAGTGTCCGGATGAAATCCCAGGTCTCGGACCAGAACGAACTTTTCTTCGGTTCCGGTACTTCAGACTCGTTTTTCGTTTCTTCGCTATCCATATATGACACCTGCTTTCATTCGCTCATTATACCTCAGTTTTCAATATCTCAAAGTTCAGAGAGGAATTGCCATCCGGCCATCATTGTTTTATAATGATTGGTATACCAATCAGATCGGAGAACAGGAAAATGGGCAGAAAGAAAAGACCGGATACCCGGCAGAAACGCATGAAATACAATGAATCCTACCAGAAGCAGTTCGTGAAGCGATATGTGTTCAAGCTGAATGTGCGCCATGATCAGGAGCTGATCAACGCAATTGAATCGATGGACAACCGCACTGCCTGGTTCAAGGAACGGCTTCAGGAAGAGTGCCATTCGTAAAAAAAACTGTGCAGCTATCGCACAGTTTCAATCATCTATCAGCCTCAGCAATGAGGCTTTTATTACGGAAGAACGATCTGGTTCTTATACTTTGCTGCCAGGTCTGTCAGTTCCTGCTTCTCCGTATCAGAGAGCTCGCTCTCAGCATATTCGGTCAGTCCCTGCAGGTCTCCGGATGCGACATACTTCTGCACTTCCTGGATGGAAGAGACACTCACATGATCGCTGACGATGTTCGTGATGGTTTCCTGATCCTGCTCATCAATCTGATTCAGGACGGAATCAATCTGGCTGTCGGTGATGCCATAGTTTTTCAGCTGGTCTCTGACCACGACTTCGGCGGCCTGCTTCACCACTTTGGTCTTGATGCGGGAATACCCGAATAACCCGATGATTGCAGCAATCAGGATCACCAGGATGACCTTCAGCCCGGTGTTCTTCTCCTGTTTCTTCTCGGCCATGCATGTACCTCTGGAAACTGATTATACCATGGAAGGAGAAGAAAAAGTGCCTTGCGGCACTTTCTGATCTGATTAACGATCTTCCTTGATACGGGAATTCTTTGCGGAACGTCCCTTGAGGTAGGTGAGCTTAGCTCTGCGGACCTTACCACGGCGAGCCACTTCGATGTGATCGATGATCGGGCTGTTCTTCGGGAATGTACGCTGAACGCCGACGCCGTTAGAAATCTTGCGGACGGTGAATGTCTCGCCGATGCCGCCGTTCTGCATGCCTACTACAACACCTTCGAACAGCTGAATACGGGACTTCTCACCTTCACGGATACGGACAAATACCTTGAGCGTATCGCCCGGACGGAAATCAGGAATGTCGTTGCGGATCTGATCTTTTGTGATCTTGTCTACTAAATCGAGTCTCATGTCTATTCTCCTTTATCGTTTTCGCCGATCTGCTCATAGTCCCGATGCGGCCAGCGGAACAGTGGCTGCGTTTTGGCGCCTGTATATAGTATCACCAGAAAGCAAGGTCATCAAGCGCTTTTTCAGAACACGCCCGCATGATGCAGCAGGATGGCAATCACGAAAACGAGAAGATCCAGCCACATAGAAAACTACTCTTTCCAGGAAGTACCGGAAGACTCCAGGTACTTCAGGATCTGCAGATTCACGATCCAGTACAGAAATCCGAACAGGATGCCGCCCAGAAACATCACCAGCATGAGTGCACCGGCCGCTGAGAAACTGCCTGAGGCAATCGCCATGAACAGACCAGCAAGCGCACCGGCAATCCCGCCGGCCAGAACCAGCTTCCAGCTGGTTCCCTTTTCATGAAGCTTCGGCAGAAAACGCATGCCGGCAAAGTAGACCAGCACGGAAATACCCGCCGCAATCAGTGCGAAAATATAGAACGCCCCGGAAGAAACCGTTGTTTCCGACCAGGAAGAAACGAGCATCATCACGAAGAAGATCGCCGCTTCCCATCTCGCTGTCTTTTTCAGATCCATCCGAACCTCCTGCATGCTTTCTCAATGCCATCATCGATATTGGCTGCCGTCACATAGTCTGCCTTGTCTTTCAGTTCCTGCATGCCATTGCCCATGGCAATGCTCGTCCAGCGGGGATCGAACATCACCAGATCATTCACCGCATCCCCGAAGACAACGACGTCTGATTCGTTTCCGTCTACTGCTTTCAGCATTCTCAGGATGCCGTCTTTCTTGGCATCGTGCTGGAAGTTCAGATAGCCTGGACCCATGCGCAGATGTCCCTGCTTCTGAATCCATGGATTATCTGGTTCCTGTTCCTTTGTCATCGCGATATAGACTTTGAAGATCTGGGGAATCTTTTCAGGAACAAGGTCCGGATCCAGCACATACGTGGTCAGTTCCGTCCTTCTTCCGGCCTGTTCCAGAAAGCGGGTATCCTTCATGAGCACACGGTCGCTGTCATCCGTCATGAGCAGATAGCCAAGGCCTGCTTTCTCGGCATGATGCACCAGAAACATTGCAGTCTCATGATCCAGCGGCCGGTTCTCGATGACCTTTCCATCCAGCACCAGGCATTCGCCGCCATTGCATACCATATTCCTGATTCCGATCGAATCCGCAAATCCCTGGGCTTTATAATGTGCTCTCCCGGTCGCAATGGAGACAAAATGGCCATTGGCCTCCAGGGCATGGAGCGTGCGCTCAGCACTCGGCACGATCTTATGCGTCTCATCGTCGGTCAGCGTGCCGTCGATATCAAAGAAGAAGTATTTTCTGGGCATTCATACCTCCAGTTTCCGGTTATGGCAGCAGCTTCCTTCTTTCACTGCCTGAATGACAAACGGGAAAAGGTCATGCTTAATGCACATCCAGAAATCCGCCTCCGGGAATACGTCCTGCTGGCCAGGATCGAAGAACTTCTTCCCTTCCTGCCCTTTCAGGGCAAGAGCACGTTCTTCCAGCTGCGGGAAAGGCTTTCCTTCGATCAGTGCTTTCAGATAGTCTGCACACAGCTGATCTTCTTCCGTCTGCCTGCCCTTCCAGCCCATGCATACCAGGCTCACGAGCTGCGGATTATGGCTGCGGATATAGTCTGCTGTTGCTTTCGCATTGACAAGCGAACCGGTCAGCACCTCAGAAGCCTTCTCGCAGGAGGCAATGCCCTGGACGCCATTGGTCGTCGTATGGATGATCGTCTTTCCGGAAAAGTCCTTTCCGGCAATGGATCCCGGCGAATTGCCGAAGTCAAAGCCGGGACAGATCTTCCCGTCACGTTCTCCGCATAAGAGTACGGAAGGATCTTTCTGTTTCCATGCAAGTGCTTCTTCGACGGAAGCGACCGCATAGATGTTCTCTGCATGGAATGCATACAGATACGCTTCCAGCGTGAAGGCCCGGAACACATCGATGATCACTGCGGTTCCCTGTGCCTGCTTCGCTCCTTCAATTCCGAAAAGAATGCTGACTTCTGTCATAATCTGTGTTCTGCTTTCTGTTCTGCCGCCCGGATCCGGTGGTTCTGCACTGCCTGGAAAATCAGCAGGAGAACGACTCCGGAAAATCCTGGTGCATACCACTTCAGAAGGTCGATTCCTTCTGCAAATACTCTGCCGCCATGCGCAAGACTGATGCCGTCCATCAGGAACTGCACGAGGATCAGAATCACGCCGATGATATTCAGCATGTCTCTTCCCAGCCCTTCGCACCGACGGGCTCCACGCCCTTGCGGATGGAGTGTCTCGTGATGAACCAGCTGCCCTTATGATGATTTTTCACATAATACAGGGCATAATCCGCACCGGACGTGTAGTCCCATAAACGGTTGACCGGCAGCGGCACATGCCAGTATACGCCTTGCGATACTGAGACATATGAAGAAACCTGGGACTTTGCATGCGGAATCTTCAATGCACCGATCCGTTCCGCAATAAGCTTCACTTTGTCCTGCATCTCTGCTTCGGTCATATTCTCATAGATGACAACTATCTCATCGCCGCCGTATCTTGCCGGATACATGCGCGGATCTTCTTCCGCCAGCTGCTTCAGCACTTCGGCAGCCGCCTGCAGGCAGCTGTCGCCCTTCTGGTGGCCATAGGAGTCATTGAACTCCTTGAAGTAATCGACATCGAGAATCTCAACACCGAGATTCTGCTGATTGCGATAGCAGCGTTCATACGCTTCTTCTCCATGGCGGTTCAGGGCATACCGGTTGGCAAGACCCGTCAGAGCATCGGCCTCTGCCTCTTTCAATAACCGCACATTCTCTTCGGCAAGTCTTGCCCCTGAGAGAGACCCTTCTACAGCTATCACTGCTGCCCGGTCTTCTTCCTGAAGTTTGCGGGAGCTTTCTTCATAGTATTTCATGGCAATCCGGTTTTCTTCTGCCTGATCGCCAAGTGTTTTGGCAAACTGCATCCGCAGATCATCAAACTTCATCAGGACACCCGGAATCTCTGTAGCCATATTCTGATCCAGATACGCAAACAGCTCGCTGCACGCATCCATCTCCTTCAGACGGATCAGAAGAGAAATCAGCGAGAGCAGATTATCAACCGAATCGGCAGTGACCGGAAACTTCTTCTGTCTCGGCAGGAATTCCCGGAACAGCTTTCTTACTTCTCCCGTATCATTCTTAGCTCCGGCAATCTGGATCTTTGTGATCAGCACATCAAGGTCGCTGATCTCATCCCAGCCTGGCTTTCCGCGAAACGATTCTGCCTGCTCGCATTCCGCTTCCGCCTTGCAGATATCCGCGCCATTCTCAATGGCCAGTGCAGCCGCCATGACATGACAGGATGAAAGATCCTGGGAACGCTGCGGATCATCCGGCATCTGTTCCAGCTTCTCAATGGAAATCTGGTTGTAGAACGCTGCTTTCTCGTATTCATGAACCTCATAGAAGATATGGCAGATATTGGCAGCCACCACGGCATAATAGCGCTGACTCTGCTCGGTCTCGGAACAATAGCTTCTTGCCTTGATGAAATACGCTGCAGCCAGCGGATAGTTGCAATGCAGATCTGAAACGATGCCAAGCAGGATATACGCCGAACAAAGCGTATCAAAATCATGCGCAGCTTCCGCATGAACTGCAGCTTCAGTCAGCTCTGCGAGCGTCTCATCCATTTCCAGCGATTTCTGGAAATGAATTCTTGCCTTGAAGTAAAGAGCGATGCCAAGCAGATGCTCTTCCTGCATACTGCGGCCGATCTGCAATAGACGCTCTGCAGATTTCTCGGAGGGAGACCCGGAGGTTCTCAGTTCATGAATCAGATTCATCACTTCCTGATCGTACATGTCACTGCGCATGGGTTCGTTCCTCCTGTGTGTGTTTCATCATACCATCATTGAAGAAAGAAAGGTTCTGCATATGAAAGAAAAACACCTGTCCTCAATCAGAAGACAGATGCAGCATCTTATTCGCGGCGTTTTCTCAGCTGACTCCATGTCGAAAGGAAGAGAGCGAGGGATCCGATCATCAGAACGAATTCCTTCAGAAGATCAAACGGATCTCTCGTTTCCGGAGTCTTAGGGAGGGAGCCTGAACCTGGTTCCGGACAGATATGAATGTACAGTTCTATCATGCTTATGAAATCTCAAGGATTTACAGAACACTTATGAATCATGGTCGCTTCGGATCAGATGTTCCGGAAACAGCTGAGCCGGAAAAAATGCCAGGAAGTCTGCAGAAAAAAGTGTCCATCCTTTCTGGACAGACACCTTTGTTTCAGTCAGCAGTCACAAGCCCGTAGACCATCGGTTCTACTTCGCCAAGTTCCGGGGTGATGTGAATCGCCTGCTTGAGGAGCGCGATTGCATCATCGAGGTTCTTTTCCTCATTGACATACAGCGTACAGAGCGGATCGCCTTTCTGAACCTTTCTGCCGCAGCGCACCTTCATGACCAGACCCACCGCCGGATCGACCTTGTCTTCTTTCTTAGCACGGCCGGCACCAAGCAGCTGAGCTGCAGTACCGATCTGTTCTGCTGCCATGGACGAAATATAGCCATCACGATCTGCGCATACATCAATGTTTTTCTTCACAGCAACCAGCTTCTTCATGCCTTCGACACTGACATAAGAAGCATCGCCGCCTAAGAGACGGAACATATTCTGCAGCTTTGCAAGGCCGCTGCCATCCTCGATATGAGTCTTCAGCATTGCCTTAGCCTCTGCATCATCTGCAGCCAGCTTCCCCATCTGCAGCATCTGGCTTCCCAGCAGCATGCATACTTCATAAAGCGGATCTGTTTCCGGAATCATGCCGCTGAGCAGTTCCACTGCTTCCTGGACTTCGAGGGCATTGCCCACTGCCATGCCGAGCGGCTGGTTCATATCCGTAACGACTGCTCTGACTTCTCTTCCGGCCAGCTTGCCGATGTTCGTCATCAGCTTGGCAAGCTCAAACGCTTCTTCCTTCGTCCGCATGAAGGCACCGCTTCCGGTCTTCACATCGAGGACAATCGCATCTGCACCAGCTGCCAGCTTCTTCGACATGATCGAGGACGCAATCAGCGGAATTGAGCGAACTGTCGCCGTGACATCTCTTAATGCATACATCTTCTTATCAGCCGGAACGAGATTGCCTGACTGACCGATGACGCATACGCCATTCTGGCGGACGATTTCCTTGAACCGATCCATTGGCTGCTCAATGCATGTGCCAGGTACTGATTCCAGCTTATCGAGGGTTCCGCCCGTATGGCCAAGTCCTCTGCCGCTCATCTTCGCCACGGTTCCGCCGCATGCTGCAACAAGCGGTGCAACCACAAGTGTCGTCGTATCGCCGACGCCGCCGGTGCTGTGCTTATCAAGCTTCACGCCAGGCAGATCGCTGAGATCCACGACATCTCCGGAATGCATCATCGCCATCGTGAGCTCTGTCGCTTCTTCCGCATCCATCCCTTTCAGGAGAATCGCCATCATCATGGCAGACATCTGATAATCCGGAATCGAGCCATCGACATATCCGGTCACCATGGACTGGATTTCTTCTTTCGTGAGCTTTCCGCCGTCTTCTTTCTTTTCAATGGAATCTACAAAACGCATGTTCTTTCTTCACTCCTGTCATTCTTCTGAGGCGATCCGAAAAACCATGCTGCAGCAGATCTATGATTCTCCGGAAACGCCTCTGTCTTGTTCTATTATCAGCTTTCCGGAACCCCATTGCAAGCGCTTACCAGATCAGGATACCCTGCATTCCTGAATCGCCTGCCGCATTTCCATCATGGCAAAGCGATAATACCACATCTGCACGGTCTCCCGTTTCATGCCAAGCTTTCTAGCCGCAGAATCCATATCTGTCTTCTGCACCCAGCAGTCTTTCAGCACCTGGGCTTTGTCTTTGCTCAGGTCAGCATGTTCCTTCAGTTCCTGGTCCGCTGCGGCAATCGCTCTGGCAGCTCCTTCCGGATCTTCCTCCAGCAGTCTACGCCCGGTACGCGTCAGCATGTTCCGTTCTCCCTTCCAGGATCTGATTGATCTCCTGCAGGCATCTCATCGCATGACTCCTTGAAACCCCGAGCATTGCGGCAGTCTCTGAAGCACTCTGATGATTCTCCCATTCCTTCAGCAATACAAAGCATTGTTCCGGGCTCAGCTCTTCGAGTCCCTGACTTCTGATCAGATTCATATTCAGCACCTCCATGGCCTTATTATCGAAGCATCATAAAAAAGCACTGTACCTGGTTATGCACAGTGCTTCATGAAATCACTTTTTTCCTGGTTCTTTATGAGGCTTCACGAGCAGGGACTTCTGATAGAGGGGAGATTCCTTCAGAATCTTCTTCCGTTCTTCCTCGCTCAGCTGTTCVGCCGGCTTCTTCACTGGTTTCCGTTTTCCGAAATAATACCTGCGCTTGCGGTTCATGCCGCCTTCCTTTCTGCCATCGGCAGCGTGATCTCTGCGATGAAGAGATCTCCCTGGATCGAAAGGCGGAAGGTTCCGCCCATCGTCTCAGTCAGGGAACGGGCAATGCTGAGACCGAGGCCGGATCCTTCGGAATGCCGGGAGTTATCTCCTCTGACAAAGCGTTCCATGAGTTCTTCCGGTTCGATATTCAGCTGCTCTCTGCTCGTATTCTTCAGCGAAATCGTGATCATTCCTGGCATTTCTTCCCGGCTGGAAAAATACGATCTTGTGCCTGGCTGAGCATACTTTACCACATTGCTCAGAAGATTCGAAAGCACCCGCCATAAAAGCCTTCCATCTGCTTTGACCACCGGATTCTCCGGTTTCAGATCCATGATCAGCTCCACTTCAGCCTGTTCAAGCTTTTCCTGATACTCCGCAGCCGCCTGCTCAGAAAGCTCCTTCAGGGAGACATCCGTGATCTCTGCCCGGATCATGCCGGAAGAAGCCTTGCTTGCTTCGACGATGTCTTCGCTCAATCGCTTGAGCCTCTGAGACTGCCGGCTGAGAACTTCAAGATACTCCTTTTCCTGTTCTGCCGTATGTTCCTTCTGCAGCAGATCTGCATAGCTGATGATTGAAGTCAGCGGAGTCTTCAGGTCGTGGCTCACATTCGTGATCAGAGCTGCCTGCATGCGCTCAGCCTTCATCTGATCACGGACAGCGATCTTCATGCCTTCCCCGATCGAATTCAGAGAATCGGCCAGCTGATGCATGGAACCGAAGAGTCTCTTCTTCGAGGATTCCTCAATCCGATATTCGAGATTTCCCGAGGCGAGCTGATCTGCCGCCTCAGAGAGCACCCGGGTGCCATACAGAGTCATCATCAGATGATAGGTCAGAACCGCATCGGCAGCGATCAGGAGAATGACTGCGGCGGCATCGATGAAATACGTCCTGGCCAGATAGAAAGTCTGCACATACATCATCAACAGACAGATCACGATCAGAACATTCAGTCCGGTATTCCCGGTCTGCAGCAGATGGATCAGATGAGAAAGCATCATGCCGGAGTAAAGCGTTCCGGATTTGATGCGGGTGGCCGTCGAGATCACGAAGACCGATAAGAAGATGCCGGCAATTCCGGTGATGATCGGATTGCTGTAATTTCCATTCCAGAGGAACATCAGAATCACGAGGGCAAGCAGAGCGAACTCATACGGAATCCGATCCAGCCACGAGATCGTGATGCCTTCTTTTCCCTTCCGGTGTCCGGCCGCACAGCATTCCCATACCAGCAGGGCAATGACCAGGCCATAGACCGCAATCCTGACAAATGACAGCACCCGCCATGATGGCAGCTTAGAGATTCGCAGGAATTCTGAATAGCTGGCCATATACCGATCGTTTACGGTGATCGGATCCGTCACCCCGATCGTCACGAACCAGAGCGCATCTTCGGAATCGGATGCGATGAAAGCAGATTCCTCCATGAAGGAGACCGGGAACTTCACGGTGATTCCGTATGTCTCGCTCTCCCGGAAATTATTGCCGACCAGCTTTCCATCCGCGCTTTCAATCTGATAGCGGGAATTGGATTTCTGAGGAGAAAAGCGATCATTGAGACCCTGCAGCTTCTCAAAGCGGGTTCCTTCGCCCATATATGTTTCTGCCACCGATTCTGCTTCTTCCAGCATGTTCACGTAGCAGGCATTCGTCTCATAATAAGTACCTGCCGGATTCACCGTATCCAGAGAATAGCTGCTCTGTTCCTGCTGAACCTGGTAAAGCACCGTCTCCCCCGCCAGCAATACGCCGATCAGGATCACGCCCAGTATGTTCAGAACCGGATTTTCGATGATCTTCTTCATCTTCTGCAGTCCTCCATCTTATATCCCTGGCCCCAGACTACTTTGAGATATCTGGGCTTGCCCGGATCAATTTCAAGCTTTTCCCGCAGATGGCGGATATGCACCGCAATCACGCCTTCTGCACCTAATGGTTCTTCATTCCAGACACTCCGGTAGATTTCTTCCGAGGTGAATACTTTCCCCGGATTCTTCATGAGCAGTTTCAGGATGCCGAATTCCATCGGGGTCAGCGATACTTCCTCGCCATCGGCAGTCACTTCCTTTCTGGCATCATCGAGGCGGATCGGTCCGATCTCGAGCACATCTTTCTGCTGCACGGTCCCGCCAAGCCGCTGATACCTGCGCAGCGCACTCTTCACCCTCGCAATCACTTCAGCCGGACTGAATGGCTTTGTGATGTAGTCATCTGCCCCGATATCCAGACCGAGCACCTTATCGGAATCCTCGCTCTTTGCCGTCAGCAGGATGATCGGGACATTCGAGGTTTCCCGGATCTTTGCCACGGCCGTGATGCCATCCATCTCCGGCATCATGATATCCATCAGGACAAGATCTACCGGCTGGTCTTTCATGACATCCAGTGCTTCTTTTCCTGTATAAGCTTCCAGCAGGTCATACTGCTGGCCGGACAGATAGATTTTCAATGCTGAAACAATATCCTTTTCATCATCCACGATCAGGACTGTACTCATATGATCTTTTCCCCTTGCTCTGTTTTCATTGTAAAAAGAACTGCATTAAGAAAAAAGCAGGCAGATCTTTAAGAAATGTTTAACGTAAACTCTGTCTTCGTAAGAACCTGACTTGTACTCCAGGAATCAGATGATTACGGACGTGAGCTGCCCGGGGCTAAAGCACCTGGGGTTTACGCCGCTTTTCTCTAAGAGAAACAAGAGAAGCTCTCTGAAGACGGGAAATAGCCTGCTTCAGAAAGCTTCGTTTTCATACTCAGAGATATCTTGCTTCAAACTCCGGGACTTTCATCGGCTTATCGAAATAGAATCCCTGGAACATCTGACAGCCCATTTCTTTCAGCATCTTCAGCTGTTCCACCGTTTCCACTCCTTCCGTGATCGATCCCATGCCCAAGGCATCCGAGAGACTGATCACGCATTTCAGAATTCTTCTTGCCCGCTCCGGGGACTTCGTTCCGTCCAGGAACACCATATCGATCTTCAGGATATCAACCGGCATATCTTTCAATAGACTGAGCGAGGAATAGCCGCTGCCGAAGTCATCCATCTCCAGCAAGAATCCCGCCTGCTGCAGTTTCTCAAGCACCTTCATTCTGGGACCTGGTTCCTGCATGAATACCGTCTCCGTGATCTCCAGTCTGAGATTCTGCGGTGATATTCCATACGTCTCTGCAAGACTTCCGAATACCTCCGGAAGATCCAGAAAGCAGAAATCCTTCGGAGAAAGATTCACGGAGAGATACAGATCCTCTCTTCCATGTTCCTTCCATCTCTTCAGGAGCCGGCAGGCTTCTTCCCACATCCGGCGATCCACCTTGGCAATTGCTCCGCTGCGCTCAAGGATGGGAATAAACTGACCAGGACTGAGAAAGCCTGCTTCCGGGCTGATCCAGCGGGCTAACGCTTCTGCACCGATGACCTTTCCTTCTGCATCGACCTGCGGCTGCAGATACGGGCGGATCTCATTGCGCTCCAGAGCTTCCGGTAAAGCTCTCAGCAGATTCTGCTCAAACAGGATGCCGGAGCGGATCTTCTCGTCATACCAGGCAATCCTTATTTCATATTCGTTGCGGATACCCGCAATGGCCAGCCTTGCCCGATCAATCATGACCAGAACCGGAGTCGATGGATCGATGATCTCATAAAGCCCGACATGCAGGAATAAAGGCGGACTGTTCTCCCGATTCCCGATCCGGAACGAACGGACTAATTCATCCATCCGGTTCACATCTAATCTCTCTATCGGGAATAACCCTGCGAAATGATCTGCTTCGAGTCTTGCATAGCATACCCCGGAAGGTGCTTCTTTCCGGATGATCTCCGCGATCTTCACAAGCACCTGATCGCCTGTATCTCTTCCGCACGTATCATTGACCAGCTTGAAGCTGCGGATATCCGATACGGCCAGCACATACGGACCTTCTTCATTCAGGATCAGCCGTCGGCGCACTTCTTCGATGAACCGCTCCCGCCGGTATAATCCCGTCAGCTCATCATAGGACCCATTCTCCCGGTATTCTTTCGGCATAGGTTATCCCCTTTCTATTGCGGATGATTTCAGCCCTCCGGAAAACAGAAGCAGAATGAGGGCTCCGGCTGAACGAGTTCATGATGGACGGTCATTGAAAGATACGGCATAGCCAGCCTCAGATCTGTTTCCAGATGATGCAGCGCCTCTTCCTGCTCTGCAAACGACAGATATGCATTCCCGAAGCAGATCAGAAACACTTCTGATACCCCTGCCTCCACCTCATCCTCTTTCCGGATCAGTCTTCCGTTCTCTGCGAGGACGCCCGAATAATCCTTCAGGATCATCTTCCCATCTCTTCTCGTCAGAACAAGCGGAGGCTCAATCTTCTGTTCATTCAGAGCCAGAAACGATACCCCTGTTTCTAACAGGTTCAAGGCAAGAATTCCGGCAAACGTATTCTCTGGTCTTTGCCCATTCCTCAGTGCTTCCTTCAGCTGTTCCAGTGCCGTAAACGGTTCTTCTCCGCAGCGTTCGAGGATTTCCCGTTCGCCATACAGGCTCTTGTCAGTTTCCTGGCATGTCGGGATTCCTTCTGCCGCATGGCGGAACCTCACTTCTTCCAGAACCTGCAGTTCCATCGGAAGCTCTGCAGTGACAAAGACATGTTCCATTTCTGCTGTCAGCACTTCCGTGATTCCGAGTGTTCTCAGCCCTGATTCTGCAACCAGTCTCATTCCGTTTCCGACTATAGCGGAAAGCAGAAGAAAGAAACGGAACGAGTCCGTTTCAGAGATTGTATGTTTCTGCAGAAATGGATTTTTCAGGCAATTCTGCGATATAGATCTTTTAATGAAATCAGTTCCTGTGAAGAATCACGAGCCGAACGATCCTTGAGCCACCCGGTAAAACCAGAAAGAGAAAACAGAAGTATTTTTTCTGCATGATACGGTCCCACCAGTCTTGCACGATCAGCAAGTGTTTCATATTCGTCTCGTCCGACCTGTTCGTTTGCAAATTGGATTCTTATCCTTGCAGAACTTGTTCAGAAGAGTCGTTTTCCCGATTCTTCTCCGGCCATAGAGAACCAGCATCTGATACTTCTCCGACTCATACATATGATTCAGCTTTCGAAGTACCGCTTCACGGCCTATAAACATCCGCATCCATGGCATCAGACTTGCTCTGCTTCAGTTTTCCGCATTGAAAAAAGATCCTGAAAGACAGGAAGTCTAACAGGATCAATAGAGATGCAGTTTACAGGAAATACTTCAGATTGGTTTCCACTCGAGAACCGCTTCAAATGCCGGCTGATCCGAAACAGATCCGTCGATCCTTACGAGATGTTCAGACACGATCTTCTTCAGAGATACTTCATCGTTCAGCAGGATCTCATGGAGATAGCCGATCTTCAGGGATGAACAGTACTCTTCCCTGTGGTCATCTTCTGAAAAGAGATCGTCGATCCAGCGATAATAGGAAAGATTGCTGACATGGCCGTTGAGATCCAGTTCGGAATACGAGGCATTATGAAGAAAAGTTTCAGAGGTTCCCGTCACTTCCGGAATTTTCATCAGCCACGGAAGATCGTCTTCCTGATCTTCACCTGCAATCGCAATACCATGTTCCGAAGGAACGATCGTCTTTCTCGTCTTCTGATCCATCAATACCCAGAGGGCACAGCTTCGGAAGATGACATTGCCCTGTTCATCCCGGATCTCACAATGCCTCGGAAACAGGACATGCCGGCTTTTCCCGGCATGAGTCTCAATGGTTACGGTCTCATCATAGCAAATCGGCCGTTCCATGCGTGCAGACATTCTGGCCACGATCCAGAGCAGCCCCTGATCCAGAGTTTCTTTCCTCGTGATGCCGGCGGCTTCTACGTCCCGGACCGAGATTTCCTGAACATGCAGGAAGAGATCATGCATGGACAGACGCCGGAACCGGTCGCAGGAAGCAGCAGATACCCGGAAGGTCTCAGTGCTTGTCATGCACTGGCTTTCTCCGGCAGAAGTTCCCGGATCTTTGCGATGACATCGCGGCAGCTGGAAAGATGATCCCATTCGCCATCCGGAATCTCAACCCCGAAAGCAGCCTCGACTTTGCAGATGAGCAGAATAAAGCTCATCGAATCGATGCCGAGGTCTCTTGTGATTTTCGTGTCCAGCGTGATTTCGCGATTGCGCAGCTCCGGCAGATTCTCTGAGATGATCTGCTTCAGCCTCTTCAGAATTTCCTCATCAGTCATATGTTTACCCCCTCTTCGTTCAGTTTCCATCTCTGCAGCTTGCCGGTGGCAGTGCGCGGAAGATGGTTCTTATGACGGACCAGCCCGCCCAGCTTTCTTCCGGCTGGCTGCTGATCATTGAACGCATCCGCATTCGATTTGACTTCATCATCGCTCAATGCGGTATATACATGCAGGACCAGCTTTCCATTCTCGGAAGTGATGGCTGCCTCACCCTGCATCCGCTTCGACAGTTCTGTTTCCCATTCCGGACAGAATACCTTTGTGCCATTGGGAAGCACGAGCACTTCATTCTTTCTTCCGTTCAGATGGAGACAGTTCTGTTCATCCAGAGATCCGAGATCGCCGGTATCCAGTTCTCCATCATTCAGTACTGCTGCAGTTTCTTCCGGTTTCTCATAGTAGCCGTCCATCATGCATGCAGTACGCACATAGACGGTATGGTCTTCGCCGATTCTGACTCTTGTATCCGGACAGAGATCCATCGCAAAGGGATTCTCCTTGCCAGTGGAAATTGCTAGTCCGGAGGCAGTCTCCGTGAGGCCGTAACCGAAGCTGACCTGGATGCCGGACTGGCTGAGCGATCTCAGCGTATCCGGATCAGCAGGGCCTGCTCCGACGAGAATCGTCTTCAGTTCCAGATTCAGGGCTCCATGTGCATGCAGGAAATACAGCAGAGTCGGAACAGCCGGCAGGATCGTCAGATGGTAATAAAACGCATCATCAAGAAGATGCCGGTATCCCCTGCCCAGTGCAGCGCAAGCTCCATAGGCAAGCGGCCAGAGAAGCGTGCAGACAAAGCCGAAGACATGAGATAGCGGCAGGAAAGACCCGACGATATCTCCAGGCCCGCATGAGAGCATGCTCTGGCCGTTCCAGGCACTGGAGCAGAATGCCTTCTGGCTGAGTACCACCGCTTTTTCTGAAGCACTTGTTCCGCTCGAGAAGAACAGCAGCTTTCCTGCTTCTCCTGGTACCGGCGTTTCTTCTGTTCTCTTGTTGCCTGGAAGAATCAGCTCGGCATGGACAATCTTCAGGGCGCGTTCTTTTCCTTCCTGAGAAAGATGGGAATCAAGCAGAGCTGTCCGTTTTCCTGCAAGGACTGAGGCAAAGAGCGAAATGATTCCGGATACGGTTTCCGGCTGATCGATGGCGATGCATAATGCCGGTTCATTTTTCAGGTGTTCTGCCTCGGCATGAATCGCAGAAATCAGTTCTCCATAAGAATACGTTTCAGTTCCGGATTTCAGGGCAGGAAGCGATCCATAAGCTTTACGGCTATGGTCCAGCAGTTCCTGGAAGTCTTCTGCCCTGAAGCAGTCATTGCTTCTCATACTTGTGAATTTTATAATTATTCACGGAAACTGTAAAGAGCAGGAGGTAATTATGGCATACAATCCCGGACAGCGCATCTGCATTCTCGGCGGCGGACCGAGCGGTCTTTCGATGGCGATGTATCTGGAACAGGCTGGCTATGAACACGTCACGATCCTTGAGAAGAGCGATCGGATCGGGGGCAAGTGCTGTTCTCCCCTGCAGCTTGGAAAGCATTATGAGATGGGTGCCATCATGGGTGTTCCCTCTTATCATGCCGTGAAGGAATGCATGGCATTTGCCGGCATTGCCGCAGACGGTCCGAAGATGGAGCGCGATTTCCGGCGAATCGACGGAACGGTCTATGAACCATTTCATCCGGAAGATGAATCCGAACTGAAGGACCTGCAGAGACAGCTGAGAAAACTCGGACTCCTTCTGATGAGAACGTATCAGGGCTACAATACGTGCAATCACCGGGGAATTCTGAATGGTTCCTATGAAGGCTTTCTGCCCCAGAAGCCGGATCAGTGGGTATCTGGCACGAATGAAGCATTGTCAGATCTCTCCCTGTCTTTCTCGGACTGGTGTGCCAAACATGAAGTGCCGCTGATTGAGAAGGTATGGGCAGAGCCGTTCACCGGGTTCGGATATGGATACTTTGATGAGATTCCGGCTGCGTATGTGCTGAAGTATCTGGACTTTGATACGATGATGAGCTTCATGCGGAATGATCTGCTCACGTGGAAAGATGGAACAGAGAGTATCTGGCAAAGCGTGAACCGGAAGCTGAAGCATCCTGCCGTATGCAATGCCCTGGTTTCAGAAATTATCAGGAAAGATGGACAGGTTCAGGTTGCCTGGAACGAGAATACCGAGTCATTTGATACCCTGATTGTGACAAGTCCGCTGGATCAGTTCTGCAAGTATGCAGATGTCAGTGACAAAGAACGGGAGCTGTTTGCAAAGATCCGGACTGAGGCCTACGACACGATGGCCGTTCTGACGGATCCGTCTGCTCCCCGTTCGAGCTGTTTCTTTGACAATCTGCTTCCGAAGCGGCTTGGTCATCTGATGGTTGCCTACAGCAGATGGTCCAAAGAACCGGAACAGCCGATCGTGACGTATGCCCTGCGCTGCCATACCGAAGAGAAAGAGATGACCTATGAGGATTCGAAAGCACTGGTACTGGAAGATCTGGAGCACTGCGGAGTGAAGGTCAGACAGATCCTGAATGAAGCAAGCTGGTATTACTTCCCTCACCTCTCTCCGAAGGACTATGCAGAGGGCTGGTATGACCAGGTCGAAGCGATGCAGGGAGAGAACAATACCTACTATGCTGGCGAAGTGATGTGCTTCGGAAACATGGAAGAAACGGCAGAATACGCGAAGGAACTGACAGCCCGTTTCTTTGCCCGGAAACCATTGTGAAATTTTTCGTTTCCAATCTCCGGGACCTGTGATATGATGATCACAGTTGTGAAGGAAAATCACAAAACAATCTGAAAGGGGTCAATATGGACAGGAATACGAGAATCGCGATTCTAGGAGGCGGGCCTGCTGGACTTTCCGCTGCAATGTATCTCGAGAAGAAAGGCTACGAGAACTACACGGTATTTGAGAAGAACAACCGGGTAGGCGGCAAGTGCTATTCGCCGAAGTACAAGGATGGACGTGCGTATGAGATGGGCGCAATCATGGGCTGCCCTACGTACTTTGCCGTTCAGGAGGTCATGGATTTCACGGGATACGGAGTTGACGGACCGGCGCTGGTTCGTCAATACAAGAACAAGGATGGCAAGGTCATCGATCCGTTCTCCACGAAGAATGTGCTGAATCTGCCGCATCTGCTGAGAATGAAGAATCATGTCAAGAAGCTCTGCAAGCTGCTGCAGACTAAGTATGTCGGCTATGACATCAATGGACACCGCGGCATCAGCCAGGGCCGTTATGATGGTTATGCGGCAACGAAGGAACATCAGAAGGTCAGCGGCGAGAATCCGAACCTGAAAGATCTGATGCTGCCGTTTGATGAGTTCTGCCGCATCAATGGGGTCGAAGGAGTCAAGGATCTCTGGATCGGTCCTTATACTTCCTTCGGATATGGATACTTTGATGAGATTCCGGCTGCCTATGTGCTGAAGTATCTGGACTTCGATACGATGATGGACTTCATGTATCTGAGACTCTGGACATGGAAAGACGGAACACAGTCCATCTGGGATCATCTCAACGACAAGCTGAAGCACCCTGCCCTTCTGAATCAGGAAGTCACGAAGGTCGAGCGTCATGATGGCAAGGTCTATATCACAGCCGGAAATGAAGCTCCGAAGGAATTCGATAAGCTGATCGTCACGACTCCGCTGCCTTACTTCGCAGAATATGCAGATGCGAGTGCTGCTGAGAAAGAGCTCTTCAGCAAGATCGATTATGAGCGCTATGATTCGATGGCAGTCGAGATGAAGCCTGAGAATATTCCGGATACTTCGTACTACATCTTCGAGAACATGCAGCCGGAGCGGCTCGGCCATCTGATGGTCTATTACAAGAGATGGAAGACCGACGACAAGAACCAGCCGATCACGACTTACACTCTGCGTAATCACAAGGGCCAGAAAGTACTGGACTATGAAGGTACGAAGAAGCAGGTGCTGGAAGATCTGAAGACAATGAGCAACCCGGCAGAAAACGTGATTCTCGAATGCGAGAACTACTACTTCCCGCACATCTTCACGGAAGACTACCAGGCTGGCTGGTATGAGAAAGTCGAAGGCATGCAGGGAGAGAACAACACCTTCTATGCCGGCGAGATCATGAGCTTCGGTGACATGGAAGAAGTTGCTGAATACTCCAGAGATCTCGTAGAACGTTTCTTTGCAGACTGATGAGGCACAAAAGCACTGGTTCGCCAGTGCTTTTTTCATGGATTGCCGAACTGCTGAATAGCTGCTATTTCACTCAATGCGGAATCAGCGATCTGCACCCCATCTCCTTTTATCTGAACTTCCGGAAGGCAGCAGCTGCCTCATGTACTCTGCCCGCTTTCATGTCAGAGCGATGGACACCCTTGCCTTCGGCTAACGATTCCTGCTGCCAAGTTCGCAGCGGTCTTTCACCACCTGGTTATCGCCCATGCCGGGCACACAAAAATCGGCAATCATGAAGACAATTCTGTCTCAGTGATTGCCGATATGTTCTAGTTCTGCCGATTCCTTTACTCAGCAGAAGTCAGATCTGCACCGAAGTAGGTTTCGGAAGCCTTTGCCAGGTCGCCGTCTTCTCTCATGTGCGCGATTGCTTCGTTGATTGCGGCAAGCAGCGTTGCGTTGTCATCGCCCTTGACGAGCGGGATTGCATATTCCGTTGCGTCATCGCTTCTTGCAACGATCTTCAGGCTTGTATCGCCTGTGGTCTTCAGGTAGTCCTGAACAGAGGTCTCTGCGTTGATGGTCGCATCCACCTGGCCATTGGTGACCATTGCCATGCATTCCGCCAGAGACTCAACACCGCTGACCGTTGCACCATAGGATTCGCCGAGTTCCATATACGTGGAACCGATGGAGTTTGCAGTGGTCTTGCCCTTCAGATCATCGAAACTTGTGATGTCGTCGTTGTCAGCACGGACAACCAAGACGGTATGATCATAGGCATACGGATCGCTGAAGTCATAGGTCTGCTTGCGCTCTTCGGTGATATCGACACCATTTGCGACAATATCATACACACCGGAAGATAAGCCGGTGAACAGGCCGGACCACTTCTCTTCGGTATAAGAAGGCTCTACGCCAAGATAATCTGCGATTCCTGCAGCTACATCGACATCGAAGCCGACCAGCTGATCGGAGTCATCATGGTAGCTGAACGGCTGCCAGTCTCCTTCAAGACCGATCACGAGTTTCCCGCTTTCCTTGATGCGGGCAAGATGATCCGCTGCGGCTGCAGTAGAAGCAGAAGAAGCGGAAGCAGTGGATGCGGCTGCTGCGGAAGATCCGCAGCCCGTCAGAAGCAGTGCTCCTGCTGCGATAATGCTAAGCTGTTTTTTCATGGTTCTTTCCTCCTAAACCATCCCGGTTCATTTCTGCACGGATGAATTCCTTCGTGCGGTCTTTCTGCGGATTCCCGAAGAATTCCGCAGCGGTATTCTGTTCAACGATATTGCCGCCGTCCATGAAGATGACGCGGTTTGCTACATGGCGGGCAAAGCCGATCTCGTGAGTGACGACAATCATCGTCATCCCCTCTTCGGCAAGTTCCCGCATGACATTCAGCACTTCTCCGATCAGCTCCGGATCGAGAGCACTCGTCGGTTCATCGAAGAAGATGATCTCCGGATCGGTCGCAAGCGCTCTTGCTATCGCAACCCGCTGCTGCTGGCCGCCGGAAAGCTGCGATGGATAATGGTCTGCCCGGTTGTCCATGCCGACCTTCTTCAAAAGATTCATGCCGATCTCATCAGCCTTTTCTTTCGGCATCTTCCTGGCTACGATCAGTCCCTCGGTCACGTTCTGCAAGGCCGTGCGGTTTGCGAACAGGTTGTAGTTCTGGAACACAAAGCCGGTATGCATGCGGATCTTCGCGATATCGTGATGAGACATATGGGCAAGATCATAGTTATGATCATGGAAGATCATCGTTCCGCTGTCTGGTGTTTCAAGAAAGTTCATGCACCGAAGCAGCGTCGTCTTTCCGGATCCGGAAGGACCGAGAATCGCCACGACATCGCCGCGCTCCACGGTTACCGAGATACCATGCAGGATCTCATTGCCGGAAAATGCTTTCCGGATGTCTTTTACTTCCATCACACTCATTTCCGGACTCCTCCATAGCTGGCCAGCTTCTTCTCACCCCATGCCTGGATGCGGCTGAGCACGGTCGAGAACATCAGATAGATGAAGGCAAGCTCCAGATAGATTGCCATGAACTGATACGTTCTTCCGGCAATGCGCTGGGCTGCGAAGAACATCTCTGCCACGGTGATGTTGCTGGCCAGAGACGTATCCTTGACCATGCCGATCAGGGAATTGAACAGCGGCGGGAAAGCAGTCCGGAAGGCCTGCGGCAGCACGATGTGCCACATGACCTGCACGAATGAGAGCCCGGAGCAGTAGCCTGCTTCTAACTGTCCTCTCGGAACAGCTTCAATTGCTGCCCGCATGGTCTCTGCACAATACGCACCTTCATTGATTGCAAACACGATGACCGCAGCGGGGAAGGCCTGAACCTTCACCCCGATTGACGGCAGACCGAAGAATACGACATACAGCTGAACCAGCAGCGGCGTGCCGCGGATGATCCAGATATAGACTCTTGCCAGATCCTTCAGCACCGGTACTTTTGCATACTGAATCAGGGCAGTGATGACAGCGATCACAAGTGCTCCCCCGAACGCCAGCAGCGTAAGCGGGATTGTCATCGTCAGGCCCGGAATCAGGATCTTCATGAACGAGTCTGCGAGAATATTCCAGATGTTCTGTGTCATGTCTCCCCCTTTTCAAATGGCAATCTTACTGCAGTTTCCTCAAACTGTCCTGCAGAATGCCCAGGAAATAAGAAAGCGGTGAGAATAGTTCCCGCCGCTCACTCTGAATCCGTTTCAGGCGTTCAGCTCATTTCCTGTCAGCAGGAAATAAGCCTCACGATATTTGGCAATGGTCTTTTCAATCACTTCTTCCGGAAGCGATCCGTCATTGTCCGGATTTGCCTTGAGCCAGTCCCGGACAAACTGCTTATCAAAGGAAGGCTGGCTGTGTCCGGGCTCATAGCCTTCTTTCGGCCAGAAGCGGGAGCTGTCCGGCGTGAGCATCTCATCGCCGAGCACCACATTGCCCTCTTCATCAAGACCGAATTCAAACTTCGTATCCGCGATCAGAATACCGCGGCTTTCCGCATAATCTGCGCACTTCTGATAAAGCGCAATGGTCAGATCGCGGATCTTTTCTGCATACTCTCTGCCATGACCCGGGAACTTCTTCTCGAGGACAGGAATGGACTGCTCGAAACTGATGTTTTCATCATGTTCGCCGAGCTCTGCTTTCGTGCTCGGAGTATAGATCGGTTCCGGAAGCTTTTCGCATTCCTTCAGTCCTTGGGGAAGACGGATGCCGCAGACGGTTCCGTTCTTCTGATAGGAATTCCAGCCGCTGCCCGTGATATAGCCGCGGACAATGCACTCAATCGGAATCATCTCCAGCTTTCTGCACAGCATGGATCTGCCTCTGTACGCATCATTCCGGAAGAATTCCGGCATATCTTCGACGTCGGTGCTGACCATGTGGTTCTTTGCAGTATCCTTCGTGAAGTCAAACCAGAACCTCGACATCTGGGTGAGCACCTTTCCCTTATCAGGAATCGGGTTCTTCAGAATGACGTCAAATGCGGAGATACGATCGGTCGCTACCATGACAAGCTTATCGCCGGTGTCATAGATCTCGCGGACCTTGCCTTCCTTGATCGGTGAGAATTCCTTCATCTGCTTTCTGCCTCCGTCTTCTAATAGACAGGCAACATTGTAGCAGAAACTGCACGGACGAACAGATGAATTTCCTGTTTCCTACGCCGCTAATTCGCTTTTCACAGCTCTGGAAGAACGAAGCGAGGCAGCCGGGGCAAGCACCCCTGTCTTCTGCAGCACTTCCTTCACTTCCTTGACCGGGGTGATCTCGAGCTTATCCTTGACTTCCTGCGGAACATCCTTGAGATCCTCCACATTCTCCTGAGGGATGAAAACATGCTTCACACCAGCCCGCTGAGCCGCCATCAGCTTCTCAGGCAGACCGCCGATCGGCATCACATGACCCCGCAGAGAAACCTCACCAGTCATTGCAATCGCTGCCGGAACCGAACGGTTCATGACCAGCGAAGCAATTGCTGTCGTTAAGGTGATGCCAGCTGAAGGACCATCCTTCTTGACTGCACCTTCCGGCACATGGATATGCAGATCATTCTTTTCGAACAGCTCTGCCTTATCCGGGAACATCGACTTCACGAGGGAGATGGCAATCTGCACGGATTCCTTCATGACATCGCCAAGCTGACCCGTCACGATGACTTTTCCGTTCCCTTTCGTGAACAGCGTTTCGATATAGAGAATCTCGCCTCCCGCTGCCGTCCAGGCAAGACCCGTCACAATACCTGGCTTCTTCTCTTCCAGCACTGTCTCATGATGGATCGGCTTCTGATCGAGGAAGTCGTTCAGATTGCGCTTAGTAACCCGGAAAGATTCTTCTGGATTCTCTGCAACCTTGACCGCACTGACTCTTGCGATCGTATCCAGGCGCTTCTTCAGACCGCGGACACCAGCCTCCATCGTGTAGTCGCTGATGATCGTCTTCATCGCTTCATCGGTGATGGAAAGCTGATCCTTGGTAAGACCTGCCAGTTCCAGAGACTTCGGCAGCAGATGTCTTCTTGCAATCTCGAACTTTTCATTCGGGGTATAGCCGCTGAACGGGATGACCTCCATCCGGTTCAGCAGAGGCTCCGGAATCGTATCTGTCGTATTTGCCGTGCAGATGAACATCACATTGCTGAGATCATACGGCACATTCATGTAGTGATCCGTGAAGTTCTTATTCTGCTCCGGATCAAGAACTTCCAATAGAGCCGAAGCCGGATCGCCATTATACGAAGCCCCGAGCTTATCTACCTCATCCAGCACCATGACCGGATTGGAGGCTCCGGCCTTCGAGATGCCATCCATGATTCTGCCAGGCATTGCGCCGATATACGTTCTGCGATGGCCGCGGATATCTGCCTCATCCCTGACACCGCCCAGTGCGACTCTGACATACGGACGATCCAGGGCTTTGGCAATGGAGCTTGCAATGCTCGTCTTGCCGGTACCAGGAGCACCCACAAACAGCAGGATCGAACCAGACTGCGTATGTTTCAGATTCATGACCGCAATCTGCTGGATGATCCGCTGCTTGACCTTATCGAGGCCATAGTGCTGATCATTCAGGATCTTCTCAGCCTTCTTCAGGTTGATCGTCTCTGCCTCCGGTGCCTTCCAGGAAAGCGAAGTCACGAAGTCCAGATAGTCATAGAGCGTTCCGTATTCCGGGCTGTTCTTGCCCTCCTGCTTCATGCGATTCAGCATCTTCTCGGCTTCGCGGCGGGCTTCGTCGTTCATATCGCTCTCGCGGATCTTCTTCTCGAAGCGCTGCACATCGCTGACATTCTCCGGATGCATCTCATCGAGCTCATTCTGCAGGTAGTCGATCTGCTTGCGGATCGCAGCTTCCCGATACGACTTCTGATAGTCTTCTTCGGTTGCGGTATTTGCCTCGGCTGAGACATTTGCCATTTCGAGATACTCATACAGCATGGATTCCATCTTATCCATGCGCTCTCTCTTGCTGTCCATCTGCAGCAGCTGGAAGCGCTGTTCTCCAGTCAGCTTCATCCAGTAGCTCATGGTTGCCAGCACTTCGCTGACATGGTGCCATACGTCCACGAACGGTTCAGCAATCTTGCCCCACTGGAACTTCGACATATACTGGCGGACAAGATTCTTGATGCCCTCGAGTTGTTTCTGCTCCTCAGCTTCGTCGAGATCATCGACGTCTGCCATTCTCGCAGCATTCACGGTCAGAGAGTGATCAGCATGGATTGTCACAGCTTCAATAGATACCCGCGGTCCGCTCTGGATCGTCAGATATCCGCCCGGATTGACTTCCCGGATCTCGCCGGTTACGCCGATCGGATAGAAGCTGTCTTCTTTCCATGGCATCTGCTGGCCATCCCGGACCAGCAGGAAGATCACCCGGTCATTGACCGCAGGGTCTGCTCCGGTCATCTGTTTATAGTAATCCGCAGGGAAGAACATGAGCGAATCCGGAAGTACTGCCGAATTGAGAATTGGTAATACTGTCATAGTAATATCCTCCTTTTTCAAGCACTCGAGCAATCAGAGTGCTAAATCGAAGGTAAAAAAATAAGCAGGAAACCCTTCGATCACTCGCTTGACACCTGTCAAGTTTGTATCCGTATTATGATTCCAACATTGACAGTTGTCAAGCATAATAGTATAAAAAATCTGGAATCGGGAGGAAAGACATGTACTGCGGATCCAATACGACTGCCCTTGCAAATCAGAAACTGATCGGAGATGCTTTTCTGAACCTCCTGAAAACAACCCCGTTTGAAGAAATCTCCGTATCGGAGATCTGTCTGGAAGCAGGCGTCAGCAGGCAGACCTTCTATTCGCTGTTTCAGAACAAGGAAAACGTCATCCGCTATGAGCTGGAACGCGTGTGCTGCTATGACTGCGACCAGCATTCCTGCTCGGACAATCCGCTCTACTCCCTGTCAGAACATTACAGCAGATACATTCTCGACAACCGGGAACTGCTTCAGCTGCTCTATCAGAACCATCTGCTCGGGGTCCTCGAGGAGATGCAGTATCAGGATTTCATGAACTGTCCGGACTTCATGGAACAGTTAAGACCAAGCGAGCGCAGCTATTTTGCCTGCTTTGTGGCGGGCGGTCTTTCTTCGATCACGTCCTGCTACCTGAGCAGCGGAGCCAGTGCGACACAGGAATTCCTCGCTGATATGATCCGTTCCCTGTTCAGCGGCAGCTATCTCAATCTGTAAAAAAGAAGAGATCAGCTCTCTTCTCTTCCATGAATCACAAAGTCAAGCAGCGCTTCCGCTGCTTTTTCAATGCCATGATCTCCTTTCCCCGGAAGACCAAGGCATGTATAGATCTCACCGATCGGAATATTCTGTTCTTTCATGGCCGTGAACATTTTATCGATGATCGGCTGGCATTCTTCCTGCCGCTGCATCGGTCCGAACGGATTGGCAAAGTAAGTGGTGGAGATGCCGTTCTCCTGGGTGGTGCCTAAGGCAAACCGCTTGCCCTCGACAAATGGCTTCTCGGTTTCCGCAACGCTGCCATCCAGCCATTCCAGGCCTCTTTTGTCGGTATAGTTATTGGCATACAGGAAGCAGTCTATCGGATGTTCTTCCGTGATTGCGGAATACGGAGCAGCCGGCAGCACGACTCTTGCATTGGCTTTCTCCGGATTGAAGAAGATCGAACGATCGAGATCCTTATAGGCAGTTCCCCGGTCCAGATCATCCAGGCGGACAAACGCACCGATTTCGGTTCCTTCGGCCCGCACTTCGCCATGTTCATCGAGGTGCAGCGTGCCCATATCATCAAACACCGTCTCCTGATGATCAATCAGATACTTTCCGGCAATGCTGAGGGCTTCGATCGTCTCCGACTTTCCTGCCCCGGAATCGCCCATGAACAATAGTCCCTTCTTCGTTCCGTCCTTGAGATACAGATTGACCATAGCGCCATGAATCGGCAGCCAGCCCTTCTCCATCATCGCAAGATTATGCAGGGTCAGGATTGCTTTCTTCGTATAGCCGAAATAATCAATCTCCAGGGCATCGCTGACCTTTCCGACCCACATTCCGGCATCTTTGTCTTCATAGAATACGGTGTCTTTTGTTCCATCCTGGTTTCCGAACAGCAGGATCGCATCTGGTTTCTTTCCGATGCAGTCTTTCGGTCTGGCCAGCGCGAAGAGATTGGAACAGCTCACCGCACTTGTGATGTAGCTGCGATGGAAGTAGCAGTAGATCAGCATCTCGCCGACACTGGCCGGATAGCAGATCCATTCGTTCTTCTGCCCGGAAAAGTCTTCAATCGGATTATGGTCTGCATCGATGAACTTGTTCGTGCGCTTGCTGGACTTCGGATGCAGGAGCAGCGGAGTTCTGAGCATGACCATCGAGATGAACGGAATGTCCTTTAACACTTCATACCCTTCCGGAATCGGCCATGCATAGCTTTCCAGCAGCAGGCTGGCATTGGTGCCGGCCTGAAGCTGGCGGTAGACATTGGAATATCCGCCCTGCACCTTCTCCTGGATGGCCCGGTAGAACTGCAGTGCGATGGAATTGATCTCATTATCCGCATCGATGAAGGCATCAATCCGGTAGCTGCTGGAACGGCTCGCATGGAGCAGAGAATACCGCTGCAGGCTGCGCCAGTAGTGATATCCTTCCTCGACGATTTCCAGGAATACATGAGGCAGTTTCACATATGGCACATCGACCTGGTCGAAGTTCATGATCAGCAATAGATTGAGCACGGACTTCAGATCCTTCACGATGCTTTCCTGATCCGGGTGGTCCTTGATCAGAAAGTGGTACAGATCCCGGTGATGTTCAGAAAGATACACGACATAACGGTTCAGAAATTCCGTGAATGCCTCGGAATCCACCAGCTGATGGGCATTGGTGATATAGGCCGCGCTGTAGTCGATAATGCAGGTGTTCTCATGAAAATAGCATGCTTCAGTCATTGAATTCCTCCGTTTCTCTGAATGTGTTTGATTTCACTATAATCAGGAGAGCGGAAATTCCGATGCACAGATTGGCCGAAATGGATATTTTCAGGAGTCATGCATGCAGAGAAGGATCAGTTTTCTTCTCTTCCCCCCATAATGCCATAGAGATCTTCCTCTCCCGGCTTCCAGTCCAGGAAGTCCTGCTGGTTCCGGAATACCTTTCTGGCAGTATTCTCCAATAGTGCAAAGAGATCGCCATAGCGGGACATTCTGGACTCCTGATGCGACTGGTTCCATTCGAGAATCCGGTCATACGCTTCTTCTGGCGCATCATGGAAGACTTCGTCATAGGCACTGTCTCCCTGCACGGTCCAGATCGTGGATCCGTCTTTCAGGTCCTCGACTGCTGCATATAAAGTCATGCCATCTTCCGTGAACTCTGCTTCCGCAACATGCCTGACCCCTTCATCGTTTCTCAATACGCCGATGCGCACATGCGTCACTTCAATCGGCGAAACAGTATCGTCTGGAATCGGCAGCTCGATCTGATTTCTGCCTGCTTCAAGGAATAATTCATGGGCAAGTTTCCGGAAAGCAAAGCAGCGCATGTCATCATAGGCTTCCGGAGAAGCCTCCGACTGTTCTGCCTCAGGCACGTCTTCATTGCAGTAGAGACGATACGAATCACCAAGCTCAAAGCCGAGGAATCTTGTCGCATGAGAAAGCTCATAGCGCATGGAGCCATGGTCCATGATCACCTGAAGATACAGACGATTCTCTCCTTCGATGCGATACTGTTCGGCGTAGCCAAGTACACTGCCATCTTTCTGATAGCGGAATCCGTATCTCGTTCCGAAGCCTCTTGTGTCATAGACGGCATTCAGTGCTCCAGAGGCTTTCTCATCCATGCGCTGATCCATCAGCAGAAAGACTTCTGCAAACGGACTATCAAGAGTTTCCATCAGCGAATGCCAGCATTCTTCAGGCTTTCTGCCCGGTTCCTGTCCTTCGTAGACCGAACTTGCCGAAAAGACAGGAACGGTATTCGGAATCACCATCTCCTTTAGAAACCAGGTCTTTCCCTCTGTTTCAACTTCCGCTTCTGCCTTATACAGGAAGTTCAGCATTGCTCCTTCTGCCGGAATCGCCAGGACGCTGCTGGTCTTCAGCAGAAGATCCGATGGGGCGGAAAGCTTCTGCTTCCAGGATTCCAGCTGATCTCGGCTCCATCCTTCTTCCAGGGCAGTTCTGAGCAGCGCTTCTTCTTTCTGTTCCGGATCAAGCAGATCCAGATCATTCGCTTTCAGCACCTGATCAGTCCGGACGGCAGACCAGTGCTCAGATACCGCCTGGTTCAGCACTGCATTCCGCTCAGGACACGAGGGAACCGGTTTCTTCAGTTCTTCCTGGATCTCAGCAGCTTTCACGGCATTGCCGTATTTCATCGTATGTGCTATTTCTCGGAAATATTCGTTCATCTCTTCTCCTTCAGTCAAGAAAACCGCAGATATTCTGCGGCTTTCACTATCGGTTCGGATTGGAATTTCAGTTTTCTTCGCTGTCGCTGGATTCATCAGCAGGTTCGATCTTCTTTTTCAGTTCCTCGACATCCTGCTTGAGGTTTTCCATCAGAGCTTTCTTCGCTTCAATCTGGCGTTCCAGACTGTGAATACGGTCATAATCTTCCGTCTCGAAGGACTTCACCTGCAGGCTGTTGATCTCGCTGCGGGTCTCTTCGATCTTGGCTTCCTTGCGGGCCAGGGCATCCTGGAAACGCTTCTGGCTGTCAGAATGCTTGCCATCCCAGAACGCTTCCTTAGCGGTCTTGAATTCGTTCCAGAGCTTGTCTCCCTCTTCCTTGCCGCAGTATCCGGCAGCCTTCCATTCCTTGTCCAGCTGCTTCATGCGCTCGGTGATCTCCTTGGAGTAGTCACCCTTGGAAGTCAGTTCCTTTGCCTCAGCAATCAGGCTCTTCTTGGCAGCGACACTTGCCTTGCGGGCAGCCTCACGCTCATCGAAGAACTTGCGGCGCGCATCATAGAACACCTGACGAGCTTCGTTGAAGCCCTTCCAGAGTTCCTCATCCGTATCATGGCCAGCAGATCCGGCAGCCTTCCAGCTGTCCATCAGCTGATTCATCTGATCTGCAGCAGCCTTGTAGCTGGTGACATTCGCAGCAACTTTCTTAGCCTCTTCAATCAGCGCTTCCTTCTTCTGCTTCGCTTCTGCTCTGACGGTATCCAGGTTGTCAAAGTAAGCTCTGCGGCGATCATTGAACTCTCTGCGAGCTGAGCTGAATGCCTGCCACAGATCATCATCCTGGGCACCGGCAGAACCGATCTGCTCCCAGGAATCCTGCAGATCGCGGAATGCCTGCTGTGTATCCTTCCACTTCGTGGATTCCTTCAGCTCAGCAGCCTTATCGACCAGCTTCTGCTTCTCAGCCGCATTTGCCTTGGCAGCCTCAGCTCTGACGCCGAACTGCTCGCAGGCCTTTGCAAAGCGCTCGTTGCTTTCCTTTTCCTTCGGCGTTCCGAAGTCATGCATCGCATCATACTTTGCCTTCAGATCTGCCAGCTTCGCTTCTGCATCTGCTGCATTGCTGTTCACAGCTGCTTCTGCTTCGCGGCAGAGTTCCTGCTTTGCATCAATTCCATTCTCCAGCTGATCGAGTGCATCATCCTTGAACTCGGTTCCGTATTCCAGAGCTCCGCCCTCGCATGCCGGATGTTTCCAGGAGAACATCGTGAAGGTACCATCGCATTCGATGCCATACCATCTTCCATGTCCGTCCTCTTTCTCTTCACTTGCCATCACCGGATTCTGAGCTTCGTCGACGGCACCGTAAATCACTTCATATACCTTTCCGCCGAACTTCTTATGCGGGCGAATCTTCACCTTCGCATATTTCTCATCAAAACCAGGCAGCATTGCTTTCCAATCCATACTATCTCCTCCGCAACCAATGAATATCTTACCTTATTTACCCCCAAATGACACGCTTTTTCCGCATTCCGGGCCAATTTTCGTCTATTTTTCCGAAGATCCGAGCCTTCCGTAGAGGGCTGACAGGTCATGCATACTCCCGGCAAGATCGTCTGACAGGAACCCCGGCAGCACGCGCCACCTCCAGCTGTTTCCGGAGGTGCCTGGCACATTCATCTGAGCCTCCCTGCCCTTGACCAGATAGTCCTGGATCGGAATGATGCAGAGATCTGCCGTGCTGCGATACGCTTCCCGGATCAGATCCCAGGTCAGCTGGCCGTAATCCGAATTCATCGAATTCAGATACCTGCGCAAGAAGTCTCTGGATCCGTCATTCAGCTCCTCAATCCATGCCCGTACCGGCGGATTGTCATGCGTTCCGGTATAGACGACGCAATGATGATCATACCGGTACGGCAGATAGATGCTGTTCCAGGACGTGAAGGCATATTCCAGAATCTTCATGCCCGGAATCCCGGTATCATTCAGCAGCTTCGTATTCTCTTCCGTCACATTGCCGAGGTCTTCAGCAATCAGCCGAATCAAAGGACATTCCTCCTTCAGTTTCCTGAAGAAGCTCATGCCAGGTCCCTTCCGGAGCGTTCCATGTTCTGCCGTCTTCTCGCCATACGGAATTGCGTAATACTCCGAGAAGCCATGGAAGTGATCAATTCTCGTCACATCATAGAATTCCATGCTGCGCTTCATTCTCAGCATCCACCAGCTCATTGCATGATCCGGCTTCTTCCAGTCATAAACCGGATTCCCCCACAGCTGGCCGGTGCTGCTGAACGCATCCGGCGCACAGCCCGCCACCTCCATGGGCGTTCTATCCTTTTTCATCGCAAAGACATCCGGATGAGCCCAGGCATCTGCACTGTCGAGAGATACATAGAACGGCATATCTCCGATGATATCGATGCCATGTTCTCCAGCATATTCATGCAGGCTGTTCCACATCTTCTCTGCTTCAAACTGCTGAAAGAAGATAAACGAAATCAGTTCTTTCTGTTCTTCTTCTACCTGCTCCAGAGCGTCCTTATTTCTGGTCTTGAATGGCAGATCCCATTCCTGCCAGCTCTTTCCCTGTTCCAGCTGCTTGATCGCCATGAACAGTGCATAGTCTTCCAGCCAGTACTGCTCTTTCCTGCAGAAAGACTGATAGTCTTCCTGCTGACCCATGCCTCGTTCAAAGAAGCGGTCTGCCGCAATCTTCAGAACCAGATAGCGATTCTGATATAACGCTCCGTAATCCACAGACTCCGGATCGCTGCCCCAGAAACGTTCCTGCAGTTCTCCTTCGGAAAGCAGTCCCTCTGCTTTCAGCTGATCCAGATCGATGAAGTACGGATTGATCGCAAAAGCGGAAATGGAAGCATATGGAGAATCTCCGAACACGGTCGGACCGATCGGAAGAATCTGCCAGGCACTCTGGCCTGCTTGTTTCAGAAACCGGATGAACTCTCTGGCCTCTTCTGAAAAACTGCCAATTCCGTAAGGAGACGGCAGAGATGAAATCGGATAAAGAACTCCGCAACTGCGCTGCATAAATGATTTTCCCTCGTTTTCTGCCGCTATTGTACCGCAGGCCTGGTCCCGTGTCTGCTCAAGAAAATATCTTTCCCTCGTTTCTAAAAATCTCATGCAAAAAAAGTACTGGACTTTTCTTTTTGTTGTTGTAATATAAATAACGCAATGCGGACATGGCGGAACTGGTAGACGCGCTGATTTCAGGGGTCAGTGGGGAAACTCGTGCAGATTCGAATTCTGTTGTCCGCACCATAGGAGAACGGCTGAATAAGCCGTTCTTTTGTTATATTCTCCGGATAAAAAGCACTGATGAACAGTATCGTCTTCAGTGCTTTCTTCTATGATCCGGTGTCATTTTCCCGGCCGTTCTTCTTTCATGCATGTATTGTCACTTCACTGCTTTCAGGCACAGCCAGATATTCTTCGTATCTGTCTGGATATCATGGAAGCCTGCTTCCTTGACATCCTCCCACGAATAGAATTCGTGGGATTCCTGCTGTGCGGATCAAGATTGCACAGTCTTGTCTTACAGAGTATTCAGCGCCGCTTGTATGCACTTGATATCTCACATACGCCCAGTCGCATATAGGCTCCGCAGATAGTCGGCTTCGCCGGATTTCCGCACACTGTGCGTACTTTCGTGTGGCCCGTCCGATGTCTGGAACGGTTGATCTTTCTGGATTCAGAAGCCCCAGCAGGCTTGATTGCTTATGCCGGCTGCCTTCATAGCCGCCAGCTCACGGTTGGAAATGTCTGCAAACTTCTCAAAATCGTTAATACATGCATCGATGTCCGGCGCATTCAGCGTATCAAGCGTATGCCGGATCAGGAATGCAGAGTACAGATCCCTCTGTACTGTGATACCGGAAATGATCTTGTATCGCTCATTCACCGGAGACGGAATATATTCTCCGGTATCGTGATGGAATTGAGACGCTTTATAGGCAGAAGTCCGAATCTCATAGTACGGGATATCCATAACTTCTGCTTTTCTCTTCAGCTCCAGAAGGAATCTGCCTGGAGCGTGATTTTTAATCGAATGACCGTATCGCTTCTTCCGCTTGTACTTATGGATAATCTTTCCGTTTATTGCAGCTCCCCTGTCGCTCCGTTCGGTCTTTTTCGATCTTTTCTGCATTGCCTTCAGACTGACCGGTTCAACGATCACTTCGTTCGCGCTGCTCAGAATGCGGTTGATCTGCCGCCGATGAGAACAGAGGATATAAGCAGCTTCTTTTCTGTGCAGAACACGAATTCTCTTTTTCAGACGATTTGCCTGCCGGGAGATGTGCCATTTCTTTTTACCTTTTCGGACAGTTCCGTCGTCTGCATAGTTATCCGGATTTGCCATTCGCATCTTATGATCAAGAAGAGCCTGCAGATGCCGGACCTCTTTCTCATAGCGGATGGAATCCGGTGCCAGATTTTCCAGCATCACTTTTTCTTCCGATTCTGCGGCAACCGTTGAAGTCCCAATGTCAATGCCGACTCTGTGCCCTTGTCTGGTTTTTTCTTTATGCGGAGGGTCGCCTTCCAATACAATGACGGCATAATATTTCCATCCGCTGCTGAATTCGATCCGCTTCAGATAACAGTAGCGCACCCGGGCGCCTTTGTCCCTGACAGACTGCAAATATGCCGAATCCGGAGCCTTCAGTGCATAGTGACGTTTCATAAACACAAGATCATTCCATCCGTTCAGGCGAATCCCATTATTGTCTTTCTGGGGAATGGTATCCATATCCGTAAGCCTCTTAAAATGCAGGGATCTGCCTTTGCCATAGAGAACGGATTCAGCTCCTTTCCATACCTGGTCGGCGATCGCCTGCATCTGATGGGAAGTAAGCCATGCACTGTATCTGTGCTGCTGAACAGAAAGGTATTTTTCAAAATCTGTTTTGGAGAGGCCATATGATTTCTGCTTTTCCTGCATTAGCGCAGAAAGTTCTTTCTTCCGGCGTTTCTGAGCTTTGCTCAGGTCTTCTGTCTTCTTCCCTGAGAATCTGCGCCCGTATTCTTCTCTTGCATTCCGATAGGCACGATCAGAATTCAGCGCATTCATCCTCTGCTGTGCACAACAGACCATGAGATTGCTGGATTTCCATGCATAGAAAAAGCATTTATTGAAATGCGCTTCTGCAGATTTATCTGTATCAATTGGAATCCGTACCGTGAACATAAATGCTCTCTCCTAAGGTCTTGTCTTCTGCGTCTCTACATAATTCTGTATCGCGGCAGAACTCACATTTCCTGCTGTTGAGACAAAATAGCTTCGCGTCCATAAGGCGGACATCGATTTCAATGCAGGAAACTGCATTCTGATTTTGCGGGAAGTCGCGCTCTTGATCCATTTCATGATTTCATAAGGCGCCGTTGTGGGCGGAGCAGAAACAAACAGATGCACATGATCGTGATGGCACTCCATTGCAAGGATCTGAAGATCGTGCTGCCCGCACACTTCTGCCACCAGGTTTCTGAAGTATTCTTCTACGTCCGCAAGGTCGAATATTTTTCTGCGATAGCGAGGGCAGAAAACGAAATGATAATTCAGCAGCGAAACTGTCGTATTTGTGCGTCTGTATTCGTCTTTTTTCATATATTCTGTATAGCATGCCATGTAGCTGTAATATGCTATCAAAAGCTAAATTGTTAACAAATTTTATCCCGCCTAACCAACGATTGAAATACGTTGGCTTGCGGCGGCGGAAATTCTGTCAGACTTGCCATAGCTGTCTTTTCTTCTCCAGTTCTACAAGCAACATCCTTCTCTTTTCTTCAGAAAAGTTCATGGCCGAAAGGACAAAGAAGATAATCGAATGCATTACTGCATGAAGAAATGCTTCATCCTGCTGTTCTTCCGTCAGATTCTGAAAGATCAGTTCCCCGATCCCGCCGGCAAGAAACTGTCCGCGGGTAAGATACTCTGCTTCGGGACAGATTCCGTTCTGATATAGAAATTCTGCCCAGAGCTCTGCCATCGCACTGGTCACCTGGCTGCGCACGTCCAGGATGAACAGACGATCCATAGCAGCAGCTCCTGAAGGCAGAAACCGGCTGTATTGTTTCAGGCTCTTCTCCATCAGCAGAGTCATCTGAATCAGCAGATCTTCCATGGTTCCGGAAGAATTGCAGAAAGCTTCTTTCCATTCCGAGAGATAAGCATCCCAGCTGCTTCGATGCATGCATGATAGAGAACATCCCTGGACGAAAAGTAATAGTAGAAGACACTTGGCGAAGCAGTCTTATTCCCTACCGCATCCAGCACATTGCGGATCGAGACATGCTCATACCCCTTCTCCAGGAATAACTGCTCTGCGGCATGGATGAATTCTTCTTTTCTGATTTCCGGATTTCCCGCTTTTCTCTTTCATAAAAAGTGATTCTATAAATAAGCTGCCACGGCAGTCTGCTTCAGGCGATGTAAATGTCAGTTTAGACTAACTTTATTAGATGATTTCTGATATGAGCATCCAGCACAGAAAAATCAGCTTCTGAGGAGGTTCATTCAGAGGCTGATTCATGCATGTATCACACTTTTGCTTCTCAGTTCATTTCTGCTTCAGCATATCACTGAGAAGTTCTCTGGCTTTCTGATCATCTGCTTCGGTGAATCCTTCTTCGCTGATGACTGAGATTGCCCACGGCTTCAGGTACGTCATCGGAATATCATCGAGGATCAGAAATGCTTCATAGTCCGGATGTTCTTCCAGATAGGCAGAGATTTCCTGCTCTCTCGGAGCATCTTCTTCCTGGGTCGTGCCGGCTGATTTCACCGATCTGTCCAGACCTGCATCATACAGTTTCTGCATGCATGCTTCAGCGCCGAGGAATCGCCAGGAAGAAGCGATCACGATGGAGAGATCATACTCCAGGCACAGCCGTCCGACTCTCTGAACAATTTCCGGGCGGAAGAATTCAAAGCGATTCTCTGCGATGGCTTTCTGAAATTCTTCGGTATCCGGTTTTGGCGGAACGTTCACGACGCCGTCAAAGTCCAGAAACAGATAGCGGATGCCGGTATTCTGCTTCTGCGATCTGCGCATGGTATGGCGGATGTGATAGGCAAACAGAACGTGATTCATCTCTTCCTCTTCAGCAGTTTCAGTTTCGATGCAGTCCAGTCATAGGCACGGCTGATTGCAGCAGTCAGGACCGGCACCAGGATTGCGCCCGGAATGACAATCAGAAGGTCAATCCATTCAGCCTGCACCTGCAGGACATCCTGGAACAGAATGAGGCTGACCAGGATCAGTGCCCCCATCGTCCAGATGACTCCGACTCTGAGCTTTGTCGGAGGATAGTAGACCTTATACAGGGTATAGAGATACGTGAAGCAGGTCAGCAGGACAAAGATCATATCCGCTCTTGCTTCATGCATATGGAATACATCGGAAAGCAGAGAAACCAGAACGGCAGAAAGGAATACGGTAATCGAAGAAGGAAAGGCATTGCGGAATGCTTTGGAAAGAAAGCTTCCCTTCACGCGTTCAAACGATGGTTCCATCTGCAGGATGAACGTCGGGACGCCGACTCCGAAGGTGCTGATCAGAGAAAGATGAATCGGCAGGAATGGATATTCCTGATGGCCGATGATCGTATAAAGCACTGCCAGCAGTACTGAGAAGCCGGTCTTGACCAGATACATGGAGCTTGCCCGGCTGATGTTGTTGATGACTCTGCGGCCTTCCTTGACGATGTCCGGCATAGTACCGAAGTCACTGGTCAGAAGGACGATGTTGGCGCTGTCTTTTGCGGCAGAAGAACCTGCTGCCATTGCGATGCCGACGTCTGCAGTTTTGAGGGCAGGCACATCATTGACACCATCGCCGATCATGGCAACCGTATGGCCCTGTTCCTGCAGAGCTTTCACCATTGCCTTCTTCTGCTCCGGAAGCACTCGGCCGAATACCGTGAAGTCCGTCAGTCCGCTCATATTGCGATGGCGGTTCTGGCTCATATCCACATAGCGGTCTGCCCGGTCGATGCCGGCGCTTTGTGCTAAGGCAGAAACAGTTCTCGGATCATCGCCCGAGATGACTTTCAGGCTGACGCCCTGATCATGGAAATACCGGATGATCTTTTCTGCATTCGGGCGCAGCACATCCCTGATCGTGATCATGGCCACAGGTTCAAGATCTTTCGGCAGGGAATCTTTTGAAATGGTGTCTTCCACGGAATGAGCAAGAATCACAACCCGGCATCCTGCCGCAGCAAAATCCTCAAGCCGATGATTCAGAGACGGAATTCCCTCCGGAAACAGGAAATTTGCAGCCCCGAGATAAAAGCTTCCTTCTCCTGCAAACACCAGGCCTGCATATTTGCGATCGGAAGAAAACGGAAGAATATCTTTTTCTGCATACAGCTTATTTTCAGCAAAGTGATCATGCAGAGCTTTATCGGTCGCATTTCCTTCCGAGAATACCCGGACATAGCTGCCCATGATGGAATTGATATGATTCAGATCTGCGTCTTCCAGCGGAATCACATCCTGGACCTTCATGGTTCCCTGGGTCAGGGTTCCGGTCTTATCCAGGCAGAGTACATCGACTCGGGCCAGAGATTCAATGGCATAAAGATCCTGGACCAGTACATGGTTCCGGCTCAGCCGGATCGTGCTGACTGCTAACGCAACACTCGTTAAGACAACCAGTCCTTCCGGAATCATGCCGACTAATGCGGATACGGTTTTCAGAATCGCCTCTGACCACGAAAGATGAAGCACGAAGTATTGAATCAGAAACAAAGCTGCGCCTACCGGTCCGATGATAGCCGTGATCACCTGCAGTATTTTCTGAAGTTCTTCCTGCAGCATGGATCTGGCTGGCTTGTACTTGCGGGCGTCCTTCATGATCGTCTCGCTCGCATTGTCTTTGCCAGTATGAAGAACCGTGCATTCGGCCGAGCCGGACGTGATGATCGTGCCCGCATAGAGCAGGTCTCCCTGCTTGCGGATCAAAGCTTTCGACTCGCCCGTCAGCATGCTTTCATTGACTTCCAGGTAGCCCTCTTCCACAACTGCATCAGCAGGTATCTGCATGCCGTTTTTCAGACGGATCGCATCGCCTGGTACAAGCTGGTCTGAACGAAGCACGATCCATTTTCCATCCCTGCATACTTCAATCTCGGCAGCCACCAGCAGGGACATCTTGTCCATGACCTGCTTGGCCTTGAATTCCTGCAGAGTTCCGATGATGGCATTGGCACAGATCGTCAGATAAAACAGCGCATTAGAAATCTGTCCGGTAATGAGAACCAGAACCAATAGAATCGTATTGATCAGATTGAACAGCGTGAATACATTGCCCTTCACAATCTGCGGATACGTTCTTGTCATCCGCTCCGGAGACTGATTCAGCTTTCCTTCTGATGCAAGCCGATCTGCTTCCTTCTGAGTCAGTCCTCTGCTCATTCCGGATCAGCTACCTCTTTTCCAAGTATCATTTCCGCCATCCTGCGGCGCATTCTGCCCGCGCTTTCTGAGGGCAGTACATTCTCTTCACAGGATCTTACTTCGGAGGCATAAAGATCCGCAAATGAGCCAGCAGAACGAGGCTTCATGCCTGCACACACCGCTGCCAGAAACGCCGAAGCATGAGCAGCTCCGCTGCCGGAGAGATCCTTGTCATTCATCGTCTTCGGAGCAGGAATCGAGATGCAGGAACGTCCCTCTGCATAGAGGCAGCCCCCATTCTGCAGATAGACGATGACCGTATTTCCGGTTTCCTTCGTCACCGACTGCACGATCGCAATCAGGCTGTCTCCCTGTCCTCTTGCCAGCGTCCAGGCTTCTGCTTCTGTCAGATGCATGACCGGATGCAGCCCATACAATGCCTTCATGAGCAGAAGATCAATCATCACACCCTGCTCGCCCAGCCTTAAGAAGATCTTTCCACGCCAATTCTTCAGCACCTTTAACAGTTCGTCTTTCCTTTCATGCGCAAAGAGATCCCCGCTTACATACAGCCAGGAAATCTCACTTTCATCAATTCCTTCCAGTTCCGAAGCATCAAAGCTGTATTCGGAACCAGGCACCATCATCATGCCGGTATTTCCCTTCGGATCAATCATGGTATACGTGCATCCGGTGATGCCGGAAACCTTCAGAGGCGGAGTGATTCCCCTTGCTTTGAGGGATTCTCTCACGAAGTCTGCATACTGCCCTTCTCCTGCAGACGAAAGGAGCGTATATGGCATATTCAGAGACTGAAATACTGCTGCCGCACAATATCCCTCTCCTCCTGCCCTAAGCCAGGTTCTTTCTGCATTCAGGTCTTCATTGCCTTTCGGAAGCGCCTTTACCGAAGCTGCAAGATCTGCAGCCGATGCGCCGATCATCAGTACGTTTTTCATGTTACTTATTATAGAATGCAATCTTCCGGTTCAAGAAACGTTTTTCCAGGCAGAAATCCGGAAGTGTCAAAAAAGCTGAACTGCATCTTCATGCATGTTCAGCTTTTTCTGATGGTGGTCCCAGGCAGAATTGAACTGCCGACACCGGCATTTTCAGTGCCGTGCTCTACCGACTGAGCTACAGGACCAATGGTTGCGAGGGAAGGATTTGAACCAACGACCTCCGGGTTATGGGCCCGACGAGCTACCAGGCTGCTCTACCTCGCGATGTGAAATAAAACTTGAATCAGGATGTAACAGAATCGATGGCGGAGGAACTGGGATTCGAACCCAGGCGCCACTTGCATGACCTGCCGGTTTTCAAGACCGGTCCCTTCAACCGCTTGGGTATTCCTCCAGTCCAGTGGAACCTGCAGGACTCGAACCTGCAACCAGTCGGTTATGGGCCGACAGCTCTAACCGATTGAGCTAAGGTTCCAATCGATTGAAACCTGACTCAGGAATGGTAGCGAGGGTGAGACTCGAACTCACGATCTTCCGGGTATGAACCGATTGCTCTAGCCAACTGAGCTACCTCGCCATAGCATATGGTCGGGATGGCAGGATTTGAACCTGTGACCCCTTGATCCCAAATCAAGTGCACTACCAAGCTGTGCTACATCCCGATAATGGTGCGCCGAACAGGAGTCGAACCCGCAACCTTTTGATTCGTAGTCAAATGCTCTATCCAGTTGAGCTATCGGCGCATGTGCACATCAAATTCAGTGCCTACCTATAGTATCAGACCTCCGGAGGAATTGCAAGCAGCTTTGCAGAATGTTTTCCGTGAAAATTTTCACTCGGTCTGTCCTGCTCCTCCTGAGTTTAATACCAGATAATCAATAGGATTCGGATTTTGGCGATGATATCGCCTTTTATATTGTCAACAGTTTATATATTCTGTGTTCCCAGTTATTCCCAGTTATGATATAATTTCTCTGGAGGTCCCTTTATGTACGTAGAAACCACCACCTACGCCAACGGAGAGGTCGCTATTTTCCTTCGTGGTAAACAGTATAAGGACGGCAGATGGGTCAATATGCCTGCTCAGTTTCTCGGCCTTGTCAGTGACTTTCCTCAGTATGAGGATCCTGTTGCCCATTTCAGGCAGTTCTATAAAGAAGAAACGAAGAAGCAGAAAGCACAGGAAAAGCTGGATGCTCTGAAAAGCGATTCTTCTTCGGTATCGATCATGCTCAATCTGAATGAGCAGCTCGGCCTTGGAGAATCTGCAGTTCGGAATATCGGTTATGTTGCGTTCAAACGGATCTATAAAGAGTTAAGACTTGATGAATTCTGGAGGAGACAGACCAGGGGCTTGAAGATCGAGTATGACATGGAGAAGATTTTCTATCTGCTGGTGAGTTGCAGAACTAAACGCAACTTTGCATAAGTTAATGCAACTACCCCCTGAAAGTTGGTATTCAGAAAGAATATAATCTGATTAATTTACCGGAAAAAGTAAGGCTAACTTATGTTTTCCGGT
>NZ_VUMN01000023.1 GCF_009696165.1 Stecheria intestinalis | reverse complement strand
GAGAAATTAGACCGGCTGCTGAATTTGAGTTTTGAAAACCCGAAAACACTTCGCTACAGAGAGCTGTATCGCAAGAGTAAGCCAGATTTGTAAGATCCTCAGCCCCCTTGTGCAAATACGGCTTTTATTTTTATCCTTTCTTAGTTTTAAATCTGATTGCCCAATGACCGAAGTCATTGAGCCATCAGATCGTATAAAAATGGCCGCACCCCCACTGAGCTTCAGCCATGGGATGTGCGGCCGCCTGTGACTATTAACGCTAAACGGTCAGCTGTTAAGCAGCAGGTTACTGTGCCGCCACAGCGATTGCAGCACCAAGATAGGTCACGGCTTCGTCGCCCGTCAGCGGCTGTCCTGCATAAATGTTGCCGTTGGTGTCGTAGACGTAGCAAGCACTTCCGTCTTCCGGCTCTGCCAGGCCGATCACAATCGGATCACCCGTATAGACATCAGCACCGCTGAATACTGTAAGAGAAACTGTTGAGCCGTCTTCCGCTTCCACATCTTCTCTTTGCGTTCCGTCAGCTGTTACCTGAATCGTCCACAGATCGCTGTTGGTCGCATCAACCAGTGTAGCGTAAGTGTTTCCGGACGGCGCATCGTACGTTGCAAGCACCAGCTCGTCACCGTCAGCATTCTGCGCATAGACCGCAGCAGTGATCATGTCACTTGTTACATCGTTGAGCGAGAATCCCTCAGAATCTGCAGACTCTTCCGCTTCAGCTGTTTCCTCTGCTTCTTCCGTTGCAGCATAAGACTCTTCAGCTTCAGCAGATTCGGTATAGACTGCAGTGTCCTCTTCTGCTGCGCTGTCGGAAGAGCCTCCGCAGCCTGATGTCAGCGTCGCTGCCATCGCAGCAGCCATCATAATACCCATAAGTTTCTTGTACGTCATTTCTTTCTCTCCTTTTGTTTTTCTTCCCGATCTGACTCATTCGAGCGCAGTTCTCTTCTGCTGATTCGAACAAGCAGCAACGGAATCTAGTAACATGCTACCAGCACTTCAGAATGCCAAAAAGCGCGAAAAAATGACGGATTCCAGAAAAATCGGCACTTGACAAACAGACAAATGCAGTTAAGAAAAATCTCTCTGCAGTTCGTATTTCTGAGGATCTTCCGGGAACAGTTCCATGTAGACATCCGATACGAACACCCCGTTTTCGCCATGAAATTCAGCATCTCCGCCATGCATTTCCGCAATATTGGAAATACTGCTCAGACCGATGCCGACCTCCTGCCTTTTGCTGGAAATATAAAATCTTCCCCATTTTCTGATCTTTCCGTCCATGCTGTTCTCCATATGAATGATCAGATTTCCCTGATGTTCCACAGCCGAAAGACGGATAAACCTTTTCTGCTCTCCGCCCTTATCCGCAGCACCATTATCCCCGCGGTCCAGTCGGTCTATGGCTTCACAGGCATTTTCCAGAAGATTTCCGAAAACTACGCAGAGACTCTGTTCCATATCCATGGAAAGCGTCGCGGCCAGCTGCAGGTCAATATCCGTCTGCACACCCTTTTTCTTTGCCTGAGAAGCATAGTAGGCAATGACTGCATTGACTGCAATGTTCTGGGTATAGCGGATATCGCTATTCTGCGGAATAGCCTTCATCATCTCAGACAGGTATGCAGACAGTTCCTCTGTTTCTCCATTTCTCGCAAATTCCTGAAGAACCGTAATCTGGTGACGGTAATCATGCCGCAGACGGCGGAGCTGCCTTTCATGGCTGAGCACCATATCCTGATATTTCTTCTGCTCGATAATCTCCTGATTCATCAGCGTGAGCTGACGCTCCAGTTCATGTGCCTTGCGCCTGTCCTCATAAGACCTGCGGACCTGCACTGCCCCGACAAAGCACATGTAGAGACAGAAAATGCCCGTGCCAAAAAGATAATAAAACGAACTATCATACTCCAGGCTCCCGCTGTAATTGAACAGTTCCGCGATGGTCGACAGACTCAGGATCACCATGCCCGGAATCATCTGTCCGGCAGGCCTGCTGCGATACCTTGCCGCTTCCCATATAACGCCGACTGTGAAAGCAAGAATAGAAGCGGGAAGAAGGCACTGATAAATGCGAACACTCTGTGAAAACATGACTGTTCCGGTCAGCTGCAGCATTACCGTCAGCGGCACCATGATGCAGAGTGCATAGTGCAGCGACTGCAGAAGTTTCCGGAAATGAAAATGAACATATTCCTCAAGAAACATCTCCAGCGGAATCAGGATGCTGAAAAAGCAGACATAGCTGACAATATACCAGAGGCTGGGATCATTCAGGAAGAACAGCACAAGATCGCAATTGGATATTCCCCACAGGCCGGTGATGGCTGTGAAAACTCCAATACAGAGCAGAATGACGCCCTCATGGATCAGATGGATGATAAAAACCGAGATGCCCGCAAGAAGCAGGCCGCCGATCAGCAGAACAAAACTTTCGCCCATGACATATTCGAGCTTCTGACTATCGTACCGCAGCAGGCCAGCCTGATTGGAAATCAGCGGAGCAGAAACGGTAAGAAAATTTCTGCTTGTCGGTGATGTGTAATGCAGGGTGATCTCAACCTCGCCCTGCTCTTTGACCTGAATGAACTGGATCATGGTGCCCGGATCCTTCATAAATGAAGGACGCGTATCCTTGGAGCCGAGTTCATAAACCTTTTTGCCGTTTTCATATACGGTGACGGGAGCGAAGGCCGTACGGATCTGCATCCATGTATCATTGGACGCATTATTCAAGGTGAATGTGACCTCTACTGGCGTTCCGGGGTCCAGATTCTTCAATTTCGTCGGAAGACTGCAGGGCTTCGTTTCTCCGTTCACCGTGACTTGAGCAGATTCGATCTGTGTCACGGAAGCTGCCTGCCCCGCCAGGTTTCCATAGCTGTGATAAGCCATGATGCGAAAGATCATGACAATCGTGCAGATCACAAAAAAAACAATACAGACAGAATGGAAAACAATCCCGGATCTGCCAGGCAGATTCCAAACATGATTAGAATTTTTCACGTGCTGCTTCGCCTTCCTGATATTTGATATGCTTTTCCTGCCGCTGAGCGGCATCTATAGTATACGATCACTGCAGCCTCTCAGCCTGCGTCTGACGCTCTTGTTTTTTCAGTCATGTCCTGCAAAGTTCAGACAGCTGCCGCCGGATAATCGAAAATAGCGCAAGAATATCCCTTGCTTCAGGCAGGGATGAATTGCGCTTCTTTTTGATCCTTGCTTTATTTTCCGGACTTCACGTACTTTCGTCTGTGATCATTCCGAAATCTGATAAATGGTATCGCCATCTGCAACCATGACGACCGGTTCCGTATCATATTCCACTCCGAAAACATCGGTAATTTCAAACATATACATATAGGATCCATCCCCCATGTCCTGGTCTTCCATGACGACATCGTCTGACCATGTCACGGCATCCGTGTAATACCAGACCTCTTCCTCCGAATCCGCTTCATAAGCCGGCAGGAGAAACACGATCTCATCCCCCTCCTGCAGCGGGGTAATGCCGCGGCTCGTCATGCTTCCGATCCCGTCACTGCTTTCAACGCCATCATAGGTACCAAGCACCCGGTAGGTCTCTGTGGAATAGTCGTAAATAGCCCGGATGTTCGTCTCTTTCCCGTTGACCTCCGCCGGAATAGAATACCGATTGTAACTTTCTGTTTCCTCGATCAGCTCTGCATTTACATACTCGCCGCCGATCGTCATCCACTGACCGAAGAAATTATCTTTGAACCTGCCGTTTTCCCAGTCGCTGTCGATATTATTATCTTCGCCGAGGTAGACAAATTCCGAAGCAGATCCATCTTCAGATCCGTCGGTCATGTACCAGAGGAGGAAATGAACGGATTTCACAGCCTCCAGTCCGGAGGTAATTGACAGGTGCAGATAGCCATCATCACCACTCGTCTGCTCATACTGCACATCGAAATTGCTTCCGGACACCGGCTGCATATCGGTCAAGAGCTCCTGCACATCCTCCTCGGATGAACTCCACCATACGGACGAATCGTAGTCTGCCCATTCCTGGTCCCAGTCCACATCTCCATAGGTATCCGTAACCGCTGCAATGTACTGCAGATAAGGCGTGTTGTCCGAATTCTGGATGTAGACTGACAGCTCGTCCTCTGTCACTTCGATCGGATAAAACACCGAGATGCCATGTGAATTCTCTCTGCTGTCTCCATGTACGCTGTATACGACCGCTTCATCGATCGCCGTCAGAAGGCCGCTGCCATCCGTCTGCACATAATCCTGCGTGTTGCTGACCAGATCAGCGACATCGACCATGTTGCAATAACCCTCGGCATCTGTATTGCCGCCATAGGATTCGGTCTGATCAGCACCTGATGCCACGCTGTTCAAGGCTTCCACATCGTCGGCCGCCATCGCCATGCCGCTGGTATATTCATCAAAGGTGCGATCCAGCATATCGACAGCAGACAGGTCGATTACGGACAGCGTTGCCTCGTCCGCGCAATCCAGGCGGAGACATTTATCCAAAAAGGCATCGCAGATGACCTGTCCCAGCACATCGCCCTGCATGGAAGGATCCTCCCCGATGGCGTTCAGCATCGACTCATAGTCCCATCCCTGGCCCGGCTCCGTCTCCTCGGATGCTACCATATAATACCCGGAGCCGCTGATCACTTTGGCTGTTTCGAGACTTGCCATCAGGCAGGCATCAAAACCGATGAAATCCAGCGTGCTGCCAGTATCGCTAAGCGCCGATCCCAGCTCAGGCAATGTCAGGTTATCGCCGTCATAGAGTTCGTCATAGCATACGCCGTCCGCATTGCCGCCGCCATGGTCCCAGAGGATCACACCATAATGTTCTGAGGGATAATTGTCCATTCCCCACTGGATAAAATCAGTCAGCGTTGATGGATCTCCCATCGAGGCTAGTTCAGCGGTCTCCGCTTCCTCGAGGCTGCCGTCAACCACCTGATATCGTCCAAGCACATCGGTTTCAATCCCGTCCCAGTACCATGCAGAGGAGCCGCCGGTTTCCACCAGAACGTTAACATTGTCCGGAATCACCGCACTGCACATTTCCTCCAGATTCATAGAGGCCATTCCGCTGCTGCTCTCCAGATCAGACCCGCACAGGTAAACCATAATCGTCCAGCCGGGATCCGTGCTTCCGGCAATTGTCCCTGCCTTCGCTGCCATTTTCTTCGGATCTGATGCAGCTGTCTCTGCGTCTGCGCATCCAGACATGAGCGTGAAGAGCCCTGCAATGAGCAGGGCAATCTGTTTGGTCTTCTTCATAATTTCTGCTTTCCGTCGGTCGGATTCTGCTCCTCCAGATTCTTGCGCACCATTTCCTGAAAGTCCTTCTCAAAGTCTGCGTCTGCCGACCTGCTCAGCTTTCTCATGAGAAGCAGAAGAAATGCATTGAATGCAATCAGGAAAATACCCAGCCCCAATGCTCCCGTAAAGGCGGCGGCTGCTCCGATAATCAGGAAGATGATGACTACGGTGTATAACACGAAACGCAGATAAAGAAGATAATCCTCCCAGAGGATCACGATCCCATCCCATAACATCGAAAGATATTTTTTCATCAGTTCCTCCATGTATCTTCTGCCGCAGCCATCTGCTCTTTTCTGCCTATTCGGAATGATCCTCCTGTACCTGTTTCTTCCACCCTTCTGCAATCGAATACAGATACTGTTCATATGCACGCTTGGCAGAATAAAATCCCTGCCGATGAATATGCACCTGCTGCCCGTCTTCCATGACAAAGGTAAGCAGGGTCCTGTCAATGCAGCGGATATTCGGCAGATTCACCAGATAGCTTTTATGGCACCGGTAAAAATATTTCTCCGGAAACGCTGACTGTACTTCATCCAGCTTTCCCCGTATCGTCAGTTCCTGCCCTTTTTCTAAATGGATGATCAGATTTTTTCCTCTCTGCTCCACGAACTGAATACGATCAAAGGGAATTCTCATTCGCCCATCTGCGGTCTCGCATTCATAATGAGGCCCGAATTCCTTCTGGCTGATCACAAACTGAATGAGATCCCGGATCTCTTTTTTATCAACCGGCTTTTCCAGGTAGCGGGCCGCATGCAGACGATACGATTCAAGTGCAAAATCCTGACTTGTCGTGGCAATCGCAGCAACCACGCGCACATCCGAGCGCCTGATCTGCTCCAATGCCTCAATGCCCGTCATGCCGCTCATATAGATATCAAAAATAATCAGATCATACTTTCCCGGATAAAAAGCAGCCAGCAGATCCTCTGCATTCTCAAATGCCTCCGCAGATAGCTCGGCATACGAGTCTGAAACCAGCCTGAGCAGCCTCACGCGTTCTTCCTTGTTGTCTTCGCAGATACCGATATGAAGTTTTTCCACAATCCGCGTACCTCCTTTCTATTTCTGGGAAACATACGATTGCATATACAGAAGGCGGCGCCGCATCCCGGAAAGGATCGGACGCCGCCCGCTGCATGAAGCAGATCAGAAAATTACATTGATGCCGCAATCAGTCCGCCTACCACAGCAAAGGTCAGGACAAGGAAGATAATTCCGCCGATGAGCGAAATGCGTCCAAGAATCTTTCCTGCGGTGCAGATACCTTCAGTATTTCCGTCTCTGGCTGCGGCCTTGGCAAGCTCTGCAGCAACAATACCAAGGATAATCGACACCACGGACGAATATCCATAGAACCAGCAGATAACACCGATAATACCAAGCAGCAGACTAGCAACTGCTTTCCCATGAGAAGGCTGTTTCATATCATAATCCCCTTTCCGTCAGCGCACCAGCGCTGCAACATGAAGTGCCAGATTAATGGCGGAGAACAAGTCTCCGCCTGACATCTGGCTGCTGAATTGTTCCAGGATCAGTTGGAAGACTTATCCGGAAGGAACGGCTTAACAGCATCTGCCAGCGCATTGATGTTCCTCGTCTGGATCAGAATCTTACCCGATCCGGTAAATCTGTTGACAAGACCCTCGCCGGTCGTAAAGCCGAAGGAACCCGATGCCACTTCAATGCTGTAAGAAAGCGAAGCATCCCAGGCAACAACATGCTCGTTGTCAATCGTAACGGGCTTTGCCGGTGTGCATTCTACTTCAACGAGGTCCCCGTATGCAGCAATCAGCATATCGCCCTGTCCCTCTGTCTCCATGACGAACAGACCGCCGGAACCTCCGAAGAAAGCCTGGCTGAGATCCTGCTTCTGCATCTTGTAGTTAACCGAATCGTCGCAGGCAAAGAAAGCGCCGTCATTCAGGCGGTACTGGCGTGCGCCGACCTCCAGTTTGGCGATTTTTCCCGGAACGGAAGGTGCGATGGCAACCACGCCGTCAGGAGTCGTCCCCGTTACCTGCGTGATGAAAATACTCTCATCGCTGACAATGCTCTTCGCCATAGCACTGAGGAACCCGCCGAGTCCCTTCTTATTGCTATTCAGTTTTCCCTCCAGCGTCACATCCTGCATGTATACCATGGCACCATTTTCGATCTTGGCTGTTTCTCCATTGCCAAGGTGAATCTTTGCCAGCTGAAATCCTGCTTCTCCAACAAGTTCAAAATTCATCTGTATATTCTCCTTCAATTATGATCTATTACGCTAGCTGCGATGTTCTGCGCTGCCGCTTACAGGTTCATCGCATTCAGTTCATCGACTGTCAGATCAACCAGCTTCTCTGCCTTCTTGGCATTTCCGCCGGCAGCACTGCGAAGATTCGTGATCCCGCCGGTCAGGTCACTCAGGATGCCGTTGACAGCCATGTTTCCTACGCCTGCAGCATCATTTTTTGAAATCTGAAATTTAGATGTCGAGGACTTTTTCAAACCGACGATCGGAACAATCCAGACCTGGTTGTGACGATCCAGCGGCGGGAATGTGATGATGGTTGCCAATCCATGCTTTGTCAGTGCTGGCGCGCCAGCGGAAAAGCTGTGTCCCTTGATGGCATCATAGAGTTCCTCAATCGTGTACTCTTTGCTTGTGTTAACCGTTTTGACTTTTACTCCGAACATGATTTTCTCCTTTTCTTTAATAAAGATGATTGCTGATGCTTCTCTCCTGGTTCGTGGTTCCGGCCCTTTCCTGAAGCTGTATTCATCATAAAATTCATGCCGTTGTGAAAAAAGTACGGAAAAGCGCAAAAGAAGGAAAAACTGGTACTTGACAGGATGCTTATTCATGTGATAAGAACTGCATCTCAAGTTCGGGTACCGCTCACCGTCCACCGAAAAACCCCGCCGGGGTAAGAGCGGGGTATGGCTCATAGATTGCATAAAATTCACCAATATATAGTTCTTGCGCAAGGTACGCGTAGAAACAGTATGCCATAGAGTGCAAGTTCTCACATATTCATTTCGCATGAAATCTTTCTGCGCATCTGATCCGGTGCAAAGATCAGGTATTCCAGGAATGCAGAAGAATTCCGATGACAGCTGATCTTCCGCGAGTCAGCTTTGCATATAAACAAAAGTGCAGGAAGGACGTCCGACCACCATGTCCTGCCGCACGCATACGGAATATGCATTGAAAAGGCTCTTCTTTCGCAGAGGGAAGAAAAGCCCTTCATAGCCAGCATCATTTTTATATTTCGTACAGTTCAGCACCGCATCTGCCATCAATCGGGCTGACAAGCACCGAAACCATTTCATTCCGGCTGGTCGGAATATTCTTTCCGACATAATCCGGCCGGATCGGCAGTTCCCGATGGCCTCGGTCAATCAGCACTGCAAACTGGATCGCCTTCGGTCTGCCGCTCTGGAACACGGCATCGATTGCCGCCCTGCACGTGCGGCCGGTATACAGAACATCGTCCACCAGAACGACCGTATAATCCTTCAAGTCAACCGGAATCAGGCAGTCGCTGGTCCTTGGCATATCGCCGAGCTCAGAGAGATCATCCCGATACAGTGAAATATCGACATGTCCCATCGGCACCTCAATCCCTTCAAATTTTCTGATATCTGCCTGCAGCATTTCCGCAAGCGGAATACCTCTCCGCTTGATGCCTAACAGGCAGATTCCTTCTGCTCCGTTATTCTTTTCAATGATTTCATGCGCAATGCGTGCCATGGAACGTTCCAGCTGCGCTTCGTCCATGATTGATGCTTTGAGTTTCATTTCCCACCTCTTGATGATCAGCCCAGATGGAATGTTTCAATTAAGAGAATCCATGCCAGTCCATAAAAGCATACCACACCGACCAAATCTGTGATGGTCGTGATCAGCGGTCCGGACGCAACTGCCGGATCAACCCCGATCTTCTTGAAGAACATCGGCACCGAAGTACCTACTCCGGAACTGATCACCATCGCAACCAGCAGCGAAGACCCGATGCATAGCGAGATCAGAAACGATTGTCCTGCCGGCATCTTCTTCAGCAGCATCAGATATACTCCGACAAATACGAATGCAAACAATCCGGTGATGAGACCATTGATGAATCCGGTCGTCATCTCCTTCCGGATGAACTTGTTCTTTTCTTTATGAGAGAGATTCTCATCCATCAGCACCCGGATGGTCACGGCCAGGGATTGCGTACCGACATTTCCGGACATATCAAGAATCATCGACTGGAATGCCATGATTACCGGCAAAGTCACTACCACGGTTTCAAACAGAGAGACAACCGTAGACACCAGAATGCCGAGCACACACAGCAGAATCAGCCACGGCAACCGCTTCTTCACGGAAACCATGACCGGCTCATTCAGATCTTCTTCTTCTGAGAGACCGCCGAGTTTCGCGTAGTCATCGCTCATCTCATCATCGACGACTTCAGCGAGATCCGCTGCGGTCACAGCACCAAGAATCGTATTCTTTCGAGAAAGAACCGGAATTGCCTCTTCACCATAATCCTGGATTGAAGACAGGCAATCTGCAATCTTCTCATCTGCATAGACAGACGGGAAGGCTGTCACGGTAATATCTTCCAGACTCGTATCCTTGCGGGCAATGATCAGATCCTTGAGATCAATTTCACCACGATAGTTCTTACGCTCATCGACAACGAAGATCTCAGCGATATTATCATGATCTGCCGCCTGGGCAATGACTGACTTCATCGCTTCCGGCACGCTCATATGCATGTATACGGAGACGAAGTTCGTAGTCATGCGGGATCCGATGACATCTTCATCATATGCCGCCATCCGCCTGAGCTGTGCCCCGGTTTCCGGAGGCATCTTGCTGAGAACGCGGTCTGCATAATCCGGTCCGCATTCCTTCAGCAGGTCGACTGCTTCATCGCTTTCCATGCCAGCCAGAATATCCGCTGCTCTGGCATCATCGAGTTCCTTCAGGTAATCATCCGCATTGTCCACGTATTCCATGACTTCGGCAATACGATCTGCTCCGAGGATCTCAAGCAGATGGATGCGTTCTTCCTTCGTCAGCTGAGGAAGAACATCAGCGATGTCGTTTTCATGATATTCATCCAGCTTATCCCGGATTTCATCTTCCGGGAGATTGCTGCGGATAATCTTCAGAATGTCTTCTGAGTAATTATGATGGGTTTCCTGATTTACTTCCTGTTCGGTATTTTCTGCCATATTCCGTTCCTCTTTTCTTTCAGACAGAAACCGCCGGTCTTTACCCTAATAAAAGGCGGTTTCTGCATGTATTGCTTATTCGACCCGACTCACCGCCAGCCATGCAGAAACCACCTCTCTTTCCTTTGTCAAAGGTAGGATATACTCGAACCAAGTCAAATTCAAGAAACAGATTGTCAGTTTAATGTAAAATCCAGGATCACCGGATTATGATCCGTATTCTTAAAGCCTGCATCCTCCGTATGACATGCATGAACCGTGACATTCGGGGAGACGATGAAGCCATCAATCACATAGAACTGAAACTCATTCACATCAGCTCCATCGAGAGCCTTGTCCAGCGAACGGCAGGTCGGCACGGATGGATCCATGCACAGCTGCCACCCTTCATCAAAGTCAGAAGCCTCGATGATACCAGGCTTCCACATCCCCTCTTTCAAGGGATAAGCAGAAAGATCTGCCGAAGAGAACGTCTGATTGAAATCTCCTCCGGCAATCACATAGTTTCCGGCTTCATACTGTTCTTCCAGGATTTCCTTCAGCATTGCTGTCTGAGCCGCTTTCCCCTCGCCATCGTCATACGCTTCCAGATGCAGGTTCACCAAGACCAGACTATGCGTGCTTCCGGAAATCGGAATCGTATTCACGACTGCACACCGCTTCAGATTGCCGAGCCGCTCCGGCCAGGAAAACGGAACCGGCAGCTGATGCCTCACTGCAGAAGTGATTTCTGAAGCAGACATCGACAGAATCCCGCTCTCGACTTTTCCCATCGGCGGAATCGGGTAGGGAATAAACGGAACTTTATAATTATAGGCAAAGTCAGAAATCGGATTTCCGAGCTGCTCTCTCAGGTATTCCTCCTCATTGATCGAATAGGACCGAGCAGAATTGCGATCCACTTCCTGAAGGATCATGAAATCCGCATCCAGATTCTTCAGCGTATCCGCAATTCCTTCCAGATTTTCCTGAACCCGCTCTTTGTCAGAAGGGAATACGCTTGTTCCTCCATCCATGAAGAAGTCCGCATTCGATCCCAGGGCTCCATAGCCGCAATTCCATGTCACCACCCTCAGCGTGCTTCCGGCTTCGATCGATTGCGATGCCTCTCCTGCTGTTTCCAGCGTTTCCTGTGCTTCCGGCTGGTATTCCGCGATCGTCAGCCAGGCAAACAGACAGGCAATGATCAGCACGAGAACCAGCACAATCCTTCCAAGAAGGCGCAGAACTCCTATCTGATGTTTCTTGTTCATATGATCTTTTTCCATCCATTCTGCTTTCAGAATAGCATGTAGTCCTTCTGTACAGGGCCGAACTTCTGGACATCTCTTCGGAAGTGTCCGCACCCAGAAAACAGTTTCGTGAAATATTTTCCATCTTTTTCATGCTGAAAATTTCATTTCATGAAAAATAGTGTAAGAATCCGTTGACTCGTTTCATCACCATGAGTATCATCTGAACTATCAGAAATGAAATGCGACGAACAGAACACGCTGCAGTCTTCTGATCCATAACAGAGAACGGTAGTCAGGTGAGAAACCGTATGGAGAGCGACTGTAAGTATCCTCTGCGAGCAGCAGCCCGAACAAAGTAGGCGTTGCCGGCATCCGGCCGTTATCCAGGAGCCTGTTGATAGACAGGTAAAAGTGCCATGTAAAACCCATGGAATGCAAAGTGGTACCGCGGAAGAGCTGAACGCTTTCGTCTTTGCGCACAGAAATGTGCCGATTTCGAAAGCGTTTTTGTTTACACGATCTCCATTTCATTTCTCAAGAAAGGGGAACTGTCATGAACAGTCTTGTGATCTTAGTCTTTGCAGTTGCAGTACTTCTCTGCGGATACACCTTCTATGGTAAGTGGCTCGCGAAAAAATGGGGCGTTGACCCGAAAGCACCGACACCGGCCGTCGTCCATAACGACGGCGAGGATTATGTTCCGTCTTCCCGTCTGACCGTATTCACCCACCAGTTCTCTTCCATCGCCGGTGCCGGCCCGGTCCAGGGACCGATCCTTGCGGCAGTATTCGGATGGGTTCCGGTTCTCGTCTGGCTGCTGGTCGGCGGAGTCTTCTTCGGTGCAGTCCAGGACTTCGGTGCCCTGTTTGCTTCAGTCAAGAATGACGGCAAATCCATCGGTCTTGTCATTGAGCAGTACATCGGCAAGATGGGCAGAAAATTCTTCACGTTATTCTGCTGGCTGTTCAGCTGCCTGGTCATCGCTGCCTTCACGTCCATGACTTCTTCCACGTTCAATGGATATGTCACCGCTGCAGATGGCACCGTCACGCAGAATTTCAATGGTGCTGCTGCCGCAACCATCTCCTTCCTGTTCGTCGGCTTTGCCTGCGTCTTCGGACTCATGCAGAAAGCACTTGGCAAGAAGATGACAGAACGCTGGAAGTTCGTCACCGCCATCGTCTTCATCGCTCTGATGTTCGCACTTGGCATGAAGCTTCCGGTCTACCTCACCGCTTCTCAATGGAACCTCGTCCTGATGGTCTATCTGTTTGCAGCAGCTGTCGTTCCGATGTGGATTCTGATGCAGCCTAGAGACTACATGACCACATTCATGCTGCTGGGTATGATCCTCGGCGGCGTCATCGGGGTCGTCGTAGGCCATCCGGAAATGAAGCTGAATGCCTTCAACGGATTCGTTCTCACCTCTTCTACCGGTTCCAAGAGCTATATGTTCCCGACGCTGTTCGTCACGATCGCCTGCGGTGCAGTTTCCGGATTCCATAGCCTGGTTTCCAGCGGAACTTCTTCCAAGACCATCTCGAATGAAAAAGACATGCTTCCGGTCGGCTATGGTGCAATGCTCACTGAAACTCTGCTTGGCGTCATCTCTCTGATCGTTGTCGGCGCAGTTGCAGTCAACGGAACGGTTCCTTCCGGACTTACTCCGTTCCAGATCTTCTCTGCAGGTGTTGCCGGATTCATGGAACAGCTCGGTGTCCCGGAAACCTTTGCAAATGTCTTCATGACGATGTGCATCTCTGCCCTCGCTCTGTCCACACTTGATTCCGTCGGAAGAATCGGACGTCTCAGCTTCCAGGAACTCTTCATGGATGAAGACGAAGAACAGCCGGCATGGAAGAAATTCCTCACGAACCGCTATGTCGCTACCGTCTGCACGCTGGTTCTCGGCTATGCATTATGCCTTGGCGGATATCAGAATGTATGGGCACTGTTCGGGGCTGCCAACCAGATGCTCGCTGCCCTGGTTCTGCTTGGCATCGCAGTTTTCCTGAAAGCAACCAGGAGAGAGAATAAAATGGTACTTGTACCGATGGTGATCATGCTCGCAGTTACCTTCACGGCAATCATTCTGAATGTTGTGAACAATGTCCAGGCTTATATGAATGGCACAGCAGTATTCCTGGTCAACGGCCTGCAGCTGATCCTGGCGGTATTCCTGATCATCCTTGCAGTTGTCGTGGTAGTGACCTGCATGAAGACACTGCTCAAGCCGAAGCAGCAGGATGAGATGAGAAAGCAGACGGCTTAAGAAGGAGAAACTATGAGCAAGAAAGATCTGAATTGGAGCAACCTTGGATTTCAGTATCGGAAAACCGATGCACGCTATGTCTCGCATTTCAAGGACGGTGCCTGGGATAAAGGCACGCTGACCGCGGATGCGACGGTAAAGCTGAACGAATGCGCAGGCATCCTTCAGTATTGCCAGCAGGTTTTTGAAGGTCTCAAAGCATATACCTGGGCAGATGGTTCCGTTGTCTGTTTCCGGCCGGATCTGAATGCTGAACGTATCTACAATTCTGCAAAACGCATCGAAATGCCTCCGTTTCCGAAAGAACAGTTTCTGGATGCAGTCGATCAGGTTGTTAAAGCAAACATCGACTGGGTACCTCCATATGGCTCCGGTGCTTCACTCTATCTGCGCCCGTATGAATTTGCAATAAGTCCGGTCATCGGCGTAAAGCCTGCAGAAGAATATGAATTCCGTCTCTTCTGCACTCCAGTCGGTCCGTACTACAAAGGCGGTGCAACCCCGATTGCATTGCAGGTGTCTGACTTCGACCGGGCTGCTCCACATGGCACCGGTGCAGTCAAAGCCGGCTTGAACTACGCCATGAGCATGCACGCTTCCGTGCTCGCCCACGCAGCCGGCTTCGCAGAAAACCTCTACCTCGATCCGGCAACCAGAACCTATGTTGAAGAGACGGGTGGTTCCAATGTCCTGTTTGTTGACCAGGAAGGCCGTCTGGTGGTTCCGAAGTCTGATTCTATTCTCCCCTCCATCACCAGGCGTTCCTTCGTTTACATTGCAGAGCATCTGCTTCATATGACAGTTGATGAACGCCAAGTCGCATTCGAAGAAGTAAAAGGCTTCAAGGAATGCGGACTCTGCGGAACTGCAGCAGTGCTTTCACCAGTCGGCCGCATCGTCGATCACGACGAAGTCATCGACTTCCCTTCCGGCATGGAGCATGCAGGTCCTGTCATGGCAAAACTCTACGAAACCATCACCGGCATCCAGGGCGGAACGATCGAAGCTCCGGAAGGCTGGATTCATCACGTCTGCTGAGCATCATCTATCGGAAGACTGTGCAATCGCACAGTCTTTTTTGCATACGTCTATAGCGGGTGCACTGACATAAGAATCCCCTCCAGGTAGAATAATCGTGATTATCAGTGTAAATCTCCGCAAATTTCACCCATGCCGGGCAGCAGGAAGTAAACTGAGGCAGCGGCTTCGACGCATCTGCATGTGAAAGACGTTCTACCAGCTCGCTAGCCTCCTCCACGATCGTAAGATCTGCCGCAAAATACGTATCCAGAACGTAATATCCCAGAACTGAGATATAGTTCCTGCATACATCACGGCAGTTCCCGCACTTGATGCACTTCTCCTCAATACGCTCAATCGAAGGATTACCCAGCTCAATCGGGACACGAACTTCAGGCGATAAATGATTGCTTATAATAATTACTCCTGTCAGCAGATCACATAGCTTGAAACCAGACCATTTGCTTGAATTTAGTATTAAAATCCTCCCTTTCCTATGCAAGCATTTTCTTCGCTTGATCTCAAAGCCCATGGATCAGCCAATGCTTCTGCACATGCAGAAGATCAAAAAACCGCATTGAGAGATTGCCCGATGCGGTTTCTGCAGAAATATGAATGGATTGTCAGTGAGAAATTCAGTTCTTCGCTGCAGCAGAAGCAGTAGCCTCTGCAGATGCGCTTGCTTCAGCAGTTGCCTCAGCAGATGCTTCAGCAGACTTCTCCGGAGCAGCAGTCTCTTCCTTGACAGCCTCTTCTGTAGCTTCAGCGGACTCCGAAGCAGCCGGAGCAGAAGCTGCAGCAGATGCAGCACTCTTGGAAGCAGTATTGCTTCCGCAAGCTGCCAGTGACATAGTCATCACAGCAGCAGTAACAATTGCAACAATCTTTTTCATATTCTTGATCTTCCTTCCAGTTTCGTTAATTCTGCGTTAAATATTTCTGCAGCGTGATCTGTTCTATCACCGTCCATCTGCAGATGCAAGTCCTTCCCGGTATCATGCATGCATAGGTTCATGCCTGCAGGATAAGCTTTGAAATTTCCCATGAATATGCCTGTTCTGAACGTTTATTGCTTAAAATGACAGCGCTTACCTGCAAATTGTGAAAAATTCTTAAGATGTTCTTCCTTTTCTTAAGAATTCGTGATTATGATTGCGAAAATTCACATAAAGTTCACTTCTGATGTATACTCTTTTACCGTGATTCAGGAGGTGCTGAATGATAGAACTGATTGCATTATGCGGGCTTGTCCTGACAGTATGGATTGCAAGTATCCAGATCCTCGGAAACCTGGGCATTACGATCGGATTGATTTTCACCATCCTCTGTGCAGGATTGCTGATACTGAATATTGCTGAAAACCGGAAAGAAGAACGGGAAGCAAGAAAAAGGTCTCTGCAGTAAAAACTGCTGGTTTTCACAAGTCTGACACAAACGCCTGGTAGAATACTCTTGTCTTCAGAAAGAAGACATCAGATCTTTCCTCCCAGACAGGCTGATTATCATTTCTGAAAAAGCTTCTGCAGTGCAGAAGCTTTTTTCTGGTTTCTATTCGGATATTGCCCTGGTAAGTGCTGGCAGGATCTGACTCTTGCGTGAAAAGATTCCCTTCTGCAGATCATGACCGCCCTCAGAATGATCCGGGAATGCCTCCTGGCACTTTTCTCCTTTTTCTCCTGCAGAGAAGAAGATGGAGCCTTCATCTGCAATCGAAGTAAAAGCAACCACAAGTAAGTCCAGGCCTTTCTGCTTCACGAGACGATCAATGGCTTCCTGGATTTCTTTTTCTCTGCCCTTCACATCATTTATCGAAGCAACCATGCACTGGCTGATCATCGAACTGCATCCTGAGATGTCATAGTATTTGATATCTTGCACGATCATCTCATGAATGCTCTGGTTCATATTGGCTGCGGAAGCAGAGAACATCTCACGGCCGAACTGATCAATATCAAGATCCGCAAGAGCCGCCAGGATATTCGCAGTATCGATATCTTTCTTCGTCGTAGTCGGAGACTGGAAAATCAGCGTATCAGAAAGAATTGCTCCAAGCATCAGACCAGCAAGTTCACGCGGAATCGGAATCTGATTCTCACGGAACATCGTGGCAATGATCGTTGCGGTAGAACCGACAATCTCATTTCGGAAGGAAACCGGCTGCGTCGTCGCGAAGTCATTGATACGATGATGGTCCACGACTTCCAGAATCTGAGCCTTCTCGACTGCGCGTACCGACTGAGAGAACTCATTATGATCGACAAGGATGATCTTCTTGTTTCTGTATTCCATGATGTGGCTGCGGGTCACATAGCCGACCAGATGGTCTTCTTCATCAATGACGGGATAGCTGCGGAACCGGGTCTTGGCCATCTTTGCGCCAGCTTCTTCCGCAAGATCATCTTCATGGAAAACGACCGGCTTTCTGCGCATGACCAGTTCAATGCACGGCGCAAAGAAGATATAACGGGACGTATTCATACTGCCATGTCCGGAGATGATGACCGGACAGTGATACTTCTTCGCTTCTTCCAGGACTTCGGATTCGATTTCCTCTGCCCATACGACAATCAGCATCCCGGCGCCTTTCTGAATCAGCTTCCGTTCAGATACCGGATCATTGCCGACAATGACAATGCGATCTTTGATTTCGTAGTTATCCGTTCCGGACTTTGTCATCGCAATGATCGAGACTTTGCCGTTCAGATGTATTTCAGGATCATCATAGATGATTCTGCCGCTGATTGTCTTCGCAATATCTTCCGTGGAAGTCTGCTGCAATAGATCAATGCCGACTGCGGTATCGCCAAGTCCGATCTTGGCCAGATCGCTCTTTGACACGAAACCGATGACCTTTTTCTCGTGATCCGTAACTGCAAAGGCAGAACGTTCCGTTTCATGCATGAGACGGATCGTCTCATAGACCGTAGTTTCCGGAGAAATCGCCTCCGGAGAATCGAGATTGATTTCCTTCAGTTTCTTTCTGGCATCTTCCAGCAGCATCGGTTCTTCAAACCCGAAGCGCTTCAGAAGATACTTGGTTTCATTGCTCAGCTTGCCAAGCCGGCAGGGAATTGCCTTGACTCCCATCGCCCGCTTGAAAAGCGCATACGCAATTGCCGAGGCCACGGAATCCGTATCCGGATGCTGGTGGCCGGTAATATAGACAGGATCCTGCTGTTCCATTTTCTGAACTCCTTTTCGAATATGAGCCTGCTTCTATTTTAATGATACCGAAGGTCCCGGCAAGTTACCGAGACCTTCAGAACATTGTATCAATTCACAAATTTCAAGAATCAGAACATATAAATTCTGAGCACTGCTAGCAGAATTCCAGTGATCAGTCCGCCCAGATGTCCGGTTCTGGAAATATTCGGCATAAAGTTGATGATCAGGTTGGCAATGCACATTCTCAGCACGCTGGTCAGCACATACGGATTGCTCAGGGAACCCGAACGGACGAGCAGAAACAGATAAGCACCCATCAGTCCGTAGAGGCCTCCGGAGATGCCGATCGTGCTTGTCCCATCATCTCCGAAGAACGTCGTCACCAGAGAACCCCCGATGATGGAACCGAACAGGATGATCGAGTACCAGAGCGAACCAAACATCGATTCCATGTAAGAACCGAGACTGTATAGCGAATACATGTTCATGATCAGATGCCAGGGCTGCACATGCAGAAACCCTGACGTGATCAGACGATACCATTGTCCCCGCTTTACCTGCATCGGAATCAGTGTGTATTTGTAGATCTGATCACTGCCCGATCCGAAATGGATCCACAGGAAATTCGCAATGCAGATGATCAGAACAATCATGGTTATACTCATGAGAATTCCTCCGATGCCATAATCCTACCATGAAACCACGGATCTGGCATTCATTCAGAAAACGCCTCCGTTTCCGGAAGCGCCTTCTCTTCAGTGCTATCTGATTACTGTTTCTTGCTGAACCTGATCTTCAGTTCCCGCTTCAGTGCATATGGCAGAATTGCCTTGACCATGCCATCTTCTGCGGAATACATCCTGGTGTTCTGAGGCATATCACGCTGCAGATGAATCGCATCAAATTCACACCTCGTCGTGCATAGACCGCATCCGATGCAGCGATTCACATCAACCGTTGTAGCGCCGCACTTGAGGCAGCGGTTCGCTTCTTTTCTGACCTGCTCTTCGGTGAATGCCAGACGGAAGTCTTCATAGCTGTGCGCTGCGTCACCAGGCTTCATGCCCGGTGCCTGACGCTTTGCATTGTCATAGCTCTCCACCTGAATATCATCCCGGTCAAGCTCGATGAAGTTCCTGAGATCTCTTCCGAGCTTCAGATCGCCCTGTCCCGGATGCACGAACCGATGCATGCTCACCATGCCTTCACGGCCATCCGCAATCGCATCAATCGCAAACTTCGCACCATGATTGATATCGCCGCCCACAAAGATATCAGTCTCTGCGGTCTGCAGCGTTACCGGATCTGCAACTGCAGTTCCGTTTCTTCTGAGCTCCACTTTTGTTCCATCCAGCAGATTGCCCCATACCGGTGCCTGACCGATCGAGATCAGCACATTCTCACATGGGACTGTAACGATGTTGGTTTCATCATAGATCGGATGGAATGCATGGTTCTTGTCGAACACTTCCGTGCACTGCTTCAGAACGATGCCGGTGATCTTTCCGTCTTCCGCAAGAATTTCCTTCGGTCCCCAGCAGTTATGAATGACGATTCCTTCTTCCTTCGCTTCTGCCACTTCATCGGCAGCGGCAGGCATCTCAGAAGGGCCTTCCAGGCAATACAGATCTACAGATTCTGCACCGGCACGGAGAGCAGTTCTTGCCACATCGATGGCGACATTTCCGCCGCCGATGACTACCGTTTTTCCGCTCAGGATCTTTCCATGATCTGCTTCGCTATGTCTCAGGAAGTCAACGCCGGATACTGCCAGCTCTTCGTTCGGTATGCCTGCCTTTCTTCCTGTCTGCATGCCGATGGCAACAAAGAATGCCTTGTATCCTTCTTTTCTCAGCTGATCCAGGGTCACATCCCTGCCCACTTCAGTATTGAAGCGGAATTCAGCTCCCATTGTGCGGATCACATCGATCTCGGCATCAATCACCCGGCGGTCGAGGCGGAATGAAGGAATGCCATATCTCAGCATGCCTCCAGGCTCAGCATTCTTTTCGAATACGGTGACCGGATATCCCTTTTCTCTGAGATAATACGCAGCACTTAAGCCGGCCGGACCAGCTCCGATGACTGCAACCCTGAATTCCTCTCCCCACTGATCGCCATGTTCATTGCAGCACTCCGGTATATACCGGTTTTCTGCTTTCAGCTCCTGAGCAGCGATGAACTTCTTGATCTCATCGATCGCAACTGGCGAATCAATCAGTCCTCTCGTGCAGCGATCCTCACACCTGCGATTGCATACCGCTCCGCATACTGCCGGCAGCGGATTATCCTGCTTGATGAGCTTCAAGGCATCCAGGTATCTGCCCTCTGCAGCCATGCGCACATAGCCCTGAACGGCAAGATGCGCCGGGCAGGCCGTCTTGCAGGGCGAAGTTCCGGTCTCATAGCAATTGATCTTCGCATCATCGCGGTAGTTCTTATTCCATTTTTCCGGACCCCATTTCACTTCATCAGGGAGTTCTGTCTTCGGATAGATCACCTCAGAACCATCCTTCCGGCAGAGCTTCTGACCAAGCTTTGCCGCACCGACGGGACACACCTCAACGCACTTTCCGCAGGCAACGCACTTCTCATGATCCACGTGCGCCCGATATGCACTGGCAGAGAGATTCGGCGTATTGAACAGCTGAGAAGTACGCAGCGCATTGCACGTCGTATTCGAGCAGTTGCAGATGCCAACGATCTTATCTTCGCCATCGAGATTGGTGATCTGATGCACGAAGCCGCTCTTCTCAGAACGTTCCAGCAGAGCCATGATTTCCTCATAGGAAGCAGGTTTCGCATCTTTCTTCGTATCAATCAGATACTGCGCCATATCGCCGACTGCTATGCAGTAGTAATCCTCGATGTCACCACCGCCTTCGCCGCGGATGCGCTGCTGTCTGCGGCAGGAACACACATCCACCGCATACTTGTCATACTTATTCAGCCAGTGCGAAAGCTTTTCCAGAGATACGGATTCACTGACATGCTCGATCGCCTTCTCGACCGGGATAACATGCATGCCCAAGCCTCCGCCGCCAGGCGGAACCATATGGGCATTCTTGCCCACCGGAACCATGCTTGCATAATTGAAGAACGTTGCGACTTCCGGGTGCTCTTCTGTGAGTCTGCCATTCATCATCATGTATTCGCCGGAGCCGACTACCCACTTCGGCACGAAATACTGCTTTTCATGATCCTTGTTCTCGAAGTCGAATTCCAGAAGACCGATCTCTGCAATGTGCTCTGCGATCGTCTCTGCCCGGTAAGTGCTCATCAGGTTGCGCTCGCCAAGCTGAGCAGCGGTCAGCTTGACGGCACGCTTCTTGCGGAAGCTCAGCATGAACTTCACTTCCTCTTTCGTCAGCAGCCGGTCCAGCAGCCAGAAATCCGGAGTATTTTCCGTCACATTTTCCGCTTTGTGCAGGTCTCGGTCATCCGCAATCATCATGACCAGCTTCTTCAGAAGCGCGGCCTTCTCCGCATCATCGCAATGATAGTCCTGAGGCAGAAAGTCATTGTCATTGAACAAATAGTTCCTGTACTTTTCTGGGATCATGATCTTTTTCTCCTTTTTGTGAAATTCTTCACCTGATTTCATCATAGCATCCCATTCTCTGGTTTCCGCGTCATTTTTCACTGATTCATGCCTGTTTCAGCTTGATTATTGCAGCTTCTGCATAAATAATGAAAACAGCTATGGATCTTGCCTATATCAGAGAGTTCGTCGCACTCGCTTCTTCGTTAAGCTTCAGTGAGACCGCCGAACAGATGCATATCTCCCAGTCTGCCCTCAGCCGTCATATCCAGGCCCTGGAGAAAGAACTCGGAGAACCGCTTTTCATCCGCTCCACCCGGAAGATGGCACTGTCAGATCTGGGAACCCGGCTGCTGCCGTTTGCCGAAGACATCACGAAGTCTGCTGAACAAGCCGAACAGCTTCTGAGCCAGGATCGGAATTCCATTCTGATCGGAACGGCCCATAACCCTCACCTGTATCTCATCACGGATTCCATCATCCGCTTCTGCAGCGAATACCCGGATATCCATATCAGAATGATCGAAAAGGATCTGGATGAACTTCAGAAAGACTTTCTGGAACACCGTCTTTCACTTGTCACGATGGGCTTCCGCAGCGGTGAAAAGATTCCTGCCCCGTTCATCCAGGCAGGCATCAGCAGGATTGCTGCCCTGGTTCCAAGGCAGCACTTCCTTGCTGATCGGAAAGTCATCAGCATTCATTCCCTTAGCGGCATTCCGCTGATCATTCCTCCGGAAAATTCACTTCTGACCGAAAACCTTCTCGATTGCTTTGAGAGGGAAGGAATTTCTATGCGCATCATCTATCAGGGAAGTACGCAGGGAGGCATCCGGTTTCTCAAGTTTCATATGGGCATCATGCTTGCCGATGAAAAAGAAGCAGGCCAGTATCTTGCCGATGATCTGGTTCTGCTTCCTATTGCAGAAGATATCAGTTATGTATTCGGGCTGGAATATCAGTCCCGCGTTTCTGTTCCCGAACAGAAGTTCGTGAGTTTCATCCGTCATCTCTTCGAGACACCGCGCACCTAATTCACTTTTGCAAACTGGCTGTTGTACAGACTGGTATAGAAGCCATTCTCTGCCATCAGGGAATCATGCGTTCCCTGCTCGATGATCTTTCCATCCTTCATAACCAGAATCAGATCCGCATTGCGGATCGTGCTCAGACGATGCGCTACCACAAAGCTTGTGCGTCCGGTCATAAGCTTATCAAAAGCATTCTGAACCAGCAGTTCCGTGCGGGTATCGATGGAAGAAGTTGCTTCATCCAGAATCAGCATCGGCGGCAGGCACAGCATGACTCTGGTGATGCAGAGCAGCTGCTTCTGGCCCTGGCTGAGACCGTCATCCTTCAGCACCGTATCAAGGCCTTCAGGGAGTCTGCGGATGAAGTCCCAGCTGCGTGCTTCCTTGCACGCATGAATAATCTCTTCATCAGACGCATCCGGTTTTCCGAACCGGATGTTTTCTCTTACCGTCGTATTCTTGAGCCATGTCTCCTGAAGCACCATGCCGTAGTTCCTGCGCAGGCTTCTGCGGTTGACCTGGTAGATTGATTTTCCATCTACCCGGATATCACCATGATCGGCATCATAGAACCGCATCAGGAGATTGATCATCGTGGTCTTGCCGCATCCGGTCGGACCGACAATCGCAATCCGCATGCCTGGTTCTGCATGCAGGGTATAGTGTTCAATCAGCTTCTGGTTCGGCACATAGCTGAAATACACATTGTCGATATCCACCGTTCCCTTCGCAGCTGGAAGATCCGGCAGCGTTTCGGTTTCTCCTTCCAGAGGAATCGCATCCTTCTCCGGGGCTTCATCAATCAGGGCAAAGATTCTTGCCGCACAAGCCATTGCATTCTGCAGTTCCGTAACCACGGAGCTGATGTCATTGAACGGCTTCATGTACTGATTGGAGTAATTCAGCAGCACCGACAGCCCGCCGACCGTCAGCCTTCCATCCAGGATCCGATAGGAGCCAAGCAGTGCGACTGCCGCATAGATCACACTATTCACAAAACGCGTGGAAGGATTTGTCAGCGAAGAATAGAAGATTGCTTTCTGGCTGTAAACTCTGAGTTCTTCATTGATCTTCTCAAAGCGCTCGGAGCTTCTCTGTTCATAACCGAAGGCTTTTACCACTCTTGCCCCGCTGATCATCTCCTCGATCAGGGCGGTTTCTGCTCCTCTTGTTTCACTCTGTTTCCGGAACATCGTATACGAATGCGTCGCAATGAAGCGGGCTACAAAGAAGCTCAGCGGCGTCAGAACNACGACAAGCAGCGATACTTCCAGCGACTTCCGGAACATGAAGATCAGCGTGACGAGAATCGTGATGACACCGGAAAACAGCTGCGTGAATCCGAGCAGCAGTCCGTCGCTCAGCTGATCCGCATCCGCAATCACGCGGCTGACCAGATCACCGGTGCTGTGACCATCCAGATACTTCAGGGGAAGACACTGGATCTGCCGGATTGCCTTTGCCCGGATCTCCTGAACTGTCCGGTAAGTGATGCGGTTGTTGATGAGATTCATGACATACGTCGCCGCTCCAGCCGCAGCAACGAGCACGAGGATTTCCGTGAGAACCCTTGCAACTGAGGCGAAGTCTACTTTTCCGGCGGCGATGATGCCGTCAATTGCATCCCCGAAGAGAACCGGCACATACAGCTGCAGAATCACGGAAACAGCTGCCAGCACAATGCTCAGAATCACAAGCAGACGGTAATTAGAAATGACGCCGATCACCTTCTTCAGCACTTCTTTCGAAGAAACCTGATCGCCTTCCATCTCCACGGTCTGATTCAGAATCGATTTCCGCTTCATGCCAGCACCGCCTTTCCCTCAGGCTTCTTCTCAGGAAACTGCGAATAGAAGATTTCCTGATAGATCTCGCAGTTCTGCATGAGTTCTTCATGCGTGCCTTTTCCTGCCAGCTTTCCGTCATTGAGCACGAGGATCTGATCCGCCTGCATGATCGAGGAACATCTCTGCGAGACGATGAACGTCGTGCATGGATGCGGAAGGGAACGCAGAGATTTGCGCAGTCTGGCGTCCGTCGCAAAGTCCAGCGCACTTGCACTGTCATCCAGGATCAGGATCTCCGGCTGCTTCACAAGAGCTCTGGCAATGGTGAGACGCTGCTTCTGGCCACCGGACAGATTCCGGCCGTTCTGCTCCAGCATGTAATCGAGCTTTCCGACTTTGCCATTGACCACTTCTTCCGCCTGCGCCGTCCGGACTGCTTCTTCCAGCTGCTCCTCTGAAGCATACTCATTGCCCCATTTCAGGTTGTCGCGGATCGTTCCGGCAAACAGTTCTGCCTTCTGCGGAACAACTCCGATCTTTGCGATCAGTTCGCCTTCCCCATAGTCTTTCACGTTCACACCATCTACACAAACCGTTCCGGATTCCGGATCATAGAAACGCGGAATCAGATTCACGAGCGTGCTCTTGCCCGAACCGGTGCCGCCGATGATGCCGATCGTGGAACCAGGCGCTGCCGAGAAGCTGATATCCGTCAGCGACTCAGCCCCTGCTCCCTGATAGGAAAACGAGACATGATCGAACACGACGCTGCCGCTATGATCTCCTGCTCTGCTCTCTTCCGGATACTGCATGGAAGACTTTACATCCAGGATATCTGCCACTCGGTCTGCACAGGCCAGAGATTTGTTCAGCGTGATGATCAGCGAAGCAAGCTTGATCAGCTCCACGATCATCTGCGCCATGTAATTGTACAGAGCCACGACATCGCCCTGCTGGATCGAACCGAGATTCACCTGAATGGCCCCTCTCTGAATCAGCAGAATCGTTGCCAGGTTGATCAGCACATACGTAACCGGATTCAGAAGTGCTGAAATTGCTCCGACTTTCTCGTTCTGCATCGTCATCACACGGTTGGCTTCATCGAATTCCTTCACAGAATCCCGTTCCCGCCCGAAGGCCCGGATGACTCTGACACCAGTCAGATTCTCTCTGGTAAGACCCGTGATGCGATCCAGTCCCATCTGCACCTTGCGATACATCGGAACCGTGACCACCATGATCCCGTACACCACGGCAAGCAGAATCGGCACCGCTGCCAAGAAGATCAATGCGCACTTCACATCGATCGTAAACGCCATGATCACCGATCCGAATACGATGAACGGACTTCTCAGCAAAAGTCTCAAGCCCATGTTGACACCCGTCTGCACCTGGTTGATATCCGAAGTCAGACGGGTGATCAGCGTTCCGGTACCGAGCTGGTCCAGCTCGGTATATGAGAGATGCTGAATGTGATCGAAGACTGCCTGCCGTACTTTCGTGCCGAAGCCGACTGCCGCCTTTGCGGCGAAATACTGAGCCGTGAAGCTGCTCAGCATGCCAGCTGCCGCCAGCAGGATCAGCACGCCTGCTTCACGCAGAATATATGCCTGATCGTCTCCGGCGATGCCGATGTTGATGATCCGTGCGACCACGATCGGCACCAGGAGATCGAAGAACGCTTCCAGCATCTTGAATAGTGGTGCCAAGATGCTTTCCTTGCGATAATCATGCAGAAAAAGCCATAGCCGTTTCATAAAACTCCCCTTTTCTCTTCTCCAGCATACTCATGTTTCGAAAATACAGAAACTATTCTTTTTAATCATTTGCCATATAATTTCTGTATAGGAGGAACCTTATGGACCTGAAACAACTCGAATACTTCGTGGCCATTGCGGATGCCGGCAGTATCAGCGAAGCTGCCCGCCGTCTGCACCTTTCCCAGCCGCCGCTTTCGTATCAGATGAAACAGCTTGAAGCCGAACTCGGCTGTCCGCTCTTTCTGCGCGGCCACCATGAAATCGAGCTCACTGCTGCCGGAAAGCTCCTGTATGAACGGGCCACCCACATCCTGTCCTATGCCGACAGCACGAAGCGCGAAGTCGCTGAAACCGGAAAACGCCGGGTGCTGCGCATCGGCGTCACGAGTTCCACCTCTGCCATCGTGCTGCTGCTCGTCCATGCATTCTCGCTTGCCCACCCGGATGTCCGCTATGAAATCACCGATGCCACTTCCTTCCAGATGCTTGATCTCCTGGAAGAACGTGTCCTTGATGCCGGCATCGTCCGCACTCCTGCCAAGCTGACCGGCCTGGAAACGATCCGGATTTCTTCGGATTCGATGATTGCGGTGGACCAGTGGTCTGCAGATGAAGACCCACTGACATTAAAAGAGCTGTCAGAACGGCAGCTCGTATTATATCGTCGCTATGAATCTTTCATTCTGGATGCCTTCGCAGGAGATCATGCAGAACCGGATATCTTAGTTCTGACGGATGACGCAAGAGACTGTCTCAGCTGGGTAAGAGGCGGAACCGGAACCGCCATCGTTCCAAGTTCCATGAAGTCCTCCTGCACAGATCTCCGGGTCCATCCGATCAATGACTCCCGTCTTTCAACAGAGATCCTGCTTGCGGCCCGGAAAGATGAATATCCCTCCCCGCTGCTGAGTCAATTCTGTTCCTTTGTGCGTCAGCACAGAGCTGACTGACGCGCGCTTTCATCTGCTTCAGATCCAGCACGCCATACGCAAATCCCTTCCGGACAAGTTCCGGCGGAAGATACTGATCATACTTTTCAAATAACGGTACTTCTTCCGGATACAGCAGATCCATCGCATCATTCTCTTTCTCTGCTTCTTCTCCAAGTACCTGCCAGAATTCTTCTTCGCCCGCATCCATCGTGAACTGCATCCAGTACGGTCTCGCACTGTCAAAGCCCTTCAGGCCAAGACGGGACTTGCAGCGGATTCTCAGCAGTCTCTCCAGCGCCAGAAATGCATACGTGCCAAGCCATGGGAAAAAGCACCACATCCGTCCGCCCATATTCACTAATGGCTTTCTTGACAAGCCAGCATCCCGCCATTGCGTTCTTGCGGTGATCAGTCTGGAAGCGGCGTGTTCCATCAGATACGGATACATCGTATCTTCATCGAGCACCTGCTTCATGCGCTCGATGATCCGCGTATGGATATCTCCCGGCACATCTCCGAAATAAGCAGGAATCCTGCCTTTGACTTCATGCACGTATACCTGGAAATGCTTCAGATCCACCTCTTCGACGACCCAGACCTTGCCGGCAATCGCAATCTTATCGCCAGCCGGGGGCGGAGCCACAATCGTACCGAGCTCCTGGGAATCACAGCGCACATGAAACTCCTGATTCTCCTGGAAGACGGCATAGAACCTGAACGAATTCGTGATCCGCTCTCCTTCCAGTCCGACAATCAAGCCGCCGTTTTCCGTCTTCTCGATATGGTCGATCGATATCAGATGCCTAAGCAGAGTTCTGTAATCGTCCTGCGTGATCTTCCGGAACGGAGAAAGTGTCAGAACTCTGGTCGCAAGTTCAGCCGGCGACATCTCTCCATCTGCCGCCAGCGTGCTCATGGTCTGATGGTAGAGCAGGCTGTAAGGCAGACGATCCAGACGCGGCGGTTCCACCCAGCGCTCTTCCGCATACAGCTGCACGAGCGAGATTCCCTGAAGCAGTTTCCAGGGCAGAATCTCCGGCAGCAGTGCTCTAGGCTCGGGCTGTTCTTCCCGCATCACGAACCACATCTCCGGCGGTTCGCCTCGGCGCCCCGTTCTGCCCATTCGCTGCAGAAACGATGAAACCGTAAACGGCGCATCAATCTGGAATGCCCGTTCCAGTCTGCCGATATCAATGCCGAGTTCCAGCGTTGCCGTCGTGCAGACCGAAAGATTCCGGTCTTCATTCTTCATATCCTCTTCTGCCGTCTCCCGGAAAGAAGTGGACAGATTGCCATGATGGATCAGGAACCTGTCCGGTTCCTCCCTTGCCTCACAATACGCCCTGAGAGACTGGCAGACACTCTCGCACTCTTCTCTGGAATTCGTGAAGATCAGGCACTTATGCCCCCTCGTATGCTCGAAGATATACGCAAGCCCCGGATCTGCCGCCTTCGGTGCTTCATCCGATGCAGGCTCGATTTCCTGCTGCACCTTCATCGGATCTGCCCCCTCTTCCTGAGGTCCGCTGAGATAGAAATGCTCCATCGAAAGACGCCAGGTCTCTTTCGGTGCGTTCAGCTTCGGGATCACCGTGCCTCTGCCCGTTCCTGCAGCCAGGAATTCCCCCGCCAGCTTCGGATCCCCGATTGTCGCCGATAAGCCGATTCTTCGCGGATTGACCCCAGCCAGATGACTCAGCCGTTCCATCAGGCAGAAACACTGCCCGCCTCGATCGCTGCGTAAGAGCGAATGCACTTCATCAATCACGATGAACCTGAGATCTCCGAACAGTCTCGGAATATCCATGTGCTTATGCACCAGCATCGCCTCGAGCGATTCCGGAGTGATCTCCAGAATGCCTCTCGGCTTTGCCAGCATCTTATGCTTGCGGCTCTGCGAAACATCGCCATGCCAGCGATAGACAGGGATATCTGCCTCTTCGCATAATTCATTCAGCCGGGAGAACTGATCATTGATCAGCGCCTTCAGCGGCGCAATATAAAGCACGCCGATGGAAGAAGGAGGATCTTCATCCATCAGCGTCAGAATCGGAAAGAATGCGGCCTCGGTCTTGCCTGAAGCCGTTGACGCAGTCAGCAGCACATTCTGATCCGTATTGAAAATCGCATCCCCGGCAGCCACCTGCACTGCTCTGAGGTTCTGCCATTGATGACGATAGATGAAATCCTGGATGAATGGTGCATATCTGGAAAATACATCCATAGTCTTTTCCTTTCTCAGATGATACAGCCGAACATTCACGGTATAAGCGTAGATGTAATGCATTTTTTCCTGTTTCAAGCTTTACATCAGATCCGGCTTCTTCTATTTTTCAGTAAGCGCGCTGATGATTTCTTTCCCATGGCAATTCACTTTAACAGCACTTAGTATCCTCGCAGCTCGCAGTTCCTCCAGAGTTTCTGGCTTTTCAGCGATCAGCTGATCCAGTTCTGAGTTGGTGAAAATATAATATGCAGGGATATTCATCTGAGTGGACCTTTCTTTCCTGAAACGAATCATTTTTTCCCTCAATGCAGAGTCATCCCGATTTACCTGTTCTGCAGATTCATCTGTTTTTTTCAGAACAGCAGTGACGGCTGTTTTTTCAGCATATTCCCAATATTCCGTTTCATAATCTCTAACAACTTCCTTATTGTAGTATTTCAGGATGTTGTCAGCGATTTTCTGCATATCTTTCTGTGAGGAAAGGAAATCCTTATTCGCAGCGATGTCTTTCTTCAGATAATCCACCAGCTGATCAGAACGGACAACTCTGTTTCTGACTTCCTTCGGTGCATATCTGGAATTCAGAATGTTCTTTTCATTAGCCATCACCACAAGCGGGATATCCCACTGATCCAGGCTCCTGTATGCCAAGCTGTTCAGCAATCCGCCGCTATTTCTGGATTTCCAGATTTTCTTATATACCTCAATATGTCGTTCCGCTTGCCTTAAAGGAGAATAAATCCCCTCTCTGATCTTATGACCGTTATAAGTCCACTCCCGGATAAAATCACCATTGCTGTTGATTGTTATAGTGCCCACAAGATTCTTGCATTCGATAAAATAAATCTTTGCAGGTGTAATGACGACATAGTCGATTTGTGCTTTCAGATCCTCATATTCCAGATTGATATCATGCAGAACATACATGCCGATGTTGGCATTTTTCAATTCAAATTCAATTTCCTTCTCACCTTTCAGCCCGATCTCACAGAGTTTAAGTTTCTTATTCAGTTCTGCATTATCAGGGTATTCATCAATTACTTTGTTCAGTGCATCAATCTGCTTTTCCAGTTCTGTTCCCTCTTTATAAATGACAGTTTCTCTGAATTTGCTGAACATCCCCATATTTTCTTTTTTTCCCTTAAATTCTGATCTCTTCAGGCCACATGATGCAACCATAGGAGAACTCTCTTTTTCTACAGCTATGACTCTGGAGGCAGCTGCCCTATCATGAATTAACTTATTAATCTTCGGCAATTTTCAAGATCGAAGGAACGGTCCGGAAATCCGTTTGTTCCACAGATAGTATCAGCACGGTCCTCTTTGATAAAGGAGATTTCATGCCGAATCTGACACGAGGATAACATGGTCTTCTCTCTGGTCTAAGTTTCTTCATCAGATCGTGAATTCTGCAAATGCTTCCTCTTTCTGATCGCTCACCGCATCCGGCTTCGCATAGCTGAACTGATCCGAATTCAGCAGCTCTTCCGCCGTCAGCTCCGGATGCTGGTAGAGAATATCAAGCAGCTCGATGAAATCCCGGATCACTTCGCGCGGCGTGATATTGGCATCCGCTCCGATCCGGCTGTATTCGATCCGGATGAACGTCTCCAGATCTTCCGTCTGCAGTTTTCTCTCATACCCGTATAACCCTGCATGCATATCAGCCAGCTTTTCGGTCAGCACCATCATCTCTTCCGCCGTCAATGGTTCGAGCCGGATCACAGGCGCCAGGAGATCTCTTGCCCCTTCTCTGGAGAACTTTCCTTCAGCTAATCTTGAGCGCAATGCCTCATAGCTATACACCCCTCTTCTAGGATCTTCGATAGCCTGCGGAGTTCCGCACATCAGGATGCCGAGATACTTTGCTTTGCCCTGCAGCGTATCGTTGTACATCATCAGAATCTTCTCGTAGTTGTACTGCCGGCTGATGGCATTCGGAATCTTCGAGATGTTCACGAGCTCATCAATCATGATCATCATGCCTGCATACCCAGCCTGGCGGAAGAAGAATGCAAACAACTTCAGATACTCATACCAGTCATCACCTTCGATGATGATATTCACGCCGAGTTCTTTCTTCGCATCAGAACGATGCTCATATTCTCCGCGGAACCACTTCAGCACCGCTGCCTTCATCTGCTCATTGCCTTCTGCATAGCTGCGGTAGTACAGGATCAGCAGCCTCGAGAAATCAAAGCCATGAACCAGCTCGCTCACGCTCGACACAACCTGATAGATCTTCTGCTCCACGGCTTTTGAGAACGCCGGATCGTCTGCAGAAAGACCTGTCTCTTTCGCAATCTCCGTCTGCACAGAACTGATCCACCGATCCAGCACCAGTCCTAGAGCTCCGCCCTCAGGTCTGGTCTTCGTACTGAGATTGCGAATCAGCTCCCGGTAAGTTGCAAGCCCCTGGCCATTGGTCCCCTGAAGTCTGCGATCCGGGGAAAGATCCGCATCCACCACAATGAAACCCTTGTCCATGACATAGTTGCGGATCGTCTGCAGGAGAAAACTCTTTCCTGATCCGTACTTGCCGACAATGAAGCGGAAGGAAGCACCTCCTTCTGAAATGATATCCACATCATGAAGCAGTGCTTCAATCTCATGCGTTCTTCCTACGGTAATATACGGAAGGCCGATCCGCGGAACCACGCCGCCCTTCAGGGAATTCAGCACCGTCTGCGCAATCCGCCGCGGTACTTTCCGATTCTTCTGTTCTTCCATATCAGTCTGAAAACTCCTTCTTCAGCTCTTCTGCATAGTCTTCGACGATCACCGGATCATCTCCATCAAAGATGATGACACTGTCTCCGAACTCCTCAAACAGCTTCTCATTCACGGCATCTGCAGCCACCGTCACTAAGAGATGCGCCTCCTTCAATCCGGTCTGATAATCTTTTCCCTCAATCAGATCCTTCAGGAAGCGCTGCTCGGCAGGGCTGAGATCATATTTCGTTTCCATCTCTGCTTCTGTCTCACTTGATTGCGAAGTTTCAATGGGTTCCGCATCGTCTTCCCGTTCTTCATCGGTCAGAAGGCGTTCTCTCGTGATGCCTGCTTCCGAGCGGATTCTGCCGAGATCGTCCATATGAATCTCGATCTTCGGCCGTTTCTTCTCTTCCTCTTCTTTCAGAAAGCGGATCGTTTCTTCATGAATGAGCTGCTGCAGTTCCTGGCTGATGCGCATCTTTCCGGGCTTCAGCACCTTGCCTGAACCGCAACACTTCCGCAATTCCTGGTCGATGGACTTCAGCACGTCTTTCAGGGCTTTCTCGGAATCATTCTTCTTCCGGAATGCCGAAGAAGTCCAGCGGCCGTTTCTGCATTCATAGATCCGGATCGGGCTGACTTCAAAGGTCCGGTCTTCCTTCTTCTGATCATAGAACATCGCATTCCAGAACATGGCTTCCGGATATGGTTTCAGGCTGCCGATCAGTTCTTCTGACAGATCGATTCCATGATTCTTCTGCCAGTCTTCTCCCAGCATTCTCCAGATCTCTGCTTCGGCATGTTCAAGAGCTTCCGGCTGATGTCTGTACCAGAGGTTTCCCTTCGGTTCATACATCGCATACTGTCTCAGCGACATCGACAGCATATGATCATCTGCTTCTTTCTTTCCGGATACCACGGAAGCCAGATCATCCACCTTCACTTCTTCCCGGAAACATTCCTGCACATGATCATACAGTCCGTAATACACGGTATACTGGGCCATCCATCTGCGCACATACTGGATCAGCACCGTCTTCTGAAACTGCAGCAGATACGTTTCGAGAAACACCTGGATCTTATGATATCCATCTTCCGGATCCTTCACGCCGATCTGATTCAGCAGCTCATACAGATAGACCAGGGCAAACGAATCGCAGGTCTCCCGGATTGTTCCATGCCGGTAGTCCGTACGCCAGGAGAAATACCCTCTGAGCTGATCGACCCGCATATCATGATAGACCGGGAAGGCCCGTTCAAAGAATCCATTCCATTCATAATGGTCTTCATAGTTCTCCATGAACTTTCCCTGCACATAGAAGTTGCGTTTCCTATCTTCTGCCGTATAAGTTCCAGGCTGAAACAGTGCTTCCATATTACGGATCTGTACCGGCACGGTTTCCTTCTGCCAGGAAGCAGGAGCCCGGGGAATCGGCACATCCGAATAGCTATGATCATCCATCCGCACAGATCCCCCTTCCTTCCCTTCATGTTACTCCAGTTCGGTTTCTCTCTGCATCAGTTCAGAAAGCCCATCTGACAGTTCCCGGAGTTTGGCCTCATCTCTGATCAGATACGTGCACCGCTCTTTCTGCAGCACCCCCTGCTTCACGAAATCATCCATCAGCTTCTCGATATGCCGGTACGACGCACCGAGGCTGTCCGCGATCTCCGTCTTCTTCACCCGGAACACGGAACCCCGGCAATGCTCGAGAATGAAGAACGCCAGCCGATCTGCCAGCGGATACGCCTCAGCACAGATCAGCTTCACGGCATTCTCATGTTCCTTGCGGATCGTCAGCACACTCAGCTTCTGCAGAAACGCATGATCTGCACACAGAATCCTCCGGGCCTCCTTCATGTCAAAGGCAAGCAGGCTGCACTCCCCGATGGCCCTGACGGTCATCATCGCCGGTTCATCATTCAGCAGCTCCATCTCCCCGATGAGACATGGCGCATGAGCGGTGCGGATCAGAATTGTCTTCCCATTTGATAAGTCGCACGAAATCCCGCACTTTCCATTCGTTATCAAATAGAACGTGTCCATATGACTGCCCTGTCTGACCAGACACTTTCCATCCGGAACCGACCGTACGGTTCCTCGTTTCAGAAATCCTTCCGGGAATAAGTCCCTGAGATGATCAGTCTGCTGCATAAGCCTCCGGAATCATCAGAAACAGGAGATTTCTCCTATTTCTGAAGTTCTGACTCCAATTATACTGATCCCGTAAGAAAGAAGCCATATCGGCAAAGGAGGAGATCCTATGAAACCAACCAGAATCATTCTTGACTGCGATACCGGACACGATGATGCCATAGCCCTGATGACCGCTGCAGGAAACCCTGCGATCGATCTGATCGGCGTCACCTGCGTAGCCGGCAATGCAACTCTGGAGCACACGCTGCCTAACACCCTGCACGTCTGCCAGCATCTCGGCATCCATGTTCCGGTCTATGCCGGCTGCGATCGCCCGATGGTCCGCGACCGGATCACTGCCAGCGACATCCATGGCAGCAGCGGCCTCGATGGACCTGTCTTTGAAGAACTGACATGGAAGATGGAACCGGAGCACGCGGTACACTACATCATCCGCACGCTGATGGAATCCGACGGTGATATCACTCTCTGCCCGACCGGACCGCTGACCAACATTGCGATGGCACTGCGCATGGAACCGAAGATCGCTAAGAAGATCAGTCGCATTGTCTTAATGGGCGGTGCAGTCGGTCTTGGCAATACGACTCCGGCTGCCGAATTCAACATCCTGGCAGATCCGGAAGCAGCGCATGTCGTCTTCACTTCCGGAGTTCCGATCACGATGATGGGACTTGATCTCACCAATCAGGCCCTGGCAACTCCGGAGATCATCTCACGCATGGCCGCCATCGGCAACAAGGCCGGGGCTTTATTCCATGACATCATGAGCTTCACGCTGAAGAGTCAGGCGCTCAACGGCCTTTCCGCCGGTCCGGTACATGACGTCACCACGGTTGCCTGGCTGATCGACCCTTCCATTTTCCAGACCAGAGATCTCTATGTCGAAATCGACCTCTCGCATGGACCATGCTATGGCAGAACCGTATGCGACTATAACGGGCGCCTCCATCATCCTGCAAACGCCACGGTCGGACTCGGACTCGATCTGGATCGGTTCTGGGATCTCGTCGAACATTCTCTGAGAAATCTTGCCTGAGGCAGTTTTCGGCAGAACGTTTTTCAAAACTGAGCGAAAAGTACAACCAGATGAATCAATAGGTTCCTATCTTCCTCTTATAATGAAGAAGAAAGGAACCTTTATTATGCCAAGAGAAAATCCATTGAAGAACATCGTCCGGCTTCAGAAAGAAGGAAAGGCCATCGGCATCTATTCTGCCTGCACCGCCAACGACCTTGTCCTGCGCGCCTGCATGCAGAGAGCGAAAGAAACCAATTCCATCCTGCTCATTGAAGCAACCGCCAACCAGGTAGACCAGTACGGCGGCTATACCGGCATGAAACCGAAAGACTTCATCCGCTTTGTCGAGAAACTCGCAGCAGAAGAAGGAATCTCCATGAATCAGATCATTCTCGGCGGCGACCATCTCGGCCCGCTGACCTTCACGAAGTATGGGGAAGACAAAGCAATGGCAGAAGCCTCTGAGCTGATCCGCCAGTTCGTCGCTGCCGGCTTCACGAAGATCCATATCGATACTTCAATGAAAGTTGCAAGCGATGACCCGGATACCCGGCTCTCTGATAACGTGATCTCGAGAAGAGGTGCGGAACTCGCTCAGGTTGCAGAGAATGCCTACCAGGAACTTCTGAAAGAGAACCCGGAAGCCATTCATCCGGTCTACATCGTCGGTTCAGAAGTGCCGATTCCGGGCGGCTCCCAGGAAGCCAAGGATATGGGCCTTCAGGTCACGAAACCGGAAGACTTCCGCAACACCGTTTCCATCTTTGAAAAGTCCTTCCGGGAACACGGACTGGAAGATGCATGGAACCAGGTCATCGGCTTTGTCGTTCAGCCAGGCGTAGAAGAAAAAGACGCAGGCTGCACCGAATATGATCGTTCCAAAGCAGTTGACCTGATGGCTTCTATCAAAGACTATGATTCCTTTGTCTTCGAAGGACATTCCACCGACTATCAGACCAAGTATAAGCTCCGCGAACTCGTCGAAGACGGTGTCGGCATTCTGAAAGTCGGACCAGGACTCACCTTTGCCATGCGTGAAGGCCTGTTCTCCCTTGCCTATGCAGAAAAAGAAATGCTGAAAGACAAGCCACAGCAGCAGTCTCACTTCATGGAAGTGCTGGATGCTGCAATGGTCCGCGATCCGAAGTATTATCAGAAGCATTATCACGGAACTGATTCCGAGATTGCCTACAAGCGCAAGTTCTCCTTCAGCGACCGCTGCCGCTACTACCTGCCGCAGGAAGACGTTCAGGCCGCGATGCAGAAGATGTTCGATAACTTCAAGGGCGGAGTCCCGTTAGGACTGCTGAGCCAGTTCATGCCGGATGCTTACACGAAAGTCCGCGAAGGCAAGCTGTCCAATGACCCGATCTCCATTGTCAAGGACCGTGTCATTCATACCGTAGACGAATATCTCTACGCAAGCCAGCAGCAGGAAATCAGATTCTGAGCCCCTCTCTTAAGACAGTGCGAACCTTCTTCACACTGTCTTTTTTCATGCAGAGGCTGAGCATTTTCTATGCAGAAGCAATCTGATTTCCTTAGAATAAAGTTAGAAAGATCAGAGGAGGAACTATTATGATCAGAATTTACGGAATGCCTACCTGCCCATACTGCAGCTATGTAGAAGCACAGATCAAAGGCAGCAGCAAGTTTCAGTATATTGACATCGGCTCTGATGTCAGATATATGCATGAATTCCTGGAACTGCGCGACCATGACCCGGTCTTTGACCATTCCAAGGCAATCGGAGATGTCGGCATTCCATGCTTTGTACGAGAAGACGGCACCGTCTCTCTGAAGCCGGAAGACTTCGGTCTGAAGGAATATGGCTCAGAAGAAACCGGAAAGGCATGCAGCATTGACGGAAAAGGCTGCTGAACACCCCTGAACAACGAAATGCCCGCAGACAGCCTGTCTCCGGGTTTTTCTTTCCAATCTTTTTAACATTTCCATACATACAAAAAGCCGCCCGCTGCTTCAGATCTTTCCGATCCCAGAAGCATCCGGCGGCTGATATTCTATCTGATTATCTCCGGAACAGTTCTTTTCTCCACTTTGTCAGCATCATCAGAATCACTGCAGAAGAGACAAGGAACATGCCTGCATAAAGCGGCACTGAAGTCTGGTCGCTTGTATTCGGAGTGTATGGACGCGCAGCAGAACTTGTGCCTGCAGCTGCCGAAGTGTTCGGCGTATAGATCTTCCCGCTTTCCGGATCTGACGGAGACGGAGCCGGAGAGCTTGGGGTACTTGTCGGCGTCGGAGCTGGAGTCACCGCATGCGTATTCGTCAGTTCCTCACCATTTCTGACAGATTCCTTGTCCGCAGTATATCCGGAAATGGAATTTTCTCTCACGGTGTAGATAATTGCAGATCCATCTGCATACTCCGGGAGATCGCTGTAGGTCACAGTATACGTGTTATTCCCGTTATCCGTTACAGTCGGTGTCAATCCGGTCACTTCCGTATCACCGCTATACAGATGAAGCGCTGCTGCAAAGCGCTCTGCGCTCGGCCGAAGACCATCCCGGTTATTGCTGTCATTCCAGATCTTCGTTATAGTCACGCTGGTCTTTCCAGGGGTATAGCTGTTCGTGATGTGATAACCTTCAATCGTGGTGCTGTAGTCTGCAATTGCTTCTTCCGAAACCGTATAGACAATCTCTTTGCCGTCCTGGTACTTTGGCAAACCAGCAAAGGAATAGGTCCAGCTTCCATCTGCTCCGGCTTTAACGACGGTGCTGTCAATTTTTGTACCATCCGCAAGCAGATTCACAGTGATGCTCTCAGGGCGTTTGCCATCCTGATTATTTCCGTCATCCCAGGTCTTGGTTCCTGAAATATCAACGGTTTCAGGGACATGCGTATTCGTAATGGTAAAACCATCTGCTGCATTTCCGGAAATCTCTGGAGAATAACCAACAGGTACCTGTACCTCATCGACGGTATAGACAATCTCTTTGCCAGAACTCTTTTCATCAAGATTGTTCCAGGTATAAGTCCAGCTGTTGGCATCATTCAAGGTGATTGCATCACCAGACTTTTTGCCATCTGCATAAAACTGTACCTGAACACTTGCAGGACGAATTCCATCCTGGTTATTGCTATCTGCCCAGGACTTCGTCACCGTGACACTCGTCTTGCCTGGCGAATAGCTGTTCGTGATGTGATAACCTTCAATCGTGGTGCTGTAGTCTGCAATTGCTTCTTCCGAAACCGTATAGGCAATCTCTTTGCCGTCCTGGTACTTTGGCAAACCAGCAAAGGAATAGGTCCAGCTTCCATCTGCTCCGGCTTTAACGACGGTGCTGTCAATTTTTGTACCATCCGCAAGCAGATTCACAGTGATGCTCTCAGGGCGTTTGCCATCCTGATTATTTCCGTCATCCCAGGTCTTGGTTCCTGAAACAACAACTGTTTCAGGGACATGCGTATTCGTAATGGTAAAACCATCTGCTGCATTTCCGGAAATCTCTGGAGAATAACCAACAGGTACCTGTACCTCCTCAACGGTATAGGCAATCTCTTTGCCAGAATTCTTTTCGTCAAGATTGTTCCAGGTATAAGTCCAGCTGTTAGCATCATTCAAGGTGATTGCATCACCAGACTTTTCGCCATCTGCATAAAGCTGTACCTGAACACTTGCAGGACGGATTCCATCCTGGTTATTGCTATCTGCCCAGGACTTCGTCACCGTGACACTCGTCTTGCCTGGCGTATAGCTGTTTGTAATATTGTAGCCATTGATCTCTATGCTGTAGCCATTCACTGCATTTTCCGTAACAGTGTACGTGATTTCTTTCCCATTCTGATACTTCGGCAGATTCTGAAACTGATAAGACCAGATCCCATTTCCATCTGCCTTTACCACGGTGCTGTCAATCTTCGTACCATTCGCAAACAGGTTCACGGTGATACTCTCAGGACGCTTGCCGTCCTGATTGCCCTGATCATTCCAGGTCTTTGTACCCGAGATGGTGACCGTTTCCATACTGTTAGTCAGTGTCCCGCCATTTTCAACTGAAGCTTTATCACTGCTATAGCCGAGGATATCACCTTCTGTAACTTGATATGAACTTCTGCTCCTCAGGCCTGGAAGCTGCTGATACGTAATAGTCCATGTACCATCTCCATGATCCGTAATCACAGGCTCGTATCCTTCCATCTTGACTCCGTCTGCCTGCAGCGTAAGCTTAGAAGCAAATTCTGAAGCAAGCGGTCTGTTTCCATGCTGGTTGCCGCTATCGTTCCATACCTTGGTGAATGAGAATGAAGTTTCTGCAGCTGACAATTCGAAGGAATTTGAAATAACAGTCTTATGGATCACCGCCCCGATCATGTTCTGAAATGCTTTTCCATCAGGAGCCGTTACATTGTTATCCGCCACATATACTTTCAGATCCTCATTCGGATCCATCCAGGGGATTTCTGCAGACAGCGACAAAGTTGCAGAGTCTTCCGGTTTCTGAGAAGAAACCAGAGAAAAGACATCACCATTCTGCAATTGGGTTTTGCCTGACTCTTCAGAAACACCCGCAGGCAGATCAAGCAAGAACAACGCATGATAATTCTCAGGAGCAGAGAATGTCAGGATGCCAGTATGCCATTTCTGATCATCCGGATTATAGTAGAAAGTCAGATCTCCCAGAACTGTTAAGCGATTTGCGTCAGGTGTTTCTTTTAATACAGAATCCTTTGCAGTGCTCGAATTAGCAATCTTTTTTGTCAGATCTGTATTCAGAACCTCTGTTCCATTATTTTTGAGACCAGCATTCTTCAGAAGAGTCCAGACTGCATCACGTGTGCTCCCATATGCCTGAGCCTGCGTAACATAATAATTTGCCAGATACGTGCCAGAATAATTGGCGATCGGATCTCCCGAAAAACCTGCCATGGAATATGCCGCACGCCAGAACGGAAGCTTGATCAGCTGCTGATAAGTCAGCCCGGAAGGAGTCGTGCCTCCGGAATAATAGCTTCCAGCTTCCACAAGGAACTTTGAAAGGAGCCCCATCTTGGCGCTGTCTGTACGATCCGCATAAGTAAAGGTATTATTCCCGATACTATCAGGGAAATCAGCTCTCAGATACTGCGGCGGAACAAGCAATGCATTGAAATCAGCTTCAGAAATAGCCGGGGCGGTCTCAACTACCTGATATAATCCGAATCCATTATACGGATAGCCAGCATAGAGAACATTCTCAATCCAAGTTTTCAAGTCCTGAACATTAACATTAATCGGATTCGCATTAAAGAAGTCTTCAAAGGAAACCTCTGTATAAGTCGGAACAGCTGGAATCGAAGGAGTAGTATGCGGCCAGTGGAGTTCATTATTCATGCAGAAAAGGATAATGGTATTCCCTGACTCATCCGTAATGGAATGAATATCCGTTTTCTGATCATAAGCAATGGTTAAACCGCTATTTGAAGTGCCAGATGACGACAGCAGGTTTACGACTGGTGCTTCAGAATTGCTCTCAGCACCTCCGGCTGAGGTATCTGTTTCTTCAGTTGCTGTTTCAGACTCTGCATCAGGTTCTTTGTCAGAACTGTTTTCCGAATCAGAAGTGTTCTGATTCAGTTCATTGATATCTTCTGAAGTTCCTTGAGACCCATTTCCATTCTCTTCTGAGGAAGAGGTATTTTCAGCAGCTCCACCTGCTTCCGCAGAAGAAAAATCCGAAGAACTGACAGTGTTCTCGCTGGTCTCACCGGTTGAACCTTCCGTATGGTTCTCTTCTTGTGAACCGGCTGCTGTCTCAGCAGCGGACGGGTTTGAATTTTCAGTATTCTCTTCTGCAAGCACGCCTGGCTGGAGGCCGCCCGACATCAGCGCAAGAACCATTGCCAGCGTCCTCAGTTTATTCATCTTTTTCAAGTTATTTTCCTCTCTTCTGGATCATTCAGAACTTTGCAGTCATTTTTTTCGGTAACATCATAGCGAAAACAGAAAGAATGATGCAAGTGATTTGCAATCGGGTTTTTTCATTATTTACTTCATTTCCGACATGATGCTTTCTCACGTAAAATCAGTCTTCAAAGGTGAAAAAATCCTTCAGAAAATTCAGCTTGATCAGACCGGATTTGACCGTGCAGAAAATCACAAGTTTCAGCTTCTGCAAGAAAGCGTTTTAAAGCCGGAACTCTCCGGCTTTCTGGATATCTAGATGACTCTCGGATCAAGCAGGTCATCGCTGATTCCGTCTTTCAGCAGACGATTGATCTTTGCTTCATAGGAAGTATTTTTCAATCTGGTCTGGGCTCTCTTCAAAGCATCGGTGCACTTTCTCATATCTTTTTTCAGATAGTAGGATTGTGCTGCTTTGTAGTAGTAGACCCCTGCAGGAATGTCATCCTTGAGTTCTTTGGCCTTCCTGACAAGGTCATCTGCATACTTGCCGCTATGTTCCAGATAGATCGCATTCATGTAATCTGCTTCCAGGAAGGAGTCAGTGTACCGTTCCCGGTTCTTTTCCTTCATGCGGCCTTTCAGATCCTGGATTCTTGCATAGACATCTGCCGCCTTGTCCATCTGTCCCAGTCCGAGTCTCCAGGACATTTCTTTCTGCAGAACAAGAAGCTTATCGCCTGCTGCCATCGGCTTATCATCCACCTCGCTGAATACAACTTCCAGTGCATCATTATCATTCTTCTGCAGATAGGCATCAATGGTCATGAGCGTGCGGAGGCGCTTTCCGAAGAAGAACTTGCTGGAAAAAGAATCAAGCTCCTTCAGATACGCATCTGCGTTTCCCTGCTGATAAAGCAGGATGGAAAGATAAGCAGCCTGTCTCTGAGAGAAGAAGAGATAAGCAACTACCAATGCTGCACCTGCAGCAAGTGCTACCCAGAATACTGTCCAGTTCATAAGTTCAATTTCCTCCGTAAGGACATTTTTGGAAAACATGCCTTCTAGTGATACACTGTCTCTGAAAGGCAGAAGCTGATATGAATAGTGCTGTAATCATTGCAGCGATCCTGTTTGTGCTCATTCTGCTCTCGTTTGCGAAGAACCGCAAGAAGCAGGAACAGCAGGTAGAACAGAAGAAGACCGATTACAAGGTTCCGCTGAGCGATGATGTTCAGAAGATCTACTTCGAGAAGTATGAGAAGCAGATGCAGGAAGAACAGAATGCTCTGAAACAGGAGCCGAAGGAAGACCGGTCTTCTGAAGAACACGATTCCCTGCAGGATCTCTAAGGAAGAAAGGCAGATGATTCTGTCTTTTTTCTTTAAAGAAAGAGCAGCCTCAATCTGAAGCTGCTCTTCTCCTTTTCACTGAAGTGAATTATGCGTGCCAGGGAACCGGAACCAGAGAGGTATAATTACCGGACCAGATACCGAACATGCAGCCGACAACACCGATGACAAGGAACAGAAGGATGCACTTGGTTGGAGTCCACTTCTTGTTCTTGATCAGCTGGTAGCACATCAGCGTGAATGCCAGCGGGATGAGAGCCGGGAGAATTCCATCCAGTTTCTCCTGGATGACAACCGGAGCATCACCATTCGGGACAGACATTCCGAGCGTCGTAGCACCATAGTTGCAAGTCAGAGCACCGACAACGAAGACACCGAGCAGAGAAGCAGCGTGCGTGAATTCACGTGCGTTCTTCGTGAGCACTTCGATTGCGCTCATGCCCATGTCATAAGACCAGTACATCAGGTAGAAGCGAAGCAGCATTTCTACGCCGAAGACGATGATGAAGAACATGATCGGTCCAGCCCAGCTGCCGTTGATTGCCTGATTAGCGGTAATACCAGCAGTGATCGGAACCAGTGTGAACCAGAACAGTGCATCACCGATGCCGCCCAGAGGTCCCATTGCTGCGACACGTACGGCACGGATGGAGTTGATATCAGCCTTGTTCTGCTCCATGGAGAGGACAATACCCATAACGAACGTTACGAGGAACGGGTGAGTATTGAAGAACTCCAGGTTATGCTGCATGGAGATCGAGAGATCTTCCTTGTTGGTATGAATCTTTTCCAGACCCGGAAGAATGGACCACAGCCATCCTGCAGCCTGCATGCGTTCGTAGTTGAAGGACGCCTGCAGCATCAGGCAGCGCCAGACCATCTGATTGAGGGTCTTCTTATCAAGCGGCTGTGCCGGGGTAAGATCTTTATAAGTAAGTGCTTCAGATGCCATCTTCGTCTCCTCCGTTTCCGCCAGCTCCCTTGAGCTCCTTGATCTTTACGTTGGTATTATAGTCATACAGCGCAATTGCAATACCGATGAATGCAACGAGGATCAGGGTAGCACCAGAAGTAGCCGATACATTTCCGAACAGTGCTGCTGCAGCGAAACCAGCAAGGTAGATACCCCACATATCGTCTGCAAGCATGATCTTCAGAAGAACTGCAAATCCGACATAACGCATCATTCCGCCGGCTGCACCGAGACCACCCATGAACCAGGAAGCACTCTCAGAGAAGTTCTGCAGAGCTGTTCCTGCAGCTTCACCGCCGAAGTATGCAACTACAGCAATGATTGCGAACAGACCGCCGAGAATGCAGCAGGAGATCACATTGACACGAGTGATTCCCTTCGGATCTGCCTTTTCAGCAGCTTCATCAGCCTGCTTCATGAGACCAGACATAACCGTGAAGGTCAGAGTTACAGCGTACTGTCCGAAGATGGAGAATACGACTGCAAGACCGAGAGCCTGATCAACCGGAAGCTGAGACTTGACTGCGAAGATCATTGCAACGATGGAACCTAATACCGCATTGGGCGGCTGAGCTCCGCCGACAGGCATGTTGCCGATCATCATGAGTTCGTAGGTACCGCCTACGACCAGACCGGTCTGTGCATCGCCGAGAATAGCGCCGATAATCGGGCAGGCGCAGATCGGACGATACAGTGTTTCTGTCAGCGAGAACTGGTCAATTGCAAAGATGAATGTTACTATTGCGAGCAAAATAACCTGCATTTGATTCAATCCTCCTCAAATAAGATGAATTTTCAGAACTGCTGTGAGAGTGTTACTGGAAAAGCTTTTCGATGTCTTCAGCTTTTTCCTGCGGAACTCTGCGGATCTCAAGTTCAACGCCGAGATCACGAAGCTTGCGGAATGCTGCTACATCTTCATCGTTGACCGCAACGGATGTTGCCACCTGGCGTTTTCCCTCTGCCATGTGCATGTTTCCGATGTTGACTTTCTTGATCGGAACACCACCTTCGACAAGTTTCAGTACGTCTTCCGGGGTCTCGCAGATCAGGAAAATGTGCTGCTTCGGCGAAGCCTTATGAATTGTGCTGATGGTCTTATCCAGAGTCCAGTAGCGAGTCTGTGCATAAGACGGAGCAGCCATATCCATCAAGCCCTGCCGCAAGGAATTGCCGGCAACCGCATCGTTTGCCACAAGAAGCAGATTCGCTCCCACCGATCCGGCCCACTGAGTTGCCACCTGACCGTGGATGAGACGGTTATCAATTCTTGTAAGTACAATGTCGGGCATTCTTGCTATCTCCTTTCTTTGATTATCACGTGATATTCTGGACTGCCTGCACCCTGTCAACTTCGGGGGTAAGCGCTTTCCATGACCATATAGTATTCCAAAGGCAAACCTGAATCTTTATCTTTTTTATTGTCGAGTTTGCAATTTTCGGTACAAAAAATATTTTTATTTTCGATTCTTTTATTTTGTGGGAATTTTGTGTTATATTTCAGTCAGAAAGGTTCACTTTTCGGTATTCTATCATGCTCGCAAAAACAACAAGTGCCACATTCCTCAAATTCGGCGCTGTATCCAGCGCTTTTCGCGGACAGCAAGGGTTCATCAAGAAGGAATATACCTTAAGTGATGATACGATCTACCGTCTCTATTCCTATAATGAGCCTGTCTATGTAGAACCAATGGAAGGCATGGCAATGCTCCGGATCACCCGGAACCCGGAAATCGAAGAAATTGAAAACTTTGCCCTGCACCGGGACATCCGGATCAATAAAGGAAACTGGTTTGCCCTCGCCCCGATGAGCAGCTACACCATCTATAACCTCTACATTCCGGAGAATGCAGAACGCCAGGTTCTGAAACTGGATAAACCCATTCTGTACAATCACATCACTCCGACTCTGCGGATCAATGAGATTATTGCCTACTATTACGTCGTCAAGCGGCCGGGATACGTGTTCCCTGGCGAAGTGCATAATTACTTCGAGCTCACTTATGTAGATCATGGCTCGCTTCTGACCCACGTCAACGGAGTCGATTATGAAATCAGCAGCGGCCAGGTCATGATGTACGGGCCAGGGCAGTTCCACAATCAGCAGGTTACTTCCTCGGAAGCATGTTCCTATATGACGGTCATCTTCCAGGCCGACGGGATCAACCGTGACAAAGTGCTCAATCGCGTCTTCACCTGCAACCGGGAAATGGTCAACGATCTGAACACGTTCGTCAAAGCAACCGATGATACCGGCGAATATCACAATGATGCGATGATCATCTCACTCCAGTATATTCTCATCGAAATGCTGGTCTCCAATCAGGAAGAATATCAGCCAAAACCAATCTCTCCGATCAACCAGCACTTTGAAGACAACCTGATGGAAGAAATCATCGACTACATCAATCACCATCTCTATGAACCGCTTCCCATCGAGCAGATCTGCGCCAAGTTCTCAATTTCCCGCAGCACGCTTCAGAATCTGTTCAAGAACAACCTGCAGATTCCGCCGAAGCAGTACATCAACAACGCCAAGCTCAGTCATTCCAGAGCTATGATCCGCAAGGGTGATCATACAATCTCTGAGATTGCCTCGATGCTCGGCTTCACCTCAATCCATTACTTCTCCAGAAGATTCACGAGCTATTACGGCATCACCCCATCCGAATACGCACGCAAGATCTATCCGGAATCAGAAGAGTAGAATATCCTGCATGCAGGTATCATGCATGCAAAGGAAAAGGCATCCGCCGCAGAATATCATTTCTGAAGCAGGATGCCTTTTCTGATGGTTCAGATTCCGTCTCCGTCTTCCGGTTCTTCATGAGCCGGAGCGGCGAACTCATAGTGAATGACCTGTGTCTTGCCGGTTTCGACCAGGCTGTCTGCGAGGTCATTCAGATCTTCCATGAAGCTGCGGGACATATTTCCTTCCACCAGCATGCCGAGGTTTGTTCCGGAAAGCACTGCAATCGGAACAGAATCCTTCAGTTCAACGGAGAGTTCTGCGCTGACCTTGAAAGGAGAGCCGCCGACCAGGTCCGTGAAAATCAGGATGCCGCTGCAGGAAGCTTTCAGAAGATCAATTGCCTCACGCAGTTCGCGCTCAAGATCATCCGTGGACTTATCCTGGGTGAAGTCTACCGGAACATAATTTTCCGGAGAACCGGCAATCAGCTTGACCGAGGAGGTCAGACCGGTTGCGAAGTTGCCATGGCCTGTGACAATTACTCCAATCATTTCTTTATTCTCCTTATTTTGCGTATGGATACAGTGTAACACCCTTGACGACACGGTTCACTTCGCCAGTCGGGCATGGGTTATCCGGAGTGTTCTTGTTCTGCAGCGAGCGGAACAGCGCAATCAGCTGAGCACAGACGACATAGTCCAGTCCGAGGAAGACATTATCCTTTGCAGAAGTATTGAAGCAGTAATAGTAATCTGCGAGCTCTTCTGCCTCCTTGCAAGGCGTATTGCACACCACCATGATTTTGTTGCCCTTGCGCTGGCCAGCCATCTCGCGGATCAGATCCGTCTCATACTGTCTCTGATATGCGCCATCAGACAGATAGACAACTGTGAGGGTCTCATCGTTGACGATGGACTTCGGGCCATGACGGAATCCCATCGGTGTATCGTACATCGTGACGATCTTGCCGGAATTGAGTTCCAGCATCTTCAGAGCAGACTCCTGGGCAATTCCCTTGAGGCAGTTCGTGCCGAGATATACAATGCGGCTGTACGCAAAGTCTTCATCAACCTTCAGCATCTGTCCGTAATTCTCATCCAGCAGCGTGCGAGCTGAGGAAATCACCTCACGCATCAGTGCAGCCGTTTCATCGAAATGATCAAGGCTGAAGCACAGCAGGCAGGCAAGATACATATTCGAGAAGCTGGAAGTCATCGCAAAGCTCTGATCCAGAGTTTCCGGAGTCAGATCGATGGCCAGGCAGCGATCTCCCTCTTCTGCAGCACGTCTGGAAAGCGCCCCATCCTTGTTGCAGGTGATGAACAGATGATAAACCTGATCATTCACTGCTTCCACGGACTGAATGGCCCCGATGGATTCCGGAGAATCACCAGAACGGCCAAAACTGATGAGCAGCGTCGGCTTATGCGCACTGACGAAGTTCTCCGGAGTCGGAGTCAGATCCGTGCTTGCATAGCTCTTCACTTTATAGTTCAGCGAACGATTCAGATAAGAATACAGTGCATTTCCGACGAATTCACTGGTTCCTGCACCGGTCAGAATGATGTCATAATCCGGCTGATCGAGGACCTTGGACAGGAATGTCCGGATCTCTTCTTTCATGGAACCGATCTGGGCAATGGTCTTCTCCCAGGTGTCCGGCTGCTGATGAATCTCAGTTGCAGTGAATACTGCTTTCATTTCCTTCAGCTCTTCGGGTGAATAATTGAAAATCTTCATGATCTCTCCTCCTGATTACTTGCACTCGCATTATAGCAATGCCATTTTGCTGTGGGAACATTTCAATTGAAAGATGCTAAAGGTATACCGAAAAGTGCAAGCAGCATCAAAGACAAACGGAAAAACTCATGCTACAGTGATAGCAGAAATCATGAATCACCAAGGAAAATAAAGAAAAAAGGAGGCATATGAAATGTTGATTCAGAGCAAACGTGTATVGTATGCCGGGAACTTCATTCCGGCAGAACTCGAATTTGAAAACGGAAAGATTGTCAGAGTATACGGATATGGCGAAAAGCCTGCCGACAAGGATTACGGCAATCTCAGAATCGTTCCGGGATTCCTGGACATCCACTGTCATGGATATCATGGCTGGGACACCAACTATGCAACCCCGGAAGGACTTCAGAACTGGGCAAAAGGAATTGTCCGTGAAGGCGTGACCGGATTCCTCGCTACGACCGTCACCGAAAAGCATCCGGTCCTGGAAAAGGCAGTCCGCAACGTCGCTGCGGTCAAGAAGAATCACATCGCCGGGAAAGACGGTGCTGATATTCTCGGTATCCACTTCGAAGGCCCCTATCTCGATATGAAGTACAAAGGAGCTCAGCCCCCGGAGGCAATTGTTCCGCCTTCCGTCGAAGAATTCAAGGAATATCAGGACGCTGCTGACGGCCTGATCAAGATCATCACGATGGCACCGGAACATGACCCGGACTTCGCCCTGACCCGCTATTGTGCAGAACATGGCGTTATTCCTTCCATGGGCCACTCCGGCGCTACCTTGGAACAGGCTTCGCTGGCAATTGCCAATGGTGCCAAGTCCATCACGCATACATTCAACGGCCAGTCTCCGTTCCTGCACCGTGCAAACGGTCTGGTCGGAACCGCATTCCGCTATCATGATCTGTACAGCGAAGTCATCTGCGACACGCATCACAGCACTCCGGAAGCCCTGAATATCTTCTTCACCTGCAAGGGCAAGGACCATGGCATCATGATCAGCGATGCTCTGCTCTGCAAAGGCGGAAAGCCAGGCGACAAGTTCATGTTTGGCGGCCATGAAGTCGTGATCGATGAAACCGGAACTGCACGTCTCACTGAAACCGGCGGCATTGCCGGCAGCACGATGCAGATGAATGTCGGTCTGCGCAATCTCGTTGAAGTTGCTCAGGTACCGTTCGAGACTGCGATCAATTCCTGCACGATCAACCCGGCAACCCTGCTTGGCCTCAATGATCATCTCGGCAAGCTCCAGGTCGGCTATGACGCAGATGCAGTCGTCCTGAATGACGATTACACCGTAGCAGAAACCTACGCAAAGGGAATTGCACAGTTCTGAACTCTGCTATAATCATTCCCAGGGAGAGTTTGCAATGACTCAGAAGAAGACAGACAACCGCCGTATCGTATCCGGCAGAAACATCTATATTGATGACAAGGGACAGGCAGTCCTTTATGACAAGAAGACGAAGATCGGCTATGTCATCAAGGAAAGCGACGCAGAAAGCTACCGGCTCTATCAGAACCGCATCGCCATCTCGATCGCCGTATTTATGCTGCTGACAAGTTTCCTCAATGACTGGAAGCTTCCATTGATTGCCGGCGTGATCCTTGCCGCCCTGCTGGAAGTCCGCTACCGCAGATGGCTGCCGACCCTGACCAAGCGCACGAAGTTCCGCCCCGAAAAGAAGAAGACATTCCTGCAGGGCGTCATTGAATCCAATGACAGCGGCCGCTGCATCCTGCTCGGCTTCCTGTATATCATCTTCGGCATCCTGCTCGTCGCAAATGGCTTTGTATCCAATCAGCCGTTATTTGCAATCATCTGCGAATTCGGCGTCCTGGCATACTGCCTTTACATGGGCATCACCTACTTCTACGCAGTATCAAAGATGAAGCACTGAAAAAGCACTGCCCATCCGGACAATGCTCTTTACCAAAGCCTGAAGCAGTTCCGGAACAAATCCGGAACTGCTTTTCTTATTTCTCTTCTTCCGCCCGGTACCGGATCATTTTCCGGATCAGCTCTTCCGGAAGAGGCTTCGCATATGGAAACTGAACTGACCCCTTCGAGGTATGGTACTCCTTCAGATCTTCCGCATAATGTTCAATTGGCCCTGGAGTCGGATAGAAACCAAGATGATTCTTTCCTGCCGCAAAATATACGAGAACCTTCTTCCGCCGATATGCAGGCATGTTATAGGAAATGCATTCCTCTGCATCCGGGAGCTCTTCCCGGATCAGTGCTCTCATCTTCTCCAGATATGGCTTCTCTTTCTCATCCGCCGCATCCAGGTATTCCTGCACACTCTCCCACTTTCTCTTTTCCATAAAGAATTACTTCAGTTCCTCATCATGGAAGCCAGTCCATACCGGCTTGCCGGTATAGTGCTTCGGCTCCATCTCGCCTCTTAATACCTTAAGCGCATTATACGCCAGTGCTTCCTGCTCGAATTCTCCCGGATACACTGCA
>NZ_VUMN01000022.1 GCF_009696165.1 Stecheria intestinalis | reverse complement strand
AATCTGGCTGATATCTAAATGTTAAAGGAAGAACCGTTTCAGATCTACTTAATGCAAGCCCTTTATAACTTCTTGTTCAGACATACTTAATGCAATACTGGGGTTGCGTTAACTTTTACAAGTGAAGGAACTATACAGATCAGCACGATTGAAGCCGGCAGCAGAAAATTCCCGTGATAGAATACTCCCGGAGAAAATGACTATGAAGATATATGAGGGACTTGATCGGATTCCGAAGGGACGTGCCAGCGATCATATCACGCCAGGGTGCATTGTCCTGGAAGGCGGGGCATGGCGCGGTCTCTATACGCAGGGGGCACTGGATGCTCTGATGGAAGCAGATCTGAACTTTCAGACCGTGATCGGGGTTTCGGCTGGAGCGATGAGCGGATTCAGCTATGTATCCGGGCAGATCGGCCGTTCTGCCCGCATCAACCTGCATTATCGCCACGATCCGGAATACTGCGGTCTCGGGGCAATGATTCATGAGCACGGGATCACTGGATTCAGTCACTGCTTCACAACGTTATCAGAAGAAGAGCCTCTGGATGAGAAAGCTTTCAATAATCCGGACCGCAGATTTGTGGTAACTGCAACAGATTTAGAGACTGGAAGAAATGTTTTCTTTGAACACGGCAAGACTTCCGACATCATGAAAGCAATCCAGGCAAGTGCAACGGTTCCGTATGTATCAGAACCAGTTGTGATTGATGGAAGAAAGTATCTGGATGGGGGCGTTGCCTGCAAGATTCCGGTTGACTGGGCGTTGGATCAGGGCTATGAGAAGATCGTCGTTCTGAAGACCAGAGATCGTTCTTATCGCAAGCCGGTGAAGAAACCGGCACAGATTATCCGGACCGAGTATCATAACTATCCGGAATTCATGAGAGATCTTCTGGAAGAGGCACCTGCTTACAATCTTCTGCTGGACCGGATTGAACATCTGGAACAACAGGGACGCCTGTTCATTATGGCTCCGGTAAAACCGGTTGAGATTTCCCGCTTTGAGGGAGATATGAATAAGCTCGGGGATCTGTACTGGCAGGGATACAACGAGACAAAGAAAATCATTCCTTCCCTGAAGGAATATCTGAGAAAGTAGCTTCCTCCTGGCCAATGTCAGTAAGTTAACACGCTGCATCGACTTCTGATCAAAGAACACTCGTTTCGGAAGATGGCGAGTGTTTTTTCAATGCTGTAACTTAATGCCATTGTCCACCTGGAAGCTGTTTTTCTGAAGAAGACTGACGTTCAGACGAGAAATATTATGGAGCAAAGGCTTCGGCACTGTTCTGAAAATGGACACGTTTCCCTGTTCTTTTTATGCAGAATATGAAATACTGAACTCAAGGGGAACTTCATGGAACAATATCCGATCTGTATCATTGACGATTCAGAAGATGATCAGAATCGTCTTCTGAATCTTGCAGGTAAGGTGTTTCCTGAAGCTGTAATTTCCGTCTTTTCTTCCTGCTCTGAATTTCTGGCGAGCAGCAGTTATTACCTGCTTGTGCTTCTGGATATCCAGCTTTGGAAAGAAGATGGGATCCGCTGCTCTCGGGAGATTTCCATGCATGCATCGTTCATCGTATATGTTACGTCCTGCAATGAGCGGGTTATGGATGCTTTCGCACCGAAGGTTGCTGGATTTCTGACAAAAAGCATGACAGATGAAGAATTATCAGCGGGACTTCAGATAATCAGAAATAGATATTTTATGCCGTCAATGCAGATCAGAACCAGAACAGGGGTGATCTCTTTTCATCCTTCCATGGTGCAGTATGTTGCAAAAAGAGGCAGAACAATCTATATCAGTTTTGGGAAAGAAATGGTATATCAACTGGCTGCGGAAACGATCCAGCATTGCCAGGAGATCCTCCCGGACCTGTGCAGGATAAATCAGTCCGAACTTGTGAATCTGGATTATGTCCGAAGCATCAATCCGGAAGCGCTGGAATTATTTGACGGCACGCGTCTGTATCCAAGCAGGAGAGAACGAAGACATGTTCAGGAAATGTTTCTGAGGAGGATCCAATGACGGAACTTGGTATTTTATCTGAAATGTTCCTGGGAGTGATTTTCGCTATTGTTCCGTTTGCTCATAAAGATACTTTCAGGAAAATGGACCTGTATCTGTATCTTGTGATTTCCTGGCTGATCACAAGCCTTTCGATGATTCTTCAGGACCGTATTCTTCTGCCGCTTACATATGGCACGCAGAATATGCTTCCTTTGTTTCTGTTAGGGATTCCATTCAAATGCTGCGCGTATTTTATTCAGTTTTACGGAGGACTGGAGGATAACCGGAAAGAATCCACAGCATTGGCAGCGATCACGATCCTTTTTGATGTCTGTGCTATGGTTCTGGAACAAGTGGTTCTGGAATACTCTTCTTCCCTGTATGGACTTGCGCTGGAAGATACAGATGTATATTACAGCTGGGGAGCAAGTCCGCTGTATTGGATTCTTCGCTGTTTCTATGCAGTATTTCTGCGCTTATATTTCGGATACCATGATTTTGAACAGATTGAAGATTCCAGAAATGTTGTGATTGCTGCTGGCTTTTCGATTCTGATGATTGCAACAATCCGTGGAAGAGCACAGCCTCTGGCGATCATCCCTGCATTTATTTATCCGCTGGTCTTTGTGTTTTTCATTGAACGGACAATTCTCAATGAGAAACACCAGCAGCAAGCGGATGCAATTGCGGCAAATATGAACCAGAGCAGGACCGCAATGCAGATTCAGAGAGATCAGGCAATTGAAACACTGAAGGAACACCACCGGCAGAGAAAAGAAACTCTGAAGATCATCGGACTTCTGAAAGAAAACAGAATCGATGAAGCATCTGCTCTCCTGGCGGAAAGTCTTCAGCAGTCATATGAAGTGAAAGTGCTGGAGAATGAATGTCTGGATGCTGCACTTCGCTATCTTAGAGCGGAATATCATAATTTATGTTTTCGAATGATTTATCAGCTCAGCGGAACGGAACAGATTGATTTCTCTGATCTAGCAATTCTCATCACTACCATAATTCAGGTGCTCTATCCTCATAGAACTGAAGCCTCCGGATCCGCAGAGATCACGATCACAGGCCAGGGAGAGATGATACTGCTTCACATTAGAACTATTCCTGCAAGGTCAGAAAGTAATGACTATGAATTTAATCAGGAAGAACTTGCGATGATCAGACATCTGATTAGGAAATATGACGGTATTGCCAATGATGGATATCGTTCAGGGGATTTCCGTGCACTTCTGAATCAGAGAACCGGATAAACCAGAATCGGACCAGATAGACTCAGGCTGTTCTTGAAGAAGTCTGAAGATGCAATAATGGGCACGGCAAGGAGGATTGCTCCCTATGAAAAAGTCATCGAGAAATCTGCTGATCGTCCTTCTGATTCTTCTGCTTGGATTGGCAATTGCCTACCTGAAACTTTCCAACGCGGTTGTCAACGTCAGGTATTCTGATACAGGAGGAACTTATTTCTATTCTGACGGGACCACTGAGGAAGCGCCCAATATTTATGTCTATAAACAGTTCGATAATTATTTTGCGGCTTATACCGGCAAGCAGATCACTCATTTCGAATCGGGAACACTTGATGATCACAGCCGGTATATCACGATCCAGACGACAAAATGGAATCTTCTGTTTGGCAGGAACATCTATAAATCAATTCCAATCACTAATACATACACAGAGGTTCCTATGATTAAGCACATCTATTACTACAACGGCGACATGATTCCTGAAAAACTGAGGACAGCTTCCCCCACCAGGTACCAGAAAGACATGGTTCTGCTGGAAATGTTTCAGGATACAAATCTTCAGAATGAATAGAAATACACGTCTGTTTTGCTCGAAAAAGATACTGAATGAGCAATAATCAGACCAATTAAGCAATACCTATAGATTCTAATGGGATGATAGAATATATTGCTTCTGAGGATCCTCTGGACAATCGAATGAAATATTGGAACTATATGGGCGGTGATTAGTACTGCTTTTACTGCATGTACGATTATTGAATGGATGTTTGGAGCGAATCCGTGTGAGATTGCTTATAAGTACTTGCTGCAATCATTGGGCTCGAATGCAAAAACGGGAAAATACCAAATTACAGGAACTTAACACGCAGGATACATACCTGGTTGCGAACCAAGAAACTCTCTCCCGTGCAATTCTGGGTATTATGAATATCAATTTGCTGCCATATGACTATGAAAAAGATGAAGCTTCTAAATGTTATCCTTTTTGCCCAGTTTATCTTATTCCTGGTTCTCTGGACTGTTGATAAGAATACAAAAATAGCTGAACAAATTAATGGAGTGGTATTTGTTGTGCTGTTCTTTGTCAATCTATTCATCAGATTCAAAGAGAAACAGTGAGCTACCTAGGGCTGTTATGTAAAAGCCAATGTCAAGTGTTAGTTTCAGATTGATTCAATATTTTTCCTTTGCTGTTGAAGGCATGAGGAAAGAGTCTCGGATTTTCAACAGTTCGCGGTATTTAGCCATTCTGTTATACGTGTATCAGGGACAACTGCTCTCCCACCCCACAGGCCAATGGTTTCGCCGCCAGCTCTGCTGTCTAAAATCGTGGATCACCATGGAAAGGTGCCATCATAGCCCCGCCGCAGATAGCTGAACCATCCAGTTCAAATCCGGGCTGCTCCTTCCTGATGCCTTCAATCTAATTCTTATCCTCCTCTTTGTTTTTAGGTCATTCAATGATTTCCTGATCTGAAGTGCTCAACGCAAGTCTTGACTGCCTGATAATCGATAGAATCATTTTAAGCAAGAACAGTATGAATATTGCCTGTCATCATTCCCCATATAAAGCATGCCAGCTCACGTGCTATGGCTACCGTTGCTTTGTTATGGTTCTTTCGATTGTGAAGCACAAGACGCATGTATCTCTTCCGGAGGCGTTCATTCGCTCTGTCCGCATATGCAATGACTTCAGGAGCGTTGCCTTCCTGCCGCTTCTTCAGTGCTTCACTTTTGCCAGATGATGCCCTTGAGAAAGATTGTGCACATTCGACAAGTAGTTTTCTCAAAAAGGTGTTTCCCTGTTTTGTTATTCCCGTCTGATTCTGATCATCGCTGCTGCTGAGTTCTCCTGCAACCAGGCCCAGAAATGCCGCAAAGTTCTTTGCTTTAACGAATCTGGTGAAATCTCCGATTTCCACAATCACAGCCAGAGCGGTAAGTACTTTCACTGACTTAAAGCAGATCAGCTTGTGAACTGCTTCCCGGTATTTATCCGTTTCAGCAATCTCTTCAATGCGTTTGTTCATCTGATCAATGCGATCAGAAACTGTTTCATAGGACAGCAGGTAAGAATCCAGCGTTTCCTTGTTAACTCCCTCCAGAGGAAGCTCCTTAAGCCATTTCAGGTGTTTCTTCGCCCAGTAGTTCTTACCATCCGTAAATTGATATCCGTGCCTGGTAGTAAAGGCACAGATCTGCTGTTTGATCACTCTGAGCTGCTTCTTGTGATCCTGCTGCATACGGATGAAATCACGTACTGATTCATCTTCTTCATCAGGGGTATAGACTTCACTGTATTCATGATTCTTCAGTGACCTCGCAATCGCTTCAGCATCCCGCTTGTCTGTTTTCTTCCTGCGCCGTCTGTTGATTTCTGTTCCGGTAATCGAAGCAGGGGCAAGGATCTTTACGGTAAGACCCTTCTCCTCAAGATCACGCTTCAGTTTAAACCCGAGGCAGCCCGCTTCATATCCGACAATGATCTCTGTATCATTTCCAATCTTTTTCCTGATCNCCTTGCAGTAGTTTACGATGTTGGAAATAGAAGGAGAATAGGCGTTGGTGTTCACAGGTGCTGCTGATCCTTCAAGATAAGTTGAGAGAGTGTAGTTTGTAGTGTGTGCATCAATTCCAACGTATGCTATCATGTAAAGGCCTTCCTTTCTTGGATGAGGCAACTTCCCCCATCTTTTTAATTAAGCCAATAACAAGTATGCGGGATGATCCTCGAACACACAAGTTAATGGAGGGCTTTTACATATTGTCTAAAGCACCTGGGGTTTACGCCGCTTTCCTCTAAATGGGACAGCACTTCCGGAGCATGAGTCCGGATGTGCTCGATGAATTTTCTTGCGGCAAGGGGAAGTGTTTCATAGTTTCTCCAGCCCATGGCAATCGTGCGTTTCACCGGTTCTTCGATGGAGAGGACGGCAACTCCTTCTGAGAACCCAGCGAGTGTCAGGCGATACATGATGGAATACCCCATATTCTGGCGGATCATCGTCAGGATCGAATAATCATCCGTGACTTTGAAGCGGATATCCGGCTTGAGGCTCAGATTCTGAAAGGCCTTCATGGCAACGCTGTGCTCGCCTTCGTCCAGCAGGATATAAGGAAGCTTTGCCAGCTGCTTCAGAGAAACGGATTTTTTCTCTGCCAGTGGTTCTGATAACGGCAGAACGGCCATCATCGTATCACTGTAAATAGCTTCGGTTTCTAAACCTGAGACAAATTCCGGATTCACGAATCCGAAGTCCAGTCTTCCGCTCAGGATATCTGCTGTGATGGAATCATATTCTCCCTGGAGAAGCTCAAAGCGGACCAGGGGATATTCTTTGCGGAATGAACGCATCAGAGGAGGCAGCAGATTCCTGCTGACACTGGTAAAAGTACCGATCCGGATCACGCAGTCTGTAAGACCTGTCATCTCTCTCTGCTTGGCCTGGAGTGCTTCTTCTCCCGCAATGATGGAGCGAAGATACGGAAGATACTCTTTTCCGTCTTCGGTCAGGGAGATGCCTTCTCTGGATCTTTCAATCAATGCAGTACCAAGTTCTTTCTCCAGGGAGCGCACTGCCTGGCTGACGGCAGACTGAGAGTATCCGAGGATTTCTGCTGCTCTGGTAAAAGACTTTTCCTGTACGACTTGAATGAAGATCTGATAGCGGCTGTCCATAAGTATCTCTTATTCAGAAAGCATAACGAGAGAAAGAAACGATTTCAAGAAGAGGATCTCTGAGAAGTTTCTGCATTCAGGGGCTCCAGCAGAATTTCGGTGATATAAGCGATTTCTTCTTTCGGAATAGAGATTCCATAGAGTTCGTTCACATTCTGCAGATTATTTTCAATAGTCTGATAGACATTCAGATTGGAACGGATGAAAGAATTGACTTTCGGATATGGAAGCGGGTCCGAACGGATTACCCGCTCGAGCATATTCACGGAATGACAGAGAAATTTGGTGGCCAGTTCATTCGTATACGGAAGATGGAGGTCTTCGAGAATTCCTGAGAGTGACAGCATCAGAGCGTCCACTGCTTTGGAAGCATAGAGAAATGTCAGAGAAGGCTGAAGGAATTCGTTGGTCAGACGATAGATGATACTCTGACTGCCAGAGGAAACTGGCTGAGGGGCAGGTGCGGATAGCGTATCTGATTCGGCGCCGATGCTCAGCATGATCTGCTCCAGAGACTGATATCTGCTGATACGATCAGCAATCTTCATCAGACCGTCCAGAGAAGAACACTTCACGCACCGGCAGCGGATGTGCAGGGTTGAGACAATGTAGTCGCTGACATTTTCAAAGGGACTTCCATCTGCGGCGATGATGATGCCCTGCCCGTGATCCAGCTCATTGCAGCGGATGGTAACGAGCTCAAGGAGATCGTTCATCTGCATGCCCGGGATATAATCAATCGCAGAAATCGGAATCTGCTTCCGGTAGATCGTATCGAGGTATTCCTTCAGCTGCGTGGCAATCGATTTTCCGTGGGAGATGATCAGGAGGGGAACCATTTCCTTCTGGTCCCATTTCTCTGCAATCGTCAGATACATAGCGATGAAATAGAGATCTGATTCCGGAAAAGAAACGTGAAAAATGGATCCCAGTCTTTCGGAGATAGCATCCGCAATCTTTATCGTTCCTTCCACGAGATCCCTCGAAGATTCGATCTTCATCCCGGTTCCGGAATCGTTTTGCTCCTCAAGCTGATTCAGCCGGTTGGTGAGATGCAGCATCAGGCCTTTCAGCAGGCGGGGATTGCGGCTGTATAACTCCTCAAACGGAGTTTTCTGAAGTGTTTCTTCAAACACCTGGGAAACCACCGGATTGATCTGAATATCAATCTTTTTCAGCTGTGCATTTCCGCAATTCACAATGGTGCTGATATTTTCTGAAATAAAATCGCTGACACTGATCACGGAGGAAGTATCTGTATCGAGCTTATCCAGGAACTGATCAAAACGGCTGATTTCCAGCTTGGAAGGAAGCTTCTGAAAGATATCCAGGGTTGTGCAGTGCCCACCTGCTTCAAACAGGATGTAGTCAGTATCGATCAGCGAAAGAACACTGCGGACGGCCGAAAGCCGGGATATCTGCTCCCTGGAAGACAGCATGTTCAGAGAAAGATGCTGGTAGCTGACGATAATCGTTGAGAGGGATTCGGAAGAAGTCAGAAATGCTCTGGCACAGGCCTGCTTTACTTCCGCCCGCATTCCGGAAAGATTCTCTGGATAATCCATCTGAACAAAGAGATTGAGAATATCCTTGGAAATCCGGATTGTCCGGCGGATCGAAACAGCTTCCTGTTCAAACAAGGCGAGAACTTCTTCTGTTTTTTCATAGATGCCGCGCTGATCGAGGTCTGGAAGACGGATGGTGACCGGAAAGTATCTGCTCAGATAATCAAGATCTTCTGTCTTTTCCGGAGTCGCAGAGGCGATGATGGAACATGCAAGCGGATGAGAAGCGGAGTCTCCTTCCCGGGTATACATGCCGCGGTCCAGGAGATCTGTGATGGCATTGCGAGCAATCGGATGCAGCAATGGAAGATTGCTGAAATAGAGCGTTCCGTGAGTGCATGCGGAAAGGTATCCGCGGTCATTCTCTTTTGCAGATCCGAAGATCAGCGTTAGGAACGATGAAACGGATTCTGCAGAATGGTACCCGGAGCATTCGACCAGGATGAATTTTGAATTTGCTGGTTTCCGCCCGGCTTTCCGTGCGTATTCGTGCAGGCAGCTTGCAATCTTCAGCTTGTTTACTCCTGGATTTCCGATGATGAGAAGTGGCAGGCCGTACGGCGGGTACATGATTGCAGACTTTGCATCCCGGATCTGATCATGAAGGGATCCATCGGCACCGATGATCTTTTCATAGAGATCATCAGCTGTTTCTAGATTGCTGCCTTTTTCTTTCAGATATCGGGTAACAGAATCGCCTCTGAATATCGTGTTCGGAAGATTGTCCGCATCATATGCTTTCTGCAGGACTCTCCGGCTCAGATAGATCACCGGATGGCCCTCAATTTTGATCAGGCTTCCTTCCCGCCAGAGCCGGTTCATGATTTTTGATGCATTCGTCCGATCGATTCCGGCAAGCTGAGAAATATAAAGAGTATCAAGAGCTGCTTTGTCCAGGGTATTGCTGGCAGCAGCTTTTCTGGTTTCTTCATCAATGATGCTGAGGATCTTCTCAAGTCTTTTCATCTGCATACCCCAGAAAAAAGTGCAATCAGTTCATAAAATAGTGCGGCTCATGTTCTGAACAGGAGCTTAGATGCAGAGATGTGTGTCAAATGCTGTTTAAATAATAGCACACAAGCAGAAAACAGTGTTATAAATGCTGAAATAATAGAGAAATAAGCGTGCACAGAGCATGAAAAAACATGCATGATAAGGAAAAATTGACACAGTTAATGGGACTCAATATATTTCAATTAGTGATTGCGAGGAAACATATGACAAGAATACTACTTCTGAGTCATGGAAGACTGTGCGAAGAGATGTACAGCACCATGAAACTGATTGTCGGCGATGTTCCGGAGTTCTCCTGCATCCTTCAGCCAGCTGATGGGGATATGCGGAAATATGAAGCAGATATCCGTGACGCTCTGAAGAATCCTGAACCTCTTCTGGTTGTCACAGATCTGTTCGGAGGGAGCCCGCTGATCACACTGGCAAAGGTGTATGGCGAGCAGCCCGGTATCTATGAAAAGAGGGTTCGGATTGTGACTGGCATGAATCTTCCGATGCTTCTGGAACTCAGCACGCTGGTGAAGAGCCTTCCGGTTGAACAGCTTGCTGCACAGGCTGTTGAAAGCGGACATGCCGGGATCATCGATTTTCAGAAAAAACTGGAGGAAAGCGAAAAATGAGTGTAGTTCTGTCCCGAGTTGATGAACGTCTGCTGCATGGCCAGGTAATTGCGTCATGGTCTAAAGTTCTGCAGATCAGGAGGATTCTGGTCATTGATGACAAGCTTGCAAAAGATACCTTCATGGCACAGGTTCTGGAGATGACTGCTCCGACTGGCGTGAAAGCAAAGGTGATGACATGCGAGCAGGCAATGAAAGAACTGAGCGGGAATGAGGATTCCGTCAATACAATGCTTCTGTTCAAGAATGTTGATGCTCCGCTAGAGCTTGTAAAGCTCGGTTATCCGATGAAGGAACTCGACATCGGAAATATGGGAAGCGGACCGAGCAGGAAGCCAGTGACCAAACGGGTATTCATGAGCCAGGAAGAAATCGGCATGGTGAAAGAACTGATGAATCTCGGAGTGGATGTCTACCTGCAGATGCTGTCCAGTGATTCCAGAACAAGTATGAAAGAGCATATCTCATAAGAGAAAGGGGAGGAAAAATATGCTTGGTATCGCTATTATTATCGGTTTACTCTGCTGGCTGGTTTCTTCAGCCTTCCCGATGTGGCTGAGATGGTCGTGCTATTTCGGCGCGCCGCTCGTCGCAGGTCTGGTGTGCGGTCTTCTGCTTGGCGATGTCCCGTATGGACTGAGCGTAGGCGCCACGATCATGGAGGCTTATGTCGGCTTGCTTGCAATCGGAGGCTCGCTTCCGAATGAAATGGCAATTGCTGGCTATCTCGGCGTCACGATGACCATGCTTGCAAAAGCTGATCCGTCGACCGGACTTGCTCTGTCTGTCCCGCTGGGACTGCTTGGGGTGCTTGCTCAGAATGCAAAGATGTCTCTGAATCCGATCTGGGTTCATAAAGCGGATCAGTATGCTGCAGAAGGAAACATCAAGGGAATCAAGTGCATGAACCTGTTTGCTTCGCAGATCTTCCCGTTCATCTTCTATTTCATTCCGGTATTCCTCTGCGTATATCTGGGTGGCCCGTTCTTCGAGAGTCTCATGAGTTCGATTCCGGACCAGCTGACCAAGATTCTGCAGCTGATCGGACATATGATGCCTGCATTAGGAATGGCAATGCTGATGCAGTCTCTCTCAAAAGATACCCTGATTCCGTTCCTGATCATCGGCTTTGTTGCTGCGGCATATCTGAATATCAGCACGATGGGCATCGCAATCATCGGTGCAGCACTGGCAATTCTCCATTACTTCTATCTTGGCGGCAAGGAGGGTGAGTAACATGACTGAAGCAAAAGAAAAGAAGACTCTGACACAGAAAGAGCTGAATAAGACCTGGTGGGACTGGATCTGCTGGGGCCAGATCTGCTACAACTGGGAACGTCTGATGGGCCTTGGCTTCTGCCATACGATGACCACTGCGATCCAGAAGCTCTATGGTGATAATGAAGCAGAAAAACGTGCTGCTCTGACTCGCCATATGGAGTATTACAACACCGAGAATACCTGGGGTGCAATTGTTCCTGGCATTGTATGCTCGCTGGAAGAAGAACGTGCAAATAGCGGAGATGTGGATGCTGATGCGATCCGCAATCTGAAGACAGCCCTGATGGGACCGCTTGCCGGAATCGGCGATACGGTTACTCAGTCTCTTGTCAAGGTGATCCTGCTTGGTGTCGGTATTGACATGGCAAAGAATGGAAACCCGCTGGGACCGATCCTGTTCGTGGTTCTGTTCAGTGTTTATGCGATCGGTGTTTCCAGGTTCCTGTTCTTCCGTGGCTATAAGCTCGGCAAGGAATCTGTGGTCAAGCTGCTTTCCGGCGGCATGGTAAAGAGAGTCACAGAATCTCTTGGTGTTGTCGGCATGGCGGTGCTTGGGGCACTGGTGGCCAAGAATATCGGTGTTGTTACGCCGCTGGATTTCCACATCGGAGAAATGGAAATTGTCATGCAGGATCTGCTGGATTCCATTATTCCGAAGCTGATTCCGCTTGTGATTTTCCTGATTGTATATCGCCAGCTGAAGAAAGGTAAGAAGCCAACAACCGTGATGGTTTACATGATGATCGCTTCCGTCATCCTTTCTCTGCTTGGAATTCTTGCGTAAAGAGGAGAACAGAATGAGCAGATTGCTTGAAGAACACAGAAAACTATTCAGAACAGAAAAACCGGTAATCGGATGCCTGCATATGATGGCCCTTCCGGGTACCCCGTACTACGAAAAAGAAAACAGTCTGGAGAAGCAGATCGAACGTCTCAATCACGATGCTGCGATCTTCATGAAGCTCGGCTTTGATGCAGTCGTCTTCGCAAATGAAGGAGACCGCCCATACCTGAATACCGTGGGACCGGAAATCGTAGCAGATTATACGAGAATTGCCACAGAAGTTGCCAGAAACCTGACAATTCCGTATGGATGCGGAGTGCTGATTGATCCGTACGCCTCCATAGCAGTGGCACATGCGATCGGTGCAAAGTTCATCCGTACTTATGTGTCGAATTCGTATACTGGCTCATTCGGGCCGCAGTCCTACTGCCCGGGTGATATCTTCCGCTATCGGCGTCAGATTGATGCAGAAGATGTGCATGTCTATACGTATTTCGAAGCGCATGGAGGAACCTGCCTGGACAGCAGAACTACAGAAGAGCAGATTGAAGCGGGATTCGGGGTGATGCCCATCTCCGGCATGCTGATCGGCGGCCCGCATGCAGGCCTGCCGCCTGAAGAAGGACATTTCATTTCTATCAAGAAGCAGTTCCCGGATATTCCGCTGATTCTCGGAAGCGGGTCCAACAAGAACAATATCAGAACTCTGCTGAACTACTCGGATGGGGTGATTGTCGGAACCTCCATCAAACGGGATGGCTATCTCTATAACGAGGTAGACTATGACCGTGCAAAGGAATTCATCGAAGCAGCAAAAGGATAAGTTTGATCTGCTGAAAAGATCATCCATGGAATTCGTGACCAGGCTTTGCTTAGAAGCCTGGTTTTCAATCTGCATGATATCCAGACGGATCTTTCAGAGCAAAAGCGGCCGGACAGACTGAGCTGGATCAGATCTGCTGAGAATGCCTGGAATGACGTCTTTCATAAACAGTTCAGTGCATAAGAAAAACTTATCTGTTCATCATTTAAATTCATTTTACTAATCAATATTCTGCTCTGATAATGGACTCGGAGAGAAAGCGGATATGACAGCTGGGACAGCAGAACTCGAACAGACAACTCGGATGAACGGGAACCGGAAAGTATTCCTGGAAGGAATGAGAGATGGGATTCCGATCATGACTGGTTATTTTGCTGTGTCATTTGCGCTTGGCATTGCGATGCGCAATGCTGGTCTTTCGCCTGCAGAAGGACTGATGATGAGCATTCTGAATACGGCTTCAGCAGGGGAATATGCGGGAATCACGATGATTGCTTCTAAAGCTTCTCTATTTGAGACCGCACTCATGACCCTGATTGCCAATGCGCGGTATTTTCTGATGAGCTGTTCTCTGAGCCAGAAGGTTTCCTCTGAGATTCCGATCAGGCATCGGTTTCTGATCAGCTTCAATATCACAGATGAATTATTCGGTATCTCCATGGCTCAGAATGGCTCTCTGAACCCCTTTTACTGGTATGGTGCTTCTCTTGTCGCAATTCCAGGCTGGGCAGCAGGAACCATGCTCGGGGTGATTGCAGGTTCTGCACTTCCTGCCCTGATTGTCGAAGCACTCAGTGTTGCTTTGTACGVCATGTTTCTGGCAATCATCATTCCTCCCTGCAGAAAGGACCGGGTGCTGGCCGGACTGGTGTTTCTGAGCTTTGCGGCAAGTGATATCTGCAGTGCAGTTCCCTATGTGAGTCAGCTTTCTGAAGGAACCCGGACGATTCTCCTGACCGTGCTGATCTCAGCTGCAGCTGCCTGGAAGTTCCCGGCGAAGGAGGATGTGACAGAATGAGTACGATAGCATATATTGCAGTCATGGCTGCAGTGACCTATGCGATCCGGGCAATCCCGATGACCTTGTTCCGAAAGCCTGTGAAGAGCCGGTTCGTGAAGTCGTTTCTGTACTATGTGCCCTATGTGACGCTGGCAGTGATGACTTTTCCGGCAATTCTGAATGCATCGGGGTCTATGACTGCGGGATTGCTGGCACTTGGGATCGGAATTCTGCTGTGCTGGAAGAATGCAGGATTGTTTGCAACCGCAGCAGGATGCTGCGCAGCAGTGCTTGCTGCAGGGTTTCTGCAGCTTTGAAAGAGAGAAAAGAAGATGTCTTCAGAGAGTGTGAGGAAACAGTTTGAAGAAGAAGGAATTGCAGATCGGATCATGACATTTGATTCTTCGAGCGCTACGGTTGAACTGGCAGCGCAGGATATCGGATGTGCCCCGGCAGAAATCTGCAAAACCATGGCATTTGATGTGGATGGAAGAACCGTTCTCATCTGCATGGCAGGAGATGCGAAGATTTCCAACCATGCATACAAGGAGAAGTTTCATAAGAAAGCAAAGATGCTGAAAGGAGACGAAGTAGCGGAAAGAACTTCTCATCCGATCGGAGGGGTATGTCCCTTCGGACTTCCGGAAGGCTGCGAAGTATATCTGGATGAATCCCTGAAGCGGTTTGAGTATGTTTATCCGGCATGCGGTTCGGTGAATAATGCCGTGAAGCTGACGCTTGCCGAGCTTGAGAAATATTCCGGCTATCAGGAATGGATCAGCGTGACGTCGCTTCCAGAGTGAAGAACTGATAATCCGGATCAGAAAGATCATGGACGGTGATCTGTTCTCCGGTTAAGGGATCTTTGAGGATCATTTCTTCTGCCCAGAGCCCCATATGGCGGAAATGAACGGATGGGGTTCCGTAGAGCGGGTCGTTGACGATCGGAAAATGAGCGGAGGAGAGGTGGACTCTGATCTGATGAGTCCGTCCGGTTTTCAGGGTACATGCCATGAGCAGGTATCCTTTTTTCTTCTGCAGGCAGCGGACAATGGTTTCTGCTTCTTTTCCGGTATCTGAGATCCGGTATTTTCCATTCACATGGCGGTCTCTTCCGATCTTTCCGCGGAATGTGAATTTCTGCCCGGGCATGGCAGAGCCGCGGGTGATGGCAAGATAATGGCGTGATATTTTCTTTTCTTCCAGCATCGCATCGTACCAGGGCTGGAAGAACGGATTCTTCACGAAGAGGACCAGGCCGGTGGTTTCGCGGTCGAGGCGGTGGATATAGCGGACCGGAGCGTGGATATTATGCTCCAGCTGATAAGCTGCGGCTTCTGCTGCCAGACATGAAGTATCGTCCGGGTCGCCATGAATGATCATGCCTGGTTCTTTATGGGCGACAAAAATATAGTCATCTTCATAGACCGCCTGGCAGGGAGTTTCTGATGGCACATGATCTACTTCTCCTGGAGGGAGATGAATGGTGATGGTGTCCCCTTTCTGAAGGATAGCATGCAGATCCCTGACTGGCCGATGGCTGATTTCCAGAGCTCTGCTCTGAATCAGGCGGCTGCGGTTGGAAGAGGACTGATGATAGAAGAGCAGGAAGTCTTCAATGGTCTTTCCTTCGAATTCTTTCAGATGAAAAAACGTAATCGTTCCCGGACGGCTTTCTGCATTCATGCAATAACTTTAGCAGATCCGCAGAGAGGCGGACTGAGAAAATGCTTCTGAGCATGTTTTCAGCTTCGATCGGTCTGCTATGCTATATTGTCATCATGAAGCTGGGATTATGACTTTACACGTAATCCGCAGAGAAGGAGGGCCAGATGATAACAGAATATGATGTGCTGATTGCCGGGTTCGGCAAAGCAGGCAAGACAATCGCGGCAAAGCTTGCGGCTGCAGGAAGGAAGGTTGCTCTGATCGAGAAAGATCCGGGCATGTATGGAGGAACGTGCATCAATGTCGGCTGCATTCCTTCCAAGCGGCTGATCGAAGATGCAATGCATTCGCCGGATGGCCCGCTGGAAGAGAAGGCAGAGTATTACCGGAGGGCAATTGCGGAGAAACGGATTCTGACCGCTGCGCTTCGCAAGGCGAATTATGACAAGCTGATTGCTGCCGGAGTTTCCGTGATCGATGGGACTGCATCCTTCGAAGATGCATTTCATCTGGCTGTGGATACTGCCGAGGGAAGAATCCTGCTGCAGGGAAAGCAGATAATCATCAATACAGGCTCCGTGCCGGTGATCCCGCCGATTCCCGGAGCAGATCAGAGCAGATATGTCCATGTGTCTGAGACTCTTATGGATCTTGAGACTCTGCCAGAACATCTGATTATTGTCGGCGGCGGCTATATCGGTCTGGAGTTTGCTTCGATGTACCGGGAGTTCGGCAGCAGCGTTACGGTTCTGCAGGATCAGAAGGAGTTTCTTCCGAAGGAAGATGAAGATCTCGCTGCATCAATCCGGTCCGTTCTTGAGCGCAAGGGCGTCAGGATCATCACCGGGGCCCGGATTTCAGGAATCCAGGAGAATGTTCTTGCTTATGAAGCGGATGGAAAATCAGAGACGCTGCAAGCAGATGCGATCCTTCTTGCGACCGGACGGAGACCGAATACCGCTGACCTGCATTGCGAAAGAGCAGGCATTGCCCTGAATGCAAGGGGCGGCATCGAGACGGATGAACATCTGCGTACTGCACAGCGCCATATCTGGGCAGCGGGAGATGTGCTCGGAAAGCTTCAGTTCACCTATCTTTCGCTCGATGACAGCAGGATTATCCTGGATGATATGAACGGAAGCGGAACCAGGACGATAGAGAACCGCGGGGCATTCTCGTATTCTGTTTTCCTGGATCCTCCTTTTTCCAGAGTCGGCCTGAACGAAAAAGAAGCACAGCGTGAGGGGATCGGTTACCGCACGGTATCACTTCCGGCATCTTCAGTTCCGAAGGCCAAGGTCCTGCGTAAGCAGGAAGGCATGCTGAAAGCGCTGATCACAGAAGACGGAACCATCCTTGGTGCAGAACTGTTCTGCGCGGAGTCACCTGAGATGATCAACCTCGTGAAGCTTGCCATGGATAAGAATCTGAAAGCAGATGTCCTGAAGAATTTCATCTTCACTCATCCGACCATGTCAGAAAGTCTGAATGATCTGTTCTCCCTTTAAAGGACCGGGCTCTTAAAGCCTGGTTCTTTTCTTCCTGCTGCTGAGAATTCATCACCCTATGTGGATTCTGTCTTCTGGTTTGGCTAACATAGAGAAGTAACATCTGAACAGAGAAATGGAGAATGTCATGAAGAAAGCGGAAGATATTCTTGTGCTGAGCGGAGCGACTGCCATCATTGCTGCGGCGGTATTCTTTTTTCTGGTCCCGAGTCATGCTGCAGTCAGCAGCGTCAGCGGACTTGCGATTGTTCTGCATCATTTCGTGCCGATGCAGGTTTCTGCAATCACGATGATCCTGAATCTTGTTCTGCTGATTGTCGGCTTTCTGACCTGCGGCCATGAATTCGGCTTCCGTACGGTCTATACTTCGCTTCTGATGCCTGCATTTCTGGCATTGCTGGAGAGGCTGTTTCCAGGGTTTCAGTCGCTGACGGGAGATCAGGTTCTTGATGTGATCTGCTATGTATTCACGGTGAGCATAGGCCTGAGCATCCTTTTCAATCGGAATGCGTCTTCCGGGGGAATTGATATTATTGCGAAAGTGCTCAATAAATACCTGCGTATGGATCTTGGCAAGGCGATGTCTGCGGCAGGGATTGCGATCGCTTTCTCTTCCGCGTTTGCCTATGATGCAAAGACCGTGATCATCAGTCTGCTTGGAACTTACCTGAATGGAATCGTGCTGGATCATTTCATCTTCGATCAGAACCTGAAGCGAAGAGTCTGCATCGTTTCTCCGAAAGAACAGGAAATCCGGAACTATATTCTCAATGAGCTTCACAGCGGTGCAACCATCTATGAAGCGATCGGTGCGTACCATCTGCAGAAACACGATGAGATCATCACGGTAGTGGACAAGGCGGAATTCCAGAAGCTCATGAATTATCTGGATCGCACGGATCCCGAAGCGTTTGTGACAGTTTATAAAGTCAGTGATATGCACTACCGGTCCAAGCATCTGAAAGAGCGGGCATTTCCGGAGAAGACTTCCGGAAGAAAAGAGGAAGACTGATCTTTCCTGATACAGACATGGTGTCTTGAGAAGAAATGCATTCACAATAGCCAGACAGCCCGTCAGAAGCTCGGGGACCATACTAGAATGAAAAGAATTTCAAATCCTGAAAGATTAGATCAAAAATTCCTTGAAAAATATTTTCTCTAGTATATAGTAGAGATCGTCACAGCACGTGATATAAAGAAATGGCGCTGACGGAGAGACATCGTTCTCAATGTGCATAGTCAAGCGAGCGGCATCTGGTGAAAGGCCGCATATGCGCAGAATGGTTACTGGCTCCTGAGCCTTCGATCCTGAAATGGACATCCGCAGTAGGGAAAGACGTGATCTTCACGTTACAGAGGAATGGATTGATGGATCCAGTGAGTGCAGAGCTTCAGAAGTTCTGAAAACGGGTGGTACCGCGCAGAGATCAATGCGTCCCGGGAGATGATTCTTCCGGGATTTTTCTTTTCCGGAATTTCATCCAGATCCTCAATGAAGTGCTGGACAGGAGGAAAGAAGGAAATGAAATTCAGAAAGATGATGTATGCAGCGGCAGCTGCCATGCTTGCGGGGTGCTCGGCTTCCGGGAACGCCAAGGCAGCGGCGGCATCAGAAAACAGCGGCTCTGCGGAGGGATCGCGGCCGATTGTGATAGCCGTGACGAATGACATGACGACGATGGATTCTTCTCTGGTTACCGATGAAACATCCTTCAGCATGCTGTCGCTGTGCGAATCGGGACTGGTTCAGTTCGATGAAAACAAGGAACTGGCTCCGGATCTTGCGGAAAGCTGGGAGGTCAGCGAAGATGGTCTGACTTATACGTTTCATCTGAGAGACGGAATCGTATGGTCCGATGGCAGCCCGATCAAAGCTTCTGATTTCGTTTATTCCTGGCGGCGCCTGGTGGATCCTGACACTGCTTCGGAATACAGCTATATCATGGATTCGATTCATGTTGCAAATGCGCAGGCGGTGATTGACGGGTCGATGGATCCTTCTCAGCTCGGGGTGGAAGCGCCGGATGACAGGACATTTGTGATTCATCTTGATGTTCCTTGCTCTTATCTGCTCTTCTGCATGTCGAACCCGCAGTTCTATCCGCTTCCGGAAAGCTTCGTGGAAGCGGAAGGAGATCAGTATGCGCTGACGCCGGATGACATGCTCTACTCTGGTGTCTATACGATGACGGAATGGGTTGCCGGAAATTCCTATACCTTCACGCACAATGAGAATTACTGGGATGCAGAGCACTATCCTCAGCAGGAAATCGTGATCTCCTATATCCAGGATTCGCAGACAGCAATGCTGCAGTATGATTCCGGGAATCTGGATCTGGTTACGCTGACTGGCGATATGGTCGATCGATACAAGGGAGAAGATGGATATATCTCTACGCTGACATCCGGTGTCTGGTGGCTGGCTCCGAATATGGAAGATCCGGATCTCTCCAATGCAAAGCTCCGCGAAGCGATCAGCTATGCGGTAGATCGCCAGACAATCTGTGATTCAGCACTGAAGACCGGCGCAATTGAAGCGGACGGACTGATTGCAAAGGATGTTTCCTCCGGCCCGGATGGAACAGACTTCCGGGATGCAGCGGGAGATCTGACGGAGTATGATCCGGAAAAAGCTGCACAATGCTATGCAGAGGCGGTGAAGGAACTTGGCCATGATGCCTCCATAGAAATTCTCTATGACGATACCGATGAGACGAGCAAGGTAGCAGAGAATCTGCAGCAGATGATTCAGGATGCCTGCCCTGGCATTACCGTGACGCTTTCTCCGAAACCGAAGAAGACAAGAATCGAGCTGATGCTGAGCCATGATTTCTCAATGGTTCTGACAAGATGGGTTCCGGATTATGCAGATCCGCAGTCTTATCTGGATATCATGAAGACCGGTGCTACGATGAATGGCGGCCAGTACAGCAATGAACAATTCGATGAACTGGAGACGAAAGCGGCAGGCGGCGAAGATGCTGCGGATGCAGAAGCTCGCTTTCAGGACATGATTGCTGCAGAACATATTCTGGTTGCTGAAGATCATGGCATCATCCCGATCTATCAGGAGGGCGGCGCAATCATGGTCAATCCTTCCGTGAAAGGGTATCTCTCTCTGGTCATCGGCACGGGTTCCTACCGTCATATGGTCAAAGAATGAAAGGAGAAATGAAGATGCAGGCCGATTCGGAAAGACCGATTTACTGGCTCCGGAAGATTTCGGAAATACCGAGACCTTCCTATCATGAAAAAGCAATCAGCGACTTCATCGTGAAGTTTGCAGAGGAACATGGACTGAAAGCAGAGCAGGATGAAGTCTGGAATGTCATTGTCGAGAAGCCTGCATCGGCTGGATATGAACAGGCACCTGCACTGATTCTTCAGGGACATATGGATATGGTTCCTCAGAAGCGGCCTGGCTCCGATCATGACTTCCGGAAAGACCCGATCCGGCTGAAGGAAGAGAACGGGCTTCTGAAAGCAGAAGATACTACGCTTGGCGCAGATGACGGGCTCGGGGTTGCGTGGATGCTGGCAGTGCTGGAAGATGATACGCTGATTCATCCTCGGCTGGAATGCCTTTTCACTGTTCAGGAAGAAGTGGGGCTTGGCGGTGCGATGCATCTGAAGCCGGAAGCGATCCGGGCGGATCGTCTCTTATCTCTGGACTGCTGTTCGAAAGGAATCACGGATCTATGCTGTGCTGGCGGACAGTATGCATACATGGATGCGAAGCTGAACTGGATTGCAAATGAGAGTGCGGTCTATGAAATGCAGATCGGCGGTCTGAAGGGCGGACATTCCGGTGCTGATATTCATCGGGAACGCGGAAATGCAGTATGCATTGCAGCACGAATTGCAGAAGAGATGATCCGCAATGGAATTGAGGTACGGGCGATTTCCCTGAATTGCGATGAGAAGGCAAACGCAATCCCGAGAACGTGCTCCTTCCGGTTCGCTTCTTCTTCGAAAGAACCTGAGATCAGAGCATCTATTCAGACAAGCGCGGAAAAGATCTCGGAAGAACTGCATTCTTCCGATCCGGGCTTTTCCTGCATTGTCTCTGCGTCAAAACCGGAAGAGAAAGCTGCCGATGAAGTTTCGACGAAGAATCTGCTCGATTTCATCTGGCTGGCACCGCAGGGATTCCAGCATCGCAGCATGGATCCGAAACTGAACGGACTTACGGTTACCTCTCTGAATGCAGGTACTGCAGAGACTTTCGAGGATCGGATCACTGTAACCTGGCTGATCCGCTCGATGTTTGATTCTGCATCGGCAGACCTGCTCGGAATCCTGAAGACACTTGCGAGCCGCTGCAAAGTCGGCTTCCGGTATACGGAATTCTTCCCTGGCTGGCAGTATGCAGAGCATTCTGAACTGAGAGAAATCTATGCGGAAGTCATGAAGAAACAAGGAAGAGAGCTGAAGGCTGAGGCAGAACATGGGGGCCTCGAAGTCGGCATCTTCGCTGCCCTCCATCCTGGTCTGGATATCTGCACGCTCGGGGCGGACTGCCGGTATTATCACACTTATGATGAGGAACTGGATCTGGCTTCTTTCAGAAGAGGCTATCAGACGCTGAGAGGCATCATTGCAGAATGTGTTGAAAAGGGGATTCAGTGAGAGCTTCCGGTGTTCTGAACAGATTGAACTTGATGAAGTGCCGCTGTATTCTGCAGAATACVGCGGTTTTTTCTGCTTCAGAGGCAGCGTCATCAGAAAGCAGAAAATTCATGGACAAAAAAACGGTAAAACATATGAAATACAGAAAATAATACTGAAATCGCTAGAATAATAAGGAAAATAGGCAGAATACTGAAAAATATGAAATAAAACAGAAATAAAAATCAATAATAATTCAATTATTTGAAAATTCAATTCACAAGATCGTTGAAAATCACCGGGAGGATTCTAAAATGCTCTTATTACCAGAGAGGAGGGGGATTCAGATGATGAGCTTTCGAAGAATGACGTGTTTCGTTTTATTTATTGTGCTGGCTGGCTGCAGTTCTGGCACTGCTTCTGCGGCGGTTTCCAGCACCAGTTCTGCCAGCGCTTCTGCTTCAGGGGACAAGAGAGCAATTACGATTGCGATGGATGCAGATCTCAACACCATGGACTATGAAGTGGCTACCGATGGCGGCTCCTTCACAATGCAGGAAATGTGCATGGCTGGGCTTGTGCAGATCGACGAGAACGGACAGCCGCAGCCTGATCTTGCAGAGAGCTGGGAAATCAGCGAAGATGGCCTGACTTACACCTTCCATCTGCGGAAAGGATTGAAATGGTCGAATGGAGAACCGCTGACCGCTGCCGACTTCGTCTTCGGATGGCAGCGCCTGGCTGACCCGGATCTTGCGTCTGAGTATAACTTCCTGGAAACGACGATCGGTGTCGTGAATGCTTCGGAAGTGATCAGCGGTGAAGCTGACAAGAGCGAGCTTGGGGTAGAGGCACCGGATGATTCGACATTCGTGGTTCATCTGTCACAGCCTTGCGGATTCATGATGTCACTGATGGGATTTCCGTCTCTGTTTCCGCTCAATGAGGCGTTCTATGAATCAGAGGGGGACTCCTATGCACAGAGTGTGTATGATCTGCTGTATTGCGGGCCGTATCTGATGACTGGCTGGGAAACAGGAAACCAGTATACGTTCACGAAGAATCCGGAGTACTGGGATGCGGACCATACGCAGGTGGAGACAGTCGTGTTCAAGTTCCTGCAGGATACTCAGTCGGCAATGCTGGAGTTCCAGAGCGGCAATATTGATGTGGTTCAGCTGGCCAGCGAGCAGGTTGATGCTTATAAGGATGCCGAAGGGTTTACCCAGGTACTGGCGGCGTATTCCTGGAGACTTGATTACAATTACGATCTCGAGATGCTGCAGAACAAGGATCTGCGTGAAGCAATTTTCAAGGGAATCGATCGTACTGCCATTGCAGAGAATGTGCTGAAAGACGGCTCAATCGCTGCCAAGGGATTCATCCCGGAACAGTTTGCGTTCGGACCGGATGGCAAGGATTACCGCGAGACGGCAGGAAATCTGGTTGATGAGAATGTCGAAGAAGCGCAGGCTGCTTACGAACGGGCGAAGGAAGCACTGGGCAAAGATGTGACTTTGACGCTGCTGTTTGAAGACAGCGAAGCATGCAGGGCCGTTGCGGAGAATCTGCAGCAGCAGCTTGAGACGAATCTCCCGGGTATCACGATCAATCTGGACTCCAAGCCGAAGAAGACACGTCTGGAACTCATGAATAAGCATGAGTATGAGATCGGCCTGACCAGATGGGGGCCTGACTACGCGGATCCTCAGACGTATCTGGATCTCTATAAGTCTGACATGCCTGGCTATACAGGCTCCTATCAGAATGAGAAGTACAATGCGGTGATGAATCGTGCTGAAACGGGGGAAGATGCTGCAGATGCTGAGGCTCGCTGGGCTGATCTGATCGAGGCTGAAAAGATTCTCATGGAAGATTATGCAATCTGCCCGATCTATCAGAACGGCAGGGCAATGATGATCAATCCGGATATCGGCGGTATTTACTATCTGATGGTCGGCGGTGCTCCGTATCGACATATGTATTTCAAAAACTGAAAATTTTTCAGAATAGCTTGGCGAAGAAACTGAGGGCTTCCGGAGAAATCCGGAAAGCCCTTTTATTGGAACGGAATTCATGCATGATAATGGCACTGAATGCGGCTTCGGCAATGCATGTATGGGAAACTCTAAAGAAAGGGGAGATTCCAGTTTCAGAAACGAAATTGATGAAAATATAAATGATATTAAATGAAAAAATAAAAAATTACGTGAAAAAATGTCAAAAATATGTTGAAAATTATGAAAATCAAAAATAAAATGCTAAGTATTCCAGAGAGGAGGGAATGAAATAATGAAAAGCTTCAGAAAAGTGCTGACGGCCGGGCTGGCAATGGCGATGCTGGCGGGCTGCAGCAGCGGAGGCAGCTCCAGTTCAGGCGGCAGTTCCTCCGGAAGTACCGCGGCGGCTGCTTCAGGTGCCGGATCTGCCGTTACCGTAGCAATCGATGCAGATCTGAACACGATGGACTATGAGTACGCTACTGATGGAAACTCCTTCATCATGCAGTCCATGTGCATCGGCGGTCTTACCCAGCTGGACAAAGATGCTCAGGCACAGCCGGATCTGGCCGAGAGCTGGGATGTCAGTGAAGATGGTCTTACTTACACATTCCATCTGAGAGATGGCATCAAGTGGTCGAACGGGGAACCGGTTACGGCTGCAGACTTCGTCTATGGCTGGCAGCGTCTGGTCAGCCCGGATCTCGCATCCGAATATAACTTCATCGTTTCCACGATCGGAGTTGTGAATGCCGATGAAGTCATCGCCGGCACAAAGGATCTCAGCGAACTTGGTGTTGAGGCAACGGATGATAAGACCTTCGTCGTTCATCTGTCTCAGCCGTGCGGATTCCTGCTGCCGCTGATGGCATTCCCGTCATTCTTCCCGCTGAACCAGGCATTCTATGAGTCCGAAGGTGCCAACTTCGCGCAGAGCACTTCTGATCTGCTGTATTGCGGCCCGTATACGATGACCGACTGGCAGACTGGCAACCAGTACACGTTCACGAAGAACCCGGATTACTGGGATGCAGACAACATCACAGTTGAGAACGTGACCTTCAAGTTCCTGCAGGATACCCAGTCCGCAATGCTGGAATACCAGAGCGGAAACATCGATGTCGTGAAGCTTGCTAGTGAGCAGGTTGATGCTTACAAGGATGCAGAAGGTTTCACCACACGTCTGCAGGGCTATGCTTGGAGACTTGACTACAACTTCGATAATACGACGCTGCAGAACAAGGATCTCCGTGAAGCAATCTCCAAGGCAATCGATCGTACGGCAATTGCAGAGAACGTCCTCAAGGATGGTTCTGTAGCTGCAGAAGGATTCATTCCGAAGGAATTCGCTTATGGTCCGGATGGCAAGGATTACCGTGAAACTGCAGGCAACCTGATTGTTGAGAATGTTGAAGAAGCACAGGCTGCTTACGAAAAAGCAAAGGAAGCACTCGGCGGAGATGTGACTGTAACCCTGCTGTTTGAAGACAGTGAAGCCTGCAAGGCAGTTGCAGAGAACCTGCAGCAGCAGCTGCAGACCAACCTGCCGGGTATCACGGTCAACCTGGATTCCAAGCCTAAGAAGACTCGTCTTGAACTCATGCAGAATCATGATTACGAGATCGGTCTTACCAGATGGGGTCCTGACTATGCAGATCCGCAGACCTACCTCGATCTCTTCAAGTCTGACAGAGCTGGCTACACTGGCTCCTACAGCAATGAAGAATACAATGCTCTGATGAACAAGGCTGAGACAGGCGAGGATGCGGCGAATGCAGAGGCTCGCTGGGCTGATCTGATCGCAGCTGAGAAGATGCTCCTGGATGATTATGCAATGTGCCCGGTCTACCAGAATGGCGGCGCAATGATGATCAATCCGAAGGTTACTGGCATTGAGTTCCATAATGCTGGTGTTGATTCCTATCGTCATCTGACAAAGGCAGAGTAATCTGCCGGGACTGAAACTGACAGACAATAACAGAGCGAGGGGTTTACTCGCTCTGTTATGGTTTTAGAAAGGATAACAAATGTCAAAATACATTCTGAAACGATTGGTGATCAGTCTTCTGACCTTGCTGGTGATTATCTTCGTGTTGTTTCTGATGCTGGACCTGATGCCGGGTTCTCCGTTCAACGATGAAAAGCTGACTGAAGCACAGAAGATTGCCCTTTATGCAAAGTACGGACTGGATCAGCCGTTCTTCATCCGATTTCTCAAGTATCTGCAGAATATGCTGCATGGAGATCTCGGCGTCTCTTATGTCATCAACAAGAACCGCAATGTCACGGATCTTCTCGGAAACCCGCTTCTGGTTTCGATCCGCATCGGCGCGCAGGCCATGGTCATCGGTTCGATTCTCGGATTGCTGCTGGGTATTGCGGCTGCACTTCATCATAACAGCTGGATCGACTCTCTCTGCTCGATCGTCTCCATTCTAGGTGTGTCAATTCCCTCCTACGTCTTTGCACTCCTGCTTGCTTATTACATCGGCTTCAAGCTGAAGTGGGCTCCGATCCTCTACAATTCGAACAATCCTGTCAATTCATCCGTATTGCCGACGATCGCGCTGGCGATGTTCCCGATGGCGAATATCTCCCGTTTTGCACGTTCGGAAATGATCGATGTCCTGAGTTCTGATTATATTTCCCTCGTTGAGGCAAAAGGTGTCAGAGAGCGTCCGCTGATCATGCATCATGCACTCCGCAATACGATGATTCCGCTCGTTACCATCATGGGACCGCTGCTGGTCAACCTGCTGACTGGTTCCATGGTTGTCGAGAAAGTCTTTGCAATTCCGGGCATCGGCATGCTGATGGTGCAGGCGATTCAGTCGAATGACTATAACGTTGTCATTGCCTGTGCATTCGTGTATTCGGCAATGTACATCATCATGATGCTGATCGTTGATATTCTGTATGGCGTCATCGACCCGAGAATCCGTGTGGCGAAAGGAGAAAAGTAAGATGAGTGAGGCAATGAAACCAGAGCTGACCGATGAAATCGTAGATGACTTCACGAGTGACGATTTCGTCTTCGTGCAGCGGAATGAAAAGCTTCATGATAAGGTTTACAAGACTACTTCCTATGCCCATGATGTCTGGGTGCATTTCAAAAAGAACAAAGGTGCAGTATTCGGACTGATCATCATCGCGATCATCATCGTGATGGCAATCATCGGACCGATGATCTCTGGCTATGGTGCAGAGACCATCGATCTCTCCCAGCAGTCGCTTCCGCCGAGAATCCAGGGACTGGAGAATATCGGAATCTTCCGCGGAACGGAAAAGGGTGTTGATGTCTATGCAGAGAAAGGATTCACGGACGTCTATCACTGGTTCGGAACCGATACCAACGGACGTGACCTGTTTACCAGAGTCTGGGAAGGTACCCGTGTATCTCTGATCATTGCGTTTGCGGCAGCAGCGATCGATATCGTGATCGGTATGTCCTATGGTCTGATCTCCGGCTACTTCGGAGGCAAGGTCGATATGGTCATGCAGAGAATCGTTGAAATCCTGAATGGTATTCCGACCCTCGTCGTCGTGACGCTGCTCGGACTGGTCATGCCGTCCGGCATCAGCTCCATCGTATTTGCATTGATGATCACCGGCTGGATCGGCATGTCGAGAATCTCCCGTGCTGAAATGCTGAAGCTCAAGGAATCTGAATACGTATTAGCTTCGAGAACTCTCGGTGCCAAGAGCTTCTACATCATCTTCAAAGACATCATGCCGAATATCTTCGGACAGCTGATCATTATGTCGATGTTCTCGATTCCGAATGCAATCTTCACAGAAGCATTCCTGTCGTTCGTAGGTCTCGGCATTCAGCCTCCGCAGGCATCGCTTGGCTCATTGATTTCGGATGGCTACAAGTCCATGACGATTCATCCGTTTATCCTGATTGCTCCGATCATCGTACTGGCGCTGCTCATGCTGAGCTTCAACCTGTTCGCTGATGGCATCCGCGATGCATTCGACCCGAACCAGAAGCAAGGATAAGGAGGAACGTTTATGTCAATGATTCCGAGAAAGAAAGAAGACCGGGTTCTGTCCATCCGAGACCTGAATATCTCCTTTGAGACCGCTTCCGGAAGAGTCAATGCCATCCGCGGCGTCCGCATGGATCTGTTCCGCGGCGAGACGATTGCGATCGTCGGCGAATCCGGTTCCGGCAAGTCTGTCACCGTCAAGACCATCATGGGCATCCTTGCCAACAATGGCCGCATTGATTCCGGAACGATCAATTACACGTTCACGAATGAGAAGGGCGAACGTGAGACGGTTGATCTCACGAAGCTCACGCAGAAAGAAATCCGCTATCGCTTCAATGGCAAATACATTGCCATGGTATTCCAGGATCCGATGACTTCGCTCGATCCGACCATGCAGATTGGCAAGCAGATCATGGAACCGATCCTGACCCATGAACATACCAGCAAGGAAGAAGCCAGGGCGAGAGCCATGAAGCTTCTCGAAGAAGTCGGCATCGAGAATCCGGAGAAGCGCTTCAAGGAATACCCGCATCAGCTCTCCGGCGGCATGCGGCAAAGAGTCGTCATCGCAATTGCGCTTGCCTGCAATCCTGACATCCTGATCTGCGATGAGCCGACTACTGCTCTTGATGTCACGATCCAGGCCAAGATCCTCGAACTGATCAAGCGCCTGCAGGAAGAGCACAATATCTCCGTCATCTATATCACGCATGACCTCGGCGTCGTTGCGAAGGTTGCTGATTATGTCGATGTCATGTATGCAGGCCGCATCATCGAGAAGGGCGATATCAACGAGATCTTCTATGATCCGCGCCATCCTTATACCTGGGGCCTGCTGGCATCGATGCCGGATACCGATACGAACTCCACGCGTCTGTTTGCGATTCCGGGCACTCCGCCGAACCTGCTGGAACGGATTCAGGGAGATGCATTTGCCCCCAGAAATCCGTATGCGCTTGCGATCGACTACAAGGCTGAACCTCCGATGTACAACGTCGGCGGCAAGCATCGTGTAGCTTCCTGGCTCTGCGATCCGCGGGCTCCGAAGGTAGAGATGCCGGAACAGCTGAAGGAACGCATTGCCAAGATGAAGAAGGAGGACGAGCTCTATGACCGCCATTGATTACAGCAGTCAGCCGCTGCTGCACGTGGAAGGGCTGAAGCAGTATTTCCGCATCAGCCGTACATATACCACGAAAGCAGTGGATGGGATCAGCTTCGATATCTTCAAGGGTGAGACGTATGGTCTGGTCGGAGAATCCGGATCCGGCAAGTCGACCACCGGCCGTGCAGTCATCCGTCTCTATGATCCGACCGCTGGAAAGATCATCTTCGATGGTCATGATATTTCCGGAAAGCTGTCCAAGGAAGATGAAGCATATCTCCGCATCAACATGCAGATGATCTTCCAGGACCCGATGGCCTGCCTTAATCCGCGCAAGAAGGTCAAGGAAATCATCGCGGAAGGTCTGGAGCTGCATCATCTGTATAAGGACCAGGCAGACCTGGATGAGAAAGTCTATTCCATTCTCGACCGTGTCGGTCTGTCGCGTGAACACGCAACCCGCTATCCTGCACAGTTCTCCGGCGGCCAGAGACAGAGAATCGGCATTGCAAGAGCACTCATCATGCATCCGAAACTGGTCATTGCCGATGAAGCAATCTCTGCCCTCGATGTCAGTATCCAGGCACAGGTTGTCAACCTGATGAAGGATCTGCAGGACGAGATGGGTATCACGTATCTGTTCATCGCGCATGACCTTGCCATGGTCAAATATATTTCCGACCGCATCGGCGTCATGCACCTGGGCTACATTGTAGAAACCGGAACCACGGATGAAATCTTCTCGAATCCGATTCATCCGTATACGAGGTCTTTGCTTTCCGCAATTCCGCATCCGAATCCGATTGTCGAGAAGCAGCGCAAGTCGATTTCCTACGATAAGGATAAAGAAGGCGTTGACTACAGCAAAGGAACGGTTCATCAGCTGACAAAGACGCATTCCGTCATTGCAACGGATGAAGAATTCGCAAAGTGGTCCGCACAGAAATATACGGACTGACCAGTCAGGAACCTGCAGACATTTTCTCTGCAGGTTTTCGTTCAGAAGGAGAAATTCATGAGAGGCACATACTATATCAATCAGAATCAGCATCCCGAGATTCCATACCTCACGGATGTCGGAAAGAAGCAGTATCCGGAACTCTATGAATCCGGAAATATCGAGAAAGCAGGATGCGGCATCTGCTCGGCGGCGATGATGCTGAAGGATCTGAGGAACCGTGAAGTTTCACTTCAGGATCTTGTGCAGCTTTCCTATGCAAGCAAAGCAAACCTGGAACCGGGCACAGACATGGTCGTATTCGGAAAAGCCCTGACAGAGAAATTCGGACTGAATCTGGTTCAGTCCGATTCCGAGGAAGATGTCATCGACTGCATCGCTCATGGCGGCGCCTGCATTGCCAATGTCGGCGGAGATCATGATGATCATATCGGCGTCTTCTCCAGCGGCGGTCATTATATCTATATATTCGACTATGATCCGGAAACGAAGCTGTTCTCGATTCTTGATCCGAGTCTTTCCGAAGGAAAGTTCGAAAAAGAGGGAAGAAAGGGAAAGGTTCAGCTGAAAGGAAATATTGTGCTGACCACTGCAGAAGTGCTGGCGGCAGATACTGCAAACCGGGATCCTGGCTATTATCTCTTTTATAAGAAACCAGTAATCGGCATCCTCGGCGGAACGTTCATGAGTGAACCAGGATTGTTCATTTCTTCCGAGAAGGAATACTGCAATGCAGATTACATCCATGCAGTACTCAGCAATGGCGGAACGCCAGTCATCATCCCGTGTGAACCGCTGCGCATTGACCCGGAGAGCGTTCTTTCCGGAGTAGATGGGGTTCTGTTCCCGGGCGGTGAGGATGTGGATCCGCTGCTGTATGGAGAAGAAGCAGAACAGAAGTGCGGCACCGTCCGTCCGGAGATGGATGAGGCATGGAAGAATGCCTATGACTATGCAGAAGCGCATCAGATTCCGATGCTCGGCATCTGCCGCGGCATTCAGTTCCTGAATGTCATGCGGGGCGGAACGCTCTGGCAGGATCTTACGGACTACCGTCCGGATGTTCTGCAGCATGTGCAGAGATACAAGCGTTCCTATCTGCACCACTCTGTTCAGCTGGAAAAAGACAGCTATGTGCAGAAGCTGTTCGGAACGGAATCAGTGATGACGAATTCCATGCATCATCAGGCAGTGAAGGAACTCGGCAGAGGACTGAAAGCTTCTGGCCATGCCAAGGATGGCGTCATTGAAGCAATGGAAGATGAAGAAGGACTGATCATTGCCGTACAGTGGCATCCGGAAGGACTGACCGAAAGCAATCCAATTATGAATCGCCTGTTTCAGGATCTCGTGAAACGGTGCGGAAAGAAATCGTGATTGGCAGAATAAGAACAAGCTAACATTTTCGCAGCAGATTTCTGAATCGTATCAGTTGGAAAAGACCATATTGTCTGATGCTGGTTTTATGGAGGAAAGAAGCAAACAGTTATGAAGATCGGCTATTACAACGGCGTGATGGGACCGGTAGATGAAATCCGGATTCCGATGCAGGACCGTGCTCTGTTTTTCGGAGATGGGGTCTATGATGTGACGTTTGCCAATGACGGCAAGCTCTTCGCTATGGAAGATCATCTGGACCGGTTCTACAACTCGTGCCGGATGATGAGAATTGATTTCCCGCTCAGCCGGGAAGAACTCACTGCTGAAATCCAGAAGTGCGTGGACGCCGCCGGAAAGGGCGAAGTTACCATCTACTGGCAGTCCAGCCGCGGCAACTGTGCGAGAAATCATGTATTCCCGGATCCGTTGAACAAGCCGACGCTGCTGATCACGGTTTCCGAAGGAAAGCCGATCGATTATTCTCATCCGATGAAGCTCTGCACGGATGAAGATACCAGATTCTTTCACTGCAATATCAAGACCCTGAATCTGATCCCGAATGTCATGGCAGCTGAACATGCAAAAGAAGCCGGCTGCAATGAGTCGATTTTCCATCGCGGCAATCAGCTGACCGAATGCGCTCACAGCGCATTGCTGCTGCTGAAAGGCGGCAAGCTGCTAGCACCCGTTCTCAATGAACTCGTGCTGCCGAGCATCAGCCGCAAGCATCTCTTCGAGATCGCAGAAACTGAAGGTGTTCCGACTGAGGCAAGAGATATCACGATGGATGAAGTGTTTGATGCTGATGAAGTCATCGTCTGCAGCACGACCAAAGTCTGTGCACATGCTGATACGATCGATGAAAAGCCGGTCGGCATGAAGGACCCGGAGCTATTTTGCAGATTGCAGAAAGCTTACTTCGGCCGGATCGAGCGAGAGATCGGACTGAAACTTGGATGAAGTCTCAGAAATGCATGCATGAGTCTGCCGTGCATGCATTTTTACTGATGTTAAGCATGCATCAGAACAGAAATCACTCGGCAGAAAAGGAGACAGATGACATATGAATCAGAACAGCAGTGAGTATGAAGCACTTCGTCAGAAATACCGGGAAACAGATCTTGCACTTGCAGAGCTCTATCACCATGTGAGCAAGGATACGGATGAGACTTCCGAGCAGCTGAAGCCCTGCTTCATACCAACGAAAGAAAATCTTGACAAGGCACGGAAAGAACAGGAAGAACTTGCAAAGCGTGTGGAAGCACTGGAAACACCAGATGCTGTAACTGCGCTGATGAAGCATCATTTTGCAGACTTCCTGGATTCGCTCAGCTATGCGATTGATTCGTCAGAATATCATCCGGAGTCTATCTATCTCGGCTTTGACAGCCTGCTGGAAAGCGTATCCCGCTGCAACCGCCAGCCGGATCAGGAAAGGCTGGAGGGTTTGCTTGACCTGCTGAAGCAGAAAGAAGAAGAGTCTGGCACGGTGCAGAAGCTCATCCTGGAACAGACTCCGGAAAAGAACCGTGCAGATCTCTCTGCTTCGCTGGTCTCTTCGGCTGCTTTGGTTTCTGAAGAGATTGCACGGATTCCTGCCTATTTTCCGGGATTCACGCAGATCATGTCTGAAACGCTTCAGAAAGCCCTTGAGACTTATGCAGAGACTTTGAAGAAGATGGCATCCGGAATCAGTCCGGACGGAACAGATGCTGCTTCTTCAGAAAGCAGGGAGGAAGACCTTGCCCGTCATCTGAAGATGAGCCCGGAAGAATACCGGATCCTGCTTCAGAAGAAGCTCGGCGTGAATCTTGATGAGATGAGTTCCTGGTATGAGGAAGAAATGGACAAGACCAGGGATGAGATCTTTGCAATTGCCGGATCGCTGGAGATCCGGGAGAAGCCGCAGAACATGCAGGATATCGCAGACATTCTCTTCAAGTATGAGCCGCCCTGCAGCAGTGCAGAAGAGATGTTTGAGCGGGAACGGGAATATCTGAAGCGGACCAGAAAGGTCGCCCATGAATATGTGAAGCTGCCGGAGGAAGAACAGTGTTTCGTCATGCCGACTCCGGAATGCTGCAGAAACAGCTATCCTTGGGGCGGATATGAAGGCGGTGATTTCCGCTATCGCCCGCTGCGGGGACAGATGTTCCTGAACCAGTACAACGTGAAGAATATCTCGGACGGATGGCTGAAGCTGAATTCCCTGCACGAGGCTTATCCTGGTCATCATGTGCAGTATGTGCGCATGGCTGTGGATGAGAGGCCGGCAACCGTGAAGATCGGCACGAAGCTGATCCCGGTGCTGGAAGGAACCACGCTGAGAACCGAACGTGCCTTCCAGGATACCTATGCGGAAGATAAATTCTTCCCGCTGTTTGTCGCGTACCGCCGCCACCATGCAGCGACCAGAATCGCTGTCGATCTCATGCTGCATTGCCAGGATCGCTCGATCGGAGATGCTGTTGCACTTTATCAGAAAGAGCTCGGACTGGACTTTACGACTGCGCGAGGACAGGTCCGTGCCCATGAATCCATGACCGGATATTTCACCTGCTACTACTACGGAATGAAGAAGCTTACCGGGTGGGAGAAGCAGTACGGATTTTCCAGGAAGGATTTCACGGAACTGCTGTTCTCAGCAGGGTATATCTCCATTGATCGCTTTGAAGAGATCCTGAAGCTCACTGCAGAAGAACAATATCGTCTGTTCCATGACTTCGGAGGTCTTGAAGGGAAGACTGCCCCGGGATTCTGAACAGAAAAAGATCATGTGTGTGCATGATCTTTTGATCAGGGATCAGATGGTGCACGACAAGATGCCGGACTCTAGGTTCCTTGTTCAGACAGAACGGTATTCGTTCCAGGAACTCATTGCAAATTCCGTGCTGCCATGCTTTGCAACGGACCTGGCAATGAAAGAGTTTCCCATGAAAGAGTCATGATTCCGATTTCTGACCCGGAAGCGCAGGTGTCGTATGATCTGTGCTGCCGGGATGAGGATCGAAGGATCTATCAGGAACTGTTCCAGGGCATATGAATCTACGAAGCGTATTCCATGCGGATATGCCTTTTTCTGTGATTGGAAAAAATATCCGGATCGGAGGGGGTGCACCGGAGTATTTTTCGGTTACTATCCTGCCAGCAAGGCGGAAAAGCTGAATCCGATCGATGCACTTCGGTACGAGTGATCATCTTCGTTGACAGAAGTCCGGCAATTTCAGATAATCCAGATGTAACAAGGAAAGCGGGCATGACCTGCTTCTTCCTAACATATAAGTTAGAACTAACTAATTAAAAGGAGATGATATGAAACTGGTACTCGTAAGGCATGGCGAAAGCGAATGGAATCAGAAAAACCTCTTCACCGGATGGACCGATGTCGATCTGAGCGAGAAGGGACACGAAGAAGCCAAGCAGGCGGGTAAGCTCCTGAAGGAACAGGGCTATGACTTCGATCTCTGCTATACGTCGTATCTGAAGCGGGCAATCCATACTCTGAATCATATTCTGGATGAGATGGACCGCGACTGGCTCCCGGTAGAGAAGAGCTGGAAGCTCAATGAACGCCACTATGGTGCTCTGCAGGGACTCAATAAAGCAGAAACCGCAGAGAAATACGGCGAAGCTCAGGTCAAGATCTGGAGACGTTCCTATGATGTGAAACCGCCGCTGCTGGAAGCAGATGATTCGCGCAATCCTGCCAATCAGGAAATGTACCGCAATGAAGATAAGGATCTTATGCCATTAGCAGAGAGCCTTGAGACCACCGTGCAGCGTGTGGTTCCGTATTATGAAGAAACCATTCTTCCGGAAATGAAGAATGGCAAGCGCGTGCTGGTCGCAGCCCATGGAAATTCCCTGCGTGCTCTGGTCATGTATCTGGATCATCTCAGCAAGGAAGAAATCATCTCCGTGAATATTCCTACCGGAGTACCGCTGGTCTATGAGTTCGATGATCAGTTCCATGTGGTAAAGCACTATTACCTCGGCAATCAGGAAGAAATCGCCGCAAAGATGAATGCAGTTGCTAATCAGGGAAAGAAAGCCTGAAGCATCACTGCCTCAGGCTTATGACCGGAATCAAGTTTACTGGTTCCGGTTTTCTTCTGCTTCAGCGAAACAGCTCCATCAGCTCTTCGCTGGTCAGTTCGGACAGAGACTTGCTGTCACCGCTCAGTACCGATTCGGCAAGATCATGTTTCTCTTCCTGTAGTTTCAGAATCTTCTCTTCGATCGTTCCTTTCGTGATTAGACGGTATACGGTGACCTGCTTCGTCTGACCGATGCGGTGGGCCCGATCCGTTGCCTGATTCTGGGCTGCCAGATTCCACCATGGATCATAATGGATGACTGTATCTGCACCAGTCAGATTCAGTCCGGTGCCTCCGGCTTTCAGAGAAATCAGAAAGACCGGAACACGTCCTTCATTGAACGAGTGAACAAGCTGAATCCGCTTCTCCTTGGAAGTAGATCCGGTCAGAATGTAGTATTCAATGCCGGCCTGTTTCAGATCCTGCTCGATCAGTGCAAGCATGGACGTGAACTGCGAAAAGATCAGCATCCGATGGCCGCCGTCAATGGCCTGCTGGATCAGTTCCGTCAGCGCTTCCCGTTTCGCGCTTTCGCCATGATAATCTTCAAATAACAGAGAAGGGTCGCAGCAGATTTCGCGGATTCTGGTCAGCTCGGCAAAGATCCGGATCTTCGCGCCGCTCTCATCGGGCTGACCGATCATGTTTTTCAGTCTCACTACTTCAGCCGAATAGAGTTTTTCCTGCTCTCCGGAAATCGGAACATAGCGCACTTCCTCCAGACGTTCCGGAAGATCTCTGAGCACATCAGCTTTCTTCCGCCTCAGGATAAACGGTGCTGTCATATTCTTCAACTTTTCAGAAGCTTCCTTGTCTTCATTGCGGACAATCGGAATCTCAAAGCGCTGCTCGAAGGTTTTGCGATCATACAGGAAGCCTGGCATCAGGAAATCGAAGATGCTCCAGAGCTCGCTGAGACGATTCTCAATCGGCGTTCCGGTCAGGGCAAAGCGGTGCTCTGCCTTCAGGGTCTTCACAGCCTTTGATACCGCAGCCCCTGCATTCTTGATGTACTGTGCTTCATCGAGCACCGCATACCAGAACTGCTTGTCGGAAAACTCGGTGATGCTGCGCTTCAGAAGATCATAGGAGATGATATAAACCTTCGTGTCTTTCTCTGCCATTGCTTTCTTACGCACCACAGTGCTTCCTGCAATCGGCGTGACTTTCAGATCCGGTGCGAACTTCTGAAATTCTTCTTTCCAGTTGTAGACCAGCGAAGCAGGACATACGATCAGCGAAGGAGACCGGGAAGAGTCTTCTTTGTAATCTTCCAGCAGTACGGAGATCATCTGCAGCGTCTTGCCAAGTCCCATCTCATCTGCCAGGATCCCGGCAAACCCGGCATTCTCCAGTGTCCGGATCCATTTATATCCATACGTCTGATAAGGACGCAGCGTATCTGCAAGTTCAGCTGGCGGTTCCAGCTCTGCATCGTCAATAGCCTTGAAACTGCGGATCAGAGCACGGTATACCCGATCTCTCGAAGAGACGATCTGTTCATGTGCCTCCAGCAGATGATCTACATATAATGCTCGATACAGAGGAAGCGATGCTCCGGAAGATGCTACTTCTTCCGGCTTCAGCTCAAGACCTGCAAGCAGGGAGTCGATCTCTTTCAGACTGCCTGGATCAGAAAGATCGATGAAATCACCGGAAGAGAGCAGGTGATACCGTTTCTTCAGGCGGTAGCTGTTCCATACTCCGAGCAGCTCTTCTTCGCTGAGATCAGAAGTCATGGACAGATCCATAACACTGCTATGCACGGAGACACCGATCTTCACTTGAGGAACCGGACGGATCGTATGCCTGCGGAACGCATCGGTTCCATGTAATCTTCCATACCGTTCCAGCCTGGAGAGATCTCTTCTGAGGAATCGGAACAGATTTTCTTCTGTCATCAAGGCAGCATAAGCAGATTGTTTTCCCTGATCAGAAGTCAGCGGCAATAGATTCTTCAGAACGTCCGATACCCGTTTCTCCTGAACATGATCGCGATATTCGGTGCAGGGAACGTTCTGTTCAGGTGACATGGTATAGGTACGTGCTTCTTCGTCCGGATGATCTTCATAGCTGACTTTCGCGATGAGCGTGACTAGATAATTGGCATTGCCTGATCCGATCAGAGCCTTGATCGGTACATTGATTGAAAGCAGGGCAGCAGAAGGATCAGCCACTTCCGAAAGATCTGTGCAGTCCATCCAGAAATCAAAACGAGGCTCCGGCGGCAGCATCTTTTCTGCCTGCTCAGACGCATGGTCTGTGAATGTGACATACGAGCTCTGCAGCAGGGCAGGTACTACCCGGTAATAGAATTCCTGCAGATGATCGATGCCGACCTGGAAACGAAAATAGCCGGACGAGTCTGCGACAGCCAGGAATGGTTTCATCATACCGAGCTCTTTTCCGGAGACTCTTGATAATCCGCTGCTGTCCAGCACATAACGATGTGAGCCGCTCCCTGCCAGCATGACCGGGATCAGTCCCTGCACGGCAACTCCTGCAAAGGTACCTCTGGCATCCTGAACAGGATCCGCAGTCAGAGAGATATGAATATCATGATGACCGACCGGAATGTCTGCTGCTTTGATCTGATTCGTCTTGTCCTGGTATTCTGCCTGCAGTCCTTTCGCGGCGTCATAGAAGTTATCAAGCACGGCTCCNGTAAGTTCCAGCGAAGATCCGACTTTCAGCGTGCGCACATTCCGGAACATATTCCGGTTCTCAATCTGATCATTCACATTCTCCACATCGCCGACTCTTCTCTGGATGAAGTCAAACAGCGGCAGAGATTCTTTCGTGAACCGGTATGTTCCGAAGTCGATGGATTCTGTTTTGGAAAGGGCCATGGGCTGCTCGGAATGACAAGCCCAGACAAGTTCCTGCAGATTGCGGATCACGAAGCTTCTGCCTGGTCCGCTGCGGATTTTGAATGTGAGCTTAGCACTGCCGTCTTCCATCGCAATGCGCGGCAGCAGTTCGGCGGTTTCAAGGCGTCTGTCTTCTGCAGCGGTATCTTCAGTTTCTTCCTGATTTTCTGCTTTTTCCAGACTTGCAAAGAAACCAAGCGCGTTGGCGTCGGTGAAATCAGGAATCTTCGAAGAAAGCTCATCAATCTTATCCCAGAGTAGCGAGACTATGATGAGACCATTGATATTCAGCCAGCCATCAGCGGGCTTCACGGTCCTGGTTTCATCGAAATAACCATCTGCTGCCTGGCAGGTAAGCTGATTTCCCTGAAGACTGATGGTGCCGGCGATGAACTGAGTATGTGTGAGATCATCAGCCATCCACACTTCTCCGGCTAAGATATGCTTTCCTTCCCTGGTCACGTTTTCGTCAAAGGATGGGAAAATGTCTTTCCGGTGTTCTATGAGGGCCTGCTCTGCCATCCGGATACTGAATTCATCCGTGACATAATCCTTCAGCGCAGCTCGAAGATCATACAGAACAAGTCCTTTTGGAACAGCACGATCCTGAAACAGATCCAGGACAGGACGCTCTGCTGTTCCGTATGACAGCTGTGCTGCTTCCAGCATGGCCTGTTTCTTTGCGTGTCTGATCTGATAAATCCGTTTTTCTGCTTCTCTGGAAGTCTCTTCCGCAACCAGCAGCCCGCCTTTCTCTTCCTCCAGCTTATAAAGCACTGCGGCTTCATGCATGCAGAGTATTCCCTTGCGTGATTCCCGGCAGGTACATGAGATATTCGAGGGATCCAGTTTTTCTCCAGGATGCTCAGGAAATTTTCTGATCTGAATGAAATAGCAATCCCCGCGATACGATCCTCTCGACGGTCTTCCGTATTCAGCAAATTCATCCCGGCCAGGATAATAGTATCCATCTGCACTTCCCCAGCGGATATCAGCATCGACTTTTTCCTGAGTTTCCGGCTTCCTGGCTTGTCTCAGTGTTTCGGCATCAAACAGATTCCGCCATTCGATTTCCGTGCGCATCGGTTCTTCCGACTTCGGATCATCGTTCAGATGAAAAAGGTTCTTCTTTTCTTCTCTGCTGAGCAGAGCTGTTTTGTCGTCATCAGTTTTCATCATCAGGTTCTTCTTTCTATGTGCATCCTATCATCTGGAAAGAGAGAAGGAAATATCACTGATCTGATTTGACTTTTCTGATCTGATATTTACAATGTAGTTAATAGCATATGCCACAAACAGAGGAATACATGCCAAGACCTGTCAGAAAGCGGACTATCTATCAGAAACCGAAGTACTGCAGATTCCGGCCGGATCATGAAACAGAGGAAGAAGTGAACCTTACTCTGGATGAACTGGAAGCAGTGCGCCTTTCTGATCTGATTCATCTGGATCAGTCAGAAGGTGCGGAACGGATGAATATTGCTAGAACGACGTTTCAGAAGATTCTCAATTCTGCGCATGAGAAGATTGCGGATGCACTGGTAAATGGGAAAACGCTTGAGATAGAAGGCGGCAATGTGTTGCTCGAAGATGATCCGATCTACGGAAGCTGCTCAGACAGAACCATCGCGAAAGTCGGATCTGTGAAGGAACTTGGAGGAAAGAAGAACATGAAGATCGCAGCAGCGTATGATCCTGAGACCGGAGAGATTTTCCAGCACTTCGGAAGAACAGAGTATTTCAAGGTTTATGACATTGAAAACAATCAGGTGGTGAATGCGGAAGTAAGAAGCACGAATGGACAGGGCCATGGAGCCTTGGCAGGCGTATTAGCAAGTCTTGGTGCGGAGGTACTGATCTGCGGCGGCATCGGTGCTGGCGCGCAGAATGCATTGGCTGCTGCCGGCATCCGCTTCTATGGCGGCTGTGCAGGAAGTGCAGATGAAGCAGTGAAGGCATATCTTTCCGGAAATCTGAATTACCAGGAAGACGTGCAGTGCAATCATCATGATCATGAAGGCGGCTGCGGACACGAAGGAGGTTCGTGCTGCCATTGATTCTTTGCCGGAGGTGTTCCGGCTTTTTCATCGATGCTATGATGGAATTGAAAGGAAGTTCTCCCATGAAAGCGTCCGAGAATGAAGTGAGAAGCAGAATATCTCCCTATATCCATGGTTCTTTCCGGGAAGGTTCTTATGTGAATGAGTCAGATCTTCATAGAATTGCAGAAGCGTTGCGAGGATATGACAATGTCACGGTCTCAGTCGGAAAGAATGTTCTGAATGACGGGCAGCTGGACTTCATCATTTCCACCTCCTCATTTCTATCCAGTAAGAAGCTTCGCTATGAGATCCGTTCTCATGGCATGAGAAAGACGTATTACGACCCGCTGAGCTGGATTGATGAGCTTGAGGGCTGGGATGCGTTCCTGGACTGATTCCGATAGAATGACGGTAAGAAAGGAACTCCCCTTATGAAGAAAATATACTTGATGAGACATGGAGAGACGCTCGTGAACCTCCCCGCCTAAGTGCTGATGCACGATAGACGGGGCTTCCAAGGGCTTGTGTGCCCTCAGACTTTCGTCTGCTAAACGATTCGGTGACAGCACAGCACACAAGCCGAAGCTTATGTACCCATCTGCACTAACGTTTCTCAGACTGATGTCAGGATCGTCAGACTGCTGCGGGAAGAAGAGAGCACATAGCCCTGTTGATCTTCCACAGGTCAGCTAACGTCCTTTGGGTTCCACTCCCGATCCCAGAGACTTTGGTCATAAGATCGGGTGATTCCATAAACAGCCCGCGGATCAGATGCAGGAGAGGAACTGCCGGAGGGACAGAAAGACTATCTGGAGAAGCTATGCATTCCGTATTTCATGGCCATTGCGGTCTGGCTGGAACAGATCCATGCAGGAATGACGGGCGGAGAACTGTATGACCTGATGGAGCAGTTGCTTCCTTCGCGGGAATATCACTGGAAGCTGAATCCGAGGCATCTTGCCGGGGAAGAAGAATGGATGTGTTCGCCGGTATTTAATGGATCTGAGGAATTATTGGGAAGCGGAATGATCCTGCAGACGGATGTGATTCCTTCGATGCCCGGGTATCCGGGGATCTCTATGCCAGGATGATGGCGAGAAGAACGTATATCCGTGAAGTGCCGGGCGTGGTTCTCAATGAGGATGTTCTGCCGATGTGCACCAGCCTCTGCTATATGAGGCTGTATGCATTGTCTCAAAAGGCGATGGTGATTCAGGCGTGAACCAGGGGGTTTTCCTGGTTTTTCTTCTGCAGAGAAAAGGCATGAACGATATAATGACACCATGGATCTGTTTGAGAGTGCCGGAGAAGAAAACCGCAGAAAAGAAGAACCGCTTGCGTCCAGGATGCGTCCGGAAACGCTGGAAGATGTCGTAGGACAGGAAGAGATTATCGGAAAGGGAAAGCTGCTGTATCGGGCCATCAAGGCGGATCGGCTCAGTTCCATTATTCTGTATGGCCCGCCTGGAACCGGCAAGACAACGCTTGCCCATGTGATTGCGAACAGTACGAAAGCTGCGTTTTATCAGGTGAACGCGACGATTGCCGGAAAGAAGGATCTCGAAGAGATTGTTGCCAAGGCAAAAGAGAACTATGCGATGAGAGGCCAGCGCACCATTCTCTTCATCGATGAGATTCACCGGTTTAATAAGGGGCAGCAGGATTATCTTCTGCCGTATGTAGAAGATGGCACGGTGATCCTGATCGGAGCGACGACGGAGAATCCGTATTTTGAAGTCAACGGGGCATTGCTGTCGAGATCGAGGATCTTTCAGCTGAAGCCGCTGACAGAAGAAAATATCATCACGCTCCTGCATCGTGCTCTTGAAGACCCGATGAAAGGAATTGCCGGAGAGATGGTACAGATGGATGAAGATGCCGTCAGATTTCTGGCAGAGATGGCGGACGGGGATGCGCGAGCTGCTCTAGGCGCACTGGAACTGGCGGTGATGACAACAGACCGGGCAGACGATGGCTATGTGCATATCACGCTTGCAGTGGCAGAAGAATGCATTCAGAAGAAGAACATCCGTTATGACAAGGATGGCGACAATCATTACAATACGATTTCTGCGTTCATCAAAAGCATGCGCGGTTCTGACCCGGATGCGGCGCTGTATTATCTGGCAAGGCTGCTTTCGGCCGGGGAAGATGTGAGATTCATTTCCCGGCGAATCATGATTGCGGCAGCAGAAGAATGCGGAACTGCTGACCCGCGGGCGCTCGAGATTGCGGTCAGCGCTGCGGAAGCAGTGGAACGGGTCGGCATGCCGGAGGGACAGATCATCCTGGCAGAAGCAGCGGTCTATGTTGCGACTGCACCGAAGTCGAATGCCTGCTCGGAAGGAATCTTCAAGGCCATGGAAGAAGTAGAGAAGAGCGGGAATCTGGAGATTCCTGCTTATCTGCAGGATGCACATTACAAGAGTGCTTCCAGGCTTGGCAGCGGAGTGGGCTACAAGTATGCCCATGATTATCCGAATCATTATGTGAAACAGCAGTACCTGCCGGATGCGATCCGGAACCGGAAGTTCTATGAAATCAGCGATGTTGCTTATGAAGCAAGGCTTCAGAAGTACTTCGACTATATCGGCCGGAATGATTACGGCCATGAGGGAAAGAAAGAAGGAAAGTAAGATGCTGTGGATCAAATGCCTTGCAGGTGCTTTGATCATGCTGGCGGTGCACTTCATCTCGAAGTCGCCGGTCTATTTTATCTCGGCGATCATGCTCAGTTTTCCAGGCCTCAGCATGATTGCATACTATTTCATGTATCAGGAACATGGCGCAGGGCAGGTGATGGGAACCGTGAAGTTTGCAATGTTTTCCCAGATTCCGTTTTTCTGTTTTCTGCTGTCTCTGTATCTGCTTCTGAAGAAACATACGATTGGTCCCTCGTTGTGCGGGGCGTTTTTCATCTGGCTGATGGCGGCAGGAATTCTGGTGTTTCTCTGGAAGCACTGAGAGAATGCTGTTCCTTGAAATGGGTATCTGAAGTGCCTATAATGCGGGTGTTGCAAAGGAAAGGAAAGGATTATTATGCAGCTGCTTGTTTATATCACGAGTCATGAAGACAGCGTGAATCCGATTATGAAGAAGCTCATGGAAAAAGGGTTCCATGGAGGCTCTGTAGTGGATTGCGAGGGAATGCTGAAAGCAGTCAATGAAGACAGTGTCGATGCGCCGGCCATCTTCGGCGGGCTCAGAAAATTCGTGAATCCGGATCGTCAGGTCAACAAGATGATTCTGGTCGTTCTGAAGGATGAAGAAGTGAGTGATGCAGTTGAGGTCATTCATTCCGTGTCAGGCGATCTGAAGCTTCCGAATACCGGTATTCTGTTCACGATGCCGATTACCACCTGGGAAGGGGTAAGCACGAAGTAATATGAGTGCATTATTCTATATTGCCATCTGCATGGCGGCTGGTCTTCTGATGACGCGTCTCATCCGGCTCATTCATCTGCCGAATGTCACTGCGTATCTGATTGCCGGCGTACTGATCGGACCATGCGTTTTTAATCTCGTAGGTTCTGAGGAGCTGGCCACATTCAGTGTGATCACAGAGTGTGCACTTGGCTTCATCGCCTTCTCCATCGGCGATGAATTCAAGATCTCCACGCTGAAGGAAATCGGCGGACCAGCCCTTCTGATCACGGTACTCGAGTCTGTGGGTGCAGTGGTCTGCGTCATGAGCATCACGATGGCCCTGGGCTTTGATAAGATTCTCTGCATCATGCTCGGCGCCCTCTCTGCTTCGACCGCGCCGGCTGCTACGCTGCTGGTGGTACGTCAGTATAAGGCAGACGGACCGCTCACGAAGATGCTGCTGCCGGTGGTGGCGGCCGATGATGCGACTGGGCTGATTGCGTATTCCATCTGTGTCAGCATTGCTCTGAGCATCATCAACGGCGAGACTCTGACTGCAGCCAATACCGTGCTGCTGCCGCTGCTTCATATCATTGAAGCACTGGCTATCGGAGCAGGCCTTGGCACTCTGCTGGCGCTGACCCATCGCTTCTTCCGCTCTCATTCCAACCGCATGAGCTTCTGCATCGCGTTTGTCATGCTTGGTGTAGGCATTGCGGACTGGCTGGGTCTTTCCAACCTTCTGCTCTGCATGGCACTTGGTGCGATGTATGTCAATCTCAGCAATGATGCGGAGAAGATTCTGAAGTGCGTGGATGACTGGACCTATCCGCTGTTCATGCTGTTCTTCGTCATTTCCGGTGCACAGCTGAACCTCGCGGTTCTGCCGAAAGTCGGTCTGATCGGCATCGTCTATATCTTCGCACGGTTCGGCGGCAAGTTCCTCGGCGCTTGGCTCGGCGGAACGATCACCCATCAGCCGCCGGTTGTCAAAGACAACCTGGGCTGGGCTCTGATGCCGCAGGCTGGTGTTGCGATCGGCATGGCAACCCTGGCCCTTTCGCAGCTGCCGCTGGAATATGGCCAGCAGATTCAGACGGTCATTCTCAGTGCTACGCTGGTCTATGAAGTGGTCGGACCGATTGCTACAAAGAATGCGCTGAAGCGTGCTGGCGAAATTCACGCAAACGCATAATCATTCAGGAATCGCTGAAAAGCGGTTCTTTTTCTTCCTGGAGATGCTTTTTTCCAGACATGCATTTATAATGATGAAAAGGGTTTCATGATCGGAGGCAGAATAAAAATGGGAGCACAGTATTGCATCGGCGTTGATATCGGAGGCACATCCGTTAAGCTCGGTCTTTTCACCGTAACGGGTGCCCTGATGGATAAGTGGGAGATTCCTACCCGCAAGGATGAAGAAGGGAAATGGATCATTCCGGACATTGCCGCTTCAATCAAGAAGAAGATGGCAGAAAAGGGCATGCAGGACACGGATCTTGCCGGCATCGGCATGGGCGTGCCGGGACCGATTGAACCGGATGGACACGTGGCAGTATGCGTGAACCTCGGCTGGAAAGACCGTTATCCGGCCAAGGAACTGAGTTCAGAACTAGGCGGAAAGATCAGAGCTGTTGCCGGCAATGATGCCAATGTCGCAGCGCTTGGCGAGATGTGGCAGGGCGGCGGCAAGGGCCATACGAGCCTTGTTGCGGTTACCCTTGGTACCGGCGTTGGCGGCGGCGTGATTCTGAACAGCAGAATCGTGACTGGAACCCATGGCCTGGCTGGCGAGATCGGACACATGCATATCCGCGAAGAAGAAAAGGAATTCTGCAACTGCGGCGGCCAGGGATGTCTGGAACAGGTAGCCAGCGCAACCGGCATCGTCCGTGAGGCAAAACGGAATCTTGCCAATACCGAGATTCCTTCGAAAATGAGAGAATTCGGCGATGCGCTGACCGCCAAGGATGTGTGCGATTGTGCAAAGGAGGGCGATGCACTTGCCCTTGGAACTCTGGAGACGTGCTGCAGATATCTGGGCTGGGCACTTGCCTTAGTCACGCAGATTATCGATCCGGAGATCTATGTCATCGGCGGCGGAGTATCCAAGGCCGGACAGATCTTGATTGATCTGATCACGAAGTACTTCAATCAGTTCACTCCGCTTCTGAAGAAGAAGCCGGAGATCGCCCTGGCAACCCTGGGCAATGACGCCGGCATCTATGGCGCTGCCCGTCAGGTACTCGGAGACTGATGAGGAGCCGCTGCGGCGGCTCCTTTCTTTTCGTGCTACACTGTTTCTGAGGTAACGTGATGAATAATAAGAAATGGTTTCTCCTGGTCCCGGCAGCTGCTGCTGCTGCAGCCGCAGGCCTGCCGAGGGGTCTTGATATTACCCGCTATACGATCGCTGATGAAAGAATCAAGTCTCCGATCAGGATTGTCCTGCTGTCTGATCTTCACGATGACTCCTATGGAGAGAACATGAAGGGTCTGGAGATCCCGATCCGGGGAGAAAACCCGGACCTGATCCTGATGCCTGGAGACATGGCAGAAGAACACCGCCATCAGGACCATACCCTGATTCTCCTGAATCAGCTGAAAGATATACCGATGTTCTATTCCACCGGAAACCATGAAGAATACCGCTGGGACCTCACGGATCTGAAAGAACGGTTCCGCAAAGCCGGTGTTGCCGTTCTGGATGAGAAGAGCTCCGTGATCACGATCCGCGGAACAGAACTGGAGATTGCCGGGATTTCCTGCCGGCATCGCGAATCCGAATTCACACCGGAACAGGTCAATGGCCTGTTCACCACGGATGATTTCAGAATTTTATTAAGCCATCGTCCGAACTGGGTAGATCTGTACCGGCAGATCAACTGCGATCTGATTGTCAGCGGCCATGCCCATGGCGGCCAGTGGAAGATTCCAGGAACCTCGATCGGCGTCGCTGCTCCTCAGCAAGGCTTCTTCCCGAAATGGACCGAAGGCATGCATGACCTCGGCAAGGCAAAGCTGATCATCAGCAGAGGCCTGGTACGCCATTACCACCATATCCCGAGACTTTACAATAACCCGGAACTTGTCGTGATCAATCTGGTTCCGAAGGAGAACTGATATGCCAGAGAAGATGCCTCCGATTGAGAAAGTGTATGAAGCATATTCGGCCATCGCTGATGAGCGGATCATCATGCATGATACGTATGCGCTCGTGAAGTCCAGCGATGGAAAGAAGACCTATGAAGTAGACTGGAAGGACAATGTCTATTCATCTTCTGATAACGCAACCTACTGGCAGGGCTACCCTGGCTACCCGGTTCTGGCTGTGCTCATGCTGCAGGGAAAACTTCCATACCATAAAGAAAACGCAGAGAAGATGAAGAACGTCCCATGGAAGAAATGGAACGATCAGTACAAGCGGGACTATGCCGCTGCGGCAGAACATGTCTTTCAGGAACTGGAAGAAAAAGGTATCTCTTCTCAGAATATCCGTACCGATGCAGAAGCAGCCATGCAGGCATTATCCGGCCTGGATCTCACGGTAAGACGCGGCCGTCTGAAGCATTCAGAATGACAGATCTGTACCTTTGGAAATGCCGTTAATTTCTCGTTGACTCCTATTTTGGGCCATGATATATTAATAGGGCACTTGAGGAAAAGCGCATCTGTGGAGGTTTAGCTCAGCTGGGAGAGCATCTGCCTTACAAGCAGAGGGTCAGCGGTTCGAGCCCGTTAACCTCCACCATCGAATGCCGACTTAGCTCAATTGGCAGAGCAACTGATTTGTAATCAGTAGGTTGGAGGTTCGATTCCTCTAGTCGGCACCAGAGATGGAGACGTAGCGAAGAGGCTAAACGCGTCTGACTGTAAATCAGATCCCACTGGGTTCGGTGGTTCGAAACCACCCGTCTCCACCATCTATTTGATATAAACATCCTAGTGATGTCTATATATATACTGGGCAGCACTCGAGCCCGTTTACCACCATGACTCGGTAGCTCAGGTGGTAGAGCAACTGACTTTTAATCAGTGGGTCGGGAGTTCGAGTCTCCTCCGAGTCACCACGCTGCGGATGTAGTTCAATGGAAGAACGGCAGCCTTCCAAGCTGCATACGGGGGTCCGATTCCCCTCATCCGCTCCATCAAAGCAACCGCACAATGATGCGGTTTTCTTTTGCTTTATCAAAGGTACGCATTGGACTTGAAGGAATATTCCATGACCATGTAAGAACTCATTGAAGCACTGAAATCAGATCCCCGGAATCGTTCTTATACGGAAATAGGAATCTCTCGAATACTTCAGGTCAGCAATCTAGCAAGAATTCTGATTATCGGCCAGGCACCTGGCAGATAATCCGAACAATCCGGAATTCCGTTTGATGATAAGTCCGGCGAGAAGCTGATGAGCATTGACCGGAATCTGTTCTATTCTCCGGGGATCTCCCTCCCGGAAAGTTCATTGCCAAGGACTATCATGCGGAACTTCTGGAGCTGATGCCGGATATCAGGCTGACGATTCTGATCGGAAGATATTCGCTGGAATACTACCTGAAGAAGCGGATGATACAGAATGTGACTGAAACGGTCAGGGCATATCAGGAATATCTTCCGGAATACTGTCCGATGGTTCATCCGAGTCCCCTGAACTTCAGGTGGCAGGCAGGGAATCCGTGGTTTGAAGAACAGGTGATCCCGGATCTGAAGAAGATTGTTCATGAAATACTATGATTGAGAGTATTTGAACCATGAAATGCAAGTCATTCCGATATAATGAGCCTAGAAGAAAATATCAATAAGTACGGAGGAATTTTATGAATAGCGAGATTATGAGAGGCCTGCTGATCCCATTAGCGGGAACAAGTGCGGGCAGTGCATTGGTATTCTTTCTGAAGGATAAGCTGAGCCGGAATACAGAACGGGTCATGAACGGCTTTGCTTCCGGAGTCATGATTGCTGCAAGTATCTGGAGTCTGCTGCTGCCGGCGATGGAACAGTCTCCGACCAGCGGGGCGATGAGGTTTATTCCAGCAGTGCTCGGATACTGGGCTGGAATCATGTTCCTGCTCGTTCTGGACCATGTGGTTCCGCATCTTCACCTGCATGCGGATAGGCCGGAGGGAAAGTCTGGACATTACTCCAGAACCATGCTGATGCTGATGGCAGTGACCATTCACAATATTCCGGAAGGCATGGCGGTCGGAGTACTGTATGCGGGTCTGCATCAGGGAAATATGGGCATCACTTCCATGGCAGCCCTTGCTTTAGCAGTCGGTATTGCCATTCAGAATGTGCCGGAAGGCGCAATCATCTCAATGCCGCTGCATTCTGAGGGAGTGCCGAAACCGAAATCATTCTGGTATGGCGTGATCTCCGGAGCTGTGGAGCCGGTGGCAGGGTTCATCACCATTCTGCTGGCAGACGCAATTGTTCCGGTCATGCCGTATCTGCTCAGCTTTGCAGCAGGCGCAATGATGTATGTCGTCGTGGAAGAACTGATTCCGGAGATGAGTTCCGGGGAACATTCCAATCTCGGCACGATCGCATTTGCCGTGGGCTTCACGCTGATGATGGTGCTTGATATCGCATTAGGCTGATCTGATCACATTCTCTTTCTGATTCGGGATTTCCGAGTCAGAAAGAGAATGCTTTTTTCGGCTTGTGCTGAACCTGGATTTCTTCTACATTCAGATTGCAGGGACAGCTGTGCAGAGAAACTGGGACTTTGCTGCAGGGAGGATACACACGATGAAAGAATGGACAAGAGAAGAGAAATACCGGGTTCTGAAAGATCCGCAGGAATTATGGGAACTGCATGAGAAGACCGCGAAGTCAGACTTCCGGCAGACGTATCATATTCAGTCTGTGACCGGGCTGATGAATGATCCGAATGGCTTTGTCTGGCATGATAACAAATGGCATCTGTTCTATCAGTGGTGTCCATGGGGCGCAGTACATGGCCTCAAATACTGGTATCACATCGTTTCTTCTGACCTTGTTACCTGGAAGAATCTAGGGGTCTGCCTGATGCCGGACCGGGAGTATGACAATAAAGGTGCTTATTCCGGTTCTGCGATGCCGATCGGAGATTCATTATATCTGTACTATACTGGCAACAGCCGGGATGCAAACTGGGTGAGACATCCGTATACGTGTCTTGCAAAGCTGCGCGATGATGGCTGGACCGAGAAGTATCCCCTGCCGTTATTCGGACCGAATCCGAACTATACGGAACATCAGCGTGATCCGAAGATTCTGTATGTGCCGGAGATGCATTGCTATTACATCATTCTCGGTGCTCAGACAGCAGATCATCATGGCTGCGCCCTGATCTACCGCAGTGAAGATCTGCTGCATGGCTGGGTCTTTGCTGGTCAGCTGAATGTGCCTGGATTTGAGAACTTCGGGGATATGTGGGAATGCCCGACGATTGAGAAAATCGGAGGCAAGGAAATCCTGATGTTCTGCCCGCAGCATCTCTCGATTCCCGGCAGAGGAAATTCGAAGAATCATAATGGCTATATCATCGGCAGCATGGACTGGAATAGTCTGACGTTTCAGCCGGTAACCCAGTTCCATGTGCTGGATTTCGGGTTTGATTCCTATGCGGCAGCCTGTGCAAACAATGTCAGTGATCCGGACAAAGCAATCCTGGTTGCCTGGATGGGCCTTCCGGACAGCAGCTACCCGACCGATGAAGAAGACTGGCAGGGATGCCTCACACTGCCAAGAGAACTGAGAATCCGCGGCCGCCGTCTTGTTCAGCAGCCATTGCCGCAGCTTAAGGAACTCCGCGATCTCGAACTTGATGTGACCAATGCCGAAAACGGAGCAGTATGCAATCTGCCGAGAGTATGCGAGATGGAATTTTACTGCCGTCCTGGTGATTATCATCTCCGCCTGTTCTGCAGAGCAGATGGAGAGGGAGGTCTCAGATTAGACTACAATCAGAAGACTGGAAATATCACGATTGACCGATCCGGCATGGAAGTCCGGTTCAATGAAGAACAGGGGGAGTCCAGAACGAGAAATCTCAATAACGGTCTGACACATCTCAGAATTTTCATTGACCGCAGCAGTATTGAAATCTTTGTCAATGATGGCGATGCGGTCTTCACATCCAGAGTCTTCCCGAAGGGAGAAGAAACCCATTTCCAGGTAGCTGGCGATACGTTCTTGCGCATGTGGACACTGAAGCGTGCGATCAGAGATGATTTCGTGATCTGAATCAGAGAGGTTCTATGAATTACCTTGGAATTGACCTCGGAACTTCGACCATCAGCTTCATCCTGGCAGAGGACTCCGGTGATGTGCTGAAACAGATGACGCTGCCCAATACTGCAAATATCAGCGGCAGAACGAATGAATACCTTCAGGATCCGGACGTAATTCTGTCAGCAGTTACATCTGCTATCAGGGAGGTCTCAGAACAATTTCAGATTGATGGCATCGGCATTACCGGACAGATGCATGGCATTCTCTATATTGATGAAGACGGAAATTCCTGCAGCAATCTCTATACCTGGGAAGATCAGAGGGGCAATGAACTATATCAGGAGGATCTGACCTATGCGGATCTTCTGAAGGAAAAGACAGGTTATTCGGTTTCTTCCGGTTTCGGATCACTGTCCTTGTTCTATGACACGATGCATGGAACAGTTCCGAAGCAGGCGAAGAAGATCTGCACGATTGCCGACTTTATCGAAATGAAACTCGGCCATCTCACAAGCCCGCAAACGCATTTATCGAATGCGGCAAGCCTGGGACTATTCGATCTGAGAACCAGCGGGTTTGATTTCACTGCGATTGAAAAAGCGGGGATGAACAGTTCCCTGTTCCCGGAAGTCTGTTCCGAGAAACTCATCGGCTGTATGAATAATGGCATCCCGCTTTCAGCGGCGATCGGAGATAACCAGGCAAGTTTCTTCGGTTCTGTGAATGGTCATAGCAGCACTCTGATCAATATCGGAACAGGTTCTCAGATCTCTGTCCTTTCGGATCAGATCATCTCACATCGCCTCCTGGACTGCCGGCCCTATCTGAACGGTAACTATCTGCTGGTCGGCGCAAGCTTATGCGGAGGCCGAGCTTATAAAATCCTGAGAGACTTTTTCCAGAGCGTGATCCGCATGGCAGGAGCCCAAGTGCCGGAGAACCTTTATGCATTCATGGATGCACAGGCAGGCATGTATACGGATACTGAGCTGCGCGTGGATAGCAGGTTCTCTGGAACCAGAATCGATCCGTCTCTCCGGGGATCGATTCAGAACATCAGCGACCGGAACCTGACTGCCGGCAGCTTATCCTTTGCCACCCTGAATGGAATATGCACAGAACTCTATGAGTTCTATCAGTCAGTCCCGGAGAATCTTCGCGCAAATGATGTGCTGATCGGCAGCGGCAATGGGATCCGGAATAGCAGCGTGGAGCGGGAGATCATCCGGAAGATATTCTCCAGGAAACTGGTGATTCCCAAGTGCAGCGAAGAAGCAGCGTACGGGGCTGCGCTGATGGCAATGTACAATTCCGGAAAACACTCCATGGAAGAAATCCGGAACATGATCAGCTATGAAGCTGAACAGGACTGACTGAAGCTATGTGCTTTTCACAAAATGTCATTCGGTAGAAGCCACGCCCCTTTACGGGGCGGTTTTACGTTGTTTAGCCCTGATTCTCAATATAGTGTTCAATGGTTTCCTGAGATACCTGTCCTATCGATGCAGCAAAATAGCCATCTGACCATAACATTTTTTCTTTCCAGTAATGTTTTTTCAGCATATGCCCATGATTTTTCCACGCCTGATATGTGCTGTATTGTTTGAACACCGAAACGATACCAGTGATACTATCCATAGGATTATATTGCAGAAGAATATGGATGTGATCCTTATCTGTCTCCATACGCCTGATATACCAGTGATGTTCGATGCAAGCATCAAACATGTATTGCTTAACGTCAGTTCTGAACGTGCCGAACAGTAAGGCTTTGCGATACTTTGTCGCAAAGATCAGATGTACCATGAGCAGATTCTTGTTA
>NZ_VUMN01000021.1 GCF_009696165.1 Stecheria intestinalis | reverse complement strand
ATCATTTCAGGCAGAAAATCCATAGAAAAGAGACCGGAATTACTTCAGAACCGGTCTCTCACTATTCCTTGTCACACACAGCTTGCGATAACTTCGTAAAACTTGCGTTCAGTTTTTCAATTCACCAGTTTCTCCAACAAAACCGACAATTTACAAATCATTTTCCTAGTAAGCAGTTCCGAAAACTAGCAACATTCTATTTTTCTATCCACTTAGTCATGAAGCCGGAATCAGATTCCGGTAGGAATCATAGACTGTCTGCTTTTCCAACGCAGTCAGTTTCTTTCCATAGGAATCCGGGGCAACCGATTCATATCGGACCAATTCTCCATTCTCTACCCATGCGGCCACCGGCATGGAGATAAGGCCTCTGGGATCTCCAGCCGGCCCGAGGTCATTACAGAGCTGATACCAATTCTGCATGAAATAAGAATCATCCGGGGCTAGGTCAATGAGTTTCTTATCATCCAGATATAGAACTGTGAGTCCCTGGTCTGCGGCAACCTGATTGAGAACCGGTACCGTCCCCTGGCAATATTCCAGATCCGGTCTTCCGATGTAAATCAAGCCAGTTTCCTGATTCTCAAAGAACTCGAGCAGCCCGTTGATATCCACTTCATTGAACTGATTTCTTCTGGCCCCGATTTCCCGATATGCAGACATATCTGCAGTCCCGGCAGGAACTGAAGCAGCAGGATTAGAAGCACATGCCGCAGTGCAGAGCACCACGATCAATGCGGCGGAAACTGCAATCCATTTTTCAGAACGGTGTTCATACTTCAGAACATGAATAATTCTGTTCTTTGAATCTTCCATGGAGAAGGAAGTTCTTCCCTGGCCTGCAGATGTTTCATTTCCAGCCGCAAAGCGAAGCAGAAGCTCTGCATAAGCCGGCGGCGTAACAGTACTATGCGAAAGAACATACTCATCGCAGCGGCTCTCCAGATCTTCGCTCATCAGCCGGAAAGCGATCCATACCATCGGATTGAACCAGTGCAGAATCACTGCCAGCCAGAAGAGAAGTTTAAACAATGGATCCAGATTCCGGATATGACAGCGCTCATGCAGAAGGATGGTTCCCTTCTCTTCTTCCGTAAGCCCGGAAGGAATATAAATCACCGGCTTGAGGATGCCATGCAGGAAAGGAGAAGAAATTGTCAGATCTTCCACGACATTCTCCTGATCTGCAGGCGGCAGTCTGCTCACCAGTTTCACTTCAGAAAGAATCGAATAACAAAGCAGCAATACTACCCCGACGATCCAGATGATGCTGACAATCCGGAAAAAGGAGATTCCCTGGGAAGAAACCGCAGACTCCGGAAGATCTACATAGTTGACCATCGAAGTATTCCCGCTCCCGGAGGGAAGCGTCATGGTTTCTGCAGGCGTGAAAGCAACCGCAGAAACCGGGCTCTTCCAGGAAAACGGACAGAGCAGCCGGAATAATACCGGAACCCAGAGGAAAACCGACCAGACCCGGCGTGATTTTCTGAGCAGAGCTCTTGCGCCAATCACCACAGCAATCGTCAATGAAGCAGTAATAGACATATTGAGGATGCAGCGAAACAGCACATCAACCATCATGTTCCTCCTTCCCCGGATAATCGGAAATCAGTTTCTTCAGTTCTTTCACTTCAGCTTCCGTCAAAGTATTTGCACGCATGAACGAAGTCAGGAATAGCGGAAGAGATCCGGAAAAATCATCCTGGATCACTTCCGAAGCCATCTCATCCAGATACTTCTGTCTGGAAATTGTCATCTCCAGACAGTGATCCAGAGACAAGAGCAGTTTCTTCTGACTCATTCTGCGGATCAGGGTGAATACGGTAGACTTCTTCCATCCAAACTTTTCAGCGCATAGACGAACAGTCTCCATAGAAGAAATCCCCGGATGTTCCCAGACAATCTCCGCAATCTTGATCTCTGCATTGCTTAATGAATGATTCATGGCGATACCCCTTCAGGTTTACTTAAGTAGCTCAAACTTAGAATAAATAACTATGCGTTCTATGTCAAGGTCTACTTGTGTAAATCTACGAAACACAAAAAACCAGACCTTGTTCAGGCCTGGCGATTGATTGGTCAGTCTCCGACGTATGGCAGCAGAGCCATCTGACGAGCACGCTTTACAGCGACAGCAAGCTGACGCTGATACTTAGCGCTGGTTCCCGTGACCCGACGCGGAATGATCTTGCCGTTGGCGGAAACGAACTTCTTCAGAAGCTCAACATCCTTATAGTCGATATAGGTGATGTTATTCTTGGTGAAATAGCATACCTTGCGGCCACCCATTCTCTGTTTCTTGAATGCCATGGTTTACTCTCCTTCTTTTTTTCAGAAAGGCAGATCGTCACTCGAAATATCGAGACTCGGACCTGTGTTGAAGCCATCCGAAGCGGACGGCTGCGCACCAGTATCGGCAGATCCATGGTTCATTCCGCCAGCGTACGGATCCTGCGGCTCGTTACCGTAGTTTCCGTATCCGTAGCTGCCGGAATCACTTCTGGACTGGCTTGCATTCTTTGACTCCAGGAGCTGCACACGTTCGCAGACTACTTCTGTGACGTATACCTTTCTTCCATCCTGAGCGGTATAGTTCCGCGTCTGAATAGAACCCTGGATTCCTACGAGCGAGCCCTTATGTGCATAACTTCCTAAGAAGTCCGCCTGCTGTCTCCATGCCACGCAGCTGATGAAATCAGCAGACGGCTGCTGCTGACCATTCTGATTCCCATTCTGAGAAGAGAATCTGCGATCGCAGGCAACCGTGAACGTAGCAACAGACAGACCGGACTGGGTCTTCCGCACTTCTGCATCTCTGGTCAGCCTCCCGACCAGAACGACACTGTTGATGCTGCCGGCCATTACTTAGCCTCCTTGGCAGCAGTTTTGTTTTCTTTTACTTCATCCATGTTGACGATCAGGAAACGCACAACGTTCGGATTGATACGCATCAGACGATCAAATTCCTTGACGCCGGCATTGTCTGCCTCAAAGTTCACTACGACGTAGTAACCTTTGGTCATATCGTCAATACGGTATGCGAAATCCCGCATGCCCCATTCGTTAACATTAACGACCTTGCCACCTTCTCTGGTGATAATTCCGTTAAGGCTTTCGATGAGAGCAGCGCGCTTGTCGTCCTCGACACCCGCATTGATGATGTACATGACTTCGTACTTGCTCATTCTAGCACCTCCTTCTGGACTAATGGCCTATACAGGCAAGGAGCAGATTAAAAAATCTAACTCACGGAGAGAATCATAACAGGTTCATGAAACTTCTGCAATCCTAATTTTTCAGGCAATCGGAGATTCTACGAACAGCCATGTTTCCATGCCTCGTTCTGAGTGTTCAGAGAAAGAAATCCGGTGAAGCAATGCTGATTTACCGAAAGCAGTTCATTTCTTCTGAAGAGGCAGCCAAAGCTCGCAGTAATACTGGCTCATATCCTCGACTGGCGGCATGTACATTTCCAGCATCAGACTCCCATTGGTCGGAAGATCCTTCTGATGTGCAGGCACCCAGCTGTTCCATACCTCGGAATTCACCTTCTGCAGCGAATCAGGCAGAGCCCCATGGACTGGGAAAATCACCCAGTCAGAAGAAGGAATCTCGGCTGCCTCCAGCTCATCATCCAGCTTCATCCAGGGCAGATAGACATCTGCGATCATATAGTGCATATGATCTTCGTGCATCATGCAGACGCCGAACATGCCCTTCAACTGCAGAGGATTCTTTCTGCGGCTGAAATCCTTCCAGAACTCCGGGCACACTGCATTGCACTGATCATACGGAATATCCATCCCGTATCCGATTACCGTAAATGCCTTTTTTGCATCAATCCAGCTCTCCATCTTTATCTGCCAGTATATTTTTCAAACCGGTATCTCTGCTTGATCTCCGGATATTTCTCATGATCCACTTCACTCAGAAACATTGCGAGGGGTCTTGCATAAAGTCTGCAGTCTCCGTAAAGGGCCTGGTAGATCATCAGCTTTTCTCCGGTTTCTGTCTGCTCTGCAACGCCCATGATCCGATACAGATAGGTCGAGCCTTCCGGGTGAAGCTCGCGCTTGAAATGCTTCACGATCTCTCCCGGCACAAACGAACGCTCTGTCATAACCCGAACTGCTTCAGGAAATTCTGGATATGCGCACAAGCCGACTTCAGTTCCTCCAGGCTGTATGCATACGAGATCCGGACAAATCCTTCTCCGCTCGGACCGAACGCATTGCCAGGAATCACGCAGACTTTTTCTTCCTGCAGCAGACGCACGCAGAAGTCATAGCTGGAAAGCCCGGTCGGCGTGATGTTCGCGAATACGTAGAACGCACCTTCCGGCATCGGCGTATGCAGGCCCATCTTGTTCAGCTGGCTGACCAGAAAGTTTCTTCTTGCCTTGAAGGACTCGCAATGCATCTCGATGTCATGATCAGAACGTTTCGAGATGGCTTCGATGGCCGCAAACTGCGCTGGGGTCGCCGGTCCCATCGTCGTGTACTGATGGATGGTCGTCATGGCATTGATCATCTCTTTGCTTGCAAGCGCATAGCCAAGCCTCCATCCGGTCATGGAATATGCCTTGGAGAAGCCCGAGACGATCATCATCTGGTCACGCATATCTTCGAATCTGGCCATGGAATACCGCTCGCCGCCATAGGTCAGTTCGAGATAGATCTCATCATTCAGAGTATAGATATGATGCTTCTTCAGGATCGGCACGATCTTCTCATAGTCAGCCTTCTCCATGATTCCGCCAGTCGGATTGCATGGATAGTTCAGAATGATCATCTTTGTCTTGTCGCTGATGCAGGCTTCCAGTGCCTCCGGAGTGACCTTGAATCCTTCGCTCTCCTTGAGCTTCAGATAGACCGGAACTCCTCCGGCCAGAAGAACAGCCGGCTCATATGCAATATAGCCAGGATCCAGAACGATGCACTCATCACCCGGATTCAGCACACAGCGGCAGGCAAGATCAATTGCTTCTGAGGCACCGCATGTTACCAGGACATTCTCGATCTCATAGCCTTCTGTCCCGAATCTTCTGCGGTAGTATTCCGGAATCCCTTTTCTTAACTGCTCCAGACCCTTGGAAGGCGGATAATACGTACGTCCTTTCTCAATGGCATAGATTCCTTCTTCACTGATATGCCACGGAGTCGGAAAATCCGGCTCACCGACTGACAGTGAAATGACACCCGGAGTCTGTCTTGCCAGGGAAAAGAATTTCCAGAGCAGCGATTCCGGCATGTCTTTGACTCGATCACTCAGATAGCTCTCACTCATGGACGATCTGCCTTTCATCCTTCAGCTGTTCTTCTTCCATCCTCATGCCTTCTACCTTGTATTTCTTCAGCATGAAGCAGGTCACCGTAGAAGTAACCCCTTCAATCGGAGCCAGCTTCTGTCCGACGAAATCACCGATCTCCCGCATCGTCTTGCCTTCGATCGTCACGAGGAATTCTGATTTCCCGCTCATGAGATAAAGACTCGTCACCTCATCAAAACGGGCAATGCGCTCGGCAATGGCATCATAGCCTACATCGCGCTCCGGCTTTGCGCTGACTTCAATGACGGCGCTGCAGCGCTCATCATTCGTCTTGTCCCAGTTGATCACCGTATGATAACCGCAGATTACCTTATTCTTTTCCAGCCGCTCTTTGGTCCGCAGAACATTCGCTTCCGTCTCATTTAATGCATCTGCAAGATCTGCAGCCGAAATCCGCGGATCATTTTCAAGCAGGTGCAGCATTGCCAGTTCATCCATAAAAAAGTCCTCCATCCGGATAATGCCTTTATTCTAGCATTCTCCCCTATGAAGAAACAGGAGAATTGATTTCAGGGTGCGCCTATACAGATCAGAACGAATGGAGTTTCCCTATTCCCGGATCAGATGATAGAATCCTTTCGAAAGAGGGGATTTCCGATGAACGGAATTGTTGACGTAGGGGGCGGCGAACGCGGCATCTTCGGGGCAGGCATCTTTGACTGGTGCCTGGACCATGGAGTCACGTTTGATTATCTCATTGGTGTTTCAGCAGGCAGTGCCAATGAAGCATCCTTCCTGGCCGGCCAGAAAGGAAGAAACTATCAGTTCTATACCAATTACAGTTTCCGGAAAGACTACATGAGCTTCCGAAACATGATCACCAAAGGAAGCTACATCGATCTGGAATACATCTACGGCGATGCTCTGACCAATTCAGCCGGCGAAAACCCGCTGAACTTCGGAGCAATCATGGACAGCGGAAAGACTTTCCGCATCGTAGCCACAGATGCCTTAACTGGCAAGCCGGTATACTTTGATTCTCATGACATGGTCCAGGACGACTATGGAGCCATTAAGTCAAGCAGCTGTGTTCCCGTTGCCTCAAAGCCTTATGCATGGAGAGGAGGGCTCTACTTCGATGGAGGACTCTCAGATCCGATTCCATTCCAGAAGGCACTGGATGCAGGGTGCGAGAAAGTCATCATCATTCTCACCAGGCCAAGACACTACTACCGGAAATCTGACAAAGATCAGAAGTTTGCATTCTTCATGAAGAAATGGCCGATGGCGGCGGATGCCCTGAAGAAGCGGGCAGAGACTTACAACCGCGAGCTTGATGAGGCCATCAATCTGGAACGGCAAGGAAAGATCCTGATCCTGGCCCCCGACAGCATCGAGGGCATGGACACCCTGACCAAGGACAAGCAGAAGATCATCGATCTCTACCGCAAAGGACAGAAAGAAGCTGAGAAGATTCCTGCATTTCTGAATCGCTGATTTCATGCATGCATGAACATTCCTGCAGAAAAAGAGAAGCTCTGTATCTGAGCGAGTAATTTACCAGTCAGAACAAAGCTTCTTTTCTTTTTTATTTACAGATCCTGAAGAACTCCGTTCTTCAGCAGCACTCTGTGATCGCTGAGCTTGGAGACTTCATTGGAGTGCGTTACTGCGATAATCGTCTTTCCGTATTTCTCGCTGAGCATCTGGAACAGCTTGATGATCTCCTGCTCGGTCTCCGTATCCAGGTTTCCAGTCGGCTCATCCGCAAAGATCAGATCCACGTTTGCCGCAATGGCTCTGGCAATCGCAATTCGCTGCTGTTCTCCGCCGGAAAGATGCGTGACAAGCCGATCTGCCTTGGTATTGGCAATGCCTACCATGTTCAGCAAGGCATATGCCATGTCTTTATGGTTCCCCGGAATATCATTATCCGTCTCCGTCATCGCCACCAGAATATTCTCAAGTCCCGTCAGATACGTGATCAGATTATAGGACTGGAACACGACGCCGATCTTGTTGCGGCGGTATTTATAGAGCCCCATCTGATCGATATCTTCATCTTGATAGTAGACATGTCCGCTTTCCTGCTTGTCCAGTCCTGCCATGATCGAAAGCAGAGTGGTCTTTCCGGATCCGGAAGGACCTAGGATCGTATAGAAGGTTCCTTCTTCAAAGCTGTAGGAAAGCTTCTTCAGGATCTCACGCTTGTAGCCGCCGTCAATGTAGCCATAGCAGAGATCTTCCAGTTTCAGTATCGTTCCCATAGTGCCCTCCTAGTTCTGCTCTAACAGAATCTGCTTCGGATTCAGACGCATGATCATGAAGGAAGGAATAATGATTGCAATTAGCACAACTCCCGTTCCAAGCAGATAGATCTTGCCGATCAGAAGCGGAGAAACTGAAACATGATACTGAGAAAGCAGATCTTCTTGGGTCACTTCCGTGAAATAATCGGTGCTGTCGCTGAAGTAATAGCCGCCATCATTGTCATCCGTCTCATACTGGGCATCCGAAGCAGTCTGATAATTCAGTACGGTCTCGCCGACCTTGCCGGCAAGCAGAGAACCAGATACCGAGGCAAGCCCGAATCCGATGACTGCAATCACGAACAGCTCCGCGAACAGCTGCAGCACGACCTTGGCCTTTGATACGCCGATCGATAAGAGCACGCCGATCTCGTATTCCCGCGTCTTCAGAGTCAGCGCGGTAACCAGAGAAATGATCACGACCGCATTGACGACCACGATCCAGACCACGATATTGGCAAAGAAGCTCAGGGTATCCAGAGGTCTTGCCATCTTCTTGAAGGTCTCATTGTTCGCATTGAGAATCGTATAAGGTGCCAGGCCGCTGCTATGGTCTTCCACGAACTGATCGACATGGAGCGGGTCATCGAGCAGATAGACGACCTTGGTCGGAACACTTGCGGAAGCTTTCAGGTCATCAAGATTGATTCCATCATAGTATTCCGGATGAACCTTTACCTGGATATCCATCAGTTTTTCAGTGTAAGCCGCATAGCTCGTCATCGGCATCAGCACGATATTCTTCGGTGATTCATACGGAGACATCCATTTATAATTCTCTGAGCTCGGATCCACATCATTCTTCGTGGTATAGATGCCGCAGATTTCCAGTTCCAGATTCAGATCATCCGCGCTCACGCCGCCATTGATGTAGTCCTGCTGCGAATAGGTATCCATCGTCGTCAGAGTAATCGTATCTCCGACCTTCAGATTATTCTGATCGGCAAGTTCCTGTGTGATCAGAACAACATTCTTCGCATCATCGATATCACTCTGTGTGAACATATTCCCGGAAACCACCTGGAACGTTCCTTCCGCCAGCTCGATCATGTTCGGATACATGTTCGCATAGATCATGATATTCGGATCTTTGTACTCTACCGTGTTGCCATTCTCATCGGTATAGGTAGAAATTCCCCGGTTCTCCTCGTTGCCGACCGGCACATTGTCAAATCCGACGCTGTAGGCAGTTGTATTGACCATGTAGTTGAACGCAATGACCCGCTCATCCTTGGACAGTTCCTGAGCAACTGCAGCATCAATGGTCGGTGAATTCTGATAAGCCTGATTGATCTCATCTTCATCCGTCAGCGTATTGATATAGCTGTAATAGCTATCATAATCGACTTCATAGCTCACGACAGCCCGCATGGATTTTCTGGTCAGGATCTTCGCATTTTCAGCCGCTTCCGAAATGCCAAGACCGAGAATCACCAGATTCCCGATCAGGAAGAACGTGATCATCAGAAGTATGGTTTTGGTTGGCTTGCGTCTAACATAAGCCCAGGCGCGTTTCAAAGCATTCAAAGTTCAGACCCTCCCTTCATCTCTGAAATGGTTCAGATTCCATGCGTATAAATTGTAATTACCTGCCCAGTCCGTACGGAAACACCGAAAGAACTCTCATCATTATAATGGAAGCTTCCATCAGGAAACTGAACCTTTATTGTGGCACCTTTATGTGTCTGGCTCCATTCTGAATCTGCATTGAAGTTATCATCATCCACTGCTTCAGTTTCATATGAAATCGCATTCGAATTGCAGAAATTCTCGAGTGTGGAAAGATCACTGATTACCTCAGGCGTAATGTTTGCACTGTTTATGATAATTGTAGTGCCTCCGCCAGACGAACTTCCGCCTCCTTCATTTCCACTGTCCGGAATAACCGTTGGCGTCGGGGTTGCGACGGTCTTCGGTCCAGTCGATACCTGATATGCAATGCGTGCATTCAGAGACAGCGGACGATCACAGCCATTGCCAGCACTGCTGGTTCCATAGCTGCAGGAATATTTGACAATCTGTCCTGGCGTCGGGAATTCATCGCTGGTCGTCGGCTGAAAGTCAGCTCCATATTCGCCAGCCTGGATGTTCGCTCCTTTGGAATTCACATCATCTACCCATGCTTTAAGTTCCAGATAATCCTTGCCAAGCCACTGGCGGCTGTTAGTCTGCAGGATCGGAAGATACAGAGACACCGTCAGTTCCAGAACCGTGCCGCTGTCTACGACAGAACCGGCATCGATGGACTGGGAGATGACAGAACCTGCGGGCGCATCATTATAGATAGACTTGGTGACTACCGTGACATCATTGTTCTTATCCGCAGTCCATGCATCAAGCTGTTCCTTCGTATAGCCCACCAGATTCGGAACGGTCACACCTTTGCCTTTGGAAACCACAAAGGTGATCGTCCCGCCTTCTTCCAGGGACTGACCAGCCTCCGGGGACTGGGAAATGACTAATCCGGAATCCACCTTGTCAGAATAAGTCTCCTGCTTGTTGACGGTAAGCTTCTTGGACGCAGCCCAGCCGTTCGCTCCTGCGAATTCCTTATTCACCCAGCTCTCGACCGTAACCTGTCCAGCCGGCGCAGCACCTTTGGAACAGATGATATTCAAGGTCGTTCCCCTGGTAAAGGAAGATTCATCCGCATTCTTCAGATCATAGGAAATCACTGCACCGCTTTCCACTGTCGTGCTGTACTGTGTGGTAACCTTGGTCTTCAGAAGCTTATTTTCATTGATCCAGTCTGTGATCTCGCTCTGAGTCATATTCCTGATATCCGGAAATGCCACAGCCTCATCCGGATCCGGTCCAAGCGAGAGCGTGAAGGTCACCGGCGTATCCTTGCGGATCTTTGTCCCAGCCGGGACACTCTGAGAAAGAATCAGGTCTTTATCTACATCCATGCTGTATTCCGGCGTAGCAGTTGCGACAACCCCGGCGTCCATCTTGTTCTGCTTTGCCCACGTGGAAACCGCATTGAGATCCTTGCCGGTAAAATCCTGCATCACGATATGCGGAGCAAACCCGAACCAGTAGACCAGGAATACGACTGCTGCGACAGCAATCCCAATCAATGCCTTTCCTCCAGCTGAGAGATGCCGCTTCGGCTTCTCGACCTTCACCCGCTCTTCTTCGGCGAAGGAATCCGGAGAATCCGGATCGCCATACGCTTCTTGCGCATCAAAATCGGTATTCTCATTCAGCGCATCCGAAAACGTCTTCAGCGTCTTCGGCTCTTCCATCTTCACCGTTTCATCGAGGTCCGTTTCCCGCTTTTTCTTTGTCACCGGCGCCGAATAATCTTCTTCCCGGTCGTACTCTGTTTCTTTTACCGCACGCTTCTTCGGGACAAAATCATCTACGGTATCTATTTTCACATTTCGGCCGTGCTTCTTTGCGTCTACTTCTTTTGCAAGCTCAGCCATGAAATCTTTTTTCTCTGCCATGTATCTTTCCCTCTGTTTGTTCTATTTTATGATGCGGCCGATTCTGCCGCAACTCAGCAAAGCCTGGTCAAGAAAAGCTGAATTTCTCGGAAAAAGGCTTATTCAAGCGTTTTTTTCTGCAATTCAGCTTCCGGATCTTAAACGAAATTTAAGAAAGCACCAGGCTCAGTCTTCTGCTTTCAGCTCGAAGATCATATCGCGCAGCTCAGCTGCCCGTTCGAAGTCGAGGGACTTGGCTGCTTCCTTCATCTCTGCTTCCATATCAGCAATCAGAGATTCCTTGTCCTTCTTCCCGAGCTTGTTCTTCTTTTTCAGGTACTTCGCGGCCATTTCCTTGGTTTCCTTGCCGCGGATCGCTTCCTCGACCGGCTTGATGACCGTCTTAGGGGTGATGCCATGTTCTTTGTTATACGCTTCCTGGATGGCACGTCTGCGGTTTGTTTCATCAATCGCATGTTTCATGGAATCGGTCATGACATCCCCGTACATGATGACTTCACCATTCGCATTGCGGGCTGCCCGGCCGATCGTCTGAATCAAGGAACGTTCCGAACGCAGGAAGCCTTCCTTGTCCGCATCGAGAATGCAGACAAGCGATACTTCCGGAATATCAAGACCCTCTCTTAACAGGTTGATGCCGACAATCACATCGATCTTTCCAAGTCTGAGATTCCTGATCACTTCCGAACGCTCCAGCGTCTTGGTCTCATGGTGGAGATACGCAACCTTATAGGAACGATCTTTCAGATACTGCGTCAGGTCTTCTGCCATCCGAACAGTCAATGTCGTGATGAGCACACGCTCATTGCGGGCAACGCGCGCATCAATCTGATCGCAGATATCATCCACCTGTCCCCTGGTCGGCTTTACGGTGATCTTCGGATCCAGCAGTCCGGTCGGACGGATGATCTGCTCCACCACTTCATGATTCACATGATCCAGTTCATAATCACCAGGCGTAGCACTGCAGTAAATCACCTGATTGATCATGGACTCCCATTCATCAAACTTCATCGGCCTGTTTTCCAGAGCCGAAGGAAGCCGGAACCCATAATCGACCAGTACCTGCTTGCGCTGATGATCGCCATTGTACATGCCCCGTACCTGCGGCAGAGACACATGCGACTCATCCACGAACAGCAGGAAGTCTTTCGGAAAATAATCAAACAGATTCCATGGCCGCTGGCCAGGAACTCTGCCATCAATATGCATCGAATAGTTCTCAATGCCGGAGCAGTATCCATTCTCTCGCAGTGCTTCCAGATCAAATCTCGTTCTTTGCTCCAGACGCTCTGCTTCCAGAAGCTTGCCTTCTGACTTGAAGTACTTCAGCCGTTCTTCCAGCTCTGCCTCAATATCATTGCAGGCCCGCTCCATCGTCTCCTTGGAGCGCGCATAGCCCGAAGCCGGGAAGATATTGTAGAACTGATAAGCCTGCTGGGTATGACCCGTGACCGGGTCTACTTCGGCAATCCGGTCAATCTCATCTCCGAACATCTCGATGCGGATATTGAACTGATCCGTATAGCTCGGCGTGACCTCAATGACATCTCCCCTGACCCGCAAGGTTCCGCGCAGCTGGTCCTGATCATTGCGGCGGTACTGCAGATTGATGAACTTGCGCAGCAGGGTATTTCGATCATAGGTCTCTCCGACCCGGATCGTGAAGAACATATCCTTGTACTGCTTCGGATCCGATGCTGCATAGATGCAGGCAACCGATGCCACGACGATCGTATCTCTGCGCTCGAGCAGGGAGTTCAGCGCAGACTCGCGGAACATATCAAGTTCTTCATTGATTGCCGCAGTCTTCTCGATATACATATCGGTCTTCGGCATATAGGCCTCCGGCTGATAGTAATCGAAGTTGGAGACAAAGTATTCAACCCGGTTATGCGGAAACAGTTCCTTGAACTCGCTGTACAGCTGTCCTGCCAGGGTCTTGTTATGGGAAAAGACCAGAGTCGGACGATTGACTCTGGCAATCACATTTGCCATCGTGAAGGTCTTGCCGGTTCCGGTAGCACCTTCCAGCACCTGTTCTTTCTTTCCTTCTTTCAGCCCCTCGACCAGCCGATCAATTGCCTGCGGCTGATCTCCAGTCGGCTTGAAAGGCGATACGAGTTCAAACTGATCAGCCATTGAGAATCTCCTTTGCCCTTGCCAGCTGCGGATCATGGTCTTCATTCGTCTGCCAGTCCAGCACGACTGCGGAAATCAGTCCTTCATAAAGATCCTTGTTCAGAACACCGGTTTCTTCCATGTCCTGATCCTGCTGATACTTCAGAATCGCATTCTGCGTCGATTCATCAAAATACCCATCCGTCCGATCGACATCGTATCCAAGATACTGCAGCAGCATCTGTGCTTCCTTCGTATAATCAGAAACCGAATCCAGCGCATACGAATCGCCTTCATCCATTGCCGTATAGCTTGTATACAGCACCTCCGGAAGCTTCACTTCCTCATCCGGAGCGATGCCGGTGCCATTGACCCAGACTCCCTCTGGAGACATCCATTTCGAATCCGTATATTTCAGAGCGCTGCCATCATCGAAATACTTCGTGATCTGCACGGTGCCTTTGCCATAGGTCGTCTCGCCGACAATGGTCACATCATCTCTTTGTTCCTTCATGGCCAGCGTGAATGCTTCAGCAGCTGATGCCGTATTGCCATTCACTAACAGTACAATCGGACCGAAGGACGTGTACTGACCCTGATCCGTATACGTCTTGACCACCGTGCCATCCGAATACTCCCGCTGCAGGATCAGCGTATTCTCCGGCAGAAAATAGCTCAGAACCCCTTTCAGGGCATCGAGATATCCGCCCCCGTCATCTCTTAAGTCAATGATCAGGCTGGTCACGCTATTTTCTTCAAACTCATCGAGATAGGACTTCAGTTCATCCGCAGTTCCTTCCCCGAACTGCAGAATCTGCAGATAGCCATATCCCTCATCCGTGATCTTTCCATCTATCGTATTGGAAACCTCTGCCCGGGTGATCTCCATCGTGACCAGATCATCCCCGCGCTTGAATACCATCGTGACCTTGGTATTCTCTTCGCCCTGCACCAGGGCGACAATCTCATCGGAAGTCATGCCTTCCACTTTCGTGCCATCCACGGAATAGATGATATCTCCCGCCTGCACGCCAGCTGATTCTGCCGGAGAATTGCGGATGACCTTTGTGACCAGCGGAATGCCGTTGCTGTTGGTGAACTGCACACCGATCCCGACAAAGTTCCGGTTGATCGACTGCGTGAACTGCGTGATTTCATCTGCAGACATGTATTCCGTATGCAGATCTTCGTCATTGGTCGTGATGCCCTTCAATGCCTGATCCGTGAGTCTCGTATCCAGATCCTCAATTGAATCCGCAAAGAACCAGCTGTTCTCCATCAGGTTCATGACCACATTGATCTTCTCTGAAGAATCTGCCTTCCCAGCCGTGGAAAGAAGCGATCTCAGGCCAGTCGTATTGGGCAGCGGAATCAGACTGCCAAGCAGCCACCCGATCAGGAACACTGCAATCGAAAGGACCAGAAGCCATGTCTTCAATGTCTTATTCTGCTTCTTCAGTTTCTTATTTTCTGCCTGATCATTCTTCGGATGTTTCTCCGTCGATAAGTGCATGATCTCAGGCTCTTTCTCGTTCTTTTCTTCTCCCATGACGTTCCTCACACTGTTCCTATTCTATACTTTCCCCTCGGACGGAGAAAAGCAGAATGAACGATCCCGAAAAACAAAGTACCGGAATTCCCGGTACCCTGATGAATTTATCCGCCGAACACCGATTCCGGCTTCACGCGGCATGGTGCGCCGACTCCGTTCTCACATAGACGGTTGAGCGCCGCTGTACCCCAGCCGCAGCCGAAGGCCAGATCGCCATTCCAGTTCTGCGCATAGCTTGCAAACTGATCTGCGCTGCCAAGATAGAACACTTCAATATGGCAATGCGGTCCCGTGCTGTTGCCCGAAGAACCAAGCAGACCGATCTGCTGACCAGCTGTGACAATGGTTCCCTTGGCAAGCGGAGAACCCGCCAGGAGATGCAGATACTTGATCGCATACAGATTACCATTGACCTTCGTCAATAGATAAACCTGGTTGCCGCCGCCCCAGCTGCCGCCGTATTGCGATCCGCATCCATTGCCGAGATTGCCGTATCCGCAGCCATTTGCGCTGTTGATCACGACGCCATTGCCGACTGCCACAACCGAAGAACCAAGTGCCCCTGAGAAGTCCGCACCTAAATGCACACCGCCGCTGGCATAGTGCCACGTGCCGGCATTCGGATTGATCGAAACACCCGGAACCGGATACGTCCAGCCAGCCGAAGCAGCCACTTCGCTGAGGGCCTGGGAAATCTCTGCCATCTGCGCACGGATTGCCTCGATATCTGCCGCAATCCGGTTGCCCTCTGCTTCGAGATCAGCACTCTGCTGCTGATACTCTTCTTCAACTACCTGAGCCTGATACTTCAATGTCAGGATCTGGTTCTGCTTATTCACGACTTCCTGCTTGGCCGCATCGAGATCTGCTTTCTGCTGCTCCAGATCCGCTTTATCAGAATCAAGCTGAGCCTTATCCGTATTCAGCTGATCGATCTGGTCGGCCAGGTCTTCCATCGTCTTATTGTCATATTCCGTGATTGCGCTGAGACCATTGGCAATCCGGACAAGCTCATCAAACGTCTTCGCGCCCATCAGCACATCAAGATACTGATTCAGGCGCATCGTCTGCTGCTGATACGCCATGCGCTCCTTGATCTTGCTTTCAGCCTGATCAATTTCTTCCTGATTAGCCTCAATTTCTGCTTCCAGCTTTTCGATCTCTGCTTCCTTGACCGCAATCTGGCCATTCATATCCGCAATCTGCGCATTCAGCGTGGCAATATCATCATTCAGTGCATCTGCCTGATTCTGATAATCCTGAACCAGCGACGCATAATAGGTAATATTCTCTGCAATCTCAGCCCGCTGACTTTCAATCTCCTTGATCCGGTCAGATAGCTCTGAGCTGTGTTCGGACTGATACTGCAGGTATGCCGCGCAGGCCGTCTGATGCTCAGAACCGGAACTCGTGCACAGATCTCCCCAGTATTCCGTATCCGAATACGGATGATCCGGATCTCCGCTGTCTTCCCCCTCTGCCAGTACTGTCAGCGGCATATCCATCACCAGCCATGCCGAAAGCAGTATTCTGAACAGTTTCTTCATCAGCGCTTCCACCTCAGATACTTCGTCACGGAGAAGAACGAACCGATGAGACCGACAATCATACCAATCAGTAACAGAGCCACATTGACCTGCCAGATCAGATTATCCGGCGGAATCAGCGAGAACATCTGCGTGATCACATATCCCCCGGTGAACTGATACAGATACCGATAGCCGTAATACGTCAGCACCATCGGCACAATCGAGCCAAGCGCTCCGATGATGATACCTTCCACCACAAACGGGGAACGGATGAAGTTATTCGTTGCACCGACATTGCGCATGATCGCAATCTCATCCGCCCGGGCAAGAATCGTGAGCTTGATCGTATTCTGGATTAAGAAGATTGCCAGAATAGATAGTGCTAATGCCAGAATCAGTCCGCCATAGCGAATCGTCCTCAGCACGCTGACCAGCTGGGTCGCACTCATGCCGCCGAAGTTGACGGCCGAGACACCTTCAATCTGAGAAATCTGATCCGCAACTTCCTGGAGCTTCGTGCCATCGCTGATCTCAACATAGAACGCATCATGGAACGGATTCTCATCGCCTTCAAACGGGGTCATGATCTCCCTGGTCTTCTCATCCGTGAAGTTATCCTGATAATACTGATATTCCTGATCCTTCGTGTAATACGTCACGCTCGTCACTTCCGGAATATCCTGGATCGCCAGGCTGATCCGGTCTTCCTGATCGGCAGACTCATAGTCATAGTCCACCATGACCGAGATCTGAATCGACTGTTCCAGTCCGGAAGTCAGCTGATTCATATTCACGGTGAACAGCATGAACAGACTGATGATCACCAATGTAATTGTAACCGCAGAAGCCGCAGAGAAAGACATCGCTCCATGTCTGCCAACCCCGCGGAATCCTTCCTTGATCGGGCGGAAGATTCTACTGATCATGCTGAACATACCCTCCTTCCGCAAGGTCTGCGACAATATGGCCATGTTCCAGAACAACCGTGCGCTTGCGGTACTTGTTCACGATCGTGAGATCATGCGTAACCATCAAGATCGTTGTCCCGTATTCCCGGTTGATCTTGGCAAGCAAGCCCATGATTTCATCGGACATCGCCGGATCCAGATTTCCGGTCGGCTCATCTGCAATCAGCACTTTCGGCCTGTTTGCAATCGCCCGGGCAATCGCCACACGCTGCTGCTGGCCGCCGGACAGCTCATGCGGGAAACTGTTTCCCTTGTCATCCAGTCCGACCAGGTTCATGACTGACCGCACTCTGCGCCGGATCAGCCTCTTATCCATATTAATGACTTCCAGGGCATACGAAATATTCTCGAATACCGTCTTCGTCVGCAATAATCTGAAGTCCTGGAATACGACTCCGATATTGCGTCGGTAGATCGGAACCTTCGAATGCCGGAGCTTTCCGACATCGATGCCGACCACCCGGACCGTTCCTTTGGTCGGAATTTCTTCTCCGTCCAGCAACTTGATCAGCGTGGACTTGCCGGAACCAGTCGGTCCGATGATATAGACGAATTCGCCCTGGTCAACTTTGAGATTGATATCATAAAGCGCATTTACGCCGTTTTTATATTTCTTGTAGACATGCGAGCACTCGATCATCCGTCCTCCTCCTGTCGAAAGATGTCAATTCATTATAAGGCAGGACCATGCTCTGCGCAAAGAATCACAGGTGGAAACTTGGATACGTGAATCCCTCTCCATGCATGTCCGTCGCATCCGTCGTGATCACGAACGCTTTCTTATCATACTGATTGATAATCTCCAGCAGCTTGGAATACTGCTGATGAGAAACCACGCATAGGAGCACAACCCGATCATCTCCCTGATATGTCCCCTTGGCATTGAAGATCGTCGAGCCTCTTTCCAGCTCATCCGAAATTGCCTGGGAAATTTCCTTCCAGTGATCGCTGATGATCTGCACAGATTTGGAAACCGTACCTTCGCCATAGCTCAGGACCCGGTTGATTGCCCACGAAGTCGCAAATACCGAAACAAGACCGATCAGAACCGCACTGAGTCCATACGTGAACCAGCCCAGCAGTACCGTCAGTCCATCCGTAATCAATACTAACGTGCTGACCGGAATATCGGTAAATTTATGCACGATCAGCGGCGGCACATCCATGCCGCCCGTGCTTGCTCCGGTCCGCATGACCAGACCTACCCCGATGCCGCCAAGCAGGCCAGCGTAGAAAGAAGCTAATACCGGATCGATTTCCGGAATCGGAACTACTCTGGCGAGCAGGCTGTTGAATACCGGATAGCATAAGGAAGAAAGGAACGTCTTCAGAAAAAACTCCCGTCCCAGCGTCAGGGATCCCACTTCCAGAAGCACCAAGGTCAGAATATTGGCAATCAGAGTCGGCGACATCCGGGTCAGCGGCTGCACCGCAACGGCAATACCAGCAACCCCTCCCGAAAGAATATCAAAAGGCAGGATGAACATTTCTACGGAAAGACACAGCAGAAACGTCCCTGCGACGACGAGTACGATATCCTTGATTTCCTTGCGAGCCGGCTTCTTCACGACTTCAGATTATAACATGGGCATGTAAACTGTGGTATCATACGGGAACACCTGAAGGAGGGAGAACTTGAAACCTAGAAAACACTGGTGGATCTGGATACTGGTCGGCATTTACATCTGGCTGATCTTCCGCAATTCTCTGATGGTCGCTTCAGTCAGCGATGCGTTTTCTTCCAGAGTCACGCATGAACTGATGAATATCCTCCAGCATTTCGGTCTCTATGCCGATTTCAGCACGTTCCATCACTATGTGCGCAAGCTTGCTCACTTCACGGAGTTCGCCGGCCTTGGTTTTCTGGTCGTTCTTGCCATGCACATCTGCCCGCTGTTTCATCACCGATCGCTGAACTTTCTGCTGTTTCTGTTCTCGGTTCCGTTTGCGGACGAGATGATTCAGCTCCATGTGGCTGGCAGAAGCAGCCAGTTCACGGATATGCTGATTGACTGCAGCGGCTGTCTCTTCGGAGGCTTTCTCTGCTATGTGCTGTTTCTGATCCTGAAAGATCTGTTTCATCACCAGAAGCACCAATCATGAGCGAAAAAGGAATGCATTGTCCTGATTTCAGGATTCTGCATTCCTTTTCCTTATAGGGAAGTGGTTCTCTGAAAGAGCACTCAGATCGCGCCGACGAGATCAATGCCCGGCTTCAGGGTCTTAGCACCCGGTCTCCACTTTGCAGGGCATACCTCATTGCCATTCTCACGGACAAACTGGCAAGCCTCTACCTTGCGGAGCAGTTCATCCGCATTTCTGCCGACACTGCCGCAGCTGACTTCATAGGAAACGATCTTTCCATCCGGATCGATGATGAAGGTTCCTCTTTCAGCCAGACCATCTGCTTCAATCAGGACCTCGAAGTCCCTGGCAAGAGCCTGCGTCGGATCGCCGATCATCGGGAATGTGATCTTGGAGATCGCTTCAGAGTGATCATGCCATGCCTTGTGCACGAAGTGCGTGTCACAGGAAACGGAATAGACTTCGCAGCCGATCTTCTTGAACTCTTCATAGTTGTTCTGAAGATCTTCCAGCTCGGTCGGGCAGACAAATGTGAAGTCAGCCGGATAGAAGAAGAATACGCTCCACTTTCCGAGCAGATCATCCTTCGTTACGGTCTTGAATGTTTCATCGGCATAAGCCTGTACGCTGAACGGTGATACTTCTTTGTTGATTAAAGACATGTTTTTCCTCTCTCTTTCTATCATCGCACTGACTTCTCAAGCCATCAGGGACTGGGAAATCATCCAGATTGCTTTGCTGAAGGACTCAATCAGGTCGTCCATCTTCGCGGATACCAGAGCATTTCCTTCTTCTTCAGCTGTGCTCTTAACACCTTCTGCAAGCTTTTCCAGCAGTGCGTAGTCATCTCTGACCTTCGGGAGCAGATCATCTGCCTTGATATAGACACCCTCTGCTTCCGAAACTTTCGAAAGTTCCAGGAATTCCTTCAGGGTGGATACCGGAGCGCCGCCGATCATCAGCAGCGTCTCTGCGACTTCATCAATCTCTTCGCTGACTTCATCGTAATAAGATTCCAGCTGTGCATGGACTGTGAAGAATGCATGTCCCTTCACATACCAGTGGTAGGACTGAAGCTTGTGGTAGAACACTTCGAGACTGCTGAGCAGCTCATTCATAGATACATTCAATTCGTTTTTCATTTCTTATATCTCCTTCCAGGAACTTTATCTGTTCCTTTGTTGTCTTGTGACATTTACATAATATTCTCCGCAGGAACTTGTTAATAGCAAATTAGAACCAATTTTATTGCATTATTTACCTGATTATAAGATCCACAACTGACTATTAGTATAATCAACAAGATTTCATGAGTATTTTTAGGTTATTTTCGTAATTTTATTGCATTTTCTTTTGCGTTTCTATGTTTTCGTGTCAGAATATAAATATGAAAAAGAATGCAGAAGAAAACTACTCCTTCGGGAACCTTCCGGTTTTCCTGGAGAACAAAGAAATATGCTCTGCTGATCCTCATCAGGAATTGGCTCACTGGCACGATATGCTGGAACTGATTCAGGTAGAGAGCGGCGAGATGCACTGCCATGTCAATGACTCGGACTTCCTTCTGAAGAAAGGAGATATCTGCATTATCAATCAGGAACAAGTCCATCGAGTCTACAGCACGGAAGAAGAGAAGCCTTGTTCTGCGCACACGCTGACCGTGAACCCGATGATGCTGTCATCCATCCATGATCTCTATAATGAGCTGATTCTGCCGGTCATCAGCGACGGCGACTTCACTCATATCCGCATGAACGGCAGAAACAGCCATGCACGCATGATCTCGGACCTCATGGACGAGCTGAGGCAGCTCGCAGAAGAAAAACCTGCAGGCTATGAGCTGCAGGCATTGGCATATGTTTCCATGATTCTGAGACAGGTCTATCTTGTTCATATGAATGAACCGATCGAACAGGACCATGATGAAGACCTCCGTCTTCAGAAGAAGATGACAACCTATATCTATGAACACTACGCCGACCGCATCGGTCTGAATGACATCGCTTCCTCTGCCGGCATCAGCCGCTCCAAGTGTGCGGCTGTCTTCAGCAAGTATACGGAGACCTCTCCGATTGACTTTCTGAATTCCTATCGTCTTGAGATGTCCGCAGCCATGCTGAAGAATACAAACGATTCAATCTCTTCAATCGCATTTTCCTGCGGCTTCAGCCAGCAGAGCTACTTTAACCGGATGTTCTTGAGAGAATACGGCATGACTCCGAAAGAATACCGGAAGTCTTCGCGTGCATAAGAAGTTACTCGGTTCTGACCGAGTCGGACGGAACCGAGTAATCTGTTCGTGATATCTCCAGAATACAAAAAAGTCTCAGCAAGCCCTTACGGATCTGCTGAGATTTTTGTCTGGCATTCTATTAAGAAAGGATCACTCGTCTCTGGCAATTGCCGCAGTGGTTCCGGAAGTGATCCGGATCAGATCATTCGGGTCAAGTTCTACCTGAGTGCCGATCTTTCCTCCGGATACCAGTACCGTATCAAATAGGATGATCGTCTCATCATAGAAGGTTCTGAACTGCTTCTTCATTCCGATCGGACTGCAGCCGCCATGAATATAGCCGGTGGTCTTCAGAAGATCTTTCTGCGGAATCATCTCCACGCTCTTGACTCCTGCCGCAGCAGCACATGCCTTGAGATCAAGTTTCTGCTTCACCGGAACCACAAATACATAGAAGTTCCTGTCATTGCCTTCCGTGACCAGAGTCTTGAATACCTGATCCGGATCTTCGCCGCATTTCAGAGCTACCGAGACACCGTCAATCTTTCCGTCTTCCACTTCATAGGTATGTTCGGTATACGCAATGTGCTCCGCATCCAGAATGCGCATCACATTGGTTTTCACTTTCTTGTCCTTTGCCATATCAGCCTCCGGAAATGATTATGCATCTCTCCGGTTCAATCGGAAAGCAGAATGCGATCATTATCCAGATCAGTCCCGGATTTTTCCCGGAACATGTGAACCAGTTCCTCAACGGTGAGATGACTCCGTTCTTCTCCCTTCAGATCAAGAAGAATCTTTCCATCTTTCATCATCAGCGTCCGGTTTCCGACTGACAGTGCCTGATGCATGTTATGTGTCACCATCAGACAGGTTGTATGATTCTTCGCAACGGTTTCTTCCGTCAGCTTCATGATCTGCTCTGCCGCCTGGGGATCCAGGGCAGCCGTATGCTCATCGAGCAGCAGCAGTTTCGGCGGAACAATCGTCGCCATCAGAAGCGTCAGCGACTGCCTCTGCCCGCCGGACAAGGTTCCGACCGGAGTATTCATGCGGTCTTCAAGGCCATTGTCTAACAGCTTCAGCTGTTCCCGGAATTCTGCTTCGTCCTTCTTCGAGATTCTGGAAAATGCTCTGGTATGTTCTCCGGCACGCAGATAAGCCAGAGCCAGGTTCTCCTCGATTGTCATATTCGGAGCAGTTCCTTTGAGGGGATCCTGGAACAGTCTGCCGATATATTTCGATCTCCGGTATTCCGGCAGGAACGTGATATTCTCTCCATCCAGAATGATGGAACCGGAGTCTACCAGAAACGTACCGCAGATCGCATTGAATAAGGTGGACTTGCCAGCACCGTTGGATCCGACGATCGTGATGAAATCACCATCGTCTACGGTCAGGCTGAACTGATCCAGTGCCTTCTTCTCATTGACCGTGCCGGGATTGAATGTCTTGGAAATCCGATCGATCTTCAGCATGATCTGCGTCCTTCCTTTCTCGCTCTTGCCGAGATTGCCATGTTGTCCTTGATTGCCGGAGCAGCGATGGCAAGGGCTACGATGATTGCAGTCATGAGCTTCAGACCCTCAATCGGAATGATTCTGGTCTGCAGGACAATGGCATAGATGAAGCGGTAGACGATATTTCCGACCAGACATGCAAGAATGTTTCTCGTCAGGGACTTTCTTCCTTTGATGACGCCTTCGCCGATGATCAGGCAGGCAAGTCCGATGGTGACAATGCCGGTACCGGCATTGATATCCGCACTGCGCTGCAGCTGTCCGGCCAGGCCTCCGGAGAGAGCGGTCAGGCTGTTTGCAATGCAGAGACCGACCGTGATCGTGAAGCGGGGATTGATGGAACTGGCCCGTACCATATCTGGGTTATCGCCGGTTGCACGGATGCTGAGACCGAGTCTGGTCGTCAGGAACCAGCGCAGAACTGCCATGCAAAGGAATGCAATTGCACCGCTGAAGATGATCGTGTACCAGCTGCCGCCGATTCCAGTCTGCCGGAATAAGGAATAGACCGTATCCGACTTCAGCAGGCTGACATTGCTGGACCAGCCCATGGCCATGAGGTTGATGGTATACAGACCGGTATTAGTCACAATACCGGCAAGAATCGACGGAACCCCGAGCCTGGTCTGCAGAAATGCCGTCACAAAGCCGGCGCACGCCCCGGCCGCAAGGGCCAGGAAGAGACCGGCAAACGGATGCCCGTTCGCAGCCGAGCTGACGCAAACCGCCATCCCGAGCACGAAGCAGCCATCCGTTGTAAGATCCGCAATATTCAGAATGCGATAGCTCAGGAACAGGGCCAGGGCTACCAGAGAGTAGATGCACCCGAGTTCCAGTGCAGTCTGAATGATGTGAAGCATGCCTTTTCCTCCGTCAGTCTTCTGTTGTAGTTACCTCAACGATTTCTCCGAAATCACTGAACATCGAATAGTCTGCGTTCAGAGTTGCTGCAGTCTCCGTGTTGACCGTGATGATTCCGCCCGGCATCACTTCATAAGACTGGTAGTAATCGCCGAGCGATTCCATGCCTTCGGTCATTGCCTTGAAGGCAAGATCTGCTGTCTCTGTGCCAAGATCCGTGTAGTTGACACCGCAGGTAGCGAATGCACCATTGCGGACAAAGGAATCAGCACCGGTATAGTGAGGGATGCCAGCTTCCGCAAGCGTCGGAGCAATTGCAAGTTCTGCTGCCATGACTACATTATCCGTCGGGGTGAAGACAGCGTCTACACCATCAGCGACCAGCGAGGAAACAGCCTGGATGACTTCATCATTCGTATTGCCGGTTGCTTCGACATATTCGATTCCCTTTTCATCCAGATAAGCCTTAGCTTCTTCAATCGGCTTCACGGAGTTCGTCTCAGACTTCGAATAGAGCAGGCCGATCTTCTTCGCATCCGGGTTCTGGGCAAAGATCATATCCATGATCTGGGTGGTATTCAATGCATCAGAAGTACCAGATACATAATCGATGCCAGTGAGTTCTGCACTGTCTGGATCAGAGATTGCCGCGAAGATGACCGGAGTCTTGGTTTCTTCTGCAGCAGCGGTCATGGTCTGAGCCGCCAGGGTTGCAATCGGAATGATGCAGTCAACGCCATCCGCGATAACCTGAGACCCAATCTGCTGAAGCGTGGTCTGATCATTCTGTCCGGAATATACATCGCCATATTCAATCGTCACGCCATTTTCTTCAGCAAGCTTATCGAGCTCTGCAGTGATCGCATTTGCAATCTCATCGAGGGATGCATGGTCAAGCTGTTTGACGACTGCGACTTTATATGTCTTAGGCTCTGCAGAAGAAGCAGCAGTTTCTGCGGCTGCGGATGCCGCAGCGGCTGTGCTTGCAGTGGCAGCGGCAGATCCGCTGCTGCATGCCGCCAGGCTTCCTGCCATCAGTGCTGCTAATGCGGTCTTCATCATTGCTGTGTACTTCATATTTCTTTCCTCATCTTTCCTTCGTCTGAGCGGCAGATGTGCAGCTGCCTTGCCGGAGCAGCTGTTTAAGAAAAAAAAGACTCTCGTCCCTATATGGGACAGGAGTCTTTGACAACTTCTGCGATACCACCCAACTTGATGTCTATACCTGACATCCTCTCGCTTACGTACCATCATACGCATCTGATTGATAACGGGATCGAATCCCGTCCTTCGTACTCGGAACTTGCGTTCCTTTCAGTCGGCCCTCATGGAGTCCATTCCTTCAGCTTCCGCCTGTTCCGATTCCACCACCCGGAACTCTCTTCGAAGTTTCAGTCTGAGCTACTCGTCTCCGTCTTCGGTTTCTTGGTATACCCGTATTTTCCGCATTCCGATTCCTGAAGTCAACATGGATTTTCTTCTTTTTCCAGAAAATCTGACACTCTTACATTGATTCTGTGAAAATATTTTCACCTAATTTCTGATTCTTCTGAATCCGAATGCCTGCCTGGCAAACAGATATTATGGCGTTTCTGTCGCGTTTCCTTCATTGACCCTTTCTGATCCCGGTCCTAGAATGAATTCAGTAAAAGGAGATTTGAACATGGAAATCAGTGATGCTGTGCGTAACGATGAAGTCGTAAGACTCTCAGAAGATGAACGCAVCGTGATCATACTGGATCAGACCCAGCTTCCTAATCGCACCATAGACCTCACCCTGACGAACGAACAGGAGATGTGGGATGCCATCAAGCTGCTGCAGGTCAGAGGGGCACCAGTCATCGGCGTCTTTGCAGGATATGCCATGTATGTACTTGCCCTCAATGATCCTTCTGACAGCTATGAATCCTTCTCTGAAGCATTCCATCGTCAGAAAGAATATCTGAATACGTCCCGTCCCACTGCCGTCAATCTGTCCTGGGCTCTGAATCGTCAGGAAGCACTGGTCAGAGAAAATGCAGACAAATCCGTATCTGAGATCGTTTCGCTGCTGAAGAAAGAAGCGCTTGCCATTCATCAGGAACAGCTTGATATCACGAAGAAGCTGGCAGAATACAGTCTTACCCTGATCAAAGATGGCGATGGTCTATTGACTCATTGCAATGCCGGAAGACTGGCATGCCTTGGTTACGGAACCGCAACAGCTCCGATGTATCTGGCTCATGAGAAAGGCTGGAATATCCATGTCTATTCCGATGAAACAAGACCGCTGCTGCAGGGTGCTCGCCTCACTTCTTATGAACTGGCAAAAGCAGGCGTAGACGTCACAGCCATATGCGACAATATGGCAAGCATCGTCATGAAGCAGGGAAAGATCAGTGCGGTATTCGTCGGCTGCGACCGGGTTGCGGCTAATGGCGACTTTGCCAACAAGATCGGAACAAGCGGCGTAGCCATTCTTGCCAAGCATTACGGCATTCCGTTCTATACGGTAGCCCCTTCTTCCACGATTGATTTCAATACACCGACCGGCAATGATATCAGGATCGAGCAACGTGATCCGGATGAAATCCGTTCCATGTGGTACAAGGAACCGATGGTACTTCCGGAAGTGAAGTGCTACAACCCGGCATTTGATGTCACCGATCATGAACTGCTCACCGCAATCATCACCGAACGCGGGATTGTCTATCCGCCATTTGATATGAATATGAAGAAACTGTTCCAGGACTGAACAAGAAAAGGAGAACGAAATGACAGTTTACAAGGAAAGTATCAGTGCCTGCATCGGACAGAAGGCAGAGATTGCCAAGGTTGTCCTGATGCCGGGTGATCCGCTCCGCGCCAAGAAGGTAGCAGACACCTACCTCAGCGACGTGGTCTGCTTCAATGATGTGCGCAACATGCTCGGCTATACCGGAACCTATAAGGGAAAGAAGATTTCCGTTATGGGGCATGGCATGGGTATCCCTTCTGTCGGTCTCTATACGCATGAGCTCTTCACGCAGTTCGGGGTCGAATCGATCATTCGCATCGGCTCTGCTGGTGCACTGGCAATGGATGTCAATACTTCTGATATCGTCATCGCCGAAGCATGCACGACAAACTCCAACTACGGCAATCAGTACGGCATCGGTCAGTTCGCTCCATGTGCAGACTTCGACCTGCTCGAGACTGCAGTGAATAAAGCAAGAGCTAAGGGATGCAACTTCAAGGTCGGAAAGATCTTCAGCTCTGACTTCTTCTACAATCCGAAAGCAGGAGAGATCAATGAGAAGCTCAGAGACTATGGACATCTGGCAATCGAGATGGAGTCTGCCGGTCTTTATTGGGAGGCTGCTGTCAACCGCAAGCGTGCGCTGACTATTCTTTCCATCAGCGATCACCTGTTCAAGAAACAGGCACTTACCTCTGAACAGATTCGTGATTCCTTCACAGACATGATGGAGATCGCTCTGGATACTGCCTGGGAATTTGCGGAATAAGCATAGGAAGCCGGAAGGCTTCTTTTTTAATCGGCCGTGAAAACCCATGAGCCTCAGCTATCAGGTTAAAGGCCGCTGTGATCGCATCAAAGGCTTTACAGCTCGCATGAGCCGCCACTAAATCAAACTTTTCAAGAATCCCACGTGCTTTATCCGTGGAAGTGTCAACGCTTTTCGTTACGATACTCCTGCAGAAGCGGAGATTCCTGCAGAAGATGCTGCAGCTCTTTCTGAATTTTGGCAATCGATCTGAGAAACGCCTCATCCTCCATTCCGGACGGATCCAGGATTTCCCAGGCATAGCGTTCCCGGCAGGGAAGATTCGGACATTGCACGCCGCAGCCCATCGTTACCACTATATCGATTGCAGGAAGTTCAGATAGCATCTTGGGATACTGGCCGGCATGAATCAGATCAATTCCGAACATTTCCTTCATCAGCCGTATCGCATCCGGATTGATTCCGCCGGAAATATTGGTTCCGGCAGAGCAGCTGTCCAGAACCTCGGGAGCCATCTGTCTTGCCAGTGCTTCCGCAATCTGGCTGCGGCAGGAATTATGCACGCAGATAAAAGCAATCCTCGGTTTGTTCATAGCAAGGCTTCTATTTCCTTCGCACTCAGGACTCTGCCGGCAGACACGGTCTTTCCGTCGATCATCAGCGCAGGCGTGCTCATGATTCCATAAGACGCAATGCGTGCGAAGTCGGTAATGTACTCAATCTCGGCATCGATTCCTTTCTGAGCCGCTGCAGCTTTCGCATTTGCAAGCAATGTCTCGCACTTGCGGCAGCCTCCTCCCAGTACTTTGATATTCATCGGTTTATCTTCCTCCTTCCGAATTGATTGGAAACCAGCTCCTGGTCCCATTTGCAATCTTTACCAGTGTCAGCATCACCGGCACTTCTGTAAGCACTCCGACTGTCGCCGCCAGCGCTGCCGGACTTGCTGTTCCGAACAGCGCAATCGCAACCGCTACAGCAAGCTCAAAGAAATTGGATGCTCCGATCATTCCAGCAGGCGCAGCGATATCAAACGGAAGCCTGGCCACCCAGGAAGCACCATAAGCAAGGAAAAAGATCAGGAACGTCTGCAGGATCAGCGGCACTGCGATCAGTACGATATGCAGCGGATTGCTGAGAATCACTTCTGCCTGTGAAGCAAAAATCAGAATCAGCGTCAGGAGCAGACCAATGGTGGATGCTGAATCAAACCGGTGAAGGAATACCTGTTCCAGATATTCCTTCCCCTTCTTTTTCATCACTCTGACCCGAGTCAGAAAGCCTGCACCGAGCGGTATGACCACAAACAGGAAGGTGCTGAGGAACAGCGTGCTATAAGGAACCGATACTTCCGAAACCCCGAGCAGGAACTTTACGATCGGCACAAATGCAGCCAGAATGATCAGATCATTTGTTGCGACCTGCACGACTGTATAGGCAGGATTTCCATCGGTCAGCCTGCTCCAGACAAAGACCATGGCAGTACACGGTGCCGCTCCAAGCAGCACCATACCAGCAAGATACTGTCCGGCCAGTTCCCGTGGAATCAGGCTGCCGAACACTCCGAAAAGAAACAAGCGGGCAAGGCCATACATGGTAAAAGGCTTGATCAGCCAGTTTGTCACCCAGGTAATCAATAATCCTTTCGGATTCCTGCCTGCTTCACGGATGCTCTGAAAATCCACCTTGATCATCATCGGATAGATCATGATCCAGATCAGGACCGCGATCGGAAGAGATATTCCCGCAATCTGCATCCTGCCAAGGGCCCTTGGAACACCAGGCAGAAAATGTCCGATGACGACGCCAAGCACCATGCAGAACAGCACCCACCAGGAAAGATGCCGCTGAAAATTGCTGATTCCTTCTTGTTTTTTCATTTATTCTTCTTTCTAATGCCTGCATCTGAGCAGGCTGCTGCTTTCTGACTGCAGGACGGCCCGCAGTTCAGACGATCAATATAGTTCCGGAATGCGATCAGCGTATCGCAATTCAGAGCATAATAAGTGTTCTTCCATTCTTTTCTTGTTCTGACAAGACCGCACTCTGCCAGGATCTTCATATGATGTGAAAGAGTCGGCTGGGTAATCTGAAAATGCTCCAGAATCCGGCAGGCGCATAATTCCCCATCTGTCAGCAATTCCACGATCCGGATCCGGATCGGATCACCAAGGGCTTTGCAGATCATTGCGGCATCCGCTGCATTCATACGCTTCTCCTTTCATAAAAACATGGACTGCATCAGATTGAATCCATATCCAACCAGGATGATCCCGAGGACGCATAGTACCAGAAAGACCGCCAGCAGTTTCGGCTTTACTGCCTTGCGCAGCAAGATCAATGATGGCAGGCTCAGGGTCGTAACCGCCATCATGAAGCTCAGCACCGTGCCAAGCTGCGCACCCTTGGAAAGCAATGCTTCGGCCACTGGGATGGTTCCGAAGATATCCGCATACATCGGAACTCCCGCCAGCGTGGCAATGATTACGCTGAATGAATTCCCACTTCCCAGCACCTTCTCAATTGCCTGCTGAGGAATCCAGTTATGAATTGCGGCTCCGATCCCGACACCTGCCAGAATATACGGAAACACTTTCCGGAACGTGAAAGTCATCTGTTCTTCTGCGTACTGAATACGCTCCTTCACATTCAGCGTCTTCAGATTTCCGTAAGACGAAGCCCGGGCATTGCGCACCAGGTCTTCGATCTGATCCTCCAGATGCATATGCTCGATGATCGTTCCTGCTGCAATTGCGATCAGCAATCCTGCAATCACATAGACAAGCGCGATCCTGGTTCCGAATATTCCCATCAGGAGAACCAGACTGCCGAGATCCACCATAGGCGAAGAAATCAGGAATGAGAACGTCACCCCAATCGGCAGACCAGCACTGGTGAACCCCATGAAGATCGGAATCGAAGAACAGGAGCAGAATGGAGTTACCGTTCCAAGCAGAGCTCCGATGCAGTTTGCCTGGATGCCATGGAAACGGCCCATGATCTTCTGACTGCGTTCAGGCGGAAAATAGCTTTGAATCAGAGAGATCAGAAAGATCAGAATACAGAGCAGCAGCGAGATCTTGATCACATCGTAGAGAAAGAACTGAATGCTCGCCGCAAATCTATCAGAAAGATCTGCCCCCATTGCGGCAAGCATTTTCCCGATCAGACAATTCAGCCAATGCATCCCGAAGATCTCATTCTGAATGAATTCACCCATATATGTCCCTTCATCACATTGATGTTCATCTATCTGAATAATACTCATCACATTCGTGAATGTCAATCTGATTATCCATCTACCTCATAGCCAGAAACTCTGCTAGGATGGAATCATGAAAGATCATTGTTCCGCCGGTTCCTGCCCCTACCGCAAAGATGATACGCTCTGCACGTCAAAAATCCGTCTGTTCCGCTCTTTGCCCGTCGAAGCCCAGGAACAGCTGATTGCACATTCCATTCCTAGCGCCCATCCTAAAGGCACTATTCTGCTCCAGGAAGGGCAGCAGATCGACTCCATCCTCATCATCCGCAAAGGCAGGCTGAAGACATGCCGTCTGGAAGCGAATGGCGAAGAACACGTGCTGGACATTCTTCATGATGGTCAGGCAATCTGGCATGACATGTTTCTGAAAGACCCGGTCTATCACTATTCCGTTGTATGTCTGACTGATGTCTCGATCTGCGAGATCAGACGGGAAGAATTCCTGGAACTGCTGAAACAGCAGCCGGAGACGGCAATGAGTCTCATTCAGATGCTGAGCACAGAACTTGCCGAAGCAAAGGAAAAGATTCTGCTCCTTTCCATCCGGGATCCGGAAGTCCGGCTGGCAGGCTTCCTGCTAGACCGTGATACGCGCTGCATCGGCCCCTATATCAGCATGCGCCTGGACGATATCGCCGCTTCGATCAGCCTGCGGCCGGAAACGGTATCGAGAAACATTACGAAACTGGAAAAGAAAGGTCTGATCAGACGAATCGGCCAGGGAAAGATCCAGGTCATCGACCGGCCTACGCTTCAGCTTCTGTTTCAGAGTTCATCCGGAGAATAATGCTTCAAATTTGATTTCAATCAAGGAACACAGCACCCGCTGCGCGTATTCTCTCTCTTGTGAGAAGAAACCGCAGCGGGTTTCTTTCGGAGGAATGACATGATTCAGGGAAGAATACATTCCGTGGAAAGCTTCGGTTCTGCAGATGGGCCAGGCGTGAGGTTTCTGATCTTTCTGAAGGGCTGCAGCCTCCGGTGCCGGTACTGTCATAATCCGGATACCTGGAGTCCCGACAGCAAGGATCTGCGCACTGCCGATGAACTGCTCGATCAGGCAGAACGATACCGTCCTTACTGGGGAAAAGAAGGCGGCATCACCGTGAGCGGCGGCGAGCCATTGCTCCAGATTGATTTCCTGATTGATCTCTTCCGCAAGGCAAAGCAGAGAAACATCTCAACGTGCATCGATACTGCCGGTCAGCCTTTTGCCAGAACGGAACCATTCTTCAGCAAGTTTGAGGAGCTCATGGAATACACCGATCTATTGCTGGTGGATATCAAGCACATCGATCCTCTCCAGCATCGTCTGTTAACCGGAAGATCGAATGAGAACATCCTGGACATGCTGAAGTATCTCGATGAGATTCAGAAACCAGTCTGGATCCGGCATGTATTAGTGCCAGGCATCACAGATGATGATACATGGCTGTATCAGACCAGGGCATTCCTTTCTTCTCTTCACAACGTAGAGCGGATTGATGTGCTGCCCTATCACACCCTGGGCATTCATAAATATGAAGCCCTCGGAATTCCTTACTCGCTGAATGGAGTAAATCCTCCAACCAGAGAACGCATTGAAAACGCAGAGAGGATTCTGAATGGCCGGCAGACCATCATGAATCCCGATCAGAACTATACAGAAAGAAGGCATACCTTATGAGCAATGCATGGAGATCATTTCAGGGAACACACTGGAAGAATGACGTCAATGTCCGCGACTTCATTCAGAACAATTACAAGCCATATGACGGAGATGAATCCTTCCTCAAAGGACCGACTGAACGCACAGACAAGCTCTGGGCTAAAGTACAGGAACTGCAGAAAGAAGAACGCGCAAAAAACGGCGTCCTCGACTGCGAGACGGAAGTTGTCTCCGGTCTGACTGCCTACGGACCAGGCTATATCGATGAGTCCATGAAAGACCTGGAACAGGTCGTAGGACTGCAGACTGATAAACCGCTCAAGCGTGCCTTCATGCCATATGGCGGCATCAAGATGGCAGAAGAAGCAGCTGAGACTTATGGCTATCATGTGAATGAGAAGTTCCACAAGATCTTCACTGAATACCACAAGACCCATAACCAGGGTGTCTTCGATGCCTATACCCCTGAGATGAAGGCAGCGCGTCACAGTCACATCATCACCGGTCTTCCAGATACCTATGGCCGAGGCAGAATTGTCGGCGACTACCGCCGCGTTGCCCTGTATGGCATCGATTTTCTGATCCGCGAGAAGCAGAACGATTTTGCCAACTGCGGCGATGGTACGATGACTGATGACATCATCCGTCAGAGAGAAGAACTGGCCGATCAGATCAGAGCTCTGAAAGACATGAAGAAGATGGCAGAGATCTACGGCTTCGATATTTCCAAGCCAGCTGAAAATGCCAAGGAAGCAATACAGTGGCTGTACTTCGGATATCTGGCTGCTATCAAGACGCAGAATGGCGCTGCCATGTCGGTCGGCAGAATTTCCACCTTCCTTGATATCTATATTCAGAGAGATCTGGACGAAGGAGCGCTCACGGAAGAAGAAGCACAGGAACTCATCGACCATCTTGTTCTGAAGTTCCGCATGGTCAAGTTTGCCCGTATTCCAAGCTACAACGCGCTGTTCTCCGGCGATCCGGTATGGGCAACCCTGGAAGTTGCAGGACTTGGCATGGATGGCCGGTCCATGGTCACGAAGAATGACTTCCGTTTCCTGCATACCCTGGAAAACATGGGTCCTGCTCCGGAACCGAACCTGACCGTTCTCTACAGTTCCCGTCTGCCGGCTTCTTTCCGGAAATATGCGGCAAAGATCTCGATCCGCACGTCTTCGATCCAGTATGAGAATGATGATGTCATGCGGCCGATCTGGGGTGATGATTACAGCATCTGCTGCTGCGTCAGCGCCACCGAAACCGGCAAGGAGATGCAGTTCTTCGGAGCCCGGGCAAATCTTGCCAAGTGCCTCTTATATGCGATCAATGGCGGCAAGGACGAGAAATTCCTGGACAAGAATGGAAATCATATGCAGGTCGVACCGGAATATGCCCCGATTACTTCTGAATACCTCGATTATGACGAAGTGATGCATAAGTATGATCTGATGATGGACTGGCTGGCAGGGCTCTATGTCAACATTCTGAACCTGATCCAGTACATGCATGACAAGTACTATTACGAAGCAGCAGAGATGGCACTGATTGATACGGATGTACGCCGCACCTTCGCAACCGGTATTGCCGGATTCTCTCATGTCGTCGATTCCCTTTCCGCCATCAAGTATGCAAAAGTCAGAGTCATCCGTGATGAATCAGGTCTGGCCGTGGACTACAAAGTTGAAGGAGACTTCCCGCGCTATGGCAACGATGATGAACGAGCCGATGAGATTGCAGTCTGGCTGCTGAAGACCTTCATCACGAAGATCCGGAAACACCACACCTACCGCAACAGCGAAGCAACAACTTCCATTCTCACGATCACCAGCAATGTCGTCTATGGCAAGGCTACCGGTGCGCTGCCGGATGGAAGAGCGGCATATGAACCTTTCTCTCCAGGTGCAAACCCTGCATACGGAGCAGAGAAGAACGGACTGCTCGCTTCCCTCAACAGTGTCGCGAAGCTTCCGTATGAATATGCCCTTGATGGCATCTCCAATACGCAGACGATCAGCCCTTCTGCATTAGGCAATGATGAAGATCAGCGCACGGCAAATCTCGTGAATGTCCTGGATGGCTACTTCAATCAGGGAGCCCATCATCTCAATGTCAATGTCTTCGGCATTGAGAAACTCAAGGATGCCATGGAACATCCGGAGAAACCGGAATATGCAAACTTCACGATCCGGGTATCCGGCTATGCCGTCAAGTTCATCGATCTGACGAGAGAGCAGCAGCTCGATGTCATCGCAAGAAACGCTCATCAGAATCTGTGAGTACCTTACTGGCGCAGTTCGCTGCGCCTTTTCTTTTCCATAGACATCCCCATATTGCAGGGCTGTTATGTAAAAGCCAATGTCAAGTGTTAGTTTCTGATTTGTATCATTTTCCCTTTGCTGTTGAAGGCATGAGGAAAGAGTCTCGGATTTTCAACAGTTCGCGGTATTTAGCCATTCTGTTATACGTGTATCAGGGACAAATGCTCTCCCACCCCACAGGCCAATGGTTTCGCCGCCAGCTCTGCTTTCTATAATCGTGGATCACCAAGGAACAGTGCCATCATAAACGGGTCGCAGATAGCTGAACCGTCCAGTTCAAATCCGAGCTGCTCCTTCCTGATGCCTTCAAGCTAATTCTGATCTTCCTCTTTGTTTTTAGGTCATTCAATGATTTCCTGATCTGAAGTGCTCAACGCAAGTCTTGACTGCCTGACAATCGATAGAATCATTTTAAGCAAGAACAGTATGAATATTGCCTGTCATCATTCCCCATATAAAGCATGCCAGCTCACGTGCTATGGCTACCGTTGCTTTGTTATGGTTCTTTCGATTGTGAAGCACAAGACGCATGTATCTCTTCCGGAGGCGTTCATTCGCTCTGTCCGCATATGCAATGACTTCAGGAGCGTTGCCTTCCTGCCGCTTCTTCAGTGCTTCACTTTTGCCAGATGATGCCCTTGAGAAAGATTGTGCACATTCGACAAGTAGTTTTCTCAAAAAGGTGTTTCCCTGCTTGGTTATTCCCGTTTGGTTCTGATCCCCGCTGCTGCTGAGTTCTCCTGCAACCAGACCCAGAAACGCTGCAAAGTTCTTTGCTTTAACGAATCTGGTGAAATCTCCGATTTCTACAATCACAGCCAGTGCAGTCAGCACTTTCACTGACTTAAAGCAGATCAGCTTATGAACTGCTTCCCGGTATTTATCCGATTCAGCGATTTCTTCAATGCGCTTGTTCATCTGCTCAATGCGATCAGAAACTGTTTCATATGACAGCAGGTAAGAATCCAGCGTTTCCTTGTTAACTCCCTCCAGAGAAAGCTCCTTGAGCCATTTCATGTGCTTCTTTGTCCAGTAATTCTTACCATCCGTAAATTTATATCCGTGTCTGGTAGTAAAGGCACAGATCTGCTGTTTGATCACTTTGAGCTGCTTCTTGTGATCCTGCTGCATACGGATGAAATCACGTACTGATTCATCTTCTTCATCGGGGGTATAGACTTCGCTGTATTCATGATTCTTCAGCGATCTGGCAATCGCTTCAGCATCCCGCTTGTCTGTTTTCTTCCTGCGCCGTCTGTTGATTTCTGTTCCGGTAATCGAAGCAGGGGCAAGGATCTTTACGGTAAGACCCTTCTCCTCAAGATCACGCTTCAGTTTAAACCCGAGGCAGCCCGCTTCATATCCGACAATGATCTCTGTATCATTTCCAATCTTTTTCCTGATCCCCTTGCAGTAGTTTACGATGTTGGAAACAGAAGGAGAATAGGCGTTGGTGTTCACAGGTGCTGCTGATCCTTCAAGATAAGTTGAGAGAGTGTAGTTTGTAGTGTGTGCATCAATTCCAACGTATGCTATCATGTAAAGGCCTTCCTTTCTTGGATGAGGCAACTTCCCCCATCTTTTTAATTAAGCCAATAACAAGTATGCGGGATGATCCTCGAACACACAAGTTAATGGAGGGCTTTTACATATTGTCTAAAATGATCGCAATGCGGATCTTCTGCAGATATAGGAAAAGAAACCTATGCGCGAACTGAAAGAAGCATTTCCGAAAACGATCCCTGTGCTTGCAGGGTATATCTTTCTCGGCATCACTTACGGAATCCTTGCCGTAACCAGCGGCCTGCCCGCCTGGGTACCGGTGCTCACTGCTCTTGTCGTCTATACCGGATCAATGGAATTCCTGCTTGTCAGCATTCTCTTAGCGCCATTCAATCCATTCTCCGTGCTTGCGACCACACTGATGGTCGGCGCCAGACATATCTTCTACGGACTTGCGATGCTGTCAAAATACCGCGGAACCGGAAAAGCGAAGTTCTATCTGATCTACACGACCAGCGATGAAACCTTTGCCCTGAATTGCGATGCGAAGATTCCGGAAAGAATGGATAAGACAAAGCATTACTTCTGGGTCTCATTCCTGGATCAGATGTACTGGGTTGCAGGATCTGCCCTGGGTGCTTTCTTCGGCAGCTATATCACGGTCAGCACCGAAGGTCTCGACTTCGTGATGACCGCAATGTTCATCTGCATCTTCCTGAGCCAGTGGCTAAGAGACCGTGATCTCCTCATTCAGAAATACAGGAAGAAGATTCCATGGAAACAGATTCTTCTCGCTCATGCCGGAGAAATCACTGGCGTGCTGGCGTCATTATTGTGTCTGTTGATCTTCGGATCTGAGAAGTTCATCATTCCTTCGATGATTCTGATCCTTGTCATTCTTGCATGTACGAGAAAGCAGGTAGAGCCATTCACCGATGATCTGAACAAAGCACAGACAGGAGGCGATCAGGCATGATCATGACATCAGCCCAGGCAGTGATCACCGTTGTGATCGTCATTGCCGGAACCATCTTCACAAGATTCATCTCCTATATTGCCTTCCCGGAAGGAAAGCAGATTCCTTCCTTCATCGTGTATCTCGGCAAAGTTCTCGGTCCAGCTGTATTTGGTCTGCTGGTCGTGTACTGTTTCCGGAATACGGATCTGTTCACTTCGTTTTCTGATGGCGGAACCCATGGCATCCCGGAACTTTCTGGCCTCCTGGTTACTTCCGGCATTTTCTGCAGGAGCCGCAGCATGATGGTGGCAATGGCAGCCGGAACTGCCGTCTATATGGTTCTGGTCCAGGTGGTATTCTGATTCGATCCAGACCGCAGACATTCCTGATGCCTGCGGTTTTCTTTCTTCCGAAAAGAAAAGGCCGCATTCCGCGGTCTCATTCTGTTCAGTCAGCGAGTTCTGCAAGCTCGTAGATGAGCTTCTCGCTCTTCTCCCAGCCAAGGCATGGGTCGGTGATGGATTTGCCGTATTCGCTGTCTTCCGGCTTCTGACAGCCATCTACGAGATAGCTTTCAATCATCAGTCCTTTGACGATGTGATGAATGTCTTCAGAAACTTTGCAGCTATGAAGCACATCCTTGGCAATCCGGATCTGCTCCATATAGTTCTTGTTGGAATTGGAGTGGTTGCAGTCTACGATCAGCGCCGGATTCTGCAGATCCCGTTTATGATACTCCTCGATCAGATTCATGATGTCTTCATAATGATAGTTCGGAAGATTTCTGCCGAAGCGATCCACATAACCGCGCAGGATTGCATGAGCCATCGGATTTCCCGTGGTGCGTACTGCCCAGCCGCGGTAGACAAAACTCTGCGGAGACTGGGCTGCCGTGATGGCATTCATCATGACGGAAATATCGCCGCCCGTCGGATTCTTCATCCCGGCCGGAATGCCGATGCCGGAGGCAGTCATACGATGCTGCTGGTCTTCGACAGAGCGAGCTCCTACTGCAACATAGCTGAGCAGATCTGAAAGATACCGGTGATTTTCGGGGTAAAGCATTTCTTCTGCAGTCGTGAATCCCGTTTCTTTCACGACTCTTGTATGAAGTTCACGGATGGCGATGATACCTGCCAGCATGTCTTCTTTCTTATGCGGATCCGGCTGATGCAGCATGCCTTTATATCCGATGCCCTTAGTCCGTGGCTTATTCGTATAGACACGCGGAATCATGAAGATCTTGTCTTTCACTTTTTCCTGAACTGCAGCAAGTCTGGTCATATAGTCCAGCACTGCATCTTCGCGGTCTGCGGAACATGGCCCGATGATCAGCAGCAGCCTGTGGTCTTTTCCAGTGAAAATATCTTCAACCTGCCGATCCCGTTCTTCCTTGATCCGATGAATCTCATCACTGAGCGGGAACTGCTTCTTCAGTTCTTCTGGGGTCGGAAGTTCCTGGATATACTGCATGTGTTTTTCCATTTTGCATTTCTCCTGATACGCGCAACATTATAGCAGTTCTTCCCATTCCTGTGACTAGAAGCACTTATCTCTCATTTCACATTTCTTGTTTTCGGATGACTATCATAGGATAATAAACAGCGGATCACCACAGACAGATAATCATCATAGAAAGCAAGTGATTTCCATGGATCGTCAGAAAGAATTAATTGAAAAACTGAATGCAGAAGGCATGCTCACCAGGGAAGAATTCCGGGAGCTGATTGAAGGCAGAACAGAAGAAAGCTACGAGCTTCTCTCTTCTCTTGCCCGCTCAAGAGCACAAGCCGTATTCGGAGATAAAGTATATCTGCGCGGCATCATCGAATTCAGCAATTACTGCCGCTGCGACTGCAGATACTGCGGCATCCGCCATTCCAATGAAAATGCAGAACGCTACCGCATGAGCCCGGAAGAAATCATTGCCTGTGCTTCGCTCGGGCATGAAGTGGGATTCCGTACTTTTGTGCTGCAGAGCGGCGAGGATCTCTGGTATACCGATGACATTCTCTGCGATCTCATTCAGACTCTGAAAGAGAAGTTCCCGGACAGCGCCATCACCTTATCGATCGGGGAAAAGAGCAGAGAATCGTATCAGAGATATTACGATGCCGGTGCTGACCGGTATCTGCTGAGGCATGAGACTGCTTCGTTCTCTCTGTACCGGAAGCTTCATCCGGAAGCACAGACCCTTCTGAATCGTATGAGATGCCTCTTGGATCTGAAGGAAATCGGCTATCAGGTTGGTGCCGGCATGATGATCGGTGCACCTGGTCAGACAACTGATGATCTCCTGAATGATCTCTTCTTCATGAAGGAACTGCAGCCTGATATGATCGGAATCGGTCCGTTCATTCCTCATAAAGACACGCCATTCCGGGATGAACCAGCAGGCAGCACAGAACTCACCTTATTCATGCTCGGTGTTCTGAGACTGATGTTCCCGGAAGTGCTGCTGCCGGCAACGACTGCTCTAGGCACTGTCGATCCGCGAGGCCGTGAAAAAGGAGTTATGGCCGGCGCCAATGTCGTGATGCCAAACCTTTCTCCGGTAGAAAACCGGAAGAAATATCTTCTCTATGACAACAAGATCTGCCTCAGCGATGATGCGCTGAAGTGCGCAGGCTGCATGTCCGGCAGAATCCATGGCCTTGGCTATGAGGTGGAAATATGCCGCGGCGATGCGCCGAGGCTCTGGAAGAAGTAATCACAGCAAAGAAACGCGAAGAGCGGCAGAGTGCGATAATGATGACATCACGCTTCTGCCGCTCATTTCTTTTTCCGTTAATCGTAAGTTTATGCCGAAGGCATCAGCTGTAGGAATGCAGACCTGGCATCAGGGTATTTACTCCGATGAAGGTAAACAGAACAACCGGTATCGCAATGATGGCGTACCAAGCCATGAATACGCCCTTCTTCTTTTTTGATAGGCGCAGATGCAGATAGATGGAATAGAGAATCCACGTGATCAGTGCCCAGACTTCTTTCGGATCCCAGGTCCAGAATGCCGACCAGGCTTCTTCGGCCCATACTGCCCCGATCAGGATCGTTACAGTCAGCAGCAATAGTCCGATAGCGATCAGACGATAGGCGAAGTAATCAATTTCCTCCAGTCTTTCGTCATCAGGACTCTTTTTATGAATGAGAAGATAACGGATTCCGGATGCACCTGCAAGCATAAATGATGCGTAAGCAAATGCTGCAGAGCCGATATGAATGCCGAACCAGATGGATCTCAAAGCCGGCATCAATTCCGTAATCTCTCTCGGCTGCATGGCCGCATATAGCAGGATCGCCCAGGTCATGAAGATACCAGGCGTCGTGATCCAGTCTGCATGGATGGTGTAATGCATGATAATGAGGATCAGCGCAATGCCCCACGAGAACGTTGCGGCAAATTCAAACTGATTGGACATCGGCAGCCGACCTGCCCGGATCCCGCGGATGACCAGGTATACCGTTGCCAGCACTGCCCCTGCCATAAACAGATACCAGGCGATCTTCTTAAGCTTTTCTTTCTTCCAGACACCTGCAATGAACTGCAGGACGAGACTGATGAAATAAGTGATCAGCCCGGCAAAAAATAAGTAGTCCATTATTTTCTCCTGTTCTTTAACGCCATGCGTATCATCATCCTGACATCTTCCGGTTTATTTCCGTAAATGTGATAGCCATCCTCATAGATGCCAACCAGTACCGGCTGGAAAAGGAAAGTCAGCACGAATCCGATCGTCATGATCAGGAACGACAGTATGAGCAGCAGCGATATGATCCGGCTGCTCTTCTTGATGCGAAGTCCCGGATATTCCGTCGGATCTTCAAAATGGAAATGAAGACCGCCGGCTTCGATATCATCCCCCGGGAAGGCAAGCATCGGGGTCATCTTCAGATCATCATTCTCATTGCTTTCTTCGTCGTTGTATTCCACAAGATTGAAGGTATAGACCGGATTCGGATATGATCCGGTAACCGACGTAGTCAGAGAGAAGTCATCCCCATCCTGCTCAAAGTCCGGATACAGGGCATTGAAGTAGATACCCGTATGTCCATCCTTGGAAAGAAATACGTTGTCTTCCAGATAGATGTGATCTTCATTCCCATCATCGTCTGTGACGGTTACCGAGCCGATCGTTCCATAAGTCTGCTGGTATACCTTATAATCCCCCAGTGCCACAGGATGGTTGACAGAAGTCTCCCTGAGACTGCTTGATGTGCCATCGGGAAGAGTAACCTCGATTGTGCTGCGATAATCCAGATCGCCAGTTTGATCTTCGATATGGAATGAATCTACATAAATCTGTGTACCATCATCCATGGTAATTGAATCTTTCGGCATGCAGGTCTGATCGATAACCGTCGGCGTATACATTGCCATGGCAAAGAAGATCACCGTCAGAAGAATACCAAGATGCGTAATGAACGTACCATACCGGCCGATCCGGTTCTTCTCATAGACCTTGACACCAGCTATTTCGGTCTTATGGCAATGATGCTTTTCCAAGGTATCTTCAATCAGTGCCAGTTCTTCCTGAGGTGCAGTCACATCAGCTTTGCCCAAGGACACAGCACTGATTTCTTTCTCCGGATCAATGCGGCGCCACCTGAGCACTGAACACATGGCAAGATTGATACAGAGGAGTACGACTAGCACAACAAAATACCAGCTTGTAAACACATGGTTCAGCTGCAGTTTCAGCAGAATCCCATACCAGGAATAATTGCGCACATAATACATTGCTTCTTCACCCTGGGGGATGACGCTTCCGGCAATGGAGATCAATGCGATCAGACCTAAAAGGATCAGACCGAACTTCATGGATCTGAAAAAACTGAGAACTTTCTTCATAGTCTCTCTCTTTTTTTAATCGAGTAGGAGGAATCCCATCCAGATGATGAGAATTCCGACCTCTCACACCACCGTACGTGCCGTTCGGCATACGGCGGTTCAAAACTTAACAACATGCGATATGCACTGACGCATACTGGTCTGCTAGCGATAGCAGACCCTTTTTGGCTAGTATGGGCTTCGTAACTGTGCGTGCCATGATTGGGCTTGACGCGACGCGCGCGTATCCCTTGCGGCTGTTCGACCACATATAGGCCCTCTCTTCCGGCACTCCCAGCTTCCTTAGACCCCAGCGTCTTCTCTGTGGCGTCTTCCATTGTTTCCATATGCAGATTCTTATTCGCATCCGCAGCCATCCGTCGACAGTCTCCATCCAGTTCTTCATGTCAGCTATCCGGAAGTAATTGACCCATCCACGTATGATCGGATTGATCTTTCTAATTCTCTCCTCCATCGACATTGGCTCGCTTCTGCTTGTTGCTGCTTTTAGTTTCTGCTTCAGCTTTTCGATCGACTTCAGGTGTGGTTTCGGTTTCCAGCCATTCTTGTTGTAAAGAAACTATAGCCGAGATATTTCATCTCATTCGGCCGGCATACCTTTGTTTTTGTTGCGTTCACCTGCACCTTCAGGTGTTTCTCAAGCCAGTTGACAACCGATTTCATCACCCGGTTAGCGGCCACTTCACTATGCACGCAGATAATGACATCGTCCGCATACCTCGTGTATCGCAGTCCGCGTCTTTCCAGTTCCTTATCGAACTGGTTCAAGTAGATGTTTGCGAGCAGTGGGCTAAGGTTGCCTCCCTGCGGAGTTCCCCTGTCGGTTGCCTGAAAGACTCCCTCCACCATTACTCCACTCTGCAGTATTTTCCGTATGAGCGATTCTGTGTCCGGATCGTGGATTACATGATGTACCAAAATCATCAGTATGTCCTGGTTGACGTTATCGAAAAACTTGGAAAGGTCCATATCAACGATCCAGTCATAGCCATCGTTCATGTACTCAAGCGCTTTGATGATTGCGTTTTCACACCGTCTTCCCGGTCTGAACCCGTAACTTGTCTCCGAGAATTCTTTCTCGAAGATCGGGCTCAGCACCTGATAGACCGCCTGTTGAATCCAGCGATCTTTCACACTTGGAATTCCAAGGTCCCGTTTACTTCCGTCCGGTTTCGGTATCTGGACTCTTCGGACCGGGAGTGGTTTGTACTTTCTGTTTCTTATTTTGTCACAGATTTCCTTCCCGGACTCCTGAATGAATTCGTCCAGTTCCTCCGCCTTCATTCCGTCAACTCCGCAGGATCCTCTGTTTCTCTTGACCGCTTTTCGGGCCGCATCAAGATTTTCTTCACTTAGGATTTCCTCCATGAGCTTCGTTGCCATGTTGTGACTTTCCTCCTTCCTTTCGCGCATCGGATTTCCATCCTTAAGAGCCTTTTTAGCTCAACACGGGATGTTATGAGATTTCCGACTACGACAATGAAAACTTGTAAGTCTCGTTTTGTTCAGCCCTTCGGCGTTTCCACCTACTATGGCTTCTGCTGACTTCTCATGATTCGTTGTTACTACGCTTTCGCTGCGCGGCGTTCTCCGCCTCACGTATGCGTTCATGAGACCTCCCGGGGTAAGACCCGCATCCTTTCCTCCATACATCTGCCGCATTTACATCCTTCAGTTTCTTCCCGCCAAGCTATTGGGTTTATGTTGTTTCGCACACTCGCCCTACTTCGGACTGCCTCATGCGATTCGTGTTCCTCAGACCGGAGGTTTGCCTATGCCTTCTTTCAGATTCCACCTCACGATGGACACCCTTGGCGTTCGGCTAGTGGTTGGCGTTGGCAGACATCGCCCCCACAGTGGACTTTCACCACCAAGATACGTGCCATGCCCGGCACACGAAAAAATACCACCCACCTGTGCGGATGGTATTTTCTGATGCGTTTCAGATTCAGAACTTGGCAAGTGCCTGGTCAACCAGTTCTTCTGCCTTATCCAGCGTTTCTTTGGTCAAAGCGCTGTTATGGACACCTTCACTGTTTTCAACAAAGACAAAGTCCCAGTAGAACTGTGCATCACGATAGAGTGAACGAACAGTATCAAGATCTTCATCCGACATGGTTCCATTGTTAACAGCATCTGTCAGCTTCTCATCGAGCTGAACCAGCTTCTGGCCGATCTCGGTTTCCCGTGTCGTTGTTTCATCCTGAATTTCCTTGACCTTTGCCTTCAGAGCATCAAGGTCCGAATGGCACTGAGCACATGTGCTGTTCATGATCGTATCGCTCTGTAACGGTGAGATCCAGTAATGACTTGTATAGGCTGTGCCATCTGCCGCCGTTTCCTTGGCCATATGGCAATCCGCACAAGTCAGATCGAAGGATTTATGAATGCTTCCTTCTCCATAGTAAGTCTCAAACTCTGGATGCTGAGCCTTCAGCTTGCGCGTGCCTGTGGATTCATCCACCCAGTCAGCAAACTGATTGCCTTCTGTATCTTTCACTGAATTCTCATAAGCCAGAATGTCTTCCGGATTCATCGTATCCAGACCATGATAGCCAAGCGTTGTCGCCTTGGTTTCCGGATCGAAATAATACTCCGTATGACACTGAGCACAGGAGAGATCCGCAGCCGGCACCGTATTCAGGTCATCCCCGAGCGCATCTGCCAGATAACCATGGGTCACATACATCTCACCCGGTGTATTCTCATGGCAGTGGAAACATCCGAAGGGATCCTGTACTTCACTCTTGAAGTCATCAAAAGCCATAGCATAAGCACTGTCGCCTTCGTTCAGCACCTTAGCAGTGAAATCTGATGTCTTGCAGGTAAAGCAGTTTGCAAGCTTATGCGGTCTACCTGTGGCATAGAGATCATCAATATCGTAAGTATGACCTCTGGCACTGCCATAAGAGATCGCAAAGCCATAGCCTTCATACAATGTCTTGAGGTAAGGCGACTGTTCAAGATAGTCAACCACCTCATCATTCTCATTATTCTGCATGAAAGTCTCATATTCGTTGGTAAATTCAGAAGACCAGTCATCTGCCTTCGTTACCGTGATGCCCGTACCAGTTTCGGCGATCTTGGCGCCAAGAACAACTTCTGTTTTTGCAGGTTCTTCCCGCTGTACGCCCGCCGTGACTGTTTCTGGTTTATTATTTCTCCCGATCAGACCAAGACATATGGCAACGACGAATAATCCGGCTGCTGGCAGTTCACCTTTCCATTTGCTGTCCATAATAATCTCCTTTTGTCTGAGACAATTACCTATTGTTATTTTATTGACATCCGCGGTACTGCGTCAATTGGAAAATGACCATTTTTTCACAGCAGAGCAGCAGGATGGTCCAGCCGTCCTTCTCTTGCCGGCATCTATTTCCCAGTGAAACAATCCGGATCAGATTCCTTCAATTCTGAATGCTTCAGCGGCTGTTCTCCGCGTTTTCTCGTATACCGCCTTTTTAGAAAATGCAGATTGCTGCACATCTGTAAACCAGCAATGCAGAAACAATTACCTCAGGAAAAACTTGCCAGCAAGTTTGAATACCAGCACAGAATTCAGATCAGGTTTAATGCGTTTATATACTTTCTCAGATTCAGATCTTTTACTAACAAATGAAAAACCGGCTGATCTGATCCGAGCGTAAGCTTCAGATCAGATCATTACCGGTGTTTAAAATCAATGCTTCTTCAGTATCATTCCCGCTCCGACAGCAACAATCAGAGAACCCATCAGTTTCATCATTGTGCCGAACGGGCTGAATGAATCTGCTGTATTCGGAACCTGTTTAGCAGGAACGACATGTGTCGAAGAAGTCTTTCCTGCGATATTTGTCTGAACCGTCTTCGCTTCTCCGGAAGCTTTGTCCGGCTTGGAAGTTGCCTTAGAAGCTTCTGTAAATACATACAGAGGATTAGCAGCGTCAGACTTGTCGATATTCAGCGTGAATCCATCACCTGCTGAAATATCAAAGTCAGCATTCTCGGAAGACACATTTACCTTGAAGCTGGTCTTCTTCCTGACAACTGCAGAGAGCTTATTAGCTGAACTGATTCTCACAGTGCCGCCTTCGCTCACATGATCAACTGCTTCCTAGTTATCCTTCATGAAACAGCCCTGGCCTTCAAGGTCATTGCATAACACGCATTTAACTAATACGAAAACAAGAATAATCCTTATATTAATAGAGACTGTCCATCTGAATCAGAAGATTTCTTCATTCTGCATCTTTGTGCGTTCATTTCGGGCATAATGAAAGGAGCTTTCGCTCCTTCCTCTGTTCACTTCAGAATGGTTCCGAGAACCTTGTTCACGGTCTTTCCGTCAGTCTGGCCTTTGTACTTTGCCATCATTTCCTTCATGACCGGCCCCTGATTCTTCTTGATCGGATCAAGACCCTTCTCCTGCAGAATCGATTCGATTGCTGCCTTGATCTCATCTTCACTCATCTGCTTTGGAAGATAGCTTTCCAGAAGAGCAATCTTCTTGTTGGTCTCTTCCAGAACATCCGTACGATCTGCAGGAGTCTCTGCCAGAGTCTCTCTGGTCTGCTTCAGTTCCTTCTGCACATAGGCAAGCTCTTCTTCCTTTGTCAGAGTCTTGCCGCCCTCTTTTTCTGCCAGGGCAATACTGCTGATCAGAAGACTCAGAACGCCTTTTTTCAGAGTGTCATGATTCTTCATTGCCATCATGTTCTCTTTGCGAAGCTGTGTAAGTAACTCTCCCATTTTTATTCCTTCTTTCCCATTAAAGCAGAATCAATTGCCATAGCACTCTTCTTAGCTGTGGCAGCTGCTTCTACTACTGTTTTAGCACCAAGTCTCAGATCACCGGCAGTCCATACCTTATCCAGGCTGGTCTTTCCGTCGTCGTCAGTCTTCAGGTAATGCCATTCATTCAGTTCCGGCAGCGTGTCTCCGAATACGGAAAGATCGATCGTTTCACCTGCGGCGACCAGCAGCGTATCACACGGAACCTCATGATCGGTATCCGGCAGGATCTTCGTCACGACTTTGCCGTTCTCATCGGTGACATTCTCGCACTTGCGGAAAATGACAGAATGATCTCTCACTTCAACCGGTGCTTCAAATACTGAAAACTGAACCCCTTCGTTCTTTGCCTCTTCTACTTCAAGAGGATTCGCAGGCATGTTGGCAAACGTCTTGCGGTAATAGACCCAGGTGTCTTTTCCGAAACGCTTTGCAGTCCGGCATGCATCCATGGCGACATTGCCGCCGCCGATGACAATGATGTGCTCTCCTAGATCTTCCGGCTTCGGATCCTTGAGCCAGCCGATTGCATGCATCACATGCGGAAGATCCTCTCCCGGAATTATCAGGGCTCTCGGCTTCACGGCACCGCTTGCCACGAGCACTGCATCATGATTCTCAGCAAGACTGCTGACCGTCATTTCCGAGCCGATCTTCACGTTCGGATGGAACACGACTCCAAGTTCCTTCAGAATGCGCTCATAGGCATCCGAATACTTCCGATCAAGCCGGAATGGCGGAATGCCATAGCGCAATACCCCTCCTGGGCGGTCATTATCATCATACAGGTCAATCGCATATCCTTTCTGAGCAAGCAGAATCGCAGCCGTCATTCCGGCAGGACCAGCCCCGATCACGGCAGCATTCTTCCCATTCTGCTCAGGCTTTTTTTCATGATGGTTCAGCAGATATGCTTCGCTGATTTCCTGCTCGATTTCATACCAGCGGACAGGGACATTTCTTGCATTGAGCACACAATGACCATAGCAGAACTTCTTCCAGTCACACACTTGAGAAGTAACTGCAGTCATCGGGTTATTCTGAAACAGCACTCTGCCTGCTTCTTCCAGTTTGTCTTCCCGATAATATCTCATGCACTCAGGAACCGGGGTATGGACGGGACAAGCATCCGAACATCTTGGTTTCGGGCAGAGCAGACATCTCATCGCTTCCTGATTCTTCATGATACGTTCTCCCTTCTGCAGGGAACATTATAATACATGTGCTCTTCTTCAGAAGGACCTGCCTGGCAGAAATATACCAGTTCTGAACAGAATGTGATGCATTCCTGTCTGAAGGTGTACCGCAGCGAATACTGAAACTCATCTCAGCAGAATCCATGTTCGTGCACATGGAAAAGACAGTTCCGATTTCCCATTCCATCCAGACGTTAACAATCACGGAATATTGTGCATAAATGCGCGGAAATTAATGCTTGACTCCATACATGTTCGGCGCTATATTTTACGTCGCTGTGAACTAAGGAGGATACTGTACAGATACATGAGCACGAAGAAAACCCTGACGGACTATGCGTTCGATATTCTGTCTGCCGCCGGAAAGTCTGCCGCCTTCAATGATCTGTTCGAAGCTGCCGCGGAAGCTGCGGGAATTCCTGAATCCATGAAGAAGGTCAAGAAGCGCAAGCTTTACGGAGAACTGAATGATGACAGCCGTTTTGTTTCCCTTCCAGGCAACGTCTGGGACCTCAAGAATCGGGTGAAGTTCGAAGACACCCAGCATAATCTCGATTTCGAAGATGACAATGATGATGACGATGATGATATGAGCCTCGAGGATTCTGACGAAGACGAAAAAGAAAATGAGCTCGATGTTCCAGGGGAGCGGATTGAATACTAGACTGCGCTATGCAGTCTTTTTTATAAGCGAAAGGCAGGTGTTTCCACCTGCCTGCATGCAATATTCTGTATCGGTTCTGTCAGATCAGCAGATACTTCAGAACGAAGAGCACTGCCAGCACATACATCAGCGGTGACAGATCCTTGCCCTTGCCAGTCAGGAGATGAATGACTGCGCAGCTGATGATTCCGAATGCGATGCCATCAGAGATGGAATAGGAGAATGCCATCATGGTCATGCAGATGAAGCACGGAATGGCATCCGTCAAATCAGACCAGTTGATCTTCGTGACCTGCTGAACCATCAGGAAGCCGACGACGATGAGTGCCGGTGCTGTTGCAAAGCTCGGAATGGTGAGGAAGAGCGGAGTCAGGAAGAGCGACGCAAGGAACAGAACGCCGACCGTGCAGCTGGTCAGACCGGTTCTGCCGCCTTCGGTGATACCGGAAGAAGATTCCACAAAGGTTGTGATCGTGGAAGTTCCGCAGCATGCACCAGCAACGGTACCGACGGCATCAGCGAGCAGGACGCCCTTGATTTCCGGGAGCTTGCCATCCTTGTCGAGCATGTCTGCCTTGGAAGCACAGCCGATGACGGTTCCGATAGTATCGAAGACATCAACAAACAGGAACGCAATCACAACAGCGAGGAAGTCCAGGAAATGGCTGCCGATGAAGCCGAAGTCAAACTTCATGAACGTGCTGGACATGGAAGCCGGAGCAGAGAAAATCGCAGTCGGGATGACAGAGAAGTAGGAAACTCCATCCGGATGATAGAGACCGGTAAGTTCGCACAGGATTCCAAGTACCCAGGTAATCAGAATGCCATACAGCATATAGCCTTTCTTGCCCTTGATCAGCAGCAATGCTGTAATCACGACGCCGATCATAGCCAGGATGACGGTGATGCCGGCAGTGGTGAAGGTTCCGGTTTCAATAGAAGTCTTGAAGGAGAACAAGCTGACGAGCGTGGAGGAATCCACGATGATGCCGGCATTCTGCAGACCGATGAAGCAGATGAATAAGCCGATGCCGACGGATACAGCAGTCTTCAGAGAGAATGGGATGGCATCGAAAATCTTCTCGCGGACGTCTGCCAGAGACATCAGGATGAAGATGATGCCTTCCACGAGAACTGCCGTCAGGGCTACCTGCCAGGAATAGCCCATTGCCCCGCAGACCGTGTAGGCAAAGTAAGCATTCAAGCCAAGCCCGGCGGAAAGCGCGAATGGCTTGTTGVAAAATGCCGCCATGGCGAAGCAGGCAATTGCTGATGCGACTGCCGTTGCGGTGAGCACGGATCCGGCATCCATTCCGGAAGCACTCAGAATGCTTGGGTTGACAGCCAGGATGTAGACCATCGTCATGAAGGTCGTGATACCGGCGGTCAGTTCAGTCTTCACATTGGTGTGGTTCTCGCTAAGCTTAAATACCTTTTCAAACATGAAAAAATCCCCTTTCTGCCCACATATCAGAAACGAGGAAAAACGGTCTGCATTCTTCCTATCCCCTGAAGAGTGCAGAATAGTCTCTATATCAATCGTAGTCCCGCAGTTATGGCTGCAGGGTAGAGACACTTCCGCCAATCCGAAAGCATATACGATATGTGGATACCCGGGTATTATAGCATGTCTGACAGAAAATCGGTCGGGTGTTCATATTTGTGCTAAAATTTGCCGTACAGGAGGCCGATATGAAAAACTTCGTATTTATTTCTCCGAATTTTCCGAGAACCTACTATCAGTTTCCGAAGGCCTGGAAACAGATAGGCGGCACTTCCTTATGCATCGGAGAAGACCCCTATGACTCTCTTTCAGAAGAACTGAAGGAATCGATGGATGAATATTACCAGGTCAGTTCAATGAAGGATTATGACCAGATGTACCGGGCAGTGGCATGGTTTGCACATAAACACGGCAAGATCGACTGGCTGGAGTCCAACAACGAATTCTGGCTGGAGCAGGACGCTAGACTCCGGACAGACTTCAATATCACGACTGGTGACAAATCCGATTCCGTGATGCGGTTCAAGACCAAGTCCAATATGAAGGCATTCTATGAGAAGGCTGGCGTTCCTACGGCCCGCTGGCATCTGGTCACGACGATCCAGGAAGGCCAGAAGTTCGTGCAGCAGGTCGGCTATCCGGTCATCGTGAAGCCGGACGACGGCGTCGGTGCCAATGCGACCTGGAAGATTTCAAATGATCAGGAGCTGGAAGACTTCTATCATCAGAATCTGCACTGCCAGTACATCATGGAAGAATATGTTCCTGGCTATATCGTGAGTTTTGACGGCATCGCCGATCAGAACAATCAGATCATCTTCAAGACCAGCCACGTATTCCCGGTTGCCATCATGGATATTGTGAATACAAAGGGAGAATGTTTCTACTATAGTGTGAGAGACATTCCGGAAGATCTGGATCAGATGGGAACTGCTGTCATCCATGCCTTCGGAATCAGAGGAAGATTCTTTCATACCGAATATTTCCGGCTCACGGAAGACAAGCCGGGACTCGGAAAGAAAGGCAGTCTCGTCGGCCTGGAAGTTAACATGAGGCCGCCGGGAGGATATACGCCGGACATGATGGACTTTGCCAATGACATCAATGTCTACCGGATCTATGCCAACATGGCAATGTTCAATGAAGGTCTCTACAAGACCGATCGGCCGTATTACTGCGTATATTGCGGTCTGAGAGATTCGGTTGCCTATGAGCATGACAGTGCTGCGGTCTACCGCCAGTACGGGCAGGCTATCTGCATGCATGAACGCATGCCGGGGATCCTCGGATCTGCAATGGGTGATGATGCCTATATTGCGCGTTTCCGCACGATGGAAGAAGTCAATGAATTTGCCAAGTACGTATTTCTCCGCAAAGGCAATGTAGTCTCTCCGGACGAAGCGGCAAATGAGCTGGCTGAGAAAGTCAGCGAACAGGAAGCAGAAAAGGCCAGCACGAAACGGAAAAAGGCTGCAGGGAAAAGCGGAAAGACGGAATGAAGACAGAATATTTCAAGGAATACAGCAATAACCTCGGAAGAGATATGGAGTACAAGGTATACGGCCATGCCGGGAAGCCCGTCCTGGTATTTCCGAGCCAGGATGGCAGATTCTTCGATTATGAGAATCAGGGAATGATTGAAGCAGCCGCTCCGTATATCGATGCCGGAAGAATCCAGATGTTCTGCTGCGACTCCAATGATCAGAACAGCTGGTCCAGCAAGAGCTGGGACAACCGGGCCCGCATTGAGTCTCAGGAAGCCTATGTGCGGTATATCACCGAAGAACTTGTTCCGCGCATCCGCGAGATCAGCACTGCTGCAAATAACGGCAGACAGCCATCAGGCATTCTCACTACCGGATGCTCGATGGGCGGCACGCATGCGCTGAACTTTCTGCTCAGAAGACCGGATCTCTTCTCCGGGTGCATCGCTTTATCGGGTGCTTACAATGCAAGGCTGTTCTTCCCGGATTACTTCGATGATCTGGTCTATGCGAATTCCCCAGTGGATTATATCAACGGGATGCCATATGACCACCCTTATGTGGAGATGTACCGTCACCGCGATATCATCCTCTGCTGCGGCAGAGGAGCCTGGGAACATCCGATGCAGGAAGACAGTGCCCGCATGAAGGAACTGTTCGAGTATAAGAATATTCCTGCATGGGTTGATTTCTGGGGACCGGATGTTGCCCATGACTGGCCATGGTGGCGCAAGCAGCTTCCGTATTATCTGAACTTCGTATGCTGAACAATCTGTCTGCTGGTTGTGTTAAACTATAGGCACGCGCCTATGGCGGAACTGGCAGACGCGAAGGATTTAGGATCCTTTGGGAAACCGTGCAGGTTCAAGTCCTGTTAGGCGCACTGAAAACGGAGAGATTTCGGTCTCTCCGTTTTTCTGACTGCCAGCTATTCTGATGCAGAATCAAATAAGGATCAAATGACGAGCAAATAAGAATATGGCTTATTTAAGCCTTTTTCTTTCATTCTCATCGAAATTATCTCAAGTGAATCAAGTAAAAAGCGCAAAATGTCATGCGCCCGACATAGAAAAGCACAGCTTATCCAGCTGTGCATAAGCGATCCAGCAATAGAAGATATCGTCATTCTTTATGGAATGCCCGGTAGAATGCCTGCATGAACGAGTTCATCACGACATTGACCGGCTCGTTCTGCTTCAGGCATTTTCTGATGCAGTCCTTGAACTCATCCAGATTCATCAGATCGAAATCAAGATCAGCTCGCTCATCCGGGCGCTTATGGAAACGTTCAATGTATTCCAGATACAGATCTGTCAGTTCCTGGTCAATCGGGCCATGGTAATTCCGGAAATCTTCTGGTTTCAGAAGTGCTTCCGTTTCATATCCCTTCTTCAGGTCCACGACCGGAATTGATACCGTTTCCTGCCGGGAAGGAATCTCCACCGCAGCAATCTCAGAAGCCCGGATATTCTGGGAGAAGAAGCCATTGAGCAAGGCAACGGAAAAAGAGTCATCGGATGCGTTCTTCACTTCTTCAGGGTTGGAAATATAACCCGAATGGCGGGAACCATCTTCCGTGACAAGGGTCACAAAGCTCTGCAGATAAGGAATCAGTTCTTCTTTCTTCATATAACCTGAATTATTATAAAGTGCTTGTTCCTAAATTACATCAGCCTTCAATCGAGTAGGAGGATGAGAGCGTGAGCTCTCATCTTTTTTCCTCTCACACCACCGGAGAAGCCGTTCGGCGTCCGGCGGTTCGAAGCACCAACAAATTACATCACTGTTACATGTACCAAGGTAAA
>NZ_VUMN01000020.1 GCF_009696165.1 Stecheria intestinalis | reverse complement strand
TCATTACAGGAACTATCTTCGACAGTCACAAGATTTCTATTACCGAATGGATAGAATACTGGCGTAATCTGCTCCAATATCTCAGCTTAAGCGCGGACTCCTGGAACAACAAAAATGCTTTTACTACGGCAAAATACTGGTTTGCAAAGACGTGTCTTCTGCTGGAAGAAATTCAGGATTCTATCCTGCTTGAAGGCGATGTTTATTGCGATGAGACATTTATTCCAGTTCGCAGCGAAGATATCATTCGCAAAGAAAATTACCAGAAGCTGCGCGGCCATTCTATTAATCAGATGTGCATTGCGACAATCACAGATGGTAAAACCGTGTTTGTAAAGTACATTGGCTTGGGCGAGCCAGCCGGCAGACAAGTATATGAAGCTTTAAAGGATCATATCAAGCAAGGATCAAGATTGATCACTGATGAAGATCCATGCCATAACATGCTTGTCAGGAAGCTGGAACTGAAAAATATCCAGTATGATTCTAAGAAAATGAAAGGTTTGCCCGACAATAAGAATCCGATGAATCCCATCAACCAGGTTCATAATAGGCTGCAGAAGTTTTTAAGAGCACACAGCGGCTTTAGAAGAGATGAACTTCCTGGTTATCTGAACCTATTTGCATTCAGCTTCAATGCTCCGCACGATCTTTATGAGAAATTAGACCGGCTGCTGAATTTGAGTTTTGAAAACCCGAAAACACTTCGCTACAGAGAGCTGTATCGCAAGAGTAAGCCAGATTTGTAAGATCCTCAGCCCCCTTGTGCAAATACGGCTTTTAAAGAAAAACACCGATCCCTTTTCAGTACCGGTGTTCTTCGGATTCTGGCTGCAATAATCTCAGTGCTTTGCGCGGGTCAGGATTTCCACTTTCTCAGCGATGACGCTGAGATTGTAGAACGTCTTCTCATTGCGCTCGACGGCGTCGCCGCTGAGTCTTCCGCGTACAGCGACGAGATTGCCAGGCTTGCAGGCAGCTGATACTTCTTCTGCAATTCCTTTCCACAGCATGACGTTGAAGATGTCCTGGCTGACGGAGCCGTCATCATTATGGAAGTTGCGGTCGGCTTCGATCAGCAGCCAGCTGATCGGGTTTCCTTTGGCCGTGGTGGTAATGACGGGCTGTTCCTTGATTCTGCCTACGATCGTGATTGAATTCATTGTTCTTTTTCCTCGCTTTCTGAACCTCAGGCATCGGCATTATCCGGGATTCAGAAACGGATGGCAAATCACGGAATCAGAGATCTCATGGCCAGAAAAGGCAGATACGATATATCGTACCTGCCCTTGGGTTTCATGGAATGCTTATCTGTGCAGGGGCTTCAGAATCGTGAGAACGGATCTGGAGAGGTCGATCTTCTGCGTCAGACCCTGGCATCTCTCCGGGGTCATGGTTTCCACAAGTCTGAATTCTTCAAACAGAGAGACACGGTTCATCTCGCCATGCAGAACGCTGATTGCTAAGTCGAGCGGGCTGTCGAAGAGATGCAGGAAGGCGCCAAGCGTGCGTTTCTTCATCTCGGAGAGAGATTCTTCCGGAAGCTCTGCCTGAAGACAATCTTCAAGCTGCTTCGTGATGAAGTCTGAGAATGCATCGGGATCGAGGCCTTCATCGCTGAAGAGGATCATAGCCTGATCGCGGCTGATCTCGGAGTCATAGCTGAAATACGGAGTGATCTTCTTCTCATCGATCCAGGTCTGATAGGCAGCGTGCTGGGGAGAGAACCAGGCGTCCATCTTCATCTTGAGGGCCCATTCCGTTTCCAGCCTGAGGCGGTCATCTGCGATGTCCGGATTCAGGCGGAAGCCTTTCATGATACGGGAATCGCTGAGGTCCATCGCGGTTTCGCTGCGGGCGCGGAATACGGTTTCCGGTTCTTTCTGGAGAGCCCGTTTCAGGAAGACCGGCGCGCTGAAGGTCCTGGATGCCTGGTTCTTGCGGATCAGGTCCATGACTGCTTCGGGATCGCATGGCGTCACGAGGATCAGATTCATGCGGGAAGGATGGTAGTTCAGCCGATAGGCCTGTTCGAGATCAGCGAGGGTCATCGCCTGAATGGAGGCTTCCGTTCCGACGATATCTTCCCTCAGGGGATGATACTGGTACATCGAGCGCATCGTCTCGAGGAACAGCCTGGAATCGCCATCCTGCAGATACATGCTGCGCTCCTGCTGGATGATTCCCTTCTCTTTCTGGACGGATGCTTCGGTCACCGCAAAGTTCTGCACGAAGTCGAGCAGCAGCGATAAAGGTTTTTCAATATCGGGATCCGGAGTAGTGAAGTAGTAAACTGTCTCTTCATAGGACGTATAGGCGTTCACGTTGGCGCCGAGCCTGGAAAAGTCTGCCATGACATCGCCATGATCGCTTTCAAACAGCTTATGTTCCAGAAAGTGAGCAGTGCCTGACGGGAAGTTCAGAATAGTGCCGTCTTCGGTTTCTTCCCGGCAGTCCAGACTTCCGTATGGGGCTGCCAGCAGGCAGGAAGTAGTCGTGAACAGGGGTTTATGGAACAGGATCACATGCAGACCGTCTGCCATGGTCTCCTCATACCAGACTTCCTGGAATTTCGTTTCTTCATGACGGATCATCTGCGTCTTCCTCCAGAATCAGAACTTCGGCCAGTTTCAGGCCGGCATAGGCGTTCATGATATCTTCTCTGGTCACGGTCTCAAAGCGATGGATCATGCGGGGAATGGAGTCTTCCGTATGAAGCAGCACGCTGCGGCAGTCATCCCAGATCAGGCTCGGGCCATGGTCCATGGAACCGCGCCAGGAATTGATATACATCGAGCGGGCAGTTTCCAGCTGATCATCAGAAAACTCCCCTTTCTGCATCCTGCTGATCTGCTGAGCAATCAGGGTTCCTGCTTCAAGAAGATCCCTGCGGTTCATGCCGGCGGTGATTCTCAGCATTCCGTCATAGATCAGATTCTCGGAACCGATGCTGTAGCAGAGGCTGCGGGCTTCCCGCACTTCCTGGAATAAGAGCGAAGTCGGAAGTGCTCCGAGAATGCCGTTGCCCAGCATGAAGGCAGGCATCAGCGGATCCTGATAGCGTAGTCCGTCTTCATAGAGCTGAACGAGGAATGACTGGCTGATCGGCTTCTTCAGGATCGTTTCCGAATATGGTCTTGTCTCAGGGTCTGCCTGAAGCGATACCATCGTATTCCGGTCAGAAAAGGAAAAAAGGGAGCGGGCTGCTTCCAGGCATTCATCGGCATCGACGTTGCCGAGCACGAAGAGATGGATCTCCGCCTGATCAATCAGTTCTTTCCAGGCAGCGGTGCATGCTTCATTTGTCACGCAGCAAAGTTCGCTTTCTGAGGGAAGGCATCGCTTCTTCATGGCACCGCCATATCGGAGAGAGGCTTCCTCGACAGCTGCAGCTGAAGGGTCATCGAGGGTCATGCGGACGGCAGTGATGGCTTTCTGAACGCATTCCTCAAAGAGATGCGATTCAAATAATCCGTTTTCAAGATACGGCCTGCAGGCATAATCCCTCAGCACTTCCATCTGCCTGTAAAGCAGGGAATCAGAAACATAATGGGAATCCGCAGTGCTGCAGGAGAATTCGAGCAAGTCAAGATTGCCGCGCGGATCTGAAGTCACGGATAAGGAAGCACCATAGAGATCATCAAGGCGCTTCTGCGTTTCCAGTTTCGTGCGGGAGGTATCGCATACTTCAGCAAGCAGGAACGAAAGCAGAAAATGTGCCGGACGCATCGTGCTTTCAAGCGGCAGGAAGAAATCAAGGTTCATGGTCACATCCTTGAATTTCTCTGTCGGGTGGATATGCAAGCTGCAGTTTTCTGAAAGTCTGAATGTCTGCATAAAAAAAGAGACCTCCACAGTCTCTTATTATAGCCATTCAGAGGGATTTGCGGAGTTCGTGCTGCTTCTCGCGCTCAATGTCCCGCTTTGCCTTCTGCAGGTCCTTGCTCCAGTGGCAGCTTCCGCCGCACGTGCCGCAGTCGCCGGCGCACTTGATGAAGCCTCCTTTTCTGCGGATATAGCGGATATCAGCGATCACCAGTGCGACCACGACAGCCAGCACCAGGAATGTACTCAGATTCATGGATTTCACCTCCATCTGCCCCTACTATGACCGAAGGAAGTCCGAAAGTCAATTAGATTGCACTAACTATTTTCAACAGAATCAACGATCTGTCTCTGCAGGGCGAAAAAAGGCCTGCCTGCCGGAAAGGCAGACAGACCAGGAACAGCCGCAGCTCAGATTGCACCGTATTTCTTCAGGAATTTCTCGATCTCCGTGCCATGGATCTTCTTCAGGAGCTTATCAACGACCATCTTCTCCTTGAAATCCATCGGACGGTCGGTCAGCTTCTTTCCGTCGCCGAGAATGACGGATGCCCTGACAAGGTCCCGGATGTCATATACGGATCCCCAGACTTCCGGAACGCCGCGATCGACGTGGCAGAGCGTGTAGACAGCTTCCATACCGGTGCGGATGGAGTACTCCGTCGTGAACACCGTATCACGCGGGGTCTCTGCAAACTGACCGAGGAAGGCCAGGTTCACGCTGCCCTCCGGCACGACCAGCGGACGGTCTCCGTATCTGCGCGGCTCAAAGAAGGAAGTGACATACGGCATCATGCATGGCGTCGTATTGCAGGAATTGGCTGCCAGATCCATGATGTCATGTTCCGGGATGCCGATGTGATACAGCCACTCTGCGCAGAGTTCCATGCCCGTGCACTTGTACATCGGCTTCTTGATGTAATCTCCTTCTTCCTTCCAGCAGTTCAGTCCATAAACCCAGATCAGGCAATGGTCTTTCGGCTGCTCGACGAACTGGCCCTGGCGGTTGATGGTCCAGCTGATCAGCCAGGAAGAGTCCTTGGCAGTGACGATGCCGCCGGTGACGACTTTGCCGGAGAGCGGATCGCGGTGGCAGATCTTCTCGATGGCTTCAAGGATGCGGGGATCAGCGGTATCGACGGTCCAGGATTCCCAGCTGGTCTCCTGGATGGACGGGAAGAACTTATCCGGGTTGCCGAACGCCTTGTCCTGAGCAGCGAGCTTCTTCCAGAGCTCGATCGAAGGCCCTTCGCCATTCCTGCAGGTGACGACCGGAGCGTGGTTCTGGTCTCCGTAGGCAGAGTTGTCGCCCTGGCAGCCGTTGGTCACGAAGACGAGATCATTCTCCGTGAGACTGATGGTCTTCTCTTCGCCGCCCTGCGTATAGACGATCTTCTGAGCAACCTTCTTCTCCGGGGTGCAGTTGACGCGGATGTCGGTGACAGTCGTGTCGTATTCGATCTTCACGCCGTGGTCAGTGAGGTATTTCACCATCGGCTTGATCATGGATTCATACTGGTTGTAGCGTGTGAATCTCAGCGCAGAGAGATCCGGCAGACCATCGATATGATGGATGTAGCGCTGCAGATACAGCTTCATCTCAAGAGCACTGTGCCATTTCTCGAAGGCAAACATCGTCTGCCAGTAGATCCAGAAATTCGTCTTGTAGAAGTCTTCATCGAAGACGTCATCAATCGTCTTGTCAGCCAGTTCTTCATCCGTCATCATGAACAGATGGAGCAGTTCTTTCTCTGCTTTCGGGTTCATGCCGTATTTCTTGTCGGTATGGGCATCCTGACCCTGCTTTTCGGTAACCCTGCAGAGCGAATAGTTCGGATCCTGCTTGTTGAGACGGTAGTATTCAGAGAAAATCGTTTCACCCGGATTGTCAATAGACGGAATGGAACGGAACAGATCCCACATGCATTCGAAGTGGTTGTCCATCTCTCTGCCGCCGCGCATGATGAAGCCGCGCTGCTTGTCATAGAAGCCATCGCAGGAGCCTCCGGCAATCGGGAGATGCTCGAAGAGCGTGATGTTCTCGCCTGGCATCTGCGCATCTCTGACCAGGAAGCAGGCCGCGGAAAGGCCGCCCAGACCGGTGCCGACGATGTAAGCGTGCTTCTGCTCGATTCCTTCCGGCTTATCCGGTACTGCAAATGCTTCATAGTTTCCGCTGGAATAATACATATTCTGTTTTTCCTCCTGAATTTGATCCGTACCCCTTTGCATCACTGGAGTACTTCGGATAGTTTCATCATAGATTTTTTCGACCACCGGTCAATTTACGCAAACCGTTTTCTGTCTGTTTTTCTGACAGACCGGCCGATCTGTCAGATCACCGGAAAAAGAAAAAGCGGCTGAAGTGCTTTCAGCCGCACGTGTTTCTCAGTCGTTATCGTGAGAGGTCTGATTGTCTTTCTTGATGAATACTTCTCTTGGCTTGGATCCCTGGGCAGGACCGATAATGCCCTTTGCCTCCAGGAGATCGATCATGCGGGCAGCCCGGTTGTAGCCAATGCCGAAGCGCCGCTGCAGAAGCGAGGTCGAAGCTTTCTGAACATCGATGACGTAATCTTTGACTTCTTCATAGAGCGGATCTGCATCTTCGCCTGGCTTGCCGGTGAAGCTCTCTCCTTCGCCATCAACCTGATCGAGCAGGACGAAGGCGTCGTCATACATCGGCACTGCTTCCGAAGAGACATATTCGGTGATGCGGCGGACTTCGTCATCGGTGACGAAGACCCCCTGAACACGCGTTGCATTGGCAGCGCCGATCGGCATGTACAGCATGTCGCCGTTGCCGAGCAGACGTTCTGCGCCGACATGGTCCAGAATCGTGCGCGAATCAATCCCCGAGGAGACCGCAAAGGCGATACGGCTCGGAATATTGGCCTTGATGATGCCGGTGATGACATCAGTAGACGGGCGCTGGGTCGCGATGATCAGATGGATGCCGGCAGCCCGGGCCAGCTGCGTGATACGCTGGATCGAGGTCTCGACTTCCTTGCCTGCCACCGCCATAAGGTCGGCCATCTCATCGATGATGACGACGATATACGGCATTTTCTTCGGTTTCGGAGATCCGTCTTCCGGAGCCGGGCTGTTTTCGACCATCGTATTGAAACCCTGGATGTTGCGTACGCCTGCTTTCGAGAACATGTCATAGCGTTCGTCCATGATCCGGACGATGACCTTGAGGGCGTTATTTGCCTTCATCGGATCATTGATGACCGGACCGATCAGGTGCGGTACTTTCTGGTATGGAGTGAATTCAACTTTCTTCGGGTCGACAAGCAGCAGCTTGACTTCATCCGGCTTCGTCCTTAACAGGAAGGACGTGATGATTGCATTCATGCATACAGATTTTCCGGAACCGGTAGCACCCGCAATCAGGAGATGCGGCATCTTGTCGAGGCGGCAGGTGACGCAGTTTCCGAGCAGGTCCTTGCCGAGAATGAAGACGAGCGGCTGGCTCTGTTCCTTTTCCGGAATCTTCTGAATCAGCTCTTTCATCTTGACCGGGGTCGCGGTGACGTTCGGAATCTCGACGCCGACGGCATTATGGCCAGGGATCGGTGCTTCGATGCGGATATCGCGGACGGCCAGCTGCATCTTCAGGTCTTCCGTCAGATTCAGAATCCGGGATACTTTGACATTGGCTTCCGGACGGACTTCGAATTTCGTGACGGCAGGTCCGATATGGGTATCCATGAGCCTTGCTTCAATATCGAAGTTGCGCAGCACCTGGATCAGAAGCTCGCCTTTCTCGCGGGCTGCTTCGACATTCGGATCATCTTTGGGTCTCGGCGGAATCGGATCGAGAAGACTCAGCTTCGGCAGCCGGTACGGCTTCTTCGGCTTCGAACCTTCCGGGGTCTCCGGCACCTGCACGTCCGGATCTTCCGGATGGCGGACGGCCGGGGAGGCTTCCGGAATTTCTGCAGGAACCGGTTCCGGCTCAGGGTCGGGTTCAGGTTCAGGTTCTGGCACAGGCTCCGGCTCAGTGACCGGTTCTTCTGGTTTTTCTTCTTCCGGCTGTTCCTGATGATCGACGAGCTCATCGACGGTCATGAAGATGGAACGAGGTGTTTCTTCTTCCTGCGGTTCCGGATGATCTTCCGGTTCGCCTTCATCGGCACGGATACCGAACGCGGAAGGCTCCGGCTGCTGGTTTCTCAGATTCTGGAATGGCAGCGTATAGGGATCCGGTTCCGGCTCGGGTTCTTTTTCCTGAATCGGGCGGACCGGTTCCCGGACTGGCTCTTCCGGTTCTTCGGCAGGATCTGCTGACAGCATCTTCACGGATGGCTGAGAAGAGCTTAGCGAAGCAGGACGGGGTTCGGAAGGAGCTTCGATGGGTTCTCTCTCCTCTTCTTCGTCTTCCGGTTCTTCTTCATTGTTTCCGTCATCCTGAGGAGTCCTGAAATAGTCGGCAATCGTTGCGAATGCCTGCTTGTATACTTCCAGATTCACAAGCAGCAGCGCTGCGATGATAAACAGCACGACGATGATCAGAACGGTTCCGGACCGATCGACAAGCAGTGTCGTGATGCTTAGCAGCAGTGCACCGAAGATGCCGCCTCCGGCTTCAATCGCCGGATCGCTCGAAAAGAACGACTGCACGTTCAGGGCATACTGCTTCAGAATCTCAAAACCGCGCAGGTCTGCTTCTGTGTCCGCATATGAACACCATAAAAGCAGTGCGCATACGATCAGCAGCACCGCAGCCGGATTGCGGCTGGAGGTATTGCCGCTGCGGCGGTTGATCATCGTGATCAGAATCTGCACGACGACCACCCCCATCATGATGAAATAGAACCGGCCGAACAGAAAACGGCAAAGCCTGCTCAGAAAGACGCCGACCACGCCCATCTGCATGTAGGCAATGATGGCAATCGCTCCGAGCAGGACGATTTCAATCCATTCTTTGAGTTCCTGATCTTTCGCTTCTTCGGCTTTTGTCTTGCGTCTGCTGGCTGATTTAACTGTCTTCTTTCCGGATTTCTTCTTATTTGATGACACGTTAATCCCCCTTGATCAGATGACTGTCAGTCCTTGGTGTTGATCTCCACGATCGCCGGCAGGATCATCGGCTTCTTGCCGGTTTCCTTCATGACATAGCGGGCGATCTTCTCGCGGGCTGCAGCACGGCACTCCAGATTGTCATAAGTTCCGTCCTTGGCTGCCTGATTGATCACGCTTTCCATGATATTCCCGATCTCCTTGATGATGTAATCAGCATCTTTCAGGTAGATGACGCCGCGGCTCTGCACATCCGGACCGCCGATGATTTCCTTCGTGGTGTGATTGACGACGACGCCGACGATGATCGCACCGTCGGTGCTGAGCGTCTCGCGATCTTTCAGCACCATGCCGCTGGCATCGAGATTCTCGGTGCCATCGACGAGCACGTCAGCGCTTTCGACTTCATCGAAGCGCTTGCTGAGCTGACCGTTCTCGATCGTTGCCGCCTGGCCGTTGCCGAGCACGATGATGTTGTTGGCCGGGTAGCCCATATCCAGCGCGATATTCGCATTGGAGATGAGCTGGCGGTATTCGCCTTTGACCGGAATGTAATACTGCGGGTTGAGCAGATAGATCATCATCTTCAGATCTTCGATGGACGCATGCATGGAATACGTGCGCTTGGAATCAATCGCATGCACATTGGCAGTCTCCTTGTAGAGATCGTCTTCCATCGAGGATTCCTCGCGCTCCGTGCCTGGAACGGCAGGAGAAGCGATGATGACGGTATCGGTCGGGCGCAGCTGGACAAGTTCGTCTTCACGGCTGGCGATCTTATGAACCTTGCGGAAGATCGTGCTGCCGGTGCCGCCGCAGATGATCACGACATTGTCCATGTCGTTGGAGAAGTTCTGCGGAGCGATATCGAGGCCGGCCGGAATGCGGTAGTAGTCCAGAGCCGCCATATCCTTCATCAGATTGCGCAGTTCATCATCATAGATCATGATCTTGCGGTTGAACTTGTAGGCCATCTCGATGACTTCGATGACCCGGTACAGGTTCTGGCTGTAGGTCGTGACGATGATTCTGCCCTTGGCATCTTCGAAATACGGCTCGATCAGATTCGTGATCCGATGATGCGGGCTGCTGTGGCCTTCTCTGGTGGAGCCGACGGATTCTGCCATCAGGGCAAGAATACCCTTCTGGCCCAGTTCCGTGACATCCATCATGTCGAACTTGAAGGCATCGTTCTTCACATCGTAGTCCACGATGAATTCAGAGGTATAGACGACATAGCCGTCTTCCGTGCGGATCGCCACGCCGAATCCGTCAGCGATGGACTGCGTGGTTCCGAAGGTGCGGATTTCGGTGCTGCCGATCTTGAATGTCGAATTGCGGCGGACCCGGTGGACCTGAACATCCTTGATGCCTTCTCTGCGGGCCATGCGCTCGAACATGCGGGCAGTCAGCGGTGCCATGTAGATCGGGGCCTTTACCTGCTTGCACAGATCCGGCAGAGCACCCATCACATCATCATGGCCATGGGTGATGAAGATGCCCTTGATCCGCTTCTGATTCTTCACGAGATAATTGAAATCCGGGATGATCATCTCGACTCCCAGATTCTCATCATTCGGGTATCTCAGCCCGCATTCAATCACGAAAATATCGTCGTTGTTTTCAACGACATACATGTTCTTGCCGTCTTCGTCAAGACCTCCGAGGGCAAAAATACGTACTTTACTCATAATTAATGATCCTCCTGACTATGATTCTCTCTGCTTTATTATACGCGGAAATTCCCGGCTGGCTCAATGCGTGATTTCAGAGTGCCTCGCCATACAGGCTGAAGCTGCGTGCTTCCGTGATCTTCACGTCGCAGATCTCGCCTGCCTGGATTCCGTTTCCGGTGAAGTTGACCAGACGGTTTTCTTCGCTGTAGCCGCAGAGCACGTTCTCATTTTTCTTCGAAGGGCCGTCGCACAGCACCTTCAGAGTCTTCCCGACAGCTGCTTCGTTATTCTCTCTGGCGTATTTTCCGATCCGCTCATTCAGAATCTGCAGGCGTTCCTTCTTCACGGAAAGCGGGACATTGTCTTCCATGGCGGCTGCCGGAGTGCCTTCTCTTGGACTGTAGACGAACGTGAACGCACTGTCGAAATGACAATAGTCGACAAGGTCCAGCGTCTCCTGGAACTGTTCATCGGTTTCGCCCGGGAAGCCGACGATCAGGTCCGTCGTGAACGTGAGATCCGGAATCCGTGCTTTCATGTCATCGAAGAGTTTCCGGAAATGCTCTGCCGTGTAGCCGCGGTTCATGCGCTTCAGAATCTCGTCACAACCGCTCTGCACCGGCAGATGAAGAGCCGGCATGATATTCGGGCAGTCGCGCATCGCATCGATCGTCGTCACCGAATAGTCGCGCGGGTGGCTCGAATAGAAGCGGATCCGGTCGATGCCGGTCTCGCTGACCTTACGCAATAGATGCGTGAAGCCATCTTCCATGCCGAGATCTTTTCCGTAGGCATTGACATTCTGGCCGAGCAGCGTGACTTCTTTCCCGCCGCGTTCCTTCAGCTGCCTGGTTTCCTCGATGATGTACGACTCGAGGCGGCTGCGCTCCCGGCCGCGGGTATAAGGGACGATGCAGTACGTGCAGAACTTGTTGCAGCCGTACATGATGTTGACAAAGCCCTTCCATGGATGCGAGCGGTGCACTGGCAGATTCTCGATGACGGAGCCTTCATTGCTCGTAACCTCAATGGTCCTCTTCCCGTTCATCGCCTCTTCGAGAAGATCCGGGAATCTTGCGATGTTATGCGTTCCGAAGACGAGATCCACCTGCGGATATTTCCGGATCAGGTCTTTCACGATGCCTTCTTCCTGGGCCATGCAGCCGCAGAGGGCGAAGATCTTGTCCGGGTGTGCTTCCTTGAACGGACGGAGACTGCCGATCTCGCCGAGCACATGTTCTTCGGCGGCGTGGCGGACGGCACACGTATTGAAAATCGTGAGGTCTGCGTCTTCATAGCCTTCGGCCGGCTGAAAGCCCATCTCCTCAAGCATGCCGCTCAGGGTTTCCCCGTCTCTGACATTTGCCTGGCATCCGTAGGTACGGATGAAATAAGTCTTCCCGTTTCCGAGATTCTTCTGTTCGGATTTCAGTTCAAAAACCGATCTTCCGGCCGGATTGCTGCGTCTTCCTTCTGCCTTGTGATCAGGCAGGATATATTCCTGTTTATTCATTGCCGATTCATTATAACTTGAACACGCCATTAGAAAAAGCAGAAAGTACGTTCCTTCCTGCTTCCTCTTAGAAAAAGCCGGCGGACCGGCTTTTCTGTTTCTGATGCTTACTTCTCAGAGATTGCACCTACCGGGCAGGTCCCGATGCAGGTATGGCAGTCGATGCAGGTAGCCTCATCGCACTGAGACTTGCCATTCTCATCAAGAGAAAGAGCGGTTACCGGGCAGACACCTGTGCAGGCGCCGCAGCCGATGCATACATCCTTATCTACTGTAACTGGCATGTTCTGATTAACCTCCTGTAGAAGCATTATATCATCGGATTGTTAGCTTAGGAACCAATTACGAAAACATTTCGGGAAAACCAAGCCCCGCAGAATGGAAAGAAGTTTCATCGGTCTTCGGAAACAGAAGATATGAATTAGTTGTTTCTAACTCATGAACTATTGTAATTGATCCCCTTCCGGGAAGCAACCCTCTTTTCCAAACAGAAAACGCCCTTAAGGGCGTTCCTVGATTCTTCTGATTGCAATTGCACGATTGGTGCTTTCATCGATCGTGATGAGTACGCCGCAGATCATGGCCGGCTCTTCGGAAGGCGTGTAGCGCGTGGCTTCCTGATGTACCGAGCGAGCTATGACTTCATTGACATCGCGGCCGAGGATGCTGTGATAGGATCCGCACATGCCGGCATCGCTCAGATAAGCGCAGCCGTCCAGAATCTGCTCATCCGCAGTCTGCACATGCGTGTGCGTGCCGATGACGGCAGTCAGGCGATCATGGAACACATAGAAGAACAGTTCTTTCTCGCTGGTAGCTTCCGCATGCAGGTCGACGAAGATGATGTCTGCAGACAGATTCTTCAGAATGCGGTCCATGACTGTGATCGGGCTTTCGGTCGCACAGTCCATGAACACGCTGCCAAGCAGGTTCACGACGGCAAGGCGTTTGCCCTTCACGGTTCTCACCGTGACAGCAGAACCCCGATCGAGCGGTTCCAGATTGGCCGGACGGATCAGGTCCGGGCATTCCTCCATATGAAGCAGAATCTCGTTTTTCGAAAATGCGTGATTGCCGAGCGTGATGACATCTGCGCCTGCAGCAGTCAGAGAATGGCAGATCCGGCTGGTGATTCCTTTGCCATGGGCACTGTTTTCGCCGTTGACAACCGTGAAGTCAGCCTGGACTTCCTGCTTCAGAGACGGCAGCCGTTTCAGCACTGCTTCTCTTCCGCTTCTGCCTGTCACATCTCCGAGAAACAGAATATTCATAACTGCTTACTGTGCAATTTCCTGAGCACGGACTTCACGGATTACCGTGACTTTGATCTGACCCGGATAAGTCAGCTCATTCTCAATCCGGTCTTTGATATCATGAGCGATCTTGACCATGCGCTCATCATTGACTTTCGCCGGTTCTACCATGACGCGCAGCTCACGCCCTGCCTGAATCGCAAAAGCCGTCTTGACGCCATCATAGCTGGAAGCGATCTTCTCCAGCTGTTCAAGACGCTGGATGTAGTTCTCCATCGATTCATAGCGGGCCCCAGGTCTGGCGGCACTGAGCGTATCCGCAGCAGCGACGAGGACGGCAATGATATCATCGGCAGGCTTATCGCCATGATGAGATTCGATGGCATTGACGACAATGGCATTCTCACCGTACTTCCTGGCAGCCTTGGCACCCAGTTCAACATGGGAGCCTTCCTGCTCGAAGTCGATGGCTTTGCCGATGTCATGGAGCAGTCCAGCCCGCTTTGCCAGCTGCTGGTTCAGACCGAGCTCAGCAGCCATGATGCCGGCAAATGTTGCGACTTCCATGGAATGCTCGAGCACGTTCTGGCCGTAGCTGTAGCGGTAGCGGAGCTTGCCGACGAGTTTCGTCAGTTCGCGGTTGAGGCGGTTGATGCCGAGCTTGAAGACGGCTTCATCGCCAATCTTCATGATCGTCTCATCAAGTTCCTTCGTCACCTTGGCAACGACTTCCTCGATGCGGCCCGGCTGAATGCGGCCGTCCTTCATCAGGATCTCGAGGGACTGGCGGGCAATCTCGCGGCGGATCGGGTCGAAGCAGGATACCGTGATGGCATCCGGCGTGTCGTCGATGATCAGATCGACGCCAGTTGCCTGCTCGATCGCCTTGATGTTGCGGCCTTCTCTGCCGATAATGCGGCCTTTCATGTCTTCATTCGGAAGGGTCACGACGGATACGGTCCGGTCGATGACTTCTTCTTGCGAATAGCGCTGAATTGCAGTAGCGATGATGTTGCGGGCATTGTCTGCTGCTTTTTCCTGAGCAAGTTCATCCTGCTCATGCAGATATGCAGCAACGTCTTTCTCGCTCTTCTTGGCAACTGCGTCCATCAGTTCTTTCTTGGCGTCTTCGACGCTCAGGTTTGCAGCTCTTTCCAGAACTGAGATCTGCTGGTCAATCTTGGCCTGCAGGTCTTCTTCCATCTTGCTGAGGTTTGCTAGTTTGTCATCTGCCTGTCTGTTTTTCTCATCCAGTTTCTTTTCCTTGGCATTCAGATTCTCTTCACGGAAGTTCAGATTGTCTTCGCGGCGGAGCAGTTTGTTTTCGGTCTGCTGAACCTTGTCTTTCTGGCTCTTCAGTTCCTTTTCTGCCTGCTGTTTCATCTCAAAGATCTGCTGCTTGCCTTCGATCTCTGCCTGACGGACAGTGGTCTCTGCTTTTGCATTAGCTTCTTCGAGAATGGACTTGGACTTGGCAACAGCCTGATCGAGGCCTGCCTTGTTCGAAATCTTCATGATGACGATTCCGATCACAACACCAGCAACTACGGCAATTATGGAGATTAAAAATGTATTCATGCTTTCCTCCATTTTCACTGTAATCTGAGAATTTCTCTCAACGCTGATTATATACTGAATGGCAGGGCTTTCACAAGGCTGAAGTATCCGTCCGTTCTGGCAAGTACCCCATTAAGAAAACAGTATCTCCTGTCTCAGAAATACTGTTTCACCTGGATTATTCTGCTTTTTCTGCGGGTGCTTCTTCCGCAGCCTGCTCCGGTTTCGGAAATAGTTTTTCCTTCACGGCGGCCGTGATTTCCGCATCGACTTCCGGATGAGCTTTCAGATAGTCCCGCACCGCTGCGAAGCCCTGGCCGATCTTCTCGCCCTTATAGGAGAACCAGGCACCGGACTTCTCGATGATGTCCTGCTCCACCGCAAGGTTGATGACTTCATCAACATGGGAGATGCCCTCGCCGAAGATCATGTTGACGACCGCAGTCTTGAATGGCGGTGCCACCTTGTTCTTGACGACTTTGATCTTGACGACGTTGCCGATCGCTTCGCCGCCGTTCTTGAGCGTTTCGGATCTGCGGACATCGAGGCGGACCGAAGCATAGAACTTCAGAGCTCTGCCGCCCGGAGTGGTCTCCGGATTGCCGAACATGATGCCGACTTTCTCACGCAGCTGGTTGATGAAGATGGCTGTGCAGTTGGAACGGTTCATGACGCCGGCCAGCTTGCGCATGGCTTTGGACATCAGGCGGGCCTGCAGACCGACGGAGCTGTCGCTCATCTCGCCGTCGAGTTCGGCCTGCGGAACCAGGGCTGCGACCGAGTCGATGACGACCAGGTCGATCGCACCGGACTTGATCAGAACTTCGGTGATTTCCAATGCCTGTTCGCCGGAATCCGGCTGGGATAGAATCAGCTCATCGATATCGACGCCGAGTTTCTTCGCATAGAGCGGATCGATGGCATTTTCAGCATCGATGAAGGCACAGCGTCCGCCTTCTTTCTGGCATTCGGCAATGGCATGCAGCGCCAGGGTGGTCTTGCCAGAAGATTCCGGACCGTAGATTTCGATGATGCGTCCTTTCGGATAGCCGCCGATGCCGAGGGCGGCATCCAGAGCGAGGCTGCCGGAAGGAATGGCATCGACGGATACATCGGCGCGATCGCCTAAGCGCATGATCGAGCCTTTTCCGTATTCTTTTTCAATTGCCTTGAGGGCATCCTGCAGCAGCTGATCCTTCTTGGAATCTGCTGCGGGCTTTTCTTTGCTTGCAGTCATGTATTTTTCTCCTTGTGCTTATTTCATAGCAGGAAAACTTCCGATTCCCCGCAATGGATCAGATGGACTCCATGATATCGCCCTTGAGCTGGCTGAAATAGCTGACCCCGCTGGCAAAGCTCACAAATGCGCTGAACCAGATCATGATATCGGTGACCGGAAGGCCCCAGATCTCAAACGGCAGGTTGTTGAGCAGAACAAGAGCGATGGAAACCATCTGCAGGACCGTCTTCAGCTTGCCGAGCATCTGGGCAGCGACAACCTTGCCGTTGGAAGCGGCGATCATGCGGCAGCCATCGACGACGATATCACGGCAGACCATGATGATGACCGGGACAACCGGAATCAGCCCTCTGGACGAGAACATCAGAAACATGGTCGTCGTCAGCATCTTGTCGGCGATCGGGTCGGCGAATTTGCCGAACGTCGTCTGCATGTTGCGTTTTCTTGCAATCTGGCCGTCAAAGTAATCGGTGATGGCCGCAACAAGGTAGATGATTAGGCAGATGAGGTTGATGATGGAAAGATCAACTCCGCCGATGGTCAGCACGCCTGGTTCAATGCCGAACTGGGCATATGGAAACAGATAGACCAGAACCACGATCGGAATGAGAATGATGCGGAATATTGTCAGTCTATTGGGAAGATTCATGCAATTTCTCCTTTTTCACTACCTAATGAGTATAGCACAAGCAGATAGTTTTTCAGATCGGAATGATTTATGCACGGATTTTTTACGGTTTCACGTCATATGGTGCATTCTATGAAGCATTCTGCGCAGAATGGGAATGATACAGGAATCAGGATTCTGGGAAGCCTCTGCAGATCATCCTTCTTTATGGAAGCTTCCGAATCTTTCCTGGAACCTCTGGAGCACGGCTGTTTCATAACTTCGGCTGTTTCAGAAATCAGTTTTGATGCCATGTCATATCATATCCGGATAGAAAAAGAGGAGATTGCTCTCCTCTCTGGAATTTCACACTCTGTAAGCCATGTTCTGTCTCCGGTCGCCCGGATGGCAGCCATTTATCTGAGCCTTGCGGCTCCTCCCTTCTGGCTTCGTTTTGCTTCGGGGAGTTCTCCTACCAAATTTGGATTTCTCGCTTGCGGGGCTTATCGCGTTCCACCCGGTCGGTTTCCCGCCGGCTTCGTCACTGTGACGCTTTATGGAACCTCACCATGGGACGAGCCTTTAGGATCGGTTCCGCCGTCAGCCATAGGCTGCCTGGCCTTATTGATTGGACCAGCACAATCACTACCGCCATCACAGGCGGTGCGAGCATGGACTTTCCTCTGGCTTGTGCCAGCGGCTGCCCGGATGTGAAATTCACTGCTGCTTGCTCTGATTCTGTTTGAAGACCTGCTCTTCGAGTCTTGACAGACGTTTCAGGATATCGACGTTGGCAGCGCCCTGGCTGGCCGGGGTCGGATTGGCCTCGAGCGCCTTGGTCCTGCCTTCCTCTTCAATCAGCTTTGCACGGAGTGATGCGTTGGTGCGTTCCAGTTCAGCAATCTTGGCGTTCAGTTCTTCTTCCTGCTGCTGGAAAGACTGATAGTCCTCGATGACCATATCCAGGAATGAATCCACTTCAGCGGCACTATAGCCCTTGAAGTCAATATCAAACTGCTTGTCAAGAATTGTCTGAATATCCAGATTCAACTTTTCCGACATTTTCCTACGCTCCCTGCGGTCTTATTATGGCAGAGTCATTTCCCGGAATCAAGCACGCTTCCTTATTGATTGACGGAAAGGTATAATACTTTTTATGTCGTGTGAGGTCGCTGATGGTTAACTATCCCGATGGAAGAAAAGCTGCTGCTTCGGTGCAGGCAAGAGAGTCTGCTGCGCATCGGGGCATGGAGCTGGAAGCAGAGATCAACCAGACCAATCAGTACTATCTGCAGCAGGACCTTGCCGTCATCCATAAGAAGCCGACACCGGTGACGATCGTGCATGTGGACTATCCGCAGCGCAGTGCCGCGAAGATCACAGAAGCCTACTTCAAGATTCCAAGCACCACCGATTATAACGGCATCTACAAGGCAAAGTATCTGGACTTCGAAGCGAAAGACTGCCAGTCGAAGACGTCGTTCCCGATCAAGTCGATTCATGCTCATCAGGTGAAGCATCTGGATGCAGTGACAAGACATGGGGGAATTGCCTTCGTGATTGTGCGCTTCACGGCGTATGGAGAAACGTATTATGTCATTGCGCAGAAGATGTCGGACTATATCCGCACCTGTGGCAGAAGTTCGATTCCGTATGCCTGGTTCCAGCAGAACGGATACCTGATTCCGTATAACTATGTCAAGCCGGTAGACTATCTGAAGATCGTCGACCGGCTGTACTTCAAGGAGAGTGTATGAGCAGATCCCGCAGCAGTTCTTCAAAGCATCGCAGAAAGCTGAATGCGCTGAATATCTGGACGATGATCCTGCTGATCCTCGTGATTGCAGAGATCATCACGGCAATATTCGGTCTGCATCTGGTCAATTCGATGCTGGCAGATAAGCCGCAGCTTTCAGTAGATGACTTCTTTTCCCAGGAGTCGAGCCACATCTATGACAAAGATGGAAATCTCATCGCGGACGTCGGCACGCAGCTGCGTGAGAACGTGACGTATAACGAGATTTCAGAATCTCTGATCGATGCGTTCGTATCCGTGGAAGATTCCCGGTATTTCGTGCATGACGGGTTCGACCTGCCGCGGTTCACGAAGGCAGCGATCGAGAACGTCCGCAGCAAGCTCACGGGTTCCGGGGGCTTGCAGGGAGGTTCCACCTTCACGATGCAGCTGGTCAAGCTGACCTACTTCACGAATGATGAGACCGGGCAGACGAATGATCAGTCGATATCCTATAAGATCCAGCAGATTGCCTTAGCCAAGGAGCTGGAGCAGCAGGCCGACAAGAAGCAGATCTTCGAGATGTATCTGAACAAGATGAACTTCGGCGGAACCGGCAATATCCGCGGCATCGAGAAGGCTTCTCAGTATTATTACGGCAAGCATGCAGGCGAGCTGAATCTGGCCGAAGCAGCGATGCTGGCTGGCGTCATCAACAGTCCCTACTACTATGATCCGCATAACTTTCTTGATTATGCAACAAGCCGAAGAAATACCGTACTCTACCTGATGAAGCGTCATGGCTACATCACCGAGCAGGAATACAAGCTTGCCTGCATGGTCAAAGTCGAGGATACCCTCATAGATCCGAGCACAACCAGTACTGGCAGCACGTATGCATACCAGGCATACATCGATACGGTCATCAAGGAAGCAGAGCAGCTGACGGGTCAGGATCCTCTGAATAGCGCCATGGAGATCTACACGTGCATGGATCCGACCGTGCAGACGGTCATGGATGATATCCAGGCCGGCAATCGCGAGGAAGTGCAGTTCCCGGATGATCTGATGGAGATGGGCGCAATCTGCGAGAACAACCAGACTGGCGAAGTGATTGCGATTGCCGGTGGCAGAAACTACGGCAGAGGCGGATCGATGCTGCTGAACCATGCAACCGATCAGTACAAGCAGCCTGGTTCTTCGGTCAAGCCATTTCTGGATTATGCCCTGGCCTTTGAGTATCTAGGCTGGGCAACGAGCCATGTCGTGACAGATAAGCCGATTTCCTATACCGGCACGAATCTCGTGATCCGCAATGCCAACGGGGTCTACCATGGTCAGGTCACGCTGGACTATGCAATTGCGGCTTCGCTGAATACGCCTGCGATCCAGGCACTTCAGGAGGTCATTGATAAAGTCGGCTATGATACAGTAACCAATTACATCACTTCGCTCGGATTCTCCCAGGTGAGTGCAGATAACTTCGATCTCGGATTTGCGATCGGCGGTTCCAACTTCACCTGTTCGCCAGAAGAACTGGCAGCGGCACATGCGATCCTGATGAATGGCGGCAACTACATCAAGCCGCATACGATCACGAAGATTGAGTACCGCTCCGGAAATACAGATCCGGCAGTGCCGGAGTATACCGCGACGAATGTGCTTTCTCCGCAGGCTTCTTATCTTGCGGCTCAGCTGATGTATACGGCGATTCATGGCGGGGTCTACAACTATCTGCAGATTCTCGAGCGCAGCTATGCAACGTATGGCAAGACCGGAACGACAGACTGGGGCTCTGAAGGTCTTCAGTACAACATTCCGGAAGGCGCAATGAAAGATAAGTGGATGGTATGCGATACCACCCAGTACACGATCGTGACCTGGATCGGCTATGAGAAAGGTGTCAAGGATGCGGGGACGTATATTGATACGGCAAAGTCTCAGCTGAACATTCCGGGCAATATCTGCTCTCTGATCCTTGATGCAGCAACCGGCGATTCACAGCCAGCAGAACTTGCTCAGCCAGATGGCATCTCCACGATCACGCATATTCTCGGAACCTTCCCATATGCCTCCCCGGTCGACGGCATGGACCCTGCTCTGATCACGACCGGCAAGATCAAGAGCGAATATGCGACGCTTGCAGATCCGCAAGCTGCAGACAGCGTGGATAATCTGGATTCCTTCCAGGCAGAGCTTCAGGATGATGGCAGCGTGCATCTGACCTGGGCCGCTTATCCGGATCCGGACAAGCTGCAGGTCGCAGATTCCACGATGGATATCAGCCTGTATGATGCAGATGGCAATGTCCTGGTCGCCGCAGCCGGAACAAGACTGTTCGACTGGAGCTGGGTTTATGGACCGATCCGCTATAAAGCAAGGATCAGCCAGAATGGTGCTGTGGTCGGTGAGATCACAAGCGAAACCGAGGATACCACTGCTTCAGATCTGAGTCTGGCACCGGATACGGATACCGAAGCCTGCGGCTATTATGGCTATGAGTCTTCAGATGGTTCTTCCAATGAAGTATGTGTTACCTTCCATACTCCGAAAGAAGAACCAGAACCTGACGCAACACCAGCCGCTGCCCCTGCCCAGGATTCCGGCAATCAGAACAACAGCAGTTCCGACAGTGAAAACCAGGAAGATAATCAGAATTCTTCGGGCAGCAATCAGAACAGCAATGAGAATACCAGCAACGGTGCCGGCGGAGACTTCTGGCCTTATGATTTCTTCTCCTATTACTGGCAGGAAAAACAGCACAACTGAGCACTAGCGTCTGGACCAACAGAATCAAGAAATACCTGAAAGAGCTCCGCCATTGCATGCACACGCAATGGCGGAGCTTTCTTCTGGCGCTTGGATAGAGCTTTGTGAGTATTTGCAGGAGATGCAGAAAGCCGTCCGGTTTCCCGGGCGGCTGACTGGTTCTCAGAAGTCTCTTCGGATCATTTCCTGCACTTCTGTGCAGATTTTCTGAAGTCCGCATGAAGAGCAGTCAGTCGGCATCGTGCCGGTCAGATGATCCAGAGCTCTGGTAATGCCATCTGCCTGGGCAGCAGTCTTCTGCAGCGAAGCATAGCAAAACGACGGATCGGTGATGAAGATCATGCGGACAGATGCGACGCATGGAACCTGATGATAAGCGTTCAGAAACATCTTTCCGATCGGTGCAAACGAAAGTCCTTCGCGCAGTGCATGAGTGCTGATGCGTACCTGTTCCCGCTGCTTTCTGGCCGAAATCTGCATCATGAATCCTTCCGGATTGATGCGGTAGCGGCTGTAATCAATCTTCCTCAGATTCTGATACAGGGTCTGCCCCTCTCCGCATTGTTCTTCTTTCAGCCCGATCATCGCGATCCGGGCATAGGAACAATCAGAATGAAGTTCATTGAGATCCTTGCCGGCCAGAAACACCTGGTCATCCGGGATGTCAGAAGCGTCCGCATAGACGATCAGGCCGACGGAGGGATGATTTCCTCCGCCCAGCTCATAGGCAGTGTCTTCCTGAAAGATGATCTGGTTCCGGCCAGCTTCCTTCCAGGAAACATCAGGAACCTCAAGTTCCTTCAATCGGACGCTTTTCAGAAGCGCATCAATCTGATCAATGCATGACTGGTATAATTCCATCACAGCTTCCTGGTGCGCGGACGGCTGTCATAGTGCTTCTGCAGCAGCGGCATGACCTTGCTGGCAGCCTTCATATCCAGGTTTTCAAAGTAGACGATAAACGTCACGAGGAAGAACACACCCGTCACGATTGCGAGAATGCGCAGCACTTTTCCGATCGTCTTCATGCTCTTGCACCAGCTCTTCCTTTCTGGCGTGCAAATTCAGCTGCTCCAAGGGCTCCCATCAGCTGAGGATCGATCGGCAGATCGATGACCTTGATGCGCAGCACTTTCTCAATTGCCTGCTTAAGGCCTTCATTCTTGGCACATCCCCCAGTCAGGGTAATGCGATCTGAGGCACCTGCTTTCTTGGCCATGACAAAGCATCTCTTGGCAACAGAATTCTCAATGCCTGCAGCGATTTCATCCATCGGTTTTCCTTCTCCGACCAGGGAGATGACTTCTGATTCCGCAAAAACCGTGCACTGAGCCGTAATCGGAATGACATTCTTTGCATTCAGAGACAACTTCGAGAATTCGCTGAGATCCATTTCAAACGCTCTGGCCATCGCTTCGAAGAATCTGCCGGTTCCAGCTGCGCATTTGTCATTCATCGCAAAGTTCAGTACCGTTCCATCCCGGTCTACCGCAATGCCCTTGACGTCCTGTCCGCCGATATCGATGATGGCCCGCACGCTCGGATCTGCCACATGCACTCCCATGGCATGGCAGGAAATCTCAGAGATATTCTCGTCGGCAAACGGAACTTTATTGCGTCCGTAGCCAGTTCCGACCAGATATGCAAGATCCTTGGCACTGTGAAGCTCTGGTACTCTGGCAATTGCCTGATCCAGGGCATCCTGCGCACTCAGCACGGAATTGATCCGGCTGCGCAGGGTCACATCAGAAACCATCTTTCCGTTTTCATCCAGGATGACGCACTTCGTATAAGTGCTGCCGGAATCACATCCGCCATAATATTTCACAATTGCTTCCCCCTTCTTACCATGACTTTCCGTCATCAATGATTTCCAGAGACGGGTCCACCGGTTCTTCCCGCATCACTGTGCGCATATACCGGTTGACATCATCTCTCAGACTCTGGCGAGGCACTACCCGCGGATCCATGAGGTCATGGTTGACCCAGACCAGCCGGACTCCATTTTCTCTTGCCCGCTCTTCAAACATGCCATGCATGCCATCCAGCGCCTTGCAGGAGATGTGCTCCCAGAGAATCACCATATCTGCATTGAAATACCTGCAGTATCTCCAGAGATCATCCAGAAGCACTTCATAGCCGCCATGGGTATGGTTGCGCATGACCATCTCTTCATAAAGACGAGCCAGGTCATACGGCATCTGTTCCTTGTCATTTTCAGAAAGCTGATCCAGATAGACCAAAGAAAGCATATCCACAAGCGGAAGAATGCCCCAGCAGTTCTGCAGCCATGGCAGGAAGTCTGTATAATACTGTGCCTGCACGCCCCAGACAATTGCCCGATGACGGTATTCCTTGCAGACTTTCTCTTTCTTCCGGAATGCCTTCTCGGCAAGCTTCGTGATCTTGCGATCTGCATCCACAAAGGCCTGGACTCTTCCGGAAACAGCCATATAAGTCGTCTCTGCATACAGCGCAAGATTTGCACCGATTACCTGCGGATAGTCTGTCCGGCTCATTTCCATCCAGCCGACCCGGTGCCTGGTTTCTTCATTGAAGCGTCTGATATTAGTCCAGTAGGCATCCCAGTCCCATTTTTCACCGGTATTGTCTTCAATGAACTTGATCGCATTGCGGATCTCCTGGGCCGCATACTCCTGTACGCCGTCTTCCGTGTGGCGCAGCGGGGCAGCAATCTGGAAAACCGGAATCCCGTTTTCTGCAAACCTTCTTGCCTGAATGCCATTTCCCATCAGAGACCCATCGCAGGTCGTATTGCACTGAACCGCACAGGCACCATAAACCGGCATGTCATCATCGATGACCACGCCGGACTCGGCGGCCGGCATCGGGCACACATCACCTGGCATTCCCATCTCCTGAATCACGTCCAGATAATGGGTAACTCCCTCGCCTCTGAGCAATCCGCCGATATAGACACTGGCAAGCTCCCAGCTGGCAATCTTCAGATTCGGAAAACCAGCCATGATCGTCTGCATCGCATTTTCATCCAGAATGACAATCTTCTTGGAAAGCTCCTGATCATTGCCGCAGTTCTTGTCCGCCCGAAACAGCGTCGTCAGGAACGAAGCCGCATCCATTGCGATCAGGTCATATTCCGTATGCGCAATTTTCAGATGCGTTCCGCGCAGCCCGGCGGTATGGCGGTCGATCATCATCGGAACCGCCAGATAGTTGCTCATCCACCGATAGCGCAGAAACCCCTTGATATTATCGGGATGCGTCATGAACTTCGTCAGAACGCCCATCGTCTTCAGCCAGCAGGAATAGTCATACAGGGTATCCTTTACCCCTCTCCATTCCCTTCTCTTTCTGACCTCGCCGCCAGAATAGAGACTGCCCAGTTTTTCGCTGCCAAGCTTTGCGCCCATTATCTGCGCCCTCCCTGGATCTTCTTGATCTCCATGCTTTCAACAAATGCCTGCACTCTCGTGCGGATCTGTCCTGAATTGCCCACCGCATAAGGACGATCGATCGTCAGAACCGGGTATCCGTATTCTTCTCTCAGAATATAGGAACCTGTCATGCGTTCATAAGCCCACGGATCGCAGAACTTCATCTGCTCGAAGATGATTCCATCGGCATGGTAGTCATCCGCAATTTCCTTGACATATGCCTTGCGGCGATTGATCTTTTCCAGATTCATCTGCCGCGGACATACGCTGTCATGCATGTAGTGCGCGCAGATCTGCGTCAAGACATCTTCTCCTTCTTTCAGATCAATCCGATGTCTCCCCGGCAGCGAGCCATAGCAGAACCGATCTGCTACCACGAGCGCTCCGCTGTCTTCGATCAGCTTGATCATGTCCACATCATCAATTTCAGATCCGACTACTTCAACCCTTGCCCGGAAATGGTTCTTCTCATCCGGAACCCGGTTTCTGATTTCTTCCAGGGTCTCTTCCAGATATCCCAGAATCAGATCCTTCGGGCACACATAAGTAGCCATGCAGATAATATGGAACTCATAGCCCGTGATTCTCGGATTCTCTTCCTTGCGGAATTCTCCGATGGCATTGATCACATCGCAGACCCGATTATAATCTGCGACTGCCTTCCGCAGAGCATCATCGCTCGTATCAATCCCGAAGTGATCCCGGAATGCATCAAGCATCTTGGTGCGGCACTGTCCGGTGTACATCGTCAGGGCATTGTCATCGTCTTTCATCGGAACCTCAAGATACTTGTAGAAGAAGTCCTCTTTCTCATTGATCTTAAGAAGCTCCATGTTCTCGACACAGCGATTGATCATCGTGCAGCCATCCGGTGCAATCAGGCAGTCCAGAAACTGATAGCCTCCCTCGATTGCCCGCTCCAGCAGCGCTCGGGAATACTCGCACAGGAAACTGGTCAGATAATACGTTCCCATCTCCAGAGAACCCGTGCGCGGTGCCCTGAGACGAACCGGGAATAAACCAGGAAGCTCCATCAGCACCTCAGGCGTCTGATAGCACACCGTTCCGATGCACTTTCTGCCCTCCTCTTCGGCTTTCTTCACCAGTTCATTCTCTGCGTTGTCCAGGAGATTCTCAAAATAATACAGATATTTCAGATCTTTCATGGATTCCGTTCCCCCTCCTTCCTGAGAATCCCGATTTGATATAGTGCTTCTTCAGCTCCCTGATAGATCGGGGCGGTATCCGGCAGCTCGAATACCGTATTGCCGCGCATGTCATTTGCCGACATCTGATGATCATCCGGAATCATTGCCAGAACCCTCAGATCCCCCGCATCAATTTCCTCACGCAGGGAAAGGTCCGGAATCCGGTTGATGATCAGGCCATCGGATTCATACATCACAAGTTTCTGTGCAACCTCATGGATCGTCTTTACAACCTTCAGTCCTTTTTTCGACGCATCCGATACCAGAATCAGATGAGTCACTTTTTCCATGACTCTCCGGTTGACCTGCTCAATGCCAGCCTCTCCGTCAATCACCACATAATCGAAATGATCCGCGATCATACTGATGATTTCCTTGAGATACGCATTCACCTTGCAATAGCACCCTGCCGATTCCGGCCTGCCAATTGCCAGAAAAGAAAGATCCTTCCGTTCCACCAGCGCCTGCATCATCTCAAACTTCGCATCCCCGAGCATTTCCAGAGCAGTCTCCTCTGCTCCTTCTTCTACCGACTCGATAAAAGCCGTACGGATATCATCCACCGTGGAAGAAACCTCTACTCCAAGGGCACTGGCTAGACCAACCGCCGGATCTGCATCAATCGCCAGAATCTTCGCATCCGGTTTCTTTTCGCACAGAATCCGCACAATCAATGCCGACAGGGACGTTTTCCCGACCCCGCCCTTGCCGCATAATGCGATGATGATCGGTTTTTTCTCAGCCATTCTTCTTTTCCCCCTCAGCATCCTCTGCTTTGGTACGGATCAGAATCCAGCTGTCTGATAAGTCACAGGAATCCAGCACTCCATCCACCGCCAGCTTCCGATCCATGAGATCCGTAAAAATCAGTTTCCCGCCCCGCACTTCCATGCGCATCACATTCTTCATGACAATGTTTTCGGGAAGACGCGCATTCCGATATACCGTGGAAAGGCACATAGAATTACGCTTTCAGCAAGGCAAGCGCCTTTTCCAGCGAGAGGCAGGCTGCTTCTGACTGCCGGCATGCCTCCTGAATCAGTGCATAAAGATCCGGATGCTCTGCTTTTACGGAATCTGCCAGCTCAGCGAGCTCTTCATTGTGATGTCTGGTGTGGTGAACCATGTAATCCAGAAGATGATTCAGTTCCTCCTCCCTGGTAGTACTCTTCAATTCTTCGTCCATCATCTGCCTCCTTATTAGATTGTGTGTTACATTGTGAAATCATTAACTTCATTAAAGAATGAAAGCGCTTTACATGTCAACAATTTTAAGATTATTTTTTCATAATTAATTAATCATCCTGTAATTAGAACACTTTTCAGGAACCCCTATCCTGCATTCTGAACGATATTCTCACTTAAAAAAGCCAGGAACACTGTCCTGACTTTCATTTATCTTGATGTTATAGACCCGGATGCATGATGCACTTCTGGCGGTCTGCATTCACGAAGATTAGAAGGAAGCTTACTACTTCACCAGATAATCAAAAATATCCTCTCGGACCGCATGCTCAAGCTTCATCTGAACATTTACAATTGGACATTCTCTGCCGTGATCATCCATCTGAACAGTCTCTTCATAATGGATTGGTTTTACTTTTCCAAGGTAATAATGATCATTCCCTTCTCCATCGGATTTTTTAACGAACAGGAAGATCTCCATTCCATTCTTCTCTGATTCCTGCAATCGAATGATATCAGGATGTTTCATTGTCACATGATTCCGGGTCATCCAGCTGAATACCCCGGGATTAACAAACTCGTCAGCATACTGAATTGATTTGCTGATTCCCTCAAGCTTTTCATAGGTCACAAAAATAGGACACTGGTGGTGTTTAAACGTATATCCATAAATCGTGCTGCTCTCATCTTTATCCCAATCCAAAAGACGGCACACATCTCTGCGGGAATATTTCTCATATAAAACAAGATGATTGCTATCATGCTTGGCATATTTGTCCTTGTAAAGGTGCAATCCATAAGCGATCAAAGTACATAACTCAACTCGGAAATTTCCATCTAATAATGAAATAGAGAATCCAGTTGAACTGTAGTACCCAGTGTCTCCGCCCTTGAGAATCGACATTGCAGCAAAAAGCTTTTTATCTTCCGGACGATTTGCAAACTGATTGAGCAGCATTCTCACCGAAGAACGATAGTCTTCCATCGAAAACCTGGAGTTTGGATCAAAGGCTTTCAGTCTCTCTGCAAATGCCTTTGGCGTAATGGTCTCCCCATCTACCAGCATCTGCATCATCAATAACTCATGCGGACGCATCCCATTCAGGAAAAACCGTGTAATGTACTCTAATACCAGCTGCTGATCAGCAGTGAATGTCACGTGATAATTTCGATCTACTTTCCGAACATATTCGTCATAGCTTCTGATTTTTCCATCAATGAAAAGAGTCGGATCAATCTCCCCATATTGGTAAAAATCCAATATGGTCGGGATTCTGCCCAGCTTTGCCTTTAAAAGTTCATACTTTTCTTTCTTTAGAGCTGATGGAGTCGTGGACTGATTAATCGACTGATAGATCCGTTCTTTTGATATCTCATCAAAATGAATAGTTGATGATCCAGGAATAATACGATTACCTTCTCTCACATATTTGCGGATATTGTCCTTGTTGTAGGAGCGATCCCCAGATAATGCAATCGGAATCATGTAGTTATTGGTGTAATTGCCGATGAAGTCGAGAATGACAACAAACTCTTTTCCCTCATGTTTGCGCAGACCGCGGCCCAGCTGCTGAATAAATACAACCGGTGACTGAGTTGGCCGCAGCAGAATTACCTGATTCACTTCCGGAATATCGACGCCTTCATTGAAAATGTCCANAGTAATGATGTAGTCCACGAGATCGTGTCCTTCATCTGCGGTAAGGCGCTCAATCTGCTGTTCGCGGTATTCCTCTGCCGTTAAGCCTTCCTTTCCGTGATCATCGCCGGCAATAAAGACTGTCCGATAGCCGCGCTCATTCAGCTTTTCAGAAAGACCTTCGCCCTCTTCACGTCTGCTGCAGAAAATCAAACCTTTTACACGATTACCTGAATAGCCGAAGTATTCTGCATTCTGAACAATATGATCGATTCGTTCATCGGAAAGCAGCGCAGAAAGACTGCGATCTGTTTTGGGAGACAATGGTTCCTGGTCATCGATCGTCTGGTCAGTAATTCCGAAGTAATGGAACGGACAAAGCAAGTCATCTTCCAAGGCTTGCTGCAATCGGATCTCACAAGCAATATTATGATCAAACAGATCATAGATATCATAGCCATCGGCCCGATCAGGAGATCCTGTCATTCCTAGCCAGAACTTCGGCGTAAAGTAATTCAGAAGTTTCTGATAAGTTGATGCTGCAGCGTGATGAACTTCATCCACAATAATCAGATCAAAAGCATTCTTTGCAAATTGATGCAGGGTTTCATCTTTTGAAATCGTCTGAATGGTCGAGAAAATATAATCTGCATTCGTCTCTTTGCTAGTTCCTGAGAGAAGGCCGTAGGTTCTGCCATTATTGATGACTTTCCTGTAGCTTTCCATCGCCTTCTTCGCTACCTGCTCGCGATGAACGAGAAAGAGCATTCTTCTTGGATTGAATTGACGAGCAGCAAATGCGGATGCATACGTCTTGCCGGTTCCTGTTGCTGAGATCAGCAATGCTCTGCTTTGATGTCGATCCTGCAGTTCGTTCAGGTTCTTCAAGAACGCTCTCTGCATGGAATTCGGCTGTATCTCATGAACGGAATATCCTACTCCTCCTTGCGTCCTGCTAGCATCTTTTACTGCCTGAAGCACGCTATTCAGATTGCGATATCTTTGCTCGTAATCCGCGAAAAACGCATCGAAAGACAAGCTGTTTTCATCATTCCAGAGAGCTTCAAACTCAGCTAACAGCTGGTCCGCATATTCCCCATTCGCCGTGGACAGGATTTTGGTATTCCATTCTTTGTTTTCAGTGAGGGCTTTTGCAGTCAGATTCGAGCTTCCGACAATGATCTTGTAAAGCTCAGATTTTCTGAATATGTAGCCTTTCGTATGGAAGCCATTTCCGCCCTGGACCCGGAACATCCGCACCTCAATATTTGATAATGTATGAAGCTTCTTTAAAGCATTCGGTTCCGAAAAGTTCAGATAGTCTGTCGTGAGAATCTGGCCTTTCACGCCTCTTTTCTCCAGCACCTTCAATATCTGCAGCAGAGGTTCAATTCCGGAAAGCGTAATAAATGCAACACTAATGAAAAACTGGTCACAGGAAAGCAGCTCACCCTCGATCGAAGAAAGCACCTTTTTCCCTTCGCGGTAATCATTTGAAATGAACTGAGGCTGAAACGATTCGCTGGATTCTGCATTCTTATCAATAAATGCAGTAGTAATCCCACGCTGTATTTCTGCCAAAATATCATTGTTCATAGACATGTTCCTGCTGTTATTTTAGCAGCTCAATCACATACGGAAAACCCCGGCAGCTTTCATGGTATCGTGTGTCTCCTGCAGATTTTCTGTATGAAACATGATCGAAGAAGTGATGCAGCTGATCTCTGGTGAATACTGGCGGACCCGCTCCTGAACTAGAAGGATAATGGAGACATTCATTCCGTGCTGGCTGACCGCAAACACATGACTTCCGCCTGGTCCACCCCGATCCTCAATCTCTGTCATACCAATCTGGCCCGTCAGAATTTCATCGACTGTTCCATATCCTTCACATACAGCATGATTTCCGTTTTCTGAATCTTCATCCTATTCTTCTCCCATGAAGATTCAATCTAACAGATCAGAAGAAGGTTCGTATGAAAACGTGAAGCTGATTGCAATCAGCCTCACGTGATTTCTGATTCTTATTTCATCAGGCAATTCTTCAGCGGAATCTCCGGATCTTCCTGAACCGACTGATCGTATGCCAGAATCCCTGATTCAGCAATGCTCCATGGACTGCAGTTCTGCCAGCGTCTCTTCTCCCATTGCTTTGATCTCATCGTCCAGTACAGCAAAGATGATATCGATCTGATAATCCGGATGAGCAGAGATGAAGTCCATGCATGCCTGCAGCGCTTTTCTCCATGCCTGCTTCTTCGGATAGCCGAAGATTCCGGCAGAGATCAGCGGAAAGCCGATAGAATGACAGTGATATTCCTTGGCCAGATGGAGAGAGTTCTGATAGGCAGAATACAGCAGCTGTGGCTCTCTGTGATTGCCATCCTGGTAGACTGGTCCGACCGCATGAATAATGTACTTAGCCGGAAGATGGAAGCCAGGCGTGATCACGGCATCGCCGGTTCGGCAGCCTCCGATCTTTTCGCAGGCTTCTGAGAGTTCCCGGTATCCTGCTTCCGAGAAGATCGCACCGCACACCCCTCCGCCTGCCGCCAGAGAACTGTTTGCGGCATTCACGATCGCATCCGTCTGAAGATACGTGATTCCGATTTTCTGAATTCTGATTGTGCGCATGAGGTTTCCTCACTGATCCTGTTTCCAGTATAGGCGGATGCGAGTTCCCTGTCATATTCCGGGGCATAAATTCCACAGAATACACATGATAAGGAATCGAGCGGAATCTTTACCTGCGTCTTCCTTCTTCATCAAAGTTCTTCTTCAGAGCGGATTCCGTCAGGAAGATCGTGCAGATCATGACGGCAAGCTGAAGATAGATGATCACCATTCCGGCAGTTCCGATCGCATCTTCGCTCTTCCCGAGGAACAGAACCATGCAGAGAGCACCGACCGGCAGCAGAATCCGGCCATAGCTTCTCCAGTATCTGCCGCACGTTCTCTGCGCAAAGTCCCAGGTTTCCTGATTCCGCATCGACCTATTTGTCCGGTATCCGATGACATGACTGATCTCCTTTGGTCCGCCGTTATTCAGATAGATTCCGAATCCGATCATGCTGAAAGGAATGAGCAGTACCATCACCAGCATGTAGATCCAGAATCCTGTCATGTTCTCTCTCCTTCTTTGCTTTTCCTATCATAGCATGGGGTTACGAGGGTGAAGAAATGCTCATGGCGTTCTGCCATGAGCATCTTCTTAATCAGCTTGGCGTTTTCTGCGCTGCCATCTCTGCACATATGCATAGATGTGTCTGCGGGCTGCAGCACTTTCTTCCAGAAATTCAGGGGATGCTCCCCAGACGCCATCGGAATGGCGGTAGAATGCACCATCTTTCACGGTACCTTCGGCATCCCGCCAGCTGAAGAACACGGCTCTGCCCTGAGGATTGACACGGATCACATATGCTGTTCTGTTTTTCATAAAAGCACTCCTTCCGGCAGGTACAACAAAACCTGCATCTGAAGGAGTGCTATTGCCTCTCTATCGCACCTGATATTCTCTTGCTGTCAATGCCGGATCTTCGGAAGCAGATAGTGATCATTGGTGACAAGACAGGGCCGTTTCAAGAAATCAGAAACCATGATTTCAGAAAAATAACAATTTCGTTGTCTTGCCAACATAAATAGTCCTGATTTCCCGTTATTCTAGGATCAGATCAAGAGAGGAGATCTGATATGTCCAGAAAGATTGACTTGAATAAAACTGTTTTTGAACTTACGGAGGAATATCCTGAGCTCATTGATATCATGGCTAAGCTTGGTTTCACGGAAATCACAAAGAAGCCGGTGCTGAATTCGGTAGGCAAGATCATGACGATTCCGAAGGGAGCGAAGATGAAGAACATCTCTATGATGGAGGTTGTTTCTGCGCTGATGGCAAATGGGTTTGAACTGGAAGGAAAGATGCCGGAGATCCAGATGCCGGAAGCTGTTCCTGCCCCTGCACCGGTTTCTTCTGATCATCGCACGGAACAGCTGAAAGCATATCTGCGCCGCCTGGGAAATGGCGAAGATCTTGAAAGTGTCCGGGCTGACTTCGTACGGGAGTTCGGCGAGGTAGATGCTTCTGAGATCATGAAGGCAGAACAGGAACTGATGAAGGAAGGAACACCGCTTTCAGAGGTTCAGCGACTCTGCGATATCCATTCTGCATTATTCCATGGTGCTACCCGTGACGAACAGATTGCCAATGCAGAAAAGGCCGTAGAAGAATCTCTGAAACGGCAGAAGATTCAGGCAGAGCTTGCAAAGCGGAATTCCTTTGAGAAAAAGGATTATGGTGACAAGAATGCAAAAGCAGCTGCTCTGGAGGCTGTTTCCGGTCATCCGCTGCAGACGCTCACGGCTGAGAATCAGGCGCTCTCTGCATTGCTGAAGGAATATCGGGAGACAAAGAATACTTCGCTGATTGCGAAGATCCGTGAAGTATCGATTCATTACGCAAAGAAAGGCGATCTGCTCTATCCCTTGCTCAAGGTGAGATATGGAGTTTCAGGTCCGTCTGATGTCATGTGGACCGTGGATGATGAGATTCGCGATGAACTCGGTGCCCTTGTCAGGGAAGCGGAGCATGATGATGCCTGGAATACACGCATGGATGCCGTTCTGAAGCGGGCAGAAGAAATGATCTACAAAGAGCAGAATATTCTGTTCCCGATCTGTGCCGTGAATTTCTCGGAAGAGGAGTGGCATGGCATTTACAAAGATTCTTCAGATTATGCCGAATGCTTCGGGGTAAGCAGGAAGACCTGGGAAGAAGCAGAGCAATCTGCACAGGCACCGGTGAAAGCTGTTTCCGGAGAGGTCGTGATGCCAGGCGGCCACCTCACCCTGGATCAGCTGACTGCTCTGCTGAATACGATTCCTATGGAAATCACCTTCGTAGATGCAGAGAATATCAACCGCTTCTTCAATGAGGGCCCGAAGGTCTTCAAGCGCCCGGGCATGGCCATTGACCGTGAGGTATTCTCCTGCCATCCTCCGAAGATTGAACCGATGGTGCGTCAGATCATTGATGACTTCCGCAACGGCAGACGGGACAGTGTTGAAGTCTGGATGGAGAAAGGCGGAAAGACGATGCTGGTGAGATATCTTGCAGTCCGCGATTCTTCCGGAACGTATCTTGGAACGGCAGAGTGTGTTCAGGATATGGAATTTGCAAAGCAGCACTTCGCTGCGGGAAACGAACCGCAGAGCCATCAGAACTGGTAAGACAAAAAAAGATGCAGCAGCAGATCATGAGCATAACATGATCCGGCTGCTGCATTTTCTGTCATAAGGAGAATCATTGCTGCCTGCATCAGCGGGGTGCAGAATGAAAGTTTCATTCCAGCAGACCGTATTGCCGGTATTTCTCCAGCATCATCCGGTACAGAAGACGATTTCCGAAGTACTGCCGATAGGTGGCAGTCTTTTCCTTGCCCTCGGCTCTGAGACGGTCCATTTCCTTCTGCTGTGCATCTGCCTGCACTCTGATCTCTTCCAGCATGTTCTCAAATGCGCGCAGTCTGTCCCTGTCGTTCTTTTCCATATCCTGACTCCAGCCATTCTTTCAGAACGGCTGCGTTGTTCATAGCAGTGTCTTTCGCTGCATAGAGCAGCGTCACATTGCTCGTCTGCAGCTTCTCGTTCACCATCGCAGACAGGGTCTGTGCCTGCTGATTTCCGGAAAGCTCCTTGAGATAGCGGGCGCGGAATTCCTGGAAGCGTTCCGGGTCATGTCCGAACCACTTTCTGAGTTCCGGCGACGGAGCAATTTCCTTTGCCCAGAGATCGATTCCGGCATTTTCTTTCCGGATTCCTCTTGGCCAGAGGCGGTCTGCCAGGATCCGGAATCCATCGTTCTCTGCTTTCGGTTCATAGATACGCTTGCATAAGAGTTCACTCATATTCTCACCTTCTCATTCAATGTGAATTCATTCTTCCGATAGGTAATCAGTCCGTCTTTCTGCATCTTGGAAAGTTCATTGGAAAGTGCGCTGCGGTCCACACCGAGATAGTCAGCCAGCTGCTGACGGTCGAACGGAATCAGAAAATGAGAGCTCCCGTTCTTCAGGGCCTGTTCGGAAAGATAGGAAAGCAGACGATCCCTGATCCCCTTCGGAGCGATGTGCATCATGCGGCTGGAGAGTCCGAGGTTCTTCTTTGCGGAGATCGAGAGCAGATTCTGAATCAGGCGGTTATGGAAGGAACATGCTTTCGAGCAGGTCGAGGAAAGCTGTCTCATGTTCAGAAACAGGATCTCGCACTCTTCGGCTGCGACCACATCGCAAAGCAACTCCTGACCAGGAATTGATGCATAATTCTCGGCAAAGATCTGACCTTTTTCCACATGTCCGAAGATGTTGCTGCTGCCCCAGTAGAAATTCACGACGATATTGACGCTTCCTGATTCCACCAGGCCGATCTCCGCGGTCGGACTGCCTGCCCGCAGGATGACTTCGTCTTTCTGATAATGCTTTTCCCGGGCGCCGAGACAGGACATCATCGCCTGAATCTCTTCTTCCCGGATGCCATGGAAGAGAGGTGTATTCTGCAGAAAGAAATTATTCATGATTTTCCTCCTTTTGTTGTTACACCAACATCTTTGTATTCCAGATTATAGGATACTGAATCTGCAAATACAAGGAGGACTTCATTGATGGAGAACGCGATCGTAACAGAAAAGACGCTGGTCGGAGAATTAGTAGAAAATTACCCGGAAACAGCAAAAGTGCTTTATGGAATCGGCATGTACTGCCTTGGCTGCCCTGCTTCCCAGGGTGATTCCGTAAAGGATGCCTGCGAGATTCACGGGGTAGACCCTAGCATTGTCGTTCATGCGCTGAACGAGAAGATTGCAGAGTTCAGAGGGTAATCAGGATGAGTGCAGTATTAGGGCCGATTCACTACTGGCTGTATGGCAAGATCGGAAACCAGGAAGAGCTGACGGCAGAGATTGCGGATCTTGCAGAACAGAATGGCTGGATCGAGGATGCAGCGCACTATCAGAAGAGTTTGCCTGCTCTTGAGACCGTCATTGATGAAGGCAATATTCATGGCTGGCTGCAGGCACAGATCAATGATGCCGAAACCCGCTATGCGGATCTTGTTACGAAGATTCTTGCAGGAGATGAAGCAAGGATGGACGCATTGCTCAAAGCTGCAGAACAGTTCGGAGAGCAGCATGCCGTAGCGGCGGGTTCTCCTGAAGAAGCATACAAGGCGTTAGATGACTTCTTCGTGAACGGGATGCCCTGCGATCGGGTCAATGTGAAAACCGGATCGGACGAAGATCATGTTTCCTGGGAGATGACGCAGGATATTCACGGGCAGTACTGGCATGGCACAAGCGCGCCATACTATGCTCTCAGAAGAAGTGTCATGGAAGGAATGCTGAAGAATTCCGGTTATGTGCTGAATGCCGGAGATGATTTCCATTATTCCATCATCACAGAATAAGGAGGAGTGAAAAATGGATAGCAAGATGTTTTGTTTTCAGTGCGAACAGACTGCTGGCGGCACAGGCTGCCGGGGCTGTGCAGGCGTCTGCGGAAAGAGCTATGAAGTAGCAGATCTGCAGGATGATCTGACCGGTGCGCTCATCGGCCTTGCCAGAACTGCTGAGAAAAGCGGGAACGCTGCCAGCAGCACGTATCATCTTCTGATCAAGGGGCTCTTCACCACGATCACCAACGTGAACTTCAATGAAGAAACCCTGAAGGTTCTGATCGATGAGGTCCATGCCGAGAAGAACCGCATTGCTGAAGGCCCGGCCGCAGCTGAGGATTACCGGATGGAAAACGTCTGGAATGCAGATGAGGATATCCGTTCCCTGAAGTCTCTGATTCTCTTCGGTATCCGCGGCATGGCAGCATATGCATATCATGCTGGTGTTCTCGGCTATACGGATGAAACGGTCAATCAGTTCTTTGTCAAAGCGCTCTGTGCAATCGGCGAAGATCTGGGCATGAATGAGCTGCTGCCGATTGTCATGGAAGTCGGGCAGGTCAATTACAAGTGCATGGAGATGCTGGATCGGGCAAATACCGAGACCTTCGGAAATCCTGTTCCTGTCACGGTTCNGCTGAAAGTAGAAAAAGGACCGTTCATTGTGGTCTCCGGTCATGATCTGTATGATCTGAAGCAGCTTCTGGAGCAGACAAAGGACAAGGGAATCAATATCTATACCCATGGTGAGATGCTGCCGGCGCATGGCTATCCGAAGCTGAAGGAATACCCGCATCTCAAGGGCAACTTCGGTACTGCCTGGCAGCATCAGCAGAAGGAGTTTGCTGATATTCCTGCTCCGGTAGTCTTCACGACCAACTGCCTGATGCCTCCGCGCGAGAGCTACAAGGACAGAGTGTTCACAACCGAGGTTGTTTCCTATCCGGGATTGGTTCATATCGGCGAAGACAAGGACTTCACGCCGGTCATTGAGAAAGCACTCGAACTTGGCGGATATGCAGAAGATACGCAGTTTACCGGCATCAATGGCGGCACGAGCGTCATGACCGGCTTTGCGCATGGCACGGTACTTGGAATTGCCGACAAGATCGTTGAGGCTGTGAAGAAGGGCGAAATCAAGCATTTCCTGCTGGTCGGCGGATGCGATGGTGCAAGACCTGGCAGAAATTATTACACCGAGCTCGTCAAGGACTCCCCGGATGATACTGTGATCCTGACACTTGCCTGCGGCAAGTACCGGTTCAATGATCTGGATCTTGGCACTGTGGCTGGATTGCCGCGTATTCTCGATATGGGTCAGTGCAATGATGCCTTCAGTGCTATCAAGGTTGCCCTGGCGCTGGCCGATGCCTTCGGCTGCGGGGTCAATGAGCTGCCGCTGTCCATCGTGCTTTCCTGGTACGAGCAGAAGGCTGTATGTGTACTGCTGACGCTGCTTTCGCTCGGCATCCGGAATATCAAGCTCGGACCTACCCTGCCTGCATTCATTTCTCCGAATGTTCTGAATTATCTGGTCGAGCAGTACAATATCGGTCCGACCGGAACTGCCGAGGGTGATCTGAAAGCGATTCTCGCATAAGCCATGAACGAGCAGGTCGGAAAGGTATTCTCGATTGCGGCGGATAATTCTCCGGTTCCCGGATGCACGATCTCGAAGGAGGTCCAGGGCGGAGAGAATTCCATCACTTACTTCTCCCTGGCGGCAGGAACGGATATCAGTGCAGAGATTCATCCATACCATAAGCTGCTGATCGTCGCCGATGGAGATCTTGAGGTTTATGGAACCGGGAATGAGGCCAGAGAGCTCAGGACGGGTGACAGCATTGTCACCGCCGCGGATCAGGCTGTCGGAATGAGAACGGTCAGAAGCGCAGTATATACAGAAATTGCAGTGAAGAGAGGCGATATCATGAATGAAGCAGTGAAAGCAGGAGAAGTATTCCAGCTCAAGGATCTGGTTCCTTATGCAGAGGGACGGATTGTCAACATGGATGTGGTTCACAATGAGAAGATGAAGTTCGTCGTCATGGCGTTTGATGAAGGAACCAGTCTTTCCGAGCATGCTGCTCCGGGAGAGGCAATCATCTTCGCTCTGGATGGCGAGGGAGTGATCCGCTATGAAGGAGAGGACCACCTGATTCATGCAGGTGAGAACTTCCATTTTGCCAAGGGCGGTCTGCATGCAGTGAAAGCAGTGAAGCAGTTCAAGATGGCACTGCTGCTTACTTTGGAGTAATTTCGTGAGGGAGGAACAATATGAAATATCATGTCAATGAAACATGCATCGGATGCGGACTCTGCGCAGGTGTCTGCCCCGAAGTATTTACCATCAATCAGAATGGCGTATCCGAGGCAATTGAAACGGATGTTCCGGAAGAAGCCCTGGAAAGAGCAGAAGAAGCGATGAAGAGCTGCCCCGTCGGAGCGATTGAGCAGAAAGACTGAAAACCAAGCATTGCAATAAGACCTCTGAGCAGACTGTTCAGAGGTCTTTCTTTCGAGGGGGTCATCCGCGATTTCCTCCGGGGTGATTGCGTGCCGCTCGTGATACTGAACAGAGCTGTGCCCTCTTCTGTCTCTGAGAAGATCTGGAAGACTCCCTGTCCTGGGCGAGCTGTTCCTGCATGAACCAGTCTCCTGGATGGAAGAAAGGATCAGGATGAGAAGCCCCTTCAGAAAAGCGTGACTTCAAGTCACGCTCAGTCCTTTTCTGAATTTCCCGAGAAATGCTTGTTCGGTTCCCGGCACCCTTTTACAAACGGGCATCTGCTGCATTCCGGGTTGCGGGCATGGCAGATTCTCCGGCCGAAGAAGATCATCTGATGATGAGTCCGGATCCAGCGGGCTTTCGGAATCTTCCGGCGCAGATGTTTCTCAACAGTCAGAAGATCATCCTCCGGATCCGCAAAGCCGAGTCTTCTCGAGATGCGGCTGACATGGGTATCGACAGCGATAGATGGAACGCCATAGCATTCTGCAAGAATGACATTCGCACACTTTCTGCCAACTCCTGGCAGAGTCATCAGGTCTTTCATATTGTCAGGAACCTTGCCGTCAAAGCGTTCAGTGATTCCCTCTGCCAGACCATGGATCGAGACTGCTTTATTATGATACAGACCTAAGGAACGGATATAAGGCTCGATCTCAGAGACCTTCGCAGCTGCCATTGAAGCAGCGTCCGGGAAGCGTTCAAAGAGAGCCGGACTCACCCGGTTGACGGAAGCATCCGTGGTCTGAGCAGACAGCACAACCGCAACGGCAAGCTCATAGGCATTGCGGTGATTGAGTTCGCAATGAGCATCCGGGAACATCTGATCAAGCTGTTCTAGAATTTCGGAAGTCTTCATGTCCTTTTCCCTCTTCAATCTGTTCGGCAGTATAGCCCTGGGCTTTCCAGCGATTCAGAATGCGTTCCACATATGGGAGACTTGCCTTCTGATACATGCTGGCTTCGCGCAGTGCCAGAAGCAGCAGCTTGCGGTCTGTGGTGCGGGAAAGCTCGCTGATCTTCTCCATCTCGGCATGAGAGAGCTGGCGGCGGAATTCGGTTTCAAAGGTATCGAAGAGCGGACTGTCCAGGATCTGCTCTTCTTTTGCAGTATCTGCGGAAAACAAGCCATCCAGCCGGAATACCACCCGGCTGCTGGAAGCGCGGATTTCAAGATATTTCTTGGCACAGAGAACGGAGACGGCAGCATCTACCTTTTCTTTCTCCATGCCTGTGGCAGCTGAAAGAGAGTCGATGGAAATCTCCATGTCATGTTCACTCATGAAATCGATCATCAGGGCAAGGACTGCTTCTTCGGGGCTTAAGCCAAGCAGGCCGAGATGATCCAGTATCCAGTCACGGCGGTTCACAAACCGCTGTTCATACCATTTCTGCATGTAACGTTCTCCTGAAGCGTATTACCAATTATCGCAGAACCTTCCTGCAAACTCAAGACAGCGAAATTGCATGCAGAGTATGCGGATGGTAGAATAATGCAAGTAACGAACTATGCTGAAAAGAATTCTGTTTACGCTGCTGACATTGCTCGTCATCTACAGCGGAGTAGTGCTGGTCTACCGCCTGAATGAACCCGATGTGGTCGAATCGCCTGGATCTGCCTATATGACTGAAAATGCTCTGGATTATGCGACGCTGAGAGACTACACCTTGAGTTCAGGAGAATCCACGCTCCACTATTACTTTTTCTGCAGCTACGAGAACAATGACTGTCTCTACATGGAGAATACGGTTCTGAAGGATGCGGAATCTGAAACCGGACTGGATCTTCGGAACATGATCGAGTATGTCGATATCACGGACCTGGAAGCAAACCTTTCGACGAATCGTCTGAAACAGGAATGGGATGTCGCAAGCTATCCTGCCTTCGTTGCCTGCCGGGTGCGCAATGGCATGATCGAGATCAGCAACACCTTGCAATGGAATCCTTCCAGTCCGATCAGCACGTCTGATCTCATCCGGTGGCTGGAACTGAATAATCTGTACGACGGGAATTCCTGAGAGCAGTCTGCGGACTGCTTTTCTTCTGCAATCTGCTGCTGATCAGGCAGTCCATTCTTTTTTCATTCCGAATGAAAGCTGTCAGCAAGATCCTGCAGAGGGACTGAGAACGGTTTTGTCCTTATCGGACATTGCTCATCACCAGTTCACCCTGCCCTTTTTCTGAGAAGAAAGGCAGGCTCTGATCAGAACCTGCCTGTGTTCATTCCTTTGTCTCCGGCTGAGAATCGCCTTCGAAAGATACAAAGGGCTGGTCTCCCCAGAGTTTCTCGAGTTTATACTGCTCGCGGGCTTCGGCCGTGAAGATATGAACCACGACTTCATACAGATCCACTAGGATCCAGGTGCTGCCGTGTCCTCCTTCCTGCACGCGGACCGGATAACCGTGCTTTGAAGCTTCTTCCTGCACTTCATATGCAAGACTTTCCGCATGTCTCGGGTTGCGGGCAGTGACGATGACAAAGTAATCCGTATACGGATTGACATTGCGCATGTCGATTGCAACGATGTGTTCTCCGAGTTTCTCTGAGAGTTTCTTTTCCGTGAGTTCGAGTAATTCTGCCATTCATTTCCTCCGCATTCAGGCAAGCATTTTCAGGCCCATCACAATCATAGCAACATACGCGAGTGTTTTGGGCATCATGAGCATTCCGATCATCGGGTGCTTCTTTGCTTCGAGCGTGACCGGAATATAGCAGGCAAAGCTGATCAGGATCGCAATCGGCATGCCATGCAGGGAATCGTCATAGTTGTTTCCTGACATCACGAACAGGATGATCACTCAGATGCCGGTGACCAGGAACGGAAGGTTGCGGTACAGCGACCATTTCCGGTTTCCTTCATAAGAGTACCAGTTATTCTCTGGAAACAGGCACAGGATGATCCGCAGGACCGCTGAAGCAAAAAGCAGGAATACGAGAACTCCGGATGGCTGAAGATCCGGATACTGCAGACGCCAGATAGCGTACAGGATCAGGTAGAAGACCGTCATCGTGATGGATGACACCTGCAATCCGAGGCCCAGGTTGTGCTCGGTATGTGCTTCTTCGCCATGCAGAGCACGGCGGATGCGAGGGACGAGGTGAAATGCATCCCCTGCCCCGAGTTCCAGGGCAAGGAGCCCGTACAGCATCAGTACCGGCGTATTTCCTTTCCCAAGCAGAATCATTCCTGCGATGAGATCAAAGAGCAGATAAGCCGTATCGAAGACTGCTTCGAAGCGGGATCCAGGAGAAGATTTCTGATTCATGCGAGATCAGATCCATGTCCTTTCAGGTATTCCAGGCTTTCGGCCTTGACGAGCTCAAAGCCGGCTTCGAGATCCCGGCAGGACAGTTCCATTTCCTTTGTGCTGTCATAGCCTCTGGTCGGTTCGATCTTATCAGCAATGTAGAGAATCATGTCCAGAGGTGCATTGCCATCGCCGAGGGTGTGATGATGGATGGCCGAAAGAATGGCATGGTCATGAAGCCCCATCTCCCCTTTCAGCCAGATCGGGGCCGTCCAGCTATGCCAGATCTTAGGAGAATAGCTGAGCTTTTCAGGATCATAGACAGAAAGCAGCTTCTGTGCTTCTGCGTCGGTCCATTTCTTCGTGATGTCATGCAGCATGCCTGCTTTCCAGGCTAGCTTTGCATCGAGATGATTGGCTTCGGCGATCTTCTCTGCCGTCTGGGCAACAGATCTGGAGTGAGATGCCCGATGAGCAGTGCAGCGGACCTCCAGCATCTGATCCAGGTAGGCATTGCTTTCAATCAATGCTCTCTGAATGCCAGGTGCTGCTTTGCGGAAGATGCCGGAGCGAACTTCGGCTTCCTCTGAAGCATCGAGTTCTGCAATCACGGTATCCCTGGACTGAAGCAGGTCCTTCAGGCTTTCAGGAGTTCCTGCCGCAAGCTTCCGGTAAGGAGAAAGGGCCAGGTTCAGAAGACGGATCCGTTCTGCTTCGGGAAGAACGGCGTCCCCTTCCGTCATCAGAAAGACAAAGCGGAAGGAGCCCTGTCTCTGAAACGAGAGGGCTGCCTTCAGTTCCGATTCCGTGATCGGATCAAAGGGAGCTTTCAGGATTGCGATTCTCATGGCAGGATGATTTTCGGATCGTCTGCCTTGCGGTAGAGGACGATCGTGCGGCCGATGATCTGCACGATTTCAGAGTGCGTATTCATGGCCAGATCGAACGCGAGTTCCTTTACTTCTTCCGGAGCGGTCTTCAGGACTTTGACCTTGATGAGTTCATGGGTATTGAAGCCGTTATCCACGGTGCGGATCAGATTGTCGGACAGAGCGTCCTTGCCGATCTGGAACATTGCCGGTTCCGAGGATGCGAGGCTTTTCAGATAACTTTTCTGCTTGGAATTGAGCATATTACAGCATTGCCTTTCTGAAGGTGATATTGACAGATTCCGGTGCCTTTGCAGTGATGGTCTTCACATTGCCGGATACACAAGCCCAGCCAAGACCGTCAAAGACGACGTCTGTCTTTTCTTCGTGTTTATGAATAGAGAGCGTATGGAACTGATTCTTCAGGGGAACCGGCTTCAGCAGTTCGCCATAGTGTTTCTGCCAGAGTTCATCGGCTGCTTCTGCTTTGCCGCGATGAAGATCGAGGCGGTCGCTGAGATACCAGGCAACCGTTGCGTGGTCGGCGCCATAGACATCCAGGCGGGCCAGTCCTCCGGCTGCGAAGCTCTGATTGCCGCGGACCTGGTAGATCTGAGGCTTGATGGTACGGGCAGGAATGATGGTCTTCAGATCTTCTTCCTTTACGTCCATGAGCATGCTGTGCTGGATCTCGATGCCCGGAGTATCGATGAACGGAATGCCGTCGATCTCGAGTTCATTGAAGTCGAGGGTCGTGCCGGGATATCGGGAGCTTGCCAGGATCTGGCTGCCGGCGAGTTCATTGAGCAGCGTGCTCTTGCCGGAGTTGGCTCTGCCCATGACAGCGACTTTTCTGCCATCGGCATACTTGTGCACGGCTTCCATGATCTCTTCTTTTCCTTCGTGGCGGATGCCGGAAGTGAGGATCAGTTCCCGGATGTGAATGCCTGCTTCCTTCAGTCTCGAAAAGACGAAGCGGGCAATCTTCTCATGGTTGAGAGTATCGGGAAGCAGATCCCGTTTCGTGCAGATCAGGATGAGATCCTTGCCGGCAAGTTTCCGGCTGAGCCCGGGAATCATGCCTGCTTCAAAGTCGAAGAGATCGACGGTCCAGAGAATCAGGACATCCATGTCTGCTAACCGGTTCATGACCATGTCCGGATCGATGCCGGTGCGCATGGAGATCGTGAGATCGTCATAATGCATCAGGCGGAAGCATCGCTGGCAGTAAGAACTGCCCTCTTTCGGGGTATAGCCAGGTGCTTTCGGATCAGTCGTCTGCAGCACTGCGCCGCAGCCTCGGCATACTGCCATAATCAATTCTCCTCGCTGTCAAAGAGAGACAGCTGTTCTTCATCGTCATGGACCTTTTCTTCCAGTCCTGCCGGACGGTCGATGATGCGGCATTCTTCGATGCCGCTCTGGAAATACCAGTTCTGCTTCAGTTCCACTGGCTGGCCGAAGGTTGCGGTGACGGGCTTGAGCGGAATGTCAGCGGCTCTGACTTCCTTGCGGTCCGGATCATAGAAGCATAAGGTCTGTCCGGAAGCAGCGGGTCTGACCAGAGCGAGTTCATGCGGGTTCGTCTTGACGCGCTTCGCGATGAGGTTGCCTCTGGACGGGCGGTTGTTGACGGGGATCTCCTCGAGCTTCACGCGCTTCATCAGGCCGTCTTTCGTGACTGCCAGCACGGCATTGTCATGCTGGGTAATCGTGCAGGCACTGACAAGCACATCGCCTTTTGCGAAGTTCTGGGCCCGGACGCCGCGTGTACGGACGCCCTGCACCGGTACCTGTTCCAGGTCGTAGCGGGTCGAGAAGCCGTCCTTCGAGACTAAGAGCAGGGCATCTTTCGGATAGGCAAGGAATGCTCTGAGGAGCTCCTGCCCTTTGGTCATCGTGATGGCCGTCACGACTTTGCTGTTGCGCTGGATCTGATAGTCGCGTACCGGGGTTCTCTTGATCTGGCCGCCGGAGGTGATGGTCACGATCCAGGCATAGGTATCGAAGCTCTTGACGAGAATCGCGCTACGGATCTTGTCGTCACCGTCGATGCGTGCGATCTTGTTCAGATGCGAGCCGATGTCTTTCCATTTGCCGTCGTCGATCTGCCAGACCGGCACATAGGCATAGTTGCCGTGAGACGTGAACAGCAGCAGCGTATCAGTCGTATCGCATTCGATGGAACCGAGGTATTCATCGCCGTCCTTGAGTCCGGTTTCCTGACCTTCAGAGGCTTGGACGGAGCGGAGGCTGACTTTCTTCAGGTAGCCGTCGCGGCTTACCGTGATCATGACGTGTTCGCTGGCAATCATCGCGGTCTTGTCGATGACGATGTCGCTGACCTGCTTTTCAATGCGGGTGCGGCGGGGATCATCATACTCCTTTTTCACGGCTTTCAGTTCCTTCACGATCACGGAGCGGAGCACGTTCTTGTTTTCGATGATGTCAGTGACTTCTTCGATGCGGTTCGTGAGATCGGCAAACTCATTGCGCAGTTCCGTGATATCGGTATTCGATAACCGGTACAGGCGCAAAGTCACGATGGCTTCTGCCTGCGGTTCATCGAAGCCGAAGCGGGCCATCAGATTCTTCTTGGCGTCGGCTTTGTCTTTGGACTTGCGGATGATCGCAATGACTTCATCGAGGATCGAGACTGCTTTCATGAGTCCTTCGATGACGTGGCAGCGGGCTTCCATCTTCTCTTTCTGGAACTGGGAGCGGCGGAGCACGACTTCCTTGCGGAAGTTGATGAAGGCATCCAGCAGACCAATCAGGCCGATCTGGACCGGGGTCTGATCGACGATGGCGACATTGTTGTAGTTATAGTAGATCTGCAGATCCGTATTCTTGTAGAAGTAGTTCAGGATCATCTGGGCATCGACGTCCTTGCGGATATCGGCGACGATCTTCAGTCCCTGCCGGTCGGATTCATCGCGGACATCGAGGATGCCGTCGATTTCTCTGGACAGACGGATGTCGTCCATCTTCTTCACGAGATCGGATTTGATGACTTCGTACGGGATTTCCGTGATCACGATCTGATTGCAGGTCTTGCCTTCTATGATGTCGGCTTTGCCGCGGACAACGATTCTGCCGTGTCCGGTCCGGAAGGCTTCTTCGATGCCTTCGGCACCCTGGACGATGCCGCCGGTCGGAAAGTCCGGTCCGGGAATAATGTCCATGAGTTCGGACAGCGAGCATTCCGGGTTGTTCAGACGGTAGATCGTGGCATCGATGACTTCGCCGAGGTTGTGCGGCGGCATATTTGTCGCATAGCCGGCAGCGATGCCGGTAGCGCCGTTGACGAGCATGACCGGGAACGGAACCGGCAGCACGGTCGGTTCCATTTCGGTATCATCGAAGTTCGGAGTCATCTCGACGGTGTTCTTATCGAGGTCGTCTTCCATGACTTCGGTAACTTTTGCAAGTCTGGCCTCGGTATAACGCATGGCGGCAGCCGGGTCGTCATCGATCGAGCCGTTGTTGCCATGGATGTCGATCAGCGGCAGACGCACTTTCCAGTCCTGCGACATGCGGACCATCGCATCATAGACAGAGGTATCGCCATGCGGGTGGTAGTTGCCGATGACCAGACCTACGGTCTTGGCGCTTTTGCGGTATGGGTGATCCCAGGTATTGCCGTCATGGTACATCGCGTAGAGAATTCTGCGCTGGACCGGTTTCAGGCCGTCGCGGGCATCCGGGAGCGCACGCTCCTGGATGATGTATTTCGCATACCGGCTGAAGCGGTCGCTCATGATGTCTTCGAGCAGCGATGGGATATATCTGGTATGATCCTGCAGTTCTTTCTTTCTTGCCATTACTCTTCCACCTTGAAATCATCTTCGAGTGTGAATGAGATATTATCTTCAATCCACTTCTTGCGCGGGGCAACTTTCTCGCCCATCAGCACGGAGACGCGCTTTTCTGCCAGAACTCCGTCATTGATATTCACCTTGATCAGAGAGCGGGTCTCTGGATCCATAGTCGTCTCCCAGAGCTGGGAAGCATTCATCTCACCAAGTCCCTTGTAGCGCTGCACTTCGATCTTGCCGAGCTTCTGCCGGCAGGCATCGAGTTCGTCATCGGTATAGCAGTATTCCAGAGTCTTGCCTTTCGTCACGCGATACAGCGGCGGCAGAGCAATATATACCATGCCATGCTCGATCAGCGGCCGCATGTAGCGGTAGAAGAAGGTCAGCAATAAGATCTGGATATGGGAACCGTCATCATCGGCATCGGTCATGATGATGATCTTATTGTAGTTGGATTCCTGCCAGTCGAAATCCGGCCCGATGCCGGCTCCGATGGCATGGGTCAGCGTGTTGAGCTCGAGGTTCTTCTCGATGTCGCTCATCGTGCATTTCTCCGTATTGAGCACCTTGCCGCGCAGCGGGAGAATTGCCTGGAAATGAGAATCTCTGCCCTGCTTGGCAGAGCCGCCTGCAGAGTCGCCCTCGACGAGGAACAGCTCCTTGATCGAGGCGTCTTTCGAATTGGCCGGAGCGAGCTTGCCGGAGAGCAGTTTCTCACCTTTGTTTGCTTTCTTTCCCTTGCGGGCTTCGTCTCTTGCCTTGCGGGCTGCTTCTCTTGCCAGGCTTGCTTTCATCATCTTGCGGACGAGCGAATCGGAAAGGTCGCGGTTCTCTTCGAGCCAGAATGCAAGCTTCTCGGAAACGACAGCATCCACCGCATTCTTTGCCTGCGGGGTGCCGAGTTTGCCTTTGGTCTGGCCTTCGAACTGAAGGATTTCTTCCGGTACGGTCACTGAAATGATGGAGGTCAGGCCTTCGCGGACATCAGAGCCTTCGAGGTTCTTGTCTTTTTCTTTCAACAGCCCGTACTTCCTTGCATAGTCATTGACTGCCTTCGTGAACGCACTCTTATAGCCGATTTCATGCGTGCCGCCGTCGCTCGTACGGACAAGGTTGGTGAAACTGTACGTATTCTCCTGATAGTCATCCGTATACTGGAAGGCGATATCTGCCTTGATGGCCGTCTTCGCATCGACCTGATAGGTGCCGCTGAATTTGACGGGCGGCATCAGAACCGTGCGGTCTTCGTGGAGATAGTCCAGGAAGGCGATCAGCCCGTCTTCATAGCAGAAGGTTTCCGTAACCGGCTTCTTCCCGCGCAGGTCTCTGCAGATGATCGAGATTCCGGAAAGCAGGAACGCTTCTTCCCTGGCCCGTTCCAGGACAGTATCAAACTTGAATTCCGTCGTCGTGAAGCAGGCCGGATCAGGCTTGAAGGTCACCCTGGAGCCATGCCTGGAGGTAGGGCCGAGATCTTCGAGCTTGCCGATCTTCTTATCACCATGTTCAAAGCGCATGCGGACAAGCTTGCCGTCATGGGCTACTTCTGCGACCAGCCATTCGCTGAGGGCATTGACCACCGAAGCACCGACGCCATGCAGACCGCCAGCCGTCTTATAGCCGCCTTCGCTGGTGAACTTGCCGCCGGCATGAAGCACCGTGAAAATGACCTGCAGGGTATTCACGCCGCTCTTGTGCATGCCGATCGGCATGCCGCGGCCTTCGTCTTCGACCGTGCAGGATCCATCCGCATTCAGCGTGATGGTGATTTTCTTTCCATATCCGTTAAGGGCTTCATCAATGGAGTTATCCACGATTTCCCAGATCAGATGATGCAGGCCATGAGAGTCGGTCGAGCCGATATACATGCCCGGACGTTTGCGGACCGGATCCAGACCGTGCAGGATCTGAATATCATCATCTTCATATCGTTTTGTCTGTGTCATAAAACTCCTTCACAATCCCGTCTATTATAGCAGAATTCTGCTTGCTGGCTGTTTCGTCCCCTGGTCTTCTGCTATTCTTCCTGAATAGGGCAGGATGCTGCGTTCAGGCGGCAGGCAGGTACCAGAATCACTGCAAAAAGAACCGGCATCCATAAGAGACCGGCCAAAAAGATCTTCTCTTTCCAGCTCAGTCTGCAGAAAGCCGGCCATAACCAGAACAGACAGAGGTACCGATGCGATGCAGATCTAGCTGCTATTCTCCGCTGAGCGTTACTTTTCCGATCCGGATCGGGCAGGTGCCGATGCCATAGTTTCTCAGATATTCCATCGGCCTGATCACTGCCTCAGAGCCGACTTCGCTGATCTCTCTCAGCATGGTGCGGAAATTGCCGCTCATGGTCAGTCCCCGTACCATGCCGCACTCCTTTCCATCTCTGATCCTGACCGCATGCACCGGAACGCTGAAATCCCCCGAAGCAATGTTCAGGGAATGGAACAGATCAAAGTATTCCGTGATCAGAAAGCCATCTCCCATATGTGCTTCCATCTCTTCCAGAGACGAAGTCCCCGGAAGAATGCAGAAATTCTTCGGCGTCTCCTTGATATCGGTCGGAATCATTCCGGAAAGCAGCGGACGTCTTCCTGCATTTCCAGTCGGCGGCACCTGCAGAAGCTCTGCGCTCTTCAGACTGCAGATCGGCTGCACGAAAACTCCGTTCTTCACGACGGAAACCGTCTGTCCTTTCGTCCCTTCCGAATCCAGGAAGGCCGGAAAACCGCCGTCTGGATCCGGGGTATCTATGATGGTCAGAACGTCTGAAGATACCTTCTGACCAATCTGTCCAGAAAGACAGCTGTCCCCGCAGGAAAGCTTTCCCCCGGAGAAGATCTGCCAGGCAGTCATGAACATCTGACCGGCAGCCTGGGAAGAAAGAATCACCTCATACGAACCTGCCTGCGGCAATACGGCCGGAATCATGCCTGCCTGAAGACGGCGGACAAGTGCTTCCGCGATGCCGGAAAGATCAAATTCCTCCGGGTCGGATGACATGCGTTCTTCCTTCACTGCCAGATCCTCCCCGGCCAGAGTAACGGAAAGCAGATAGACCGGTGATGTAAAGCCTCTGTCCATTCCCATTCGATTCACGGTATGCTGACCATATGTTTCTGCGGTCAGCTCCAGCATGCATTCCGTCTGATCTTTCCAGGTACCGATCTTCGCGGCAATGGATGCGTCCATATTCATCGCAAGCTGCTTCAGCTCTTCGATCGTCTCGGGTACTTCCTGATCCCTGGACCATGTCTCTTCCGAGGCAGAAAATGGCTCAGGATCTTCGGTGGAATACAGGCTGTTTTCATAGGCCTGCTTCAGAAGTCCGGCGGCATCTTCCTCAGGATCCTCCGTATAGGCATAGCCAGTATGTTCACGCTTCACCCGCACGAAGATCTGCACTGAGGAAGTTTCCTTCACCCCGCTGATCTTTCCCTGTTCGATCTGCACTGAAATCCTCCGATGGGTTTCTGCATTGACTTCTGCATCCTTCACCCCTTCCGGAAGATTCCTGAAACTCTTCTGATACGCATCCAGACTGATCATTCCGTACCTCCGACATTCATTTCGCTGATCCGGAACCGCGGTTCAGAATTTGTTGTCATCACCAGCCCGGAAGAAGCACCGCAATAGCCGCCGCCCTCTTCAAAGACGAGTTTCCTGCCGACGCGGTCAACCCGCTGAATCAGCTCAGAAGCATCTCCGCTCAGCGTGATTCCGGAAATCGGCTCGGCAAGTCTCCCGCCGCGGATCCGGTAGCCGTAATTCACCGCCACGGAAAAATTCCTGCCGCTTGACCCTCCTCCGACTTCCGTTACATAAATCCCATCAGAAAGAGAAGAAATCATCTCGTCATCATCATCCTCTCCTGGCGCAAGATACGTATTATGCATTCTCGCACATGGCGCATACGTATAGCTCTGCCTGCGTCCGGATCCGGTAGAGCCGGTACCGGTCAGTCTGCCCCCGAGAATGTCTGCCATCTGCAGGACCATCTTCCCGTGATCAATCAGGATATTCTTCTGAGTCGGATGCCCTTCATCGTCCATGCGCTCAGATCCGCACAGCCCCGGGACTGATCCATCGTCAATCAGCGTGACCTTTCTGCTGGCGATCATCTTTCCTCTGCTGTTCCAGAACGGTCCCGACTTCCCCGCCTCCGTTTCCAGATTATGTCCGCAGGCTTCATGCCAGAAAACGCCCGGACTGCCTTCGCCGAAAACAACCGGCAGCACGCAGGACTTCATCCCGGGGGCCTGAAGTCTCTTTTCAAGTCCCTTCACGAAACCCGATGCGAATGGAATATGCTCGCCTTTCTCAAACGCCTCATACCCTGCCGGCCGGATGAAATCCCCGAAGGAATAGACCTGCCGGCCATTCCAGCCCACGGTTCCGGCAAGCCGCACTCTGGTGAATACTCTCGTATCAGAGACATTGAGTCCATCGCTGTTCAGGATTCTGACCTGCTGCGTCTGGTCAAAGTAGGTCAGCTCCATGGACTGAACCTGTACCCCTGAGGTACGGACCGCCTGGTCCATTTCCTGTAGGCGGAGCACCTTCTGATCTGTACCGACCTCTTCCGGAATGATGCGCACAGGGCAGACCGCTTTACCGGATACCGGAAATGCATTCCTGTTTCCTGACCAGCCGGCTGTTTCCGCATCTCTGATCAGCATCGACCCTGTTTCCGCAAGCGACAGCAGTCCCTGTCTGCTCAGATCATTTCCATACAGATAAACTGAAGAAGTGCCTTTCAGAAGATGCAGACCGACCCCGCAGATATGCAGGCTTGTCACGCCCCCGATGACGCCTTTCGAACATCTGATCTTATTGTCATGCCGATCTTCAAAAAACAGTTCAGCGAAATCCGCCCCGGTCGCTGATGCTTTCTCAAGTACCTCGCGTGGTTCCCATATTTCCATATATGTTCTCCTTTCGAAGATCGTTATCACCAGTTTATCGAGCCGGCGGAAGAAAGCAACCTGTTTCACAAAAAAAACGTGCTTCCGGAATGTTCCGGAAACACGCAGAATCCTGCTTATTTCGCTGTTTTTCTCGTAGCGAGATAGCCAGCCGCAGAAAGTGCAGCGACATTGCCCTGCCCAGCCGCCTTGATGTACTGATATGGGAGGCCTGCAATATCTCCTGCAGCATAGAGACCCGGAATCGAAGTGCTCATATCAAGCTTGACCTTCACATGCGGACCATCGGTCTCAAGACCAGGCACCAGCTGGCCTGGGGCTACGGCATCACGCAGCACGAAGATGCCATCCACCTGGTATTCGTTTCCGGCAGTCTTCAGAGCAGTGACCTTCTGATCGCCGAGAATGGATACCGGGCGTTCCCGGATGACGGTTACCTTGTCATTGGTATGCACCTCTCCCTGATACAGCGGGAAGTAAAGAACTTCCTCAGCATATTCCGTCAGGAAGTCTGCTTCTTCTTCCTCTTTCTCGCTGCCGCCGATCACTGCGGTCTTCTTTCCTTTATAGAAGGCACCGTCGCAGGTAGCGCAATAGCTCACGCCTCGGCCGAGGAATTCTTCTTCGCCAGGATAGGGCTTGCCGGCAACGACACCGGTCGCAAGAATCACGGTATCTGCTTCATAGGAATCCTTCGCTCCCTGAAGCGCAAAGTAGTCTCCCATCGAATAGATGCCCGTGATCTGATCTTCGGTGAACTTCACGCCCATCGAGACCGCATGGCTGATGAATGCTTTCTGCATCTGTTCGCCTGAGATCTCCGGAAGTCCGAGGTAGTTATTGATCTGATGTGCTTTCTGAACTTTCAGACTGCTCTTTTCAGAGCCGAAGACAATGATATTCTTCTTCCGCACCAATGCGGTAATTGCGGCTTCCAGCCCAGCCGGGCCAGTACCGATAATCGCGATTTCATAACGCATATCTGTTTCCTCCATTCGGTATGTTTACTCTAACCGAAAAATGGTGATCCGTCCTGCAATCTGCCCGGACTATTTTCCGACCACCCGGAAATTCTTCCATTTTCCGCTTCTCCATCTGGCACAGAAGAAACAGATCCGCACGATCCAGTCGCAGTACATCGCAATCCAGATCCCCTGGGTTTTCAGGCCAAGCACCGTTCCGAAGAGATACGCCCCGACAATCCGGACACAGAACATGGAGCCGACCCCGACTGCCATCGTGAACCTGGCATCGCCAGCTGCCCGGATGGCATTGGGCAATACGAAAGCAGGCGCATGCAGCAAGGCGGTTGCCGCAAAGCACAGAATCATGATCCTCTGTACTATGGCGGCGGTTTCCGGGGTCATCTCATACATCTGCATCAGNAGCGGCAGAGAGATCCAGCAGAGGACGCACTCCAGAATTTCAGCAACCCAGGCAATCTTCACGAGCTTTCTTCCGTAGAATTCTGCTTCCTCATAGCGGCCGGCGCCGACGCATTGGCCGACCGCGGTCATGATCGCCAGCCCCAGGGCATTATCAGCGATATAGCAGAGATTGCCGAGTCCGTTTGCGACCGCATTTGCGGCAATTTCTGAAGTTCCGTAGGTACTCACGAAGATCGTGACGATGATCCGTCCCATCTGGAAGAGGCCGGATTCCACGGCATTCGGAACCGCCATGGACATGATTCTGCGGAGCGTCGGACGATCTGCCATGAAGATCTGTTTCCAGCGGATGCATAGCTCGTTTTCCGGATCGAAGCAGAGACGGAACATGATCATGGCAGCGACTGCCCGTGAGACCAGGGTCGGCCAGGCAACACCCGCCACGCCAAGGTGAAGCACATAGACGCCGAAATAATTTCCTGCCACATTGATGACATTCATCAGGATCGAAGTATTCATGATGGACTTTGTCCTGCTCATGGAGCGATACAGCGCGCAGCAGCTGTTATACATGCCGAGAAACGGAAATGATAAAGCAGTGATGCGGAAGTAGGTCACACCGGCATCCATGACTTCCGGACTGATGCGGGCATAGAGCAGCGTCAGGATGTTCCGGGCAGAGAAGAAGCAGACTGCCCCGAGGATTAGCGGAATCAGAATCGAGATCATGATCAGCTGGGATGCCGAAAGATCTGTCTCCTCTCTTCTGCCATACCCAAGATACTGAGAGGTGACGACCGAGCCGCCGGCCGCCAGGGCATCCATGACTGCAATCACGAGCCAGTTGACTTCGTTGACGATCGAAACGCCGGAGATGGCTGCTTCGCCAGCTGAAGAGACCATGACGGTATCCAGCATGCCGACCAGCATCACCAGCACCTGTTCCACCATCAGAGGAAAGATCAGTTTTCGTAGCTGAGTGTCTGTGAACATGATTCTAATTCTACGACGATGCGGCGTTTGGAAACCAGAGAAATCAGGAGTTGCTGAGGGCGACTTCACTTGTAAAAGTTAACGCAACCCCAGTATTGCATTAAGTATGTCTGAACAAGAAGTTATAAAGGGCTTGCATTAAGTAGATCTGAAACGGTTCTTCCTTTAACATTTAGATATCAGCCAGA